>JAUCCG010000035.1:0-16172 GCA_034676465.1 Brevundimonas sp. | reverse complement strand
CGCTGCGCGAATTCTACGCGCTGGTGCAGATTACCGTATTGCTGCGCCTGCCGGGCGGCGACCCGTCGGTCGACCGCATCCTGCTGGACATGACCCAGCGCACGACCCAGAACCGCTCGGCCCAGCTGGCCCGGACCCTGCTGGGCGGGCTGGAGGAGGCCGACCATCCGATGCTGCGCCGCAGCCACCGTGACGCCGGCCTGGCCGTGCTGCTGGCCCCCCATGTGCCGGCCGTGCTGCTGGAGATGGGCTTCATCACCAATCCCGAGGACGAGCGGACCCTCGAACGACGAGCGCGGCCGCCGCCGCCTGATGCGGGCCGTGGCCAACGGCATCGACCCGCTATTTCCGCGACCCGACCGGGTCGCTGCAGATGGCCGCGAACACCGGGGCCCGGGGCTAGGTTCAGGGGGCCGTTACGGCGGAGCTCGCTGATCCCGGCGAACGCCGGGACCTGGGCTTCAGGCCCGCCCGGCCCGGGGTCGACATACCGCGCGTCTAACGCGGCGGGCAGGCGTGGCCGACTTCGTAGATCTCGGTTTCGGTCGGTTTCGCCGGATCGTAACAAACGGTGATCGGCGCACCCTGCAGGAAGACATCGCTGGCGTCCCCGGCCTTGGTTGACTGATCGTTGAGCGTCTCGCCGTTCACCACATAGGTGAAGTGTACCGCTGTCGTAGTGTCGTCTGAATCGGTATCGGTCTGGACGACCACGCGAGCCACCTGGCCCGACGCGGTCGCGGTCAGTTTGGCGAGACGACTGTCCTCGAAATAGACAACGACGAAAATCAGCGCGGCGACCCCGGCCAGGACCCCCACGATCGTGAGAACACGCTTCAGCATCTGGAATATCCTGAACGAAAGGCCGGCTCCCCCATGTTGCCGCCGCCGATGATCAAATGCAGTCAAGCTTAACGTGAAGTAAAGCGGGTAATTCGCGTCGGATGCGAGCGACCCACAGTCGAACCAGCCGGCCACGTGGTGCCCCCCCACTCGCCCTCGCCCCCTAAACCCCCTATCTCCACCGCATGCGTTTGCGGGTCGTCGATCTTGAAACCTCCGGCGGGGACCGGACCTCGGAGATCCTCGAGGTCGGGATCGTCGATGTGGTGGCCGAGGGGGCGGGGTGGAAAGCCCTGCCGCCGGTGACCAAGCTATTCCGGCCGCGGGGTGAGATCTCGTTTCACGCGATGGCGGTGCATCATCTGACGCCGGCGCATTTCTGCGAGGACGATCCGTACTGCGATGAGTACGCGCTGCGCGAGATGTTCCTGACGCAGCCGGCCGATGTGATGGTGGCGCATTCGGCGCGGTTCGAGCGCGGCTTTATCGCCGATACGGCGCACGGCGGCCTGCCGTGGATCTGTACGGTGCGCGCGTCGAAGAATGCGTGGCCTGAGGCCCCGGGGCATTCGAATCAGGTGCTGCGCTACTGGCGGGCGCTGGATCTCGATCCGGCCCTGGCCAATCCGGCGCATCGGGCGGGCCCGGACGCCTGGGTGACGGCGCATCTGCTGATCGACCTGCTGCAGACGGCCAGCGTCGAGCAGATGATCGCCTGGACCAATGCGCCGCGCAATCTGGACCGGATTCCGTTCGGTAAACATCGCGGCAAGCCGTGGGCCGAGCCGCCCGAGGACTATCTGCGCTGGATGGCGGGGCAGGAGGATATGGACGCCGATGTCGTGGCCGCGGCGCGACAGGAGCTGGACCGTCGCGCCGGGGCGTCACTGGCACCCTAGCGGAGGGGGGCAACGCGGGCTAAACCCTCCCTTGAGTGGGTTTTTCGGAGTTTGCGGTGAAGGTTGCCGAACGCTGGTTCGTGATGGCGGGCATTGGCCTGCTGGGCGCGATTGCGCTGGTCGGGCTGGTGGTGGCCGTCTATGCGGCGTGGCTGTTCCACGACCTGCCGGACGCCTCTGACCTGGCCGACTATCGGCCGCCGACAGCGACCCGGGTCTATGCCGGGGACGGGACCCTGATCGGGAAATTCTCGGACGAGCGGCGCATCTATGTGTCGTTCGACCAGATCCCGACGCCCGTGGTCCAGGCCTTCCTGGCGGCCGAGGATCGCAACTTCTTCCAGCACGGCGGCATCGACGTGGGCGGCGTCGGCCGGGCCGTGTTCAAGAACCTGTTCAATGTGGTAGCGGGGCGACGGCTGGAGGGTGGCTCGACCATCACCCAGCAGGTGGCCAAGAATGTGCTGCTGACCAATGAGACCAGCCTGAACCGCAAGCTGAAGGAGGCGATCCTCTCGAGCCGGCTGGAAGCGACCCTGACCAAGCAGCAGATCCTGGAACTGTATCTGAACGAGATCTTCCTGGGCTACCGGTCGTATGGCGTGGCCTCGGCCGCCTACAACTATTTCGGCAAGTCGCTGAGCCGAGCTGACGCCGGATGAGGCGGCGTTTCTGGCGGCCCTGCCCAAGGGGCCCAACAACTATCATCCAAAGCGGTTTCCGAGGCGGCCAAGGGACGGCGTGACTGGGTGCTGGGCGAGATGGCGCAGAGCGGCTGGCTGACGCAGGCGCAGCTGACCACGGCCCGGGCCCGGCCGCTGGTGACCCAGGACGCGCCGCGCCGCGCCCAGTATGCGGACGCCGACTTCTTCGTCGAGGAGGCCCGGCGTCAGGCCATCGCCCGGTTCGGACGCGAGACGGTCAACGGGGCCGGCTACTATATCCGCACCACGCTGGACCCCGGCCTGCAGTCGGCGGCGCGTGACGCCCTGATGCGCGGGCTGGAGAACTATGACCGCCGCCACGGCTGGCGCGGGGCCTGGGGCACCACCGATTTCGCCGACGGCTGGCAGAAGGAGGCGCTGAAACAGACCCGCCCGCCCGAACGACGCGCCTGGCAGGCGGCGGCGGTCGAGAGTGTGTCCGGCAATACCGTGCAGGTCCGCACCGCCCGCGACGACCGCACCGGCACCCTGCTGAGCGCCGACGCGGCCTGGGCCAATGCCAACCGCCAGCTGAAGCGCGGCGACCTGATCTTCGTCGAGCCGAGCAACGGCCAGTTCGCCCTGAAGCAGGTGCCGGCGGTCAACGGGGCGCTGGTGGTGATCGAGCCGCAGTCGGGCCGGGTGCTGGCCATGGTCGGCGGCTATTCCTACGTGCTGTCCAGCTTTAACCGGGCCACCCAGGCCAATCGCCAGCCGGGCTCGGCGTTCAAGCCGTTCGTCTATGCGGCGGCGCTGGAGGGGGATTTCACTCCGGCCTCGATCGTGCTGGACGCGCCGATCAGCTTTGCCGGCGGCCGCAACGGTGAGCGCTGGACGCCCGAGAACTACAGCCGCCAGTATTACGGGCCGCAGTCACTGCGGCGCGGGCTGGAGCTGTCGCGCAATGTGATGACGGTGCGGCTGGCCGAGCAGGTCGGCATGCGCAACATCGTCGACCTGTCGCGCCGGATGGGCGTGGCCGACGACCTGCAGCCCAATCTGTCGGTATCGCTGGGGCGGGCGAGACCACCCCCTATCACCTGACCGCCGCCTATTCGGCCTTCGTCAACGGCGGACGGCGGGTCGATCCCTATCTGATCGAGCTGGTCCAGGACCGTAACGGCGAGATCCAGTTCAAGGCCGACCAGCGCACCTGTCGTGAGTGCGACCGCGGCTTCAGCGGCCAGGAGTCACCGCGTCTGCCGCTGCGCGGCACCCAGGTGATCGATCCGATCACCGCCTATCAGATCAGCTCGATGCTCGAGGGCGTGGTCCAGCGCGGTACCGCCGCCAGTGCCCGTGGCCTGGGACGCTGGGTCGGCGGCAAGACCGGCACCACCAATGAATACCGCTCGGCCTGGTTCGTCGGCTTCACCACCGACATGGTGGTGGGGGTGTTCGTCGGCTTCGATGACAACCGTTCGCTGGGCTATGGCGAGGCCGGGGCGTCGGCGGCCCTGCCGGTGTTCACCGACTTCATGCGGGTGGCGCTGCGCACGCGTCCGGCCCGGCCGTTCGTGCGGCCGCGCAATGCGGTGTTCCGCACCGTCAACGGCATCGAGGAAGCCTTCCGCCCCGGCACCGAGCGCCGCCGCCAGGACGAGTTCGTGCCGGAAGTCCTGACGCCCGTGGGCCCGCAGAACTATTCCGATGTGATCCGGCGCGAACAGGAGGCCGTGCGGATGGCCAATCCGAACCCGCCGCCGCCGGTCGTCGCGCCGCCGCCGCCGAAGAAGGAACCGGCCGAGGACTTGAGCGGGCTCTACTAAGGCCCTAGGTAGACCTCCCTGCGGCGCGCCCCGAAAGCGGCGCGCCGCTGTTCTTTTCTGTCGCTTGGAGATTGCGATGAGACCGGATGTCGAGGCCATGAAGGCCGACATCGAGCAGAGCCTCGCTCTGCTCAGGAGGCGTCTTTGACTGGGACCCTGCACTTCGCAAGCTCGATGAGCTGAACGCGCGGGTCGAGGACCCGACCCTGTGGGACGACGCCGAGGCCGCCCAGTCCCTGATGCGCGAGCGCACCCGGCTGCAAGGCCAGATCGACGCCGTGCTGCAGATGGAGTCCGGCCTCGAGGACGGCGTCATGCTGGCCGACATGGCCGATGAGGAGGGCGACGAAGCGGCCCTTGAGGACGCCCGCGCCTCGCTGAAGACCGTCAAGGACCGGGCGACCCGGGCCGAGCTGGAAGCCCTGCTGTCCGGCGAGGCCGACGGCAATGACGCCTATCTGGAGGTCAACTCCGGAGCCGGCGGCACCGAAGTCCAACGACTGGGCCGGCATGCTGCTGCGGATGTACAGCCGCTGGGCCAGGGCCCACGGTTATGAGGTCGACCTCGAGGCCGAGGAATCCGGCGAACAGGTGGGCATCAAGTCCGCGACCCTGCTGATCACCGGGCCCAACGCCTATGGCTGGCTGAAGTCGGAATCCGGCGTGCATCGGCTGGTGCGCATCAGCCCCTATGACGCGGCCGCCAAACGTCACACCTCATTCGCCTCGGTCGGGGTCTCGCCCGTGGTCGATGACACCATCGAGATCGACATCAATCCGTCAGACGTGCGTACCGACACCTACCGGGCCTCGGGCTCGGGCGGCCAGCACATCAACAAGACCAACTCGGCCATCCGCCTGACCCACGTGCCGACCAATACCGTGGTCGCCTGCCAGGCCGGTCGTTCGCAGCACCAGAACCGCGAACAGGCGTGGAAGATGCTGCGGGCGCGTCTGTACGAGCTGGAACTGCAGCGGCGCGAAGCCGCGGCCCAGGCCGTGGCCGACGCCAAGACCGACATCGGCTGGGGCCACCAGATCCGCAGCTACGTCCTGCAGCCGTACTCAGAGCCGGCCAAGGTCCTGCGGTCCAATGTGGCGCCGTCGATACCCAGGGCGTGCTGGACGCCCGGGATCTCGACGCCTTCATGGGCGCGGCCCTGGCCCTGCGGGTCGGCGAGACCCGCGACGCCAGGAGCGAATAGAAAAAGGGCCCCGGATCGCTCCGGGGCCCCTTTTTCGTTTTGTGATCAAGGCCCCGTCAGTGCGGTTTCATGTCGATGACCTGGCCCTGCGGCTGCTGCGGGACAGGGGCCAGGTCGGCCGCCGGTGCGGCAACGGGCTTGGGCGCGGTCGCCGCCGGGGCGTCGCGACGACCCTGGACGCAGCGGCCCTGGAAATAGGCGCCGATGTCGATCGACAGCTGCTCGGCGGTGATGTCACCGTCGACATAGGCGGTCGAGACCAGCTTACCTGCTTGCCGGAGGTCGCGCCGACAATGCGACCGCGGACCTCGATATAGTCGGCCGAGACATTGCCTTCGACAGCGCCGGTCTCGCCGACGATCAGACGGCCGACCCGGAGGTCACCCTTGATCTGGCCGTCGACCTGCAGGTCGCCGGCACCGCTGATGGTGCCTTCGAATTTGAGATCCGACGACAGGGTCGACAGGCCGCGGCTCGAGGTGCCCGCGGGGGCGGCGGTCGCCGGCTTGGCGGCACCGGCCGACGGCATGTCCGGCAGGGGCGGGATGGCCGCAGGAGTCGTGGGACGGGGCTGCGGCGACGGAGCGGGGGATTTATTCTTGTTGAACAAGCTGGTCTCCGGCTTTCATGAAGCGTGCGGGGTTCTGTGGGCGGCCGTTCATCCACACTTCGTAGTGCAGGTGAACGCCGGTGGAGCGCCCGGTCGTCCCCATGGCACCGATGCGCTGGCCAAGCGCGATCTGCTGGCCGGATGTGACGGCCATGGAGTTGAGATGGGCGAAGCGCGTCTTTAAACCGCGACCATGGTCTATCTCAACGGTGTTGCCATACCCTGAACCGGGACACCGACAAAAGAGACGACGCCGGGGGCCGTGGCATGGATGGGCGTGTTCAGCGGGGCCGCGAAGTCCTGGCCCTGATGCAGGGCCGGTCGACCGTTGAACGGATCGAAGCGCACGCCGAAGCCGGAGGTGGTGCGCGCGGGCGTCGGGCGCCGGAAACGGCAGACCCTCGGCCGCATCGGCGAGGCGACGCATGTCATTCAGATTGTCGGCGGCGTGACGGATGCGCACAGCAAAGGCCTCGTCGACGTCGAGGACAGCGGCCAGGGCGCGGGGATCCCTGGCCTCGACCAGCGGTCCGCCGAGGCCGGGACCGGTCGCGGCATAGGCTGACGGGTTGAGGCCGGCGAGGCGGAAGGCCAGGCGCAGGCGTTCGGCACGGGTCTGGGACACTTCCTCGGCGCGGGCGATCAGCCGCTCCTGGTCAAGCCGGACAGCGAGGATGCGCTGGACCGGGCTGCGACCGGTTGTGGTTGCGGGCAGGGCCGGGCGCAGGGCCAGTTCGGCACCGTCGACGCCGCGGAACATGCCCATGACGTTGGTCAGGGCGGCGTGGCGGCGCTCGACCATGGTCGCCATGTCGTCGATCGAGCCGGTCGTGGTGGTCATGCGGATGACGGCGCTGTCCAGCCGGGCCTGCAGGTCGGCATTGACCCGTTCGGAAGCGGCGCGGGCGCGGACGACCGCCCGGTCAGCCTGGCTGTTGGAGATGAAATCGAAGATCAGGCCGCCCGAGGCGACCAGGGTCCAGCTCGCGAACGCTACGGCGGCCACGGCGATCAGACATTGTCGACGTGGAGACAGGGCGCAGGCGCGGACGTCGTCCCCGTCCCTGAGATACAGGTAGCGGACCGGAAACCAACGCTCGATCAAAGAGCGCTTCGCAGCGATCTCTTCGTCGTTCATACACAAAGCCCCCAAAACATGAGGCAAATATGCGGCAACCGGGGCCAACCATCAAGACAATTCACCCGCGGTTAACCAACCTGGGCAGGATTTCAGGCGAATAATGACCTGAGAACGCGCATTACTCGCGCGTCAGGGGAAAAATCGAATCTATCGTGATCTTGTCGAAGCTTGTCGGAGAACCCGGTTACATACCCTTGAGTGTGCGGGCGACCTCGATCACTGCCATCGCGTGTGACTTCACCTTCACCTTGCGCCAGATATGATGGATCACGCCCTGGCCATCGATCAGGAAGGTGGCCCGTTCCACGCCCATATATTCGCGGCCGTAAAGCTGCTTCTGCACCCAGGTTCCGTAGGCCTCACACACGGTGCCGTCCTCGTCCGATCCGAGGTCGATCGTCAGATCGTGTTTGGCCTTGAACCGGTCCAGCTTCTTCACCGGATCCCGGGAAACACCGATGACGACGGCATTCGCCGCCGCGAAGTCGGCCGACAGGGCCGAGAAGTCCTGGCCTTGCGTGGTGCAGCCGGGCGTGTCGGCTTTCGGGTAGAAATACAGCACCACGGTCCGGCCCTTGAGGCCGTCCAGCGAGACGCGGCCGGCACCGTCCGTGACCATGTCGAAGGCGGGGGCGGTGTCACCGATTGCGAGCGTCATGGGAACCTCAATCTCCGGTCAACGGGTGGGGGGTCAGACCGGGCGAACCAGAACGATCTTCTTCTTGCCGGCGGCCAGCTTGAACACGCCGTCCGCGTTGACGTCGGTCCCGGTGATCAGTTGTGCCCCGTCCGGAATGACGGCGTCGTTTAGTCGCAGGCCACCGCCCTGGGCCAGGCGCCGGGCCTCGCCGTTGGAGGCGGTCAGCCCGGCCCTGGCGGTGACGGCGGCGATCATGGCCCCGATCACCTCATCGCGCGGCAGCTCGACGGTGGGCAGATCGGCAGACAATTTGCCCTGTTCGAAGGCGGCCTCGGCGGCACCGCGGGCGTGGTCGGCGGCATCGGCCCCGTGCAGCATCGTCGTGGCCGCGTCGGCGAGGGTCTTCTTGGCGTCATTGATGGCGGCCCCGTCCAGCGCTTCCAACCGGGCGATTTCGTCCAGCGGCAGATCGGTGAACAGGCGCAGGAATTTGCCGACGTCGGCGTCGTCGGCGTTCCGCCAGAACTGCCAGTAGTCGTACGGCGACAGCTGCTCGGCATTGAGCCAGATGGCCCCCTGGGCGGTCTTGCCCATCTTGCCGCCCGAGGCGGTGGTCAGCAGCGGCGTGGTCAGGCCAAAGGCGGCCTTGTGGTCGACGCGGCGCACCAGATCGACGCCCGAGACGATGTTGCCCCACTGGTCGGACCCGCCCATCTGCAAGGTGCAGCCCATGGCGCGGTTCAGCTCGAGAAAGTCGACCGACTGCATCAGCATGTAGTTGAACTCGAGGAAGGTCATCGGCTGTTCGCGTTCCAGCCGCAGTTTCACCGAGTCGAAGGCCAGCATGCGGTTGACGGTGAAATGGGTGCCGTAGTCGCGCAGGAACTGGACGTAACCGTAGCCGGACAGCCAGGCGTCATTGTCGACCATGACGGCGTCGGTCGGGCCGTCGCCGAAGGTGAGGAATTTCTCGAACACGGTGCGGATCGAGGCGATGTTCGACTGGATGGTTTCGTCGGTCAGCTGGGGACGCGAGGCGTCCTTGCCAGTCGGGTCGCCGACCTTGGTCGTGCCGCCGCCCATCAGGACGATGGGCCTGTGTCCGGCCTGCTGCAGACGGCGCAGCATCATGATCTGGATCAGGCTGCCGACGTGCAGCGAGGGGGCGGTGGCGTCGAAGCCGATATAGCCGGTGACGATGCCGGTCGCGGCGGCCTCATCCAGCTCCACCGGATGGGTGATCTGATGGATGTAGTCGCGCGCCTGCAGCGTCTTGAGGAAGTCGGACTTGAACACGGGATCGGTCATCGGGATGGGCTTTGCCTGGAGAGAGGTGGGCGTGTAGCACGGGCATCGCACCCCGCCCAAGGAGCCGTCGAGGTCATGGCTATTTCGATCCTGAACCTGTCGGGTGGCGGTGTCTCGCTGGAGTTCAGCTCCAACGACGCCAAGGCTGTCCGCGAGGCTATTCGACAACGTTATGGGCGGATGCGCCGAAGGTGGCTCACTATGTCCGCGGACGTGACGTTCGGCGGAGAGCAATTCGTATTCCAGAACGATTGGAAGGACCCCTGCCTGATCTCGCGTTCGGCCGCCGGAGCGGAAATGCTGGAACGGATCGCCAGCGATTTGGGAGCCTGACTTGCGGACAGCATCGCTCCATCTCCATCCAAACTCGGGGCGGCACGGCGTTGACCGCATTGCGGTTCACGTTGAGCGCGACGGTCTGCTTCTCTGGTTGCGCTTCGTCGTCGAGGGCGAGATCGGCGGAATCGTCTGGCCAGGTAAAGCTGAGCAGGAGCGGGCCGATGACCTGTGGCGACATACCTGTTTCGAGGCCTTCGTGACGGCTGATGACGGCTATGTGGAATACAATCTGTCGCCGTCGAGCCAGTGGGCATCGTATCGTTTCGATGGACCACGGGTGGGCATGAGGCGGGCCGAGGAGGTGGCGACCGTGCTTGGCCTCGACGCGGCGTTCGATCAGGTCGCGTTGGAGGCCCGGATCGAGCTTCCGCATGGCGCAAGACGAGTTGCTCTGTCGGCGGTGATCGAAACCACCGAGGGCGAGATGAGCTATTGGGCCCTGGCCCATCCATCCGATAAGCCGGACTTCCACCATCCCAACTCCTTCATCCTGACCCTGCCGCCCCCGGAGCCCGCATGAAATTCGGCCTCGACCGCCTGTTGTCCGATCCTGACCTGCGCGCGCCCCTGAAGGGGCGGCGGGTGGCGCTGCTGGCGCATCCGGCCTCGGTCACGGCTGACCTGACCCACGCGATCGAGGCGTTGACGGCCTGTCCCGACGTGACCATCACCGCCGCCTTCGGGCCGCAGCACGGCATGCGCGGCGACCTGCAGGACAATATGATGGAGTCCCCGGACTTCACCGATCCGGTGCACGGCTTCCCGGTGTTCAGCCTGTACGGTGAGGTGCGGCGGCCGACCGACGCCTCGATGCAGACCTTTGACGTGATGCTGGTCGATCTGCAGGACCTGGGCTGCCGCATCTACACCTATGTCACGACCCTGCTCTATGTGCTGGAGGCGGCGGCCAGACACGGCAAGGAAGTCTGGGTGCTGGACCGGCCCAATCCCGCCGGGCGGCCGGTCGAGGGGCTGACCCTGTTGCCGGGCTGGGAGAGTTTCGTCGGGGCCGGGCCGATGCCGATGCGGCACGGCCTGACCCTGGGCGAACTGGGCCACTGGTTCATCGATCACTTCAAACTGGACGTCGACTATCGCGTCATCGCCATGCAGGGCTGGGAGCCTGAGGCGGGGCCCGGTTTCGGCTGGCCTCTGGGCGAGCGGTCGTGGGTCAACCCCAGCCCCAATGCCCCCAATCTGTCGATGGCGCGGGCCTATGCCGGGACGGTGATGCTGGAGGGCACGACCCTGTCCGAAGGACGCGGCACGACGCGGCCACTGGAGCTGTTCGGGGCCCCCGACATCGACGCCCGGGCCGTGATCGCCGAGATGCGGTCCTTCGCGCCGCAGTGGCTGTTCGGCTGCCGGCTGCGCGACGGCTGGTTCGAGCCGACCTTCCACAAACACGTCGGCCGGCTGTGCAGCGGGGTGCAGATCCACGTCGACGACCCCGCCTATGACCATGCGGCCTTCCAGCCGTGGCGGGTTCAGGCGCTGGGGTTCAAGGCGATCCGGCGACTGTATCCCGACTATGACCTGTGGCGCGACTTCCCGTACGAATACGCCTTCGGCAAGCTGGCCATCGATGTGATCAACGGCGGGCCGGGATTGCGGGAGTGGGTCGACCGGGCCGATGCGACGCCGGACGAGCTGGACGCGATCACGGTGCCGGATGAGGCGGCGTGGGTGGCGGGGCGGAAGGCGTTTCTGTTGTATTGATCGCCATAGGGTTGCCGTGATCTGCTGCCGCTCTACCGGCGATGGTTCGGAGCCGACGGGGAGCTGGTGCGATGAAATTGCTGCTGCTGATCGCCGCCCTGATGGGCGGCTGCGCTGCCGAAGCGCCACAACAGGAACCGTCCGCCGTCGAGGTGCCTGCTCTGTCAGCAGAGGCCCAGGCGCTGATTGCTCCAGTCGCCGCCGCCATCGCTGCAGAGGAAGCCCGTCAGGCGGCATTGCCGCCGCCGGCGGACGTGCGTGAACGGTTGGAGCGGATGGGGCAGCTGGATCAGGTCGGCCGCATGGCCGGTATCGCTGTCGACCTGAGTGGGCTGCCCATGGAGGAACGCGCCGCCGCCCAAGCTGCCCTTTGGGCCCCGGTCTCGGCCATGGACGAGCAGTTGCTGGCCGAGCTGCTGCCTCTGGTTCCTGAGGAGGGCTGGTTCACGCGGGAGGCGTATGGTGAGCGCGGCTCGAAAGTAGCGTTCCTGATTATCCAGCATTCCAATGTCGAGCAGTGGCGACGTTTCGTGCCGGTTCTCGAACCCCTGGCCTTGGCCGGTGAGATCGATGGGCAGGACTTCGGGCTGATGTACGACCGGCTGGCCATCAACGAGGGCCGGCCGCAGAGGTATGGCACTCAGATGACCTGCAAGGCCGGCAAGGTCGTCCTGGATTGGGAGAATATCGAGGATCCGGCGAACGTCGACGAACGCCGCGCGGCCTTGGGTTTCCATTGGACCCTGGCGGAATACGAGGCGCTGTTCGCCGACTACCCGCCCTGCACCTGAGGATCAGGCCGGGTGTTTTTCAGGCCGGTCGAGGTGGACGAAAAAACACCGTCCACTAAGGATTCCACTAAGTCCACATCGTCCTGTTGCGGCGGAGGATGGGGGATTCGACTGTCAAAGACCGATGCTGGACAGTCTGGCAGATGGATGCGTCGGGTACGGTCGCAGGGGTGGGACGTCGGGGCGGGATCCGTGACAATATCCCGGTCATCCCCGCGAAGGCGGGGACCCAGTGTTTTCGTCTCGCGATGTGCGTCGGACTGATGGCGAGGGGCGACCGGTGCTGCCGATCGCCCACAGAACCGGGTCCCCGCCTTCGCGGGGATGAGCGGATGGTGATGGGCTTCCGCTGACGGTAGCCCCTCACCCTTTCGCCTGGCCGATCGCTTCGCTCCCGGAGGCTCAAGCCCTCTCCCGCCGGGAGAGGGATTCTCAGGCCGGGCGTTCTTCCAGGCGTTTGTCGAGATAGGCCCCGACGCGGCGGTCGACGGCGTCGATATGGTCCTGCCAGAAATGGCTCGCGCCCTCTTCCAGCTCATAGTCGATGACGATGCCCTTCTGGGTGCGCAGCTTGTTGACGACGCGCTCGACCTCGACCGGGGGGACCACGGTGTCGGCGGTGCCGTGCAGGAACAGGCCCGAGGCGGGGCAGGGGGCCAGGAAGCTGAAGTCGTACATGTTCGAGGGCGGCGACACCGAGATGAAGCCGTCCGTCTCGGGGCGGCGCATCAGCAGCTGCATGCCGATATAGGCCCCGAACTGATAGCCGGCGACCCAGGTCTGGGTGGCGGCGGGGTTGTTGGACTGCAGCCAGTCCAGGGCGGTGGCGGCATCCGCCAGCTCGCCGATGCCCAAATCGAACTCGCCCTGCGACTTTCCGACGCCGCGGCTGTTGTAGCGCAGCGTGGCAAAGCCGCGCTTCTGGAACAGCTGGTACAGGGTGACGGTCACCGGGTTGTTCATATGCCCGCCCGCCTTGGGGTGCGGGTGCAGGATCAGGGCGATCGGCGCATTGGGGCGCTTGCCGGGGGAATAGCGGGCTTCGATGCGGCCGGAGGCGCCGGGCAGGATGACTTCAGGCATGGGGGCTCGAAAAATCCGTTCAACAGTCGTTTCGCAGCTGCGTAATACTTGACCGCGCTAGTAGGACTTTCTATGTCCAGCAGGCGCGCTGCAGCCTTCGTGAAGGCGCGGGTTCTAGCACAGCAGTCCCGAAAAGCGCGCGATTTTTGAAGGTGGACCATGCGTCTGTCGACCAAGGGACGATATGCGGTGATGGCGATGGCGGATCTGGCCCGGAACGGGACTGATCGCGCGGTGTCATTGTCGGAGATCGCCACGCGTCAGGAGATCTCGCTCAGCTACCTCGAGCAGCTGTTCGCGCGGCTGCGCAAGAGCGGGCTGGTCAACAGCGTGCGCGGCCCCGGCGGCGGCTATCGGCTGGCCAAGGGCGCGCATGAAACCGTGGTGGCCGAGATCGTCTTCGCCGTCGACGAACCGATCCGGGCGACGCGCTGCACCGGCGATACCGCCCCGCGCGGCTGCATGCTGGCCGGGGAACGCTGCATCACCCACAATCTGTGGGTCGATCTGGGCGACGAGATTCACCGCTTTCTGGCGCAGGTGTCGCTGGAGGACGTGGTGCTGAACAGAACCGGCGCGCGGCGACGCGGGGCCGGTGGCGACAATATTGGAGCGGCCGCGTGAGCGCGATCTATCTTGATTACAATGCGTCCGGCCTCGTCCGTCCCGAGGTCCAGGCCATCATGGCCGCGGCGCTGGCGGACAACGGCAACCCCAATGCCGTCCATGCCGCCGGCCGTCGCGCCCGGGCCCGCATCGAGACCGCCCGGGCCCAGGTCGCGGCGCTGGTCGGGGTCGACCCCTCGGCCATGGTGTTTTCCTCGGGCGGGACCGAGTCCAACGGCCAGGCGCTGCTCAGCGCCCTGGCGGCCGGTTGTGAGCGGCTGATCATCAGCGCCACGGAGCATCCGTGTGTGTCCGAGACGGCCCAGACCTTCGGGCATCCGGTCGAGTGCCTGCCGGTCGACGATCAGGGCGTGATCGATCTGGTCTGGCTGGCCGTGGCCCTGCAGCGGCCGGGCCGCGCCGTGGTCGCTGTCCATCATGCCAACAACGAGACCGGGGTGATCCAGCCGGTCGCCGAGGCGGCCCGTCTGGTCCATGCCGCCGGCGGCTGGATGCATGTCGACGCGATCCAGTCGGCGGGCAAGGTCCCGGTCGATATGGCGGCGCTGGGTGCCGATACCCTGACCCTGTCCGCGCACAAGCTGGGCGGACCGCAGGGCGTGGGGGCCCTGATCTCGCGCGAAGGCCTTCCGGTCGTGCGTATGGTGCACGGCTCGAGCCAGGAACGCGGTCTGCGCGCCGGCACCGAGAACACCCCGGGCATCGCCGGCTTCGGCGAGTCGGCGGTGTGCGCGCTGCGCGACCTGCCGGACGCCATGAGCCACGCCGTGTGGCGCGATGAGGCCGCCGCGGCGGTGACGGCCGCCGGGGCCACGGTGCTGGGCGCGAAGGTCGAGCGCCTGCCCAACACCCTGTTCATGGCCGTGCCCGACTGGGACAGCCCGCAGCAGCTGATCACCCTGGATCTGCAGGGGGTGATGGTCTCGGCCGGATCGGCCTGTTCGTCGGGCAAGACCAAGCCGTCCAAGGCCGTCTCGGCCATGGGCCTGCATCATCTGGAAACCGGGGGCGTGCGCGTCTCCGGTGGCTGGGGCACGACCCGGGCCCACTGGATCCGTTTCGCCGACCTGTGGGTCGCCGCCTATGCCCGGCACTGCGCCCGGGCGACCGAACGTGCGAAGGAAACCGCCTGAGCCATGGCTGCTGTTCAAAAAACCATCGACGCCGTCGCCGCGCTGGAGAAGTACGAGCACGGCTTCACCTCGGACATCGAGACGGAATACGCCCCGCGCGGGCTGAGCGCCGACATCGTCCGCTTCATCTCCGAGAAGAAGGGCGAGCCCGAGTGGATGCTGGAATGGCGCCTGGCCGCCTATGAGCGCTGGCTGGCGATGGAGGAGCCGACCTGGTCGTCGATCAACTATACGCCGGTCGATTACCAGGAACTGTTCTTCTACGCCGCGCCCAAGGAAAAGCCGGGCCTGAAGTCTCTGGACGAGGTCGATCCGGAAATCCTGGCCGTCTATGCCAAGCTGGGCATCCCGCTGAAGGAGCAGGAGGTTCTGGCCGGGGTCGAGGGCGCGCCGCGCTATGCCGTCGACGCCGTGTTCGACAGTGTCAGCGTCGTCACCACCTTCAAGGCCGAACTGGCCAAGGTCGGCATCATCTTCATGCCGATCAGCGAGGCCCTGCGCGAACACCCCGATCTGGTCCGGAAATATCTCGGGTCCGTGGTGCCGGTCTCGGACAACTATTTCGCGGCCCTGAACAGTGCGGTCTTTTCCGATGGATCGTTCGTCTACATCCCGCCGGGCGTGCGCTGTCCGATGGAGCTGTCGACCTATTTCCGCATCAATGCGTCGCAGACCGGCCAGTTCGAGCGGACGCTGATCATCGCCGACAAGGGCAGCTATTGCTCGTATCTGGAGGGCTGCACCGCCCCGATGCGCGACGAGAACCAGCTGCACGCGGCCGTGGTCGAGCTGGTGGCGCTGGACGACGCCGAGATCAAATATTCGACGGTGCAGAACTGGTACCCCGGCGACGCCGAGGGCAAGGGCGGGGTCTACAACTTTGTCACCAAACGCGCCGATTGCCGGGGCGATCGCTCCAAGGTCAGCTGGACCCAGGTCGAGACCGGCAGTGCCGTGACGTGGAAATACCCGTCCTGCATCCTCAAGGGCGAGGACAGTTCGGGCGAATTTTATTCCATCGCCATCACCAACGGCCATCAGCAGGCCGATACCGGCACCAAGATGATCCATCTGGGCAGGAATTCGAAGAGCCGGATCATCGCCAAGGCCGTGTCGGCCGGCAAGTCGGACTCGACCTACCGTGGCCTGGTCTCGGTGCATCCGAAGGCGACCGGGGTGCGCAACTTCACCCAGTGCGACAGCCTGTTGATCGGCAAGGACTGCGGCAGCCACACCGTGCCCTATATCGAGGCCCGCAACGGCTCGGCCCAACTGGAGCACGAGGCGACGACGACGCGCCTGTCCGACGACCAGCTGTTCTATGCGCAGCAGCGCGGCCTGACCGAGGAAGAGGCCGTGGC
>JAUCCG010000034.1:0-34825 GCA_034676465.1 Brevundimonas sp. | reverse complement strand
CGTAGTCGAAGCTTTCGCCGGTGATATTGATATTGTCGGTGTTGAGCACGCCGTGCACGAAGCCGGCGGCGATCCACTGCGCACCCAGCGCCACCCGGCCGGCCTCACCACCGCAAGAACAGGCCGGGCCTTGTTTCCGGATTGCCACGGCCGGGGTAGTAGAGGCGAGGAAATAGTCGAGCAGCCGGGCCAGTCCGCCATCGTCTTCAAGATAGGCGAGGCGCTGGAAGGTGCCGATGCGGATATGGCTGTGGCCTAGCCGCACCAGAACGGAGGAGCGGGTGGGGGAGGGCTCGTCGCCGCGATAGGCCTTCGCCGGTTTCCATCAGCGAAAGCCGCTTCGACGGTATAGACGCCCAGCGCTTCCAGCATTTCGCTGGCCAGAACTTCGCGCACCCCGCCCTTGAGCGTCAGCCGGCCATCGCCGCCGCGCGACCACGGCGTGCGGCCCGAGCCCTTGGTGCCGAAGTCGAGCAGGCGTCCATCCCCCGGATCGCGGCATTGGGCCAGAGAAAACCGCGCCCGTCGCCCAGATCGGCATTGTAGGAGCGGAACTGGTGGCCGTGATAGCGCAGCGCCAGGGGCTGGGGCAGCGAGCCGGGCAGGGGCGCGAACCGGCCGAAATGGTCGAGCCATTGGGCATCGGTCAGGCTGTCCAGCCCGACCCTCCTCGCTGCGGCCCGGTCGTTGCGGAACCGCAGGACAGCCTGCGGAAAGATCGCGGGTTCAACCCGATCGGGAAGTCATCGCCCAGGTCGGGGAAGCGGGGATCGGGGCGATAGTTCGGACACGGGCATGGAGGGCAGATGCTGCCTGCCGGGCCGAAGCGCAACTCCGGTTTTCGCTTGCGGGAGTTGAGCAGCCGCCCGACCGTGGCGTCTATAGCGTCGCTCAGAGATCAGGCTTGAGTTGACTGTCCGCACCTTTGGCCGGACCGGCCGACGGGGCCAGGCTGGCGCTGCCGCGAGGTGGGTGAACCCGGTCCGATGACAGTCGATAACCTGTCGTCACAACAGTCTTTTGATCCTGGAGACCTGCTTTGCCGCGCAAGAACAAGCTCGCTGCCTTGACGGCCGACGTCACTGCAGCCCTTCCGGACGTCTTTGTGTCCCGCAAGGCGACGCTGGACTTCCTCAAGACCGAATCCGCTGTGGGGGTCTTTCTGGGCCTGGCCGCGCTGGCGGCCCTCATCCTGGCCAATTCGCCATGGGCTGACCTTTATTTCAGCTGGCTGAAGAGCACTCACATCGTGCAGGTCGGCCCCCTGCAACTTGAGGAAACGATCTCTGACTGGATCAAGAGGCTGATGTCCGTCTTCTTCCTCGTCGTCGTCGGACTTGAGATCAAATACGAAATTGTGCGTGGAGAGCTGAGTGATCCAAAAAGCCGGCCACGCCGATTTTGGCGGCCGTCGGCGGCATGGTCGCTCCCGCCCTGGTCTATCTGGCCGTGGCCGGACTGCTTGACGGGCCTCATCGCGGCTGGCCGGTGCCGCTGGCCACCGATATCGCCTTTGCCCTGGCCATCTTTGCCCTGGTCGCCAGCAAATTGCCGCCGTCACTGCGGATATTCCTGCTGACGCTGGCCATAGTCGACGACCTGGGGGCCATCGCCCTGATCGCCCGTTCTGTTCAGCCAGGGTGTCGACTACCAGCCGTTGCTGGCCGTCGCCGGCCTGCTGGCGGTGGGGGCCTTCGTGGTTCGGTCAAGGAAGATCGCCGCTGCCTTCTGGGGTGCTGGGCTTTGCCCTCATCTGGTACCTGACCATCCTGTCGGGGCTCAGCACATCCCTGACCGCAGTCCTGTTCGCCCTGATCGTGCCGGTCAGCGAACGGAAGTCCGATGACCAGAGCCCGCTGAAGGAGGCGATGAAAGACCTTCACCCCTATGTCGCCTTCCTGGTCCTGCCGTTGTTCGCCTTCGCCAAGGCCGGCGTCAGTTTCTCGGGCCTGACCCTGGAACAGGCGTTCGCCCCGCTGGTGCTGGGCATCGCCCTGGGTCTGTTCGTCGGCAAGCAGATCGGTGTCTTCGGGGCCGCCTGGCTGGCGTCGGCGTTGAAGATCGGCCGACGGCCGACCGATGCGACCTGGCTGGAACTCTATGGCGTCAGCCTGCTGTGTGGCGTCGGTTTCACCATGAGTCTGTTCATCGGCATCCTGGCCTTCCCGGGGGCAATCAACTCGCCGCTACAGGTCGAGGTGAAGCTGGGTGTTCTGGGGGGATCGGCGTTGTCGGGCATCATGGCGGCGCTGGTTCTGGGGCTGGCGACACGCCGTCGCGAACGCAGTCAAGCCGTCACGGTGACGGATACCGATCACTAGGCGTGTGAATATTGTTCGTCGACGGCGCGCGCGCCGCCGTCGACGCGCGGCGGGGTCTTGCGACTGAAACAATACCCGGCCGGGCCGGACCTTGACCTTACGTCATGCTGTTTTGTCGCTTTCGCGTCACAGTTGGGTCGGCGGAGTGGCTGAAATCAGGCCCTTAGCGCTGACGCTCCTTGTCGCTTCCCCGGGGTTGGACTACCGAATTCTATTGGACACCCGCGTCTCGCCAAGAAGGACGTGGTTCAGGGAACAGGAAATGCCGAGACCGTTTGAACCGGTCCGGCCTAACAGTCGGGAGCCGTCGATGCGCCTTCATAACCTTCTTCGCAGCACTGCCTCAGCCGCAGTCATGGGTGCCGTCGCCTTCGGCTTCGCCGGCGCGGCATCGGCCCAGTCCGGGCCAACCACGGTCGACGACATCATCGTCACCGCCCAGAAGCGCGAGCAGAACCTCCAGGACGTGCCGATCGTGGTCACGACCCTGTCGCAGGAATCGCTGCAGAACGCCGGCGTTCACGACATCAAGGACCTGCAGATCCTGACGCCGGGCATGACGGTCACGTCGACCCAGTCGGAAGCCTCGACCACGGTCCGTATCCGCGGCGTGGGCACCGTGGGTGACAACCCCGGTCTGGAAAGCTCGGTCGGCGTGGTGATCGACGGCGTGTACCGTTCGCGTAACTCGGTCGGCTTCGGCGACCTGGGCGAAATGTCCCGCATCGAGGTCCTGAAGGGACCGCAGGGGACCCTGTTCGGCAAGAACACCTCGGCCGGCGTCATCAACATTCTGACCGAGGCCCCGTCATTTGTGCCGGGCTTCAACGCTGAACTGACGTCGGGCAACTACGGCCAGATCGGCATGTCCGCTTCGGTGACCGGCCCGCTCTCCGACACCCTGGCCGCGCGCCTGTATGTCGCCCATCGCGAGCGTGACGGCTTCTACAACGTCAACACCGGCGACGGCCCGCGCACCCTGACCGAAGACGCCACCCAGGATTTCGCGACCATCCGGGGCCAGCTGCTGTGGCTGCCCACCAACTCGATCTCGATGCGCCTGATCGCCGACTATGCCGAGCGCAGCGAATACTGCTGCGTCGGTGTGCAGCTGCGCACGGGCCCGACCTATCCCTTCATCGACGGCCTCTCCGCCGGCACCGGCCAGGCTCCGCCTGCCGCCGGTTTCGGCGCCCTGCCATTTTCGCGTACGGCCTATGCCAACCGCGACACCGGTCAGGACATCGAGGACAAGGGCGTTTCGCTCGAGGTCAACGTTGACCTGGAAGGTTTCGGCGGCGCGACCCTGACCTCGGTGACGTCGGCGCGTGAATGGACCTCGTCGCTCGGCATGGACGTCGACTACACCGGTGCCGACATCGTCTACCGCAACAACGACGGCGAGTACGGCTACGGGGTCAAGAACCTGACCCAGGAGTTCCGTCTGGCCGGCGCGACGGATCGCGTTGACTGGCTGGTCGGCCTGTTCGCGACCAAGGAAGAGATCGACCGCACCGACAGCTGGTATTTCGGGGCGGACTACACGCCCTTCATGTCCTTCCTGCTCAGCGCCGGTCTCGCCGGGGGTGGCGCGCCCTTCCCCGTCAGCCCCGGCACCATCGGCTGCTACACGGCGGTCGGCCAGACGGCGGGCGGTCTTGGCGCCTGCCTGACCACCGGCGGCGCTGTCGGTGGCGGCGGCATCGGCTTCATCGTCGGTCAGGCCTATCGTGACGCCTACCAGCAGGAGTCGACCTCCTTCGCCGTCTTCACCAACACCAGCTGGCACGTCACCGACGCGTTCGATATCACCCTGGGCCTGCGTTACACCCAGGATGACAAGAGCCTCGACGGGCAGCAGCGCAACATCAACGGTGGCGGCAACACCTGTAGCGCGACCCTGGCCAATGCCGGTGCCATCGGTGCCGTCCTCGGCGCCGGTGCCTCGACCATCCTCGGCACCATCTGTCTGCCGTGGGCCAACAGCGCCTTCAACAACCGCACCGTCGCCGAAGAATTTGACGACGGCGAGCTGAGCGGCACGATCAAGGCATCGTACCGCCTCAGCGACAGCGTCATGGTCTATGGCTCGTACGCCCGCGGCTACAAGAGCTTCGGCTACAACCTCGACCGGGTCCAGAATGGCATTACGCCGGCAGCCTCGCTGCTGTTCCCGTCCGAAGTGGTCGACAGCTATGAAGCCGGTATCAAGACCACCCTGTTCAACCGGTCGGTCCTGCTGAACGCGACCTATTTCGACCAGACCTTCACCGACTTCCAGCTCAACACCTTCCTCGGCACCGCCTTCGTGGTGGAGTCGATCCCCGAGCTGACCACGCGCGGCGTCGATGCCGACTTCCTGTGGTTCACGCCGATCGACGGCCTGAGCCTGCAGGGTGGCGTCACCTACACCGACGCGAAATACGGCAACTTCACCGCCGCCGACATGACGTCTCCGGGCAACTTCCCGCAGCTGTCGCTGCTGCCGGGCGCACGCGCTTCGTTCGCTCCGGAATGGTCGGCAACCGGGTCCGTGAACTTTGACCGGTCGATCGGCAACGGCCTGCGCATCGGCATGAGTTCGGCCGCCCAAATATTCGACCGAGTACAACACCGGCTCCGACCTCCTGCCGTACAAGCAGCAGGATGCGTTCACACTCCTCAACGGCCGCATCACCCTGGGCACCGATGATGAGCGCTGGACGGTTGAGATCTGGGGCCAGAACCTGACCGACGAGGAATACGTCCAGGTCGCCTACAACGGCCCGCTGCAAGGCTCGGCATTCCAGAAGACGGTCCAGCCCAACGGCACCTACTACAACCCGGCTCTGGACACCCAGACCTATGACGCCTTCCTGGGCCAGCCGCGCACCTACGGCGTGACCCTGCGCGCCAGGTTCTAGACCAGACGCCGCAAGACCGACGACAAGGCCGGCCGGGGGCAACCCCGGCCGGCTTTTTCTTGCCCGCGGTCCATCCGCGAGTTCGCGGCCATATGCTGAATGTCCGGGATGGTCGTCTGCCGCGACCCGGGCCGGGTCGCCGCCCCCTTACTCATCCGTCGAAACGCCCGGCGTGACGGATCTTCCGCCGGCGGCGATCAGGTCGACGTCGGATGGGGCTTATGGACGCCGGACGCCCGGGGCGTGACGCTGCCATCGCGCGGCCGCAAGGGGAGGTGCGCCGGAGCATTCCCGGCGACGCACGCAACGGCCCAAGGCCGCCGGCCGGCGAACAGGGGCATCCGGCCCCAGCCTACTCGGCCGACAGCCTGGAGCTCTCCGGTGTGTGCCGCTGGCTCTCGAACATCTTGGCCATGCGCCGGACGAAGAACCCGGCGATGTCATCGACGATCGTGTAGATCGCCGGGATGTAGAGCAGCGACAGGAAGGTCGAGGTGATCAGCCCGCCGATCACGGCAATCGCCATCGGCTGACGGAAGGCGACGTCGGCCCCCAGGCCGACGGCGATCGGCATCATGCCCGCGCCCATGGCCACGGTGGTCATGATGATCGGTCGGGCCCGTTTGTGGGCCGCGTCGAGCAGCGCCTCATAGCGGGTCATGCCGGCCTTGCGGGCCATGATCACGTAGTCGACCAGCAGGATCGAGTTCTTGGCCGCGATGCCCATCAACATCAGTATCCCGATAAGCGACGAGATCGAGAAGGCCGAGCCGACCAGCAACAGGCCGATGAAGGCCCCGCCGATGGCCAGCGGCAGGGCGGCCATGATGGTCACCGGATAGGCAAAGCTGCGGAACAGCAGCACCAGCACCGCATACATCAGCAGCAGGCCTGAACCGAAGGCGATGGCGAAGCCGGAAATCATCTCGGCCAGGAATTCAGCGTCACCGGACGGTACCTCGCGTACACCGGGGGGCAGATTTTTACCGACTCCAGGGCCCGTACGCGCTGGGCGGCCTCGCCGACGGTGATGCCGTCCAGCTCGGCGGTGATGGTGCCGACGCGCGACCGGTTCCGGCGGCTGATTTCCGACGGTCCGGCCCCGAAGGTGATGTCGGCCACTGCGCCGAGCGGCACGGCGGCACCGGTCGACGTCGGTACCCGCAGGGTCTCGATCACCGAAAGGTCCTGGCGCGCGGCCTCGCTCAGCATCAGCCGGATCGGGACCTGCCGGTCGCCGAGATTGTATTTGGGCAGGTTCTGGTCCACGTCGCCCAGGGTCGCCACGCGCACGGTCTGGGAGATGGCCCCGGTCGAGACGCCCATCAGGGCCGCCTGGTCGGCCTTCGGTGTCACCAGGATTTCGGGCCGGGCGATCGAGGCGGTATTCACCACATTGGCCAGTCCGGGGACGTTGCGCATCTCGTTCTCGACCGCGCGCGTCGCGGCCTCAAGCGCCGGACCGTTGTCGCTCAGCAGCGACAGGCTGTAACGGGTGCCGTCGCCCGGTCCGCCGCCGCCGCCGCCGCCGCCCGCGCCGATTCGGGCGCCCGGGACCTCATGGAACTGGTCGACCATCAGGCGGGTGAATTCCTGCTGGTTCAACCGGCGGTCGCCCTTGTCGACCATGTCGGCGATGACCGTGGCGCTGGCCACGCTGATCGAACTGTAGACGGACTTGACCTCGGGCCGCTCGGCCAGGGCCTGGGTCACCCGTTCGACGACCGCGTCCGTCTCCTGCAGCGTCGCGCCCGGGGGCAGTTCGACGCTGAACGACGCGCGGCCCTGGTCGCCGGCCGGGAAGGGTTCCGCCGGCACCTGCATGCCCAGGACGATCGAGCCGGCGAAGATGACGATGCCGGCCGCGAACACCTTCCAGCGGTGCCCCAGCGAAATGCGCAGCGCCCGCAGATAGGGGGCCATCCAGAAGGGGTCGGCGTCGTGGTGCTTGGTCGAATGACGCAACAGATACGCGACCATCAGCGGCGTCAGCATCCGCGCCACCACCAGCGAGAAGAACACCGCCACGCAGGCCGCCAGGGCAAAGGCGATAAAGAACTGACCGATGATGCCGGGCATGAAGCCGACCGGGGCGAACACGGCGATGATGGTGGCGGTGGTAGCGACCACGGCCAGGCCGATCTCGTCGGCGGCCTCTATCGCCGCGTCATAGGGCGACTTGCCGTCGCGCATGTGCCGGACGATGTTCTCGATCTCGACGATGGCGTCATCGACCAGAATGCCGATGACCAGCGACAGCGCCAGCAGGGTGACGCCGTTCAGCGTCTGGCCCGTCGCCGCCAGAACCGCGAAGGCCGGGATCAGCGACAGTGGCAGGGCCACGGCGGCAATGGTCGTCGCCCGCAGGTCTCGCAGGAACAGGAACACCACCAGCACCGCCAGGGCCGCCCCCGATCAGCAGGGCCTCGACTGAGGCGAGATAGCTTTCCTCAATGTATTCGACATTGGCGGTGATCTGCTGGATCGACACCTCCGGATGGGCCTCGTCCAGCTCGGCCACGACTTCCCGTACCCGTTCGGCGACCTTGACCTCGCTGGCCCCGCGCGATCGCAGCATGTTGAACGTGACGACCTGCTGCCCGTCGTGGCGCGCGATCGAGCGGGGCTCTGACCAGGAATCCTCGACCTTGCCGATGTCGCCCAGACGCACGCTGTTGCCGCCCGCCAGCGGAATGCGGGTGTCGCGCAATTCCTCGAGCGGAATTCGCCGCCCCCGGGATGCGGATCGCGCGCTCCGAACCGGCGACGGTCACCCGGCCACCAGGCAGGTCGCTGTTGGCCGACACCAGCGACTGGCTGACCTGGGCCGCGGTGATGCCGCGCGCGGCCAGACGATCGGGATCGATCTCGACCCGGATCTCACGGTCGACGCCGCCCCGGCGGTTGACCTCGCCAATTCCCGGAATGGCCAGAAGCGCCCGGCTGACGTCATTGTCGACAAACCAGCTCAGCTGTTCAGGGCTCAGTGACGGTGACTGCACCACATAGGTGATCAGGCTGTCGCCCGTGATGTCGATGCGCTGGACCGACGGCTCCTGCATGTCCTGCGGCAGGGATGAGCGCAGCCGCGCCATGGCATTGCGCACGTCGTTGGTCGCGCGCTCGACGTCGGTGCTCAGCTCGAACTCGATAATCGTGGTCGAATAGCCGTCGCCCACCGTCGAATTGATCGTCTTGACGCCGCCGAGGCCGACGACGGCGTCCTCGATCAGACGGGTGACCTGGGTTTCGAGCTCGCTCGGGGCGGCCCCCGGACGGCCGGCCGACACGTAGATGATCGGGGCTTCCACGTCCGGATTGTTGTTGATCCCCATGGTGCTGAACCCGACCACACCGGCAATGGTCAGGACGATAAACAGCAGAATAACCGGGATCGGGTTCCGGATGGACCAAGCGGAAATCTGGTTCATGCTCAGTTGGCCTTGCGGGCCGGAGCGGCCGCCGCGACGGCAGCCGGGGCCACCTGCACACGATCACCCTCACCCAGGAATCCGGCACCGGAGACAATGATGCGCGCACCGGCCTCGATGCCCGTGACGGCGGTCCGCTCGCTGCTGCGGGTCACAATGGCCACGGGCCGAAAGCGCGCGCGGCCCTCACCGTCGAGGATGAAGACGCCGGCCCGGTTCTCCCGATACAAAACCGCTGCCGTCGGCAGCGTCACCGCGGGCTGGGTCCCGACATCGATCCGGGCGCGGCCGAACATGCCGGGCCGGAAGCCACCGCCGGTCAGGGTGATGCGGGCGATACCCAGCCGCGTCTGGGGGTCGACCTCGGGGGTGACGATACGGACACGGCCGGTGGTTTCGCCGACCTGATCCGACGAGACAACGGCGCCCTGGCCGGCACGGACCAGGCCGAGTTCGGTCTCCGGCACCTGGGCGTCCAGTTCCAGGCGGCCGTCACGCACGATGCGGAACAGTTCACTCCCGGGCGAGATGATCTGGCCCCGCGTGACGTTGCGGCTGATGACAAGGCCGGAGACGGGGGCCTTGATCGTGGCCTGCGCCAGACGCGTGCGGATTTCCGACAGCGAGGCCTCGGCGGCGGACACATTTGCGGCGGAGGCGCGCTGGTTGGCCAGCGCCGTGTCCAGCGAGGCCTGGCTGAGGAAGCCCTTTTCCTTCAGCTCCTGCGCCCGGCCCAGGGCCGCATGGTCGCGCGCGGCGTTGGCCCGCGCCGTTTCCAGCGAAGCCTGCTGCTGGCGCAACTGGGCGCGCAGCAGGGCGTCATTCATCTGCACCAGCGGCTGGCCCTGACGGACATAGCTGCCTTCATCGACGTACACGCCGGTGGCGGTCAGTCCGCCGGTCTCGGCCCCGACCGGCACCTCTTCCCAGGCGGAGACGGTGCCGGAGGCGGTGACCGTGCGCGGCAGGCTTTCCAGCACCGCGGCGGCCACGGTGACTGTCTGGCTGCTGCCGCCGGCAGCCGCCTCGGCCTCGGCCTTCTTGTCGCCGCCGCAGGCAGTGAGGCTGAGGGCGGCAGCGACGATCAGTCCTGCGCGCAGTGCCGTACTGGAATTGGCCAAGTTTGAATGTTCCCTGTCGGGCCCCGCCGGGGGAGTTGGCGAGCCTGTCGTGCCCCCGGTCAAAAGAGGCGTTTCGCGACGCTGCTCATAACCTGTCCGGCGCGGCGTCTCAAACGTTGAGACGCTCTCTTACGCCATTGTAATCTGGCGTGGACCGCCCGGGCGGTTCCGGGTCGCACAGGCACAGGCTGGATTGGCCTTTGCGGCCCGCCGTGCTACCGGCGCGACCATGCCAACTCCCCCGATTGATCGAATCCGCAACTTCTCCGTGGTCGCCCACATAGACCACGGAAAATCCACGCTTTCTGACCGGTTGATTTAATTCACCGGCGGGCTGACCGCGCGGGAAATGAGCGCACAGGTTCTCAGATTCGATGGATATCGAGAAAGAGCGCGGCATCACCATCAAGGCGCAGACGGTGCGGCTGAACTACACGGCGAAGGACGGGCTGGACTACGTCCTCAACCTGATGGACACCCCCGGCCACGTCGACTTCGCCTATGAGGTCAGCCGCTCGCTGGCGGCGTGTGAGGGCTCGATCCTGGTCGTCGACGCCTCCCAGGGGGTCGAGGCCCAGACCCTGGCCAATGTCTATCAGGCCATAGAGAACGACCACGAGATCGTCCCGGTCCTGAACAAGATCGACCTGCCGGCGGCCGAGCCCGACCGGGTGCGTCAGCAGATCGAGGATGTGATCGGCATCGACGCTGCCGACGCCGTGCTCTGTTCGGCCAAGTCGGGCATCGGCATCGAGGAGGTGCTGGAGGCCATCGTCACCCGCCTGCCGGCCCCCAGGGGTGACCCCGCCGCGCCGCTCAAGGCCCTGCTGGTCGACGCCTGGTACGACCCCTATCTGGGCGTCGTGGTGCTGGTGCGTATCTTCGACGGCACGCTCAAGGCCGGCCAGCGCATCAAGATGATGCAGCACGGCTCGACCCATCTGATCGACCGCGTCGGCGTCTTCCTGCCCAAGAACACCCCGGTCGACCAGCTCGGCCCCGGCGAGATCGGCTTCTTCACCGCCCAGATCAAGGAGGTGGCCGACGCCGCCGTCGGCGACACCATCACCGACGAGAAGAAGCCCACGGCCGAGCCGCTGAAGGGCTTCAAGGACGTGCAGTCGGTGGTGTTCTGCGGCCTGTTCCCGGTCGACGCCGCAGATTTCGAGGACCTGCGCGCCGCCATCGGCCGGCTGCGCCTGAACGACGCCAGCTTCACCTTCGAGATGGAATCCAGCGCCGCCCTCGGTTTCGGCTTCCGCTGCGGCTTCCTGGGTCTGCTGCATCTGGAGATCATCCAGGAACGGCTCAGCCGCGAGTTCAACCTCGACCTGATCGCGACCGCCCCCTCGGTGGTCTACAGGATCGGCCTACGCGACGGCACCGAGATCGAGCTGCACAACCCCGCCGACCTGCCCGATGTGATGCAGATCGAGACCATCAGCGAGCCGTGGATCAAGGCCACCATCCTGACGCCGGACGAGTATCTGGGCGGGGTGATCAAGCTGTGTCAGGACCGGCGCGGCCAGCAGGTCGAACTGTCCTATGTCGGGGCCCGGGCCCTGGTCATCTATGAGCTGCCGCTGAACGAGGTGGTGTTCGACTTCTACGACCGGCTGAAATCCATCTCCAAGGGCTATGCCAGTTTCGACTATGAGCTGAGCGACTATCGCGAGGGCGACCTCGTCAAGATGAACATCCTCGTCAACGCCGAACCGGTCGACGCCCTGTCGATGCTGGTGCATCGCGGCCGGGCCGAGATGCGTGGTCGCTCGATGGTCGAGAAGATGAAGGAGCTGATCCCGCCGCATCTGTTCGTGATCCCGATCCAGGCGGCCATCGGCGGCAAGATCATCGCCCGCGAAACCGTGCGCGCCCTGCGCAAGGACGTGACCTCGAAATGCTACGGCGGCGACGCCACCCGCAAGAAGAAGCTGCTCGAGAAGCAGAAGGCCGGCAAGAAGCGGATGCGCCAGTTCGGCAAGGTCGAGATCCCGCAGGAAGCGTTTATCGCGGCGTTGAAGATGGATGATGATTGAGGGGGGGCTGGGGCGGCCCGCAGGGGCTGATCCTACCCTGGGTTGGTAGCCGGATTGGCCGGAAAGACGCAGGCTGGGGGGATGGATACGTCCGACCTTTCCGCTGAGTGTACCGCATGGTTGGCTGAGGTCGACCGGGTGATGAAGCGCGATTGGTGCATCGACACGGTCGACGCCGGTTGGTCGCGGGAGGATCAGCTGCGTTACTGGCAGTACGGCGAGACTGCGGAGCAATTCGTCGGCTGGTTCGCGGAGAAATATGGGTTGTTCCGGTTTGAGCGACCTTTTAACTCCGGGCTAAGTGATATGTCGCGCCGCTAAGCGGGGCTTTAGCTTTTGCTGGAGGGCAAAGAGCGACAGCCGCCGCGTTTTGCGGCTCTGCGGTGTTAGCTCGCCATGACTTCAGCGCGAGTGAGCAAGCGATTCTGTAGCGTTTCCGCGCTGACGCCATCTGGAGGTTCAATCGCTACACCGTCGAAGGCACCGTACGGTGTGTCCTTCAATGCAGGCGCGATCCGCACCCGCAAGGTGACGGCGTCGATCGTCAGTAGGTCGCGATCGAATAGCGTGTGCAGATCGCCGCGGAGGAGCAGTGCGTTGTCGACGGTGTTCGTGTGGGCTCCGAGGTAAGGAACGATGTGCGCGGCTTCGAGAACTTGATGCACGGCCCAGCCAGAGATGACGCAGCGACCTTTGAAACGCTTTAGTGCTTCTTCACGAAAGGCTTTTCCCCCTTGTCGGGCTACGATTTAAGTCTCGATCCTTTGCCGCGCGTCTTGCAGGGAAATGGGTGCGCTGGACTCGGCAGCCGACGCCAGCTGAGGCGGCGAGACGGGATAGGTGAAGTCTGCGACCGGCAGTTCGCCCTGATCACTGTAGCCCTGAAGGTGGAAGTAGCCGTCGCTGTAGCCGGTTACTTTGGCGAGACCCCAAACGCGATAACGTACGCCGGGTCTGGGTTTCACTTGGATCATGACCGCTACCGGAACATCGTCGTCACCATTGGCAAGCAGGGCGCGGTTGGTAGCGATACGGGCGGCTTGTTTGGGATCGGTGCGTTCTTGGAAGTAGCGGTAGGTCCAAGAGCCGTCGCTCGCGACGACCGGCGCATGGTCATCATAGTCGCTAGTCAGGGTCTGCCGGATCGATACGGCGTGGACCCAACCGGCGGGTTTCTGAATACCTGTCTGCGGATTGAAAATGTGGACGCCGTTGACCGGCCCTGGCTTGGCGATGTCATGATCTCGACGGGCGTTGAACCACTCTAAAGCTGAGCGGTGTTCGAGGGGCAGAGTCGCAAGACGGTCGGACAGGGCACTCATGGCGCACGGTTCATGTGGGCTGTGGGCGAGCTACGAGTACCTATCTTAGATTGGTTGGCCATAACCCCTCCGCCTAACTAGAGGTTAGGCCGGAGATGCGGCTTTGACTAGGCTGTGCGCTCTGATCCCCCTTGACCCCGCCCCCCCCATCCGCCCCCACTGCCGCCCATGGCCAGTGAAACCGTCTATATCCTGCAGACCTATGTGGCCGGGCGCGGCGGGGCGTTGAAGGCCGAGCCGCAGGTCGGGTGCCGGGACGCGGAAGAAGCGCGGCGCAAGGCCGAGCGGCTGGCGCCGTTACGGCTGGGGGTGGTGGCGTTTTCGGTCTCGGCCGACACCGAACTGGGCGACTATGACGAGACGCCGACCATCATCTTCAAGGCCGGCCAGCTGCCGGAGATGTTCGACTGAGGGGCGGCGGCACCTTGTCATCCCGGACAGCGCGCAGCGGTGATCCGGGACGCTCGTACGCAGAACCGCCAACCTCCCGGAAACGGCGTCAGCCGCTATCCGGGAGACGGGTCCGGGCGGGGTGCGGTGGCCGGCTGTCTCCCGGACAATCGCGCCGCGCTTTCCGGGAGTCCTGAACCCTGAACCCTGCTGTCCCGGATCGCCGCGTTGCGGCGTCCGGGATGACAAATGCGCTACATCCCGCCGAAGAAGTCGCGTTTGCCGATCGGCACGCCCTGGGCCCGCAACAGGGCGTAGGCGGTGGTCAGGTGGAAGAAGAAGTTCGGCTGGGCGAAACCGACGGCATAGTCGCGGCCGGTGAAGCGCATCTCGCCCGACGGGAAGGTCAGCACCACCTCGCGGTCCTCCTGGCCGTCGACGGCGCTGCGCGGCACCGAGGCCAGCCAGTCGAGGGTCAGGCGGATACGGGCCTGCAGCTGGTCGATCCGCGTCTCGGTGTCTTCGGCCACCGGGGCGGCGAGCCCGGACAGGCGGGCGATGCACAGCTTGGGGCCGTCGGCGGCCATCTGTACCTGACGGGTCAGCGGATGCATGTCGGCGATCAGCCGGTGGGCCAGCAGGGCATCGGCGTCCTGACCGAGGCCGGCGGCATGGTCGCGCGCCTTGTCCAGCAGGTCGCTCAGGGCGGCCAGGTGCTTGCTGAATACCGGGACGGTGAGGTCGTACAGATCAGTGGCCATGCGACACCCTGGACCCGTGCCGGGATCAGGTCGAGGGTCGGGTGAATATTGAAAACAGCGTTCTGTGAGCGCATGGTCCGGCGCGTGACGCGGTGGTCCTGTGCAGCGTCACCGGATTATCCGATTGAATTTTCACGGAGACCTGATCATGCGACAGACAATTTTCTCTATCATCCTGTCCGGCGCGGTGGGGCTGGCGGCGCTGGGCATTGCCGGAGCGGCGGCTGCCGGGGACCCGACGCTGGACGAGGTCCGCGCCGCGACCGAGCGGTTTCGTGACGTCAATGTGGCCCTGGCCGAGGGCTTTATCCGGGACCCGATGAACAGTTGTGAGACCGCCGCGGGGATGGGGTTGCCCGCCGCCGACGGGGCCATGGGCGTGCACTATTTCCGGCCCGAGCTGCTGGGCATCAGCGGCCCGCCGAACCCGCGGATCGACGGGACCGGCACCTATACGGATTTCAGCAGCCCGGCGATCCTGATCTATGAGCCGCAGGCGGATGGCGGGATGGAGCTGGTGGCGGTCGAGAATCTGGTGTTCATCGCGGCCTGGGAGGCGGCGGGCCATACCGCCCCGCCCAGCTTTCAGGGGGTGCCGTTCGACCGGATGGAAGACGATCCCGCCACCGAGGTCGACGAGGGCCATATGTTCGCGCCCCACTATGACCGACACGTCTGGCTGTACCGCGACAATCCCAACGGCATGTTCCGGCCGTTCAATCCGGCGGTCAGCTGCGCGGCCCACAGGGGTGCGACGGGCGACCCTCACGCCCACTGATGCGACGGCCGGCAGAGCCGTCTGTCTGACCCCCCGATTACTGCTGTCACCGGGGTTTGCGGGGCGTTGGCGACGATTGACCTCGCGGAGTCGCGGCCGGGTTAGACTGTGGTCTGTGATGACCGATCTGGTGCCGCCTCCGTCCGACCGCCCCGCCCACTATCGCCTGTCGACGGCGACGTGGGAACTGATCCTGAAAGAGTATCGCGAGGGGGCTACGGCGCGCGAGCTGGCGCTGAAATGGCGGGTGTCGCAGCACGCGGTGCGCAAGCGGATCACCATGCACGAGTCGACCAAGCGCGACTGGGGCGACAGTCAGGCCATCACCCAGGCGGTGCTGCGCGAGGCCGAGCTGGCGCAGGCGCGGGCCAACACCCCCGAGGCCAGGGCGGCGCGGCTGTTCACAGTCGATCCAGACGAGGACGCGGCGGCCGGTGACCCCGGCGAACTGGCGCGGACGGCGGTGCTGGCCTCGGGCCGGGCCATGCGGGGGCGGCTGTGGAATGAGGCGCGTACCCTGGCCGGTCTGGCCGAGGTCTATACGCGGCTGGCCGAGCGACGGGCGGCGGCGGCCGGGGCGGAGGCCGGGATCGACGGCGAGCCGCGGCTGGACGCGGCGGAGGAGCAGCAACTGCGCGACGACCTGTTGCAGCGGATCCTGGCCATGAACGCGGATATGGAGGCCGGGGAGCGGGCGGCGGTGGCGGCGGCCGACGACGGCTGGCACGAGCCCGGCGACGCGGAGGATTGACCGCGCGGCCGGGCAGGGCGAGTCTGGTGCCCGCAACTGTCCGAAAGCCTTCGCCCATGCCTGTCGATGCCCGCGCCCCCCGCCTCGCCGTCCTGATCGACGCCGAGAACGCCTCGTCGCGCATCGCCGAGTCGCTGTTCGCCGAGATCGCCACCCTGGGCGAGGCCTCGGCCCGGCGCATCTATGGCGATTTCTCCAGCGCCCAGATCCAGGGCTGGACCAAGGTGCTGGCCCGCTACGCCATCCAGCCGCAGCAGAATTTCGCCAATACCAAGGGCAAGAATTCGGGTGACATCGCCCTGGTCATCGACGCGATGGACCTGCTGCATTCGGGGCGGTTTGACGGCTTCTGTCTGGTCTCGTCGGACGCCGACTTCACCCGGCTGGCGTCGCGCATCCGCGAGGAGGGGGTCGACGTCTACGGCTTCGGCGAACAGAAGACGCCCGAGAGCTTCCGTCAGGCCTGCACCCGCTTCATCTATACCGAGAACCTGAACGCCCCGGTCAGCGAGACGGCGGCGGCGTCGGGCGGCAAGGGGGCGGCGGCCGCGCCGGCGGCGGGCAAGCGCAAGCCGACCGAGGCCACGCGCATGATCGCCTCGGTCATCTCGGACATGGACGAGGACGGCGACGGCTGGGTCTCGTTCGGCGGCATCGGCAACCGGCTGCGCAACGCCTATCCCGATTTCGACCAGCGCACCTACGGCTATGCCAAGCTGTCGGACCTGATCCGCGCCACCGGCCGGTTCGAGGTCCAGGCCGGGGCCGGCGGGGCCATGCGGGTGCGCGACAAGGCGTGACCGCGCGGGCCTGATTTACATTACGGCGTCGTAACTATCGCCGCCGAACGCGGCTGCTAGGGTCTGGCTCCCGTCGTTCCGGAGCCCCCTTCGATGACCCGTTTCCGTCTGACCCGCGCCGCCCTGCTGGGGGCCTCCCTGTCCGTGCTGGCGTTGGCCGCGCCGGTCCTCGCCCAGGTCCCCGCGGCGTCGCCCGCCGCCGCCCCGATCACGGTGCCGCCGCTGGTCTATACGCACCGCGAACTGGCCAACGGGCTGGACGTCTATGCCATGCCCGACCCGACCGCCGGCACGGTGACCGTGACCCTGTGGTATGACGTCGGCGGCAAGGACGACCCGCAGGGGCGCAGCGGCTTCGCCCACCTGTTCGAACACATCCTCAGCCGCAAGACGGTCAACCTGCCCTATGGCCAGATCTCGACCATCGTCGAGAACATCGGCGGCACGCGCAACGCCTCGACCAGCCAGGATTTCACCAACTATTACGAGACCGTGCCGCCGCAGTATCTGGAGACCATCCTGTGGACCCATGCCGAGCGGATGGCGCGGCCGGTGGTCGATCAGGCCACCTTCGAGGCCGAGCGCTCGATCGTGCAGGAAGAGCTGCGCCAGCGGGTTCTGGCCCCGCCGTACGGGCGGTTGAGCCGGTTCGTGATCGGCGACAACGCCTTTGACGAGTTCGATCTATCGCCGCGCCGTGATCGGCTCTCTGGATGAGCTGGACACCGCCACGCTGGAGGACGCGCGCGCCTTCCACGAGGCCTATTACCGGCCGGCGACGGCGACGATGATCGTGTCCGGCGCCTTTGACCCCGGCCCGGCTGGACGCCTGGGTCGACCAGTATTTCGCCGGGATCGAGAACCCGGACCGGCCGGTGCCGCGTCTGGAGCGCCCGGTGTCGCCGCCGCGCACCGCGCCGCGCCAGATCGTGGCCTATGCCCCCAATGTGCCGCTGCCGGCGGTGGCCCTGATGTATCCGGGGCCCGATGCGGCCGATCCGGACAATGCCGCCCTCGACGTGATGCAGGCCATCCTGTCGCGCGGCGAGAGCTCGCGCCTGTACCAGGCGCTGGTCTATCGCAGCCAGCTGGCGGTCAATGCCTCGCTGGGCGTCAATGCGATGGAGGAGGCGGGCTCGATCACCGTCACGGCCGTCGTGGCCCAGGGACAGGACATCGCCGCGGTCGAGGCGGCGCTGGACGCCGAGCTGGACCGCATCCGCGACGAACCGGTGACGGCGGCCGAGCTGGCCGAGGCGCGTACCGAAATCCTGGCCTCGGACCTGCGCCAGCGCGAGACGGCCTCGGGCCGGGCCTTCATCCTGGGCCGGGCGCTGGTGGCCGAGCACGACCCGGCCGCCCCCGACGCGCACCTGCGGGCCGTTCAGGCCGTGACCGCGGCCGATGTGCAGCGGGTGGCGCGCAAATATCTGGTCGATCAGGCGCGGGTCTCGGCCCGCTATCTGGACGAGAGCCAGCGCCCTGACGGTGTGGCCGAGGACAGCTGGCGCAACCCGGCCCCGATGCCGGTCTTCCTGACCGTGCCGCCGGCGATCCGCACCGCCAATGCCCTGCTGCCCGAGGACCAGCGCATGGCCCCGCCGGCCCCGTCCGAGCCGCGGGCGATGGCCCAGCCGGTGATCGCCGAACGGGTGCTGGCCAATGGTCTGCGGGTCATCGTGGCGAAATCGACCGATCTGCCGATCATGAATGCGCGGCTGGTGATCGGCGGCGGCGCGGCGGCGGATCCGGCCGGCAGTGCCGGCCTGGCCCAGTTGACAGCGGCCCTGTCGAGCCAGGGCGCGGGCGGTCGCTCGGCCCCGGAACAGGCCCGGCTGCTGGAGGCGCTGGGGGCCGACATCGGCGGCGGGGCCGGGGCGGATTCCACCACCCTGTTCGTCTCGACCCCGGTGGCCTCGGCCGAACAGGTCGGGGCGGTGCTGGCCGATGTGGTGCAGCGCCCGGCCTTCGCCGCCGAGGAACTGCAGCGTACCCGCACCCGGGCCATCAACGGTCAACGCGTGGCGATGCGTCAGCCGGGACCGCTGGCCGCGGCGGTGCTGGACCGGGTGGCCTATGGCGATGCCGCCTATGGCGTGCCCGGGGACGGCACGGTCGAAAGTCTGGCCGGCATCACCCGCGAGCAGATCGTCGATTATCACCGCCGGTTCTGGCGGCCCGACAATGCGGCACTGATCGTCACCGGGGCGATGACCGCCGAGGAGGGCTTCGCCTTCGCCGAGCGTGCCCTGGGCGACTGGACCCGTCCCGCCGGACCGGTGCCGGTGATCGCCGACCGGGCCGGACCGGTGCGGCCGCCGCGCGTGGTGGTCGTCGACATGCCGGGTGCCGGTCAGGCGGCGGTGACGGCGGCCGTGCGCGCGCCGCTGCGCGCCAGCGACGACTGGTATCCGCTCAGCGTCGCCAATGCGGTGATGGGCAGTGGCCAGAGCGGCTATCTGTTCCAGGAAGTGCGAGCCAAACGCGGCCTCAGTTACGGGGCCTATTCGTCGCTGGGCGCGCGGGTTGACGGGGGCCTGCTGACCGCCTCGACCCAGACCAAGAACGAGAGTGCCGCCGAGGTCGTCGATCTGGTGCTGGCCCAGATGACACGACTGAGCACCGAGCCGGTCAGCGACACGGCCGTGACCGATCGCGAGACCTTCATCGCCGGCGGGCGTTCGCGGGCGCTGGAGACGACCTCCGGCCTCGGTGGGGTGCTGGCCGAGGCGGTTCAGTACGGCCTGCCGCTGTCCGACATCGCCACCTATGCCGAGCGGATTCGCGCGACCACACCGGCCAGTCTGGCCGCGGCGGCGGCGCGGGTCGACCCGGCCCAGGCCTATGTCGTGGTGGTCGGCGACTCAGCCCAGTTCATCGAGCCGCTGCGCGCGGCCCATCCCGATCTGGTGGTGATTCCGGCGGCCGAGCTCGATCTGAACAGCCCGACCCTGGGGTTATCCTCCCCCGGAGCGTAGCGCGAAGGGGAGGATTACCCCGCCCGGAACGCCGCGATCGCGTCGACGGTGGTGCGAACCTGCGCCTCGATCCCGGCCCAGTCCCCGGCCCTGATGGCGGCGTCGGTGATCAGTTTCGAGCCCATGCCGGCGGCGACGATGCCGCTGCCGAACCATCGGGCGATCGAGGCCGGGTCGGGATCGACCCCGCCGGTCGGCATGATCTTGGTCCAGGGCATCGGCCCCAGCACCGCCTTGACGAAGTCGGGGCCGCCGACGGACGCGCCGGGGAAGAGTTTGACGATCTCGCAGCCCAGTTCCTGGGCGGTCGAGATCTCGGTCACCGAGCCGCAGCCGGGCGCATAGGGGATCATGCGCCGGTTGCACAGCCGGGCCACCTCGGGGTTCAGGACCGGGCTGACGATGAAGCGCGCGCCCGAGGCGATGAACAGGGCGGCGGTCGGGGCGTCGACGATCGAGCCGACGCCGAGGATGATGTCCGGATCGGTGCGGGCGAACTCGCGCGCCACATCGGTGAACAGGCCGTGGGCGAAGTCGCCGCGATTGGTGAACTCCACCGCCGGGGCCCCGCCGCGGGCGCAGGCGCGCATCACATGCAGGCAGACGTCGGGGTCCGGGTGATAGAAGACCGGGACCACGCCCTGGGTCTCGAGGGCGGTCAGGACGGCGAGGCGGTCATGGCGCATGGCGGGCTCCGGTTTCCCCTTCTGACTCGGTCGGCCGGGCGGCGGCGTCAAGGGTGTTGAGATCAATCCCTGTGTCGCGGTCGTCGGCGGGCACTCAGCCTGTACGACCCGGTCCGGCGCAGCGACGGATCAGTCCGCGTTCTTGCGGGCCCCACACAGGTCGCAGAACACCCGCCCCGCGTTGCGGCGGTCGGGCCGCCAGCGATGGCGGCGGCAACGCAGTTTTTTCCAGAACCTGCGCAGGGCGCGGAGCATGGGACCTCGAATGGGGCGTGCCGAAGACACAATTGATCGCGCTGTAAAACGTCAAAAATCCAAGCGGTCAATGCCCGTTTTGCGAGAACAGCGTTACCCGCTCCACCTGTTTGCTGTCCATCCTGAAAAACGGATCCAGCACGGTGAAATGGTTGAGGCCGGGCAGGGCCTCATAGCGGGTCTCGACACCCTTGGCGCCCCACAGCTCGGTCATCATCCGGCTCTGGCGCAGGAATTCCGGGCTTTCGTCGCCACCCACCACACAGTCCAGCACCGTGCCGCCGGGGGTCGATCCGTCGGGCGCCGGCCAGTGGATCGGCGACAGGGCGGCGGCTTCGGCCGCATCCAGCCGCAGGGCCTGGTTGAGCGAGGTCGGGATCAGCGGGACCAGGTCGAACACGCCGGAAATGGCCATGGCGGCGGCGGCCCGGCCCTCGCTCAGCATACAGGCGGCCATATGGCCGCCGGCGGAGTGGCCGAACACCACGGGGCGGCGGCCGCTGCGGGCGCGCACCATGTCGACCGCCGTACGGACCTGCCGCAGAATCCGGCCCAGCCGCACGTCCGGGCACAGGTCATAGGACGGGATGGCCAGGCTGACGCCATGGGCGGCCAACGCCGGGGCAATTCCGCTGAACCAGCTCCTGTCCAGCGCCTGCCAGTAGCCGCCGTGCAGGAACACGGCGATCGGCGCGTCGGGGGCGGCCTCGAACAGATCCATCACCTCGCGCGGACCGGGACCATAGGCGATCTCCAGCGGCGGGGTGGCGGCGCGCGCGGCCTCGGCCCGGTCGCGCCAGCCCTGCATCACCGCCGGATGGTCCGGGACCAGCGCGCGATTGTTGTACTGGGCTTCGAGGGTCATAGCGGGGCTTCGGGGCTGGTGAGCAGGGCGTAGTGAGTAGGGCTTAGGGCTTAGGGCTTAGGGCTTAGGGCTTAGGCAGTAGGGATAGGAAGCATCGGCGTGGCGTCTGGCCGGGGAGCAAACTAAGCCCTAAGACCTACTCCCTAAGCCCTAAACTCTCGGAGCCCCCGCCATGATGACCGCCATCTTCGTCTTCATCAAATGCGAGCTGGGCCACGCCAATGACGTGGCGGCCGACATCGTCGACAATGTCGACAAGGTCTCGGAATGCTATTCGACCTCGGGTCAATATGACCTGCTGGCCAAGTTCAACCTGCACAAGGATGAGGACATCGGCACCTTCGTCACCAGGGTGGTGCAGACCCGGCCGCACATCCGCGACACCTTCACCGTCATCACCTTCTCGCCCTTCCTGCCGACGGGCGGCTAGGCCCTCAGGTGTTCGCGGCGGCCTCGGCCGCCTCCTCGGCCTCCTGCTCGGCCTCGGCGGCGTCGTCATCGTCCCCGACCTGCACCTCGACGATGGCGGACAGGCGCTGGTAGACGCCCAGCCCGACCAGAACCAGCACCGAGACCAGTACCAGCGCGGTCGGATAGCCCAGCAGTGAGACATCGGCGCGGGCGGTCTTGAACACCACCACCAGCCCCTCGAGGAACAGGGCGATGACGATGGTGGACAGGAATTTGGTCAGCGAGCGACGGGCCTCGGCGGCGCTGCGTTTTTCATGGTCGCCGGTGACCTCTTCCTCGAACAGGTATTTGGCCACGTCGAACACGGCGATGGCGACGATCACATAACCCAGCGCGTCCAGAATGGCGTCGCCGGACGTGCGGGCCGAGTCGGTGAAGGCGTCTTTCAGCTCCAGCAGGCTGACGCCGATCAGGCCCAGCGCCAGCAGGACAAGCAGCAGGCTGGTGCCGCCGAACACGATACGGGTCAGATGGATCATGGGGCCGGGTCCTGGACGATCTCGCCTGACGCCGCGGAAGGTGTGGCCAAGCTTGCGCCGGGAAAACGCCTGCGGACCGATCACGTTGCGTCCTGCCCCGAAGGTGACGCTGCGTCACCGCAAAAGCCTGCTAGATTTTCAGTTCGAGGAAATGCGGAGACAGACGCCATGACCGATCTTGAGACCTTCCGCGCCGGGACGCGGGCCTGGCTGGAGGCGAACTGCCCGGCCGAGTGTCGTGGACCGGTCGAGAGTGACGAGGACCGGGTCCGGGGCGGGCGCAACCCCGAGTTCCGCACCCCGGGCCACAGGCTCTGGATGGAGCGGATGGGCGCGCGCGGCTGGACCGCGCCGGAATGGCCGGCCGAATACGGCGGCGGCGGCCTGTCACGGGAACAGGCCAAGGTGCTGGCCTCGGAGATGCGCCGCATCGACGCCCAGATGCCCCTGACCAGTTTCGGGGTCTGGATGCTGGGCCCGGCTCTGCTGCAGTTCGGCACCGAGGCACAGAAGAAGCGCTTCCTGCCCGAGATTGTGCGCGGCGAGATCCGCTGGTGCCAGGGCTATTCCGAGCCGGGCGCGGGCTCGGACCTGGCCGGGCTGCAGACCCGGGCCGAGGACAGGGGTGATCACTGGATCGTCAACGGCCAGAAGGTCTGGACCTCCTATGCCGACAAGGCCGACTGGATCTTCTGTCTGGTCCGCACCGACCCCGAGGCCCCCAAACATCTGGGCATTTCCTTCGTGCTGTTCGACATGGCCACAAAAGGCGTCTCGACCCGGCCGATCACATTGATCAGCGGCAAGTCGCCCTTCTGCGAGACCTTCTTCGATGACGTCCGGGTCGAGAAAGAAAACCTCGTCGGCACGCTGAACCGCGGCTGGGACGTGGCCAAATATCTGCTGGCGCACGAACGCACCATGATCGGGGCCATGGGTTCGATCGGCGGCGGGCGACCGATGGGTCAGGTCGCGGCGGATGCGATCGGGGCCGATGACGAGGGCCGGCTCGACGATCCGATGCTGCGGGCCCGCATCGCCGAACTGGAGGTCGATCTGGCCGCCTTCCACCTGTCGATGGAACGGGTCGGGGATCAGGTGAAGGCCAGACAGGTCAGCCCGGCCATCGCCTCGATGCTGAAATACTACGGCTCGGAGCTGAACAAGCGCCGCCACGAACTGGCCATGGCCGCCGGCGGCTCCGACGCGCTGGAATGGGAGGGCGAACGCTCGAGGGACGGCAAGGCCGCCCGCGACTGGCTGCGCACCAAGGCCAATTCCATCGAGGGCGGGACCAGTGAGGTGCAGCTGAACATCATCGCCAAACATCTGCTGCAACTGCCGGGAGCGTGATGATGCGGTCCTTTTCTCCCTTCCCCCTCGAGGGGGGAAGGGCCGGGGATGGGGGTGGCGGCACGATGTTGCCGACACCTCTGCGAACTCCATCAATGTCTTGAAGCCCCGTCTCGACCATCCGGCCTCCACCTCCACCCAACCCTCCCCCATCGAGGGGGAGGGCTCTCGAGTGTGTATCCCATGCCCCTGATCCTGACCGAAGAGCAGACCATGCTGAAGGACGCCGCCGACGGCTTCCTCAACGAAAACGCGCCGATCGCCCATCTGCGGAAACTGCGCGACTTCCGGGATGCCGACGGCGTGTCGCGCGACCTGTGGCGGGCCTTTGGCGAGATGGGGTTCGCCGGGGTCATCATCCCCGAGGAACACGGCGGCTCGGGCCTCGGTGCGGTCGAGGCCGGGGTGATGGCCGAGGCGCTGGGCCGGACCCTGACGCCGTCGCCGTTCATGGGGTCAGGCGTGCTGTCGGCCCGGGTGCTGGTGGACGGCGGCTCGGCCGAGCAGCAGGCCGCCTGGCTGCCCAGGATCGCCGCGGGTGAGGCCATGCTGGCGCTGGCCATCGACGAGGGGGCCAAGCACGCCCCGTCGAAATGGACGACCACGGCCCAGCGCTCGGGCAACGGCTTCAGGCTGAACGGGGCCAAGGGCTTTGTGCTGGACGGCCATGTCGCCGACGCCCTGATCGTCGCGGCCCTGACCGAAAACGGCCTGACGTTGTTCCTGGTCGATCCGAAGACAGCCGGACTCGAGATCGAACGCACCGTCATGGTCGACGCCCACAATGCCGCCCGCGTCACCCTGACCGATGTCACGGTCGACGCCGATGCGGTGATCGGCGCGGTCGACGGGGGCGAGGCCCTGCTGGAGGGGGCGCTGAACCTGGGCCGGGCCTGTGCTGCCGCCTCGCTGACCGGGGCGGGGGATCAGGCCTTCCAGATCACGCTCGACTATCTGAAAACCCGCAAACAATTCGGCAAGGCGATCGGCGAGTTCCAGGCCCTGCAACACCGCGCCGCCCATCTGTTCACCGAGATCGAGCTGGCGCGGGCGGCGGTGATGGGGGCGCTGCAACGCCTCGACGCCGGGCGCGACGATGCCGGTCTGGCCGTCTCGGTGGCCAAGGCCAAGGCCGGGCGGGTCGCCGAACTGGCGGTGCAGGAGGCCGTACAGATGCACGGCGGCGTCGGCATGACCGACGAGTTCGACGTCGGCCTGTTCATGAAGCGGGTGCGGGTGCTGAACGAACTGCTGGGCGACGCCGGCTTCCACACCGACCGTCTGGCCAAGGCCCAGGGTTACTGACACCCGGGGCTGCTGGAGCCAGTCGGCCTTCGGTTCGCGCGCCAGCATCTCGTCATAGGTCGGGCGTTCGCGGACCACGGCCCAGCGACTGTCGTCGACCAGCACCTCGGGCACCAGCGGCCGGCTGTTGTACTCGCTGGCCATGACCGCGCCATAGGCCCCGGCCCCCATGAAGGCGACCAGATCCCCCGCCTCCAGCGGCGGCAATTCGCGGTCGAGGGCGAAGGTGTCGCCAGTCTCGCAGACCGGGCCGACGATATCGTGCGGCTGGACGGCTCCCGGCCGTGGCCGTACCGGCACCACCTCGTGGAAGGCGTCGTACAGGGCCGGGCGCATCAGGTCGTTCATGGCCGCGTCCAGTACCAGAAAGCGGCGGCCGTCGCTGCGCTGGTTGATCTGGATGACGCGGCTCAGCAGGATCCCGGCATTGGCGGCCAGCAGCCGGCCCGGCTCGAACGCCGCCTCGACCCCCAGCCCGTCCAGCACCCGCGCGGCCATGGCGATATAGTCGGCCGGGGACGGCGGCACGATCCCATCGCCGCCATAGGGCACGCCCAGACCACCGCCCAGATCGAGACGGCTGACCGTCAGCCCCTGGTCGCGCAGGGTCAGGGTCATGTCGCGCAGCACGCCGAAGGCGGCCTCCAGCGGGGCCAGGTCGGTGATCTGGCTGCCGATGTGACAGGCCAGCCCGACCGGCGTCACATGGAGCGAGGCGTCGGCGCGGGCATACAGCGTCAGGGCGTCGGCGACCGGCACGCCGAAATTCTGCTCGGTGTCGCCGCCGGTGGTGATTTTGGCGTGACCGCCGGCCCCGATGCGGGGATTGACGCGGATGGCGATGGCCGGAACAGCGGACCGGGCCTCGGCCACGGCGATCAGCCGGTCCAGCTCGACCGCCAACTCAATGTTGATCTGGCGCACACCGCTGTCGATGGCGAAGGCCAGTTCGGCGTCGGTCTTGCCCACGCCCGAGACGATGATCCGCTCGGCCGGGATGCCGGCGGCCAGGGCGCGGCGGATCTCGCCCTCTGACACCGTGTCGGCCCCGCAGCCCAGCCGGGCCAGGGTGGCCAGCACCGACAGATTGCTGTTGGCCTTGACCGCATAGGCGATCAGCGCCTCGCCCAGCGCGTCGGGCCAGGCGTTGGCGGCGTCGCGCATCAGGCTGTAGTGCCGCCGCAGGGTGGCGCTGGAATAGACATAGACGGGCGTGCCGACCGTCTCGGCCAGGGCTTCGAGCGACACGCCCTCGGCGTGCAGCGCGCCGGCCTTCAGGTCGAAATGATGCAAGGCCTAATGCGGCCCGTCATAGGGGTTGCCGGTGGTGCCCCCGTCGATCGGCATCTGGCTGGGCGGACGATAGACGGTGGCCGGCTCGGTCGGGGTCGGGCCGCGGGCATCAGGCAGGGCCCGCTCGCTCTTGCGGGCCGGCGGGGCCTCGAGGTCGGCCATGCGGCCGCACCCGGCGGCGGAGACAACGATGAGGGCGATCGCGCCCGACAGGAGCAGTCTGGTCATGACAGGCGCGTCTTCCATTCGGCAATGCGCGCACGGACCTGTTCCGGCGCTGTGCCCCCGAAGCTCTGGCGGCTGGCACAGGAAGCCTCAGGGGTGAGTACCTTGTAAACCGCTTCCGTCACGCCCGCTTCAAGCGATTGCAGTTCGGCCAGCGGCAGTTGCGACAAATCCACGCCCAGGGCCTCGGCCCGCTTCACCGCCGCCCCGGTCACATGGTGGGCCTTGCGGAACGGCAGGTTCAACTCGCGCACCAGCCAGTCGGCCAGGTCGGTGGCGGTCGAGAAGCCGGCCCCGGCGGCGGCGCGCATGTTTTCGGTATTGGGCTGGGATCACCCCGATCATGGCCGTCATCGCCGCCACGGCCAGGTCGAGGGCATCAAAGGCCTCGAACACCGGCGGCTTGTCCTCCTGCATGTCCTTGGAATAGGCCAGCGGCAGCCCCTTCATCACCGTGCTCAGGGCCACGAAGGACCCGAGGATGCGGCCGGTCTTGGCCCGGACCAGTTCGGCGGCGTCGGGATTGCGCTTCTGCGGCATGATCGACGACCCGGTGGTCAGGTCGTCGGGCAGGGTGGCGAAACCGAACATCGGCGTCATCCACACCACGATCTCCTCGGCCAGCCGCGACAGATGACCGGCGCAGATGGTGGCGGCGGCCAGGCTCTCCAGCGCGAAATCCCGGTCCGACACGGCGTCCAGGCTGTTGCCCATCGGCCGGTCGAAGCCCAGTTCGGCGGCGGTCATGTGGCGATCGACCGGGAACGGCGACCCGGCCAGGGCGGCCGCGCCCAGAGGGTTCTCGTTCATGCGTTTGCGGGCGTCGGCGAAGCGCGAGGCGTCGCGCCCGATCATCTCGACATAGGCCATCAGATGGTGGCCGAAGGTGACCGGCTGGGCCGTCTGCAAATGGGTGAAGCCCGGCATCAGGTCGGCCGCGTGCTGCTCGGCCCGGGCCAGCAGCACGCGTTGCAGACCCTGCAATTGCTCGACCGTGCGGTCGCAGGCGTCGCGCACCCACAGGCGGAAATCGGTGGCCACCTGGTCATTGCGCGAGCGGGCCGTGTGCAACCGCCCCGACAACTCGCCGATCAGCTCGGCCAGCCGCGCCTCGACATTCATGTGAATGTCCTCATAGGCGTCGCGGAACGGGAAGCTGCCGTCGCGGATCTCGCCCTCGATCGCGTCGAGACCGGACTGGATGGCGGCCGCGTCGGCGGCGGCGATGATCCCCTGTTTTTCCAGCATGCGGCAATGGGCGCGCGACCCGGCCAGGTCCTGTTGCCACAGACGCTGGTCGACCCCGATCGAGACATTGATGGCCTGCATGATCGCCGCGGGCTTGGCGTTGAAGCGCCCGCCCCATAGGGTCTGTCCCTGGGCGCGGTCCGCAGGGGTCGGGGCATCGGACGAGGTGGACATGAGCGGCTCGAAGAAGGCGGGATGGACGATGGTGGCGGCGGCGCTGCTGATCCTGACGATCAGCGGCGGGGCCTTGCTATACGTCAACAGGGCCGCTGTCTTCAAAGCGCCTGTCGCGGCCGAGGCCCCGAGGAGCGAGCTGGCGCGTTTCGCCACGGGCTCGCTGGCCCGGCTGGAGACGCCGGGCGAACTGGTCATGGCCCCGGATCACGGCTTCAAGGCGCGCGACGGCCGCGCCGTCCGGTTCGCCGACTTCCGCGGCAAGGTGGTGGTGGTCAACCTGTGGGCCATGTGGTGCGCGCCGTGCCGGACCGAGATGCCGACCATCGCCCGGATGGCCGACCTGTATGCCGGGCGCGATCTGGTGGTGCTGCCGGTCAATGTCGACACCGGGGAGGACTCGATCGCCGATGCCATCAGCTTCATCGACGTCCATGAGCCCCTGCCGTTCTACAGCGACCCGGAATTCCGCCTGCCCTTCCTGTTTCCGGGCAAGGGCAAGATGCCCCAGACCATCCTGCTGGATCGTCAGGGCCGGATTCGCGCCGCCTTCGCCGGTGAAGCGGACTGGACCAGTGCCGAGGCCCGGGCGCTGATCGACGCCCTGCTGGCCGAGCCGGACTGACCGCCCGGCCCGACCAGCGAGCGTGACCTACTGCTGCGGCGTGGGATCGGCGGCGCCGGGACGACCCTGGGCGGCGGCTTCAGCCTGGTTGGCCTCGAGCTGATCGGCCATCCTGCCGGCTCCGGACTCGACGGCCTGGGCAGCCTTCATGGCCCCGCCCTCGATGACCTCGCCGGCGGCGGCGGCCCCTTCCTGGATCTGGTTCCCCGCAGCGGCGGCCGCGTCGGCGGTGTTGTCCGCGGCGGCCTCGGTATTGGCCTCGGCCTGGTTCTGTTCGGCCGGCGTACAGGCGGCGAGGCCCAGCGCCAGGGCGGAGGCGGCGGCGAGGGTGGCGATACGAATGGACATGGAATGCTCCCGGAGCAGGTTGAACCTTGACCGTAAACGCGGATCAACGGTGACGGTTGCGCCGGACCGCGCCACGCGCCCGAACGCCGTCGCTGAGGTCAGGCGAGCGCGCGCCGCACGGCCTCGGGTTCGCGTTCGATGATTTTCAACAGCAGCCGGCTGCCCGTGTCGGGCTGCCGACAATTCTGTTCCCAGTCCTCAATGGTGGCCTTGGGCAGGCCGTAGCGTGCCGCGAAAGCCGCCTGTGACAGACCCTGTCCCTTGCGGATAGCCTTCACATCCACCGTCTCCGGAGCGTGAACGCGATAGGTCGCCGGGTCGGCCCGGCCTTCAGTGATTGCCAGGGCATCGCCCAGTCCAGCCATGATATTTGCGAAATCGTCGTCGCGGCGACATTCAGCGGTGGTCGTCGGTTTGGCCATTACATGATCCTCCGTGATCCGGGGCCGTTACAGTGGGCGATCAGGAACTGTCTCGAAGACGGTCCATCATGCCCTTCATTGCCTTCACCTGTTCCGAGGTGAAGTTCGCCGCCTTGCCTTTCGACAGGACGGCGATCAGAAAAACGGGCAACCGGGCGTTCAGGTAGGCCGTTATGACCCCGGAAGCCGCCAGACTTGCCGAAGCCCCGCCCGGCGACCCGAACCTTCCGACAGCCGCCGGAGCCGACGATCCGGTCGCCAGCGGTCGGGTCGGCCGCAATCTGGTTCACAGCCGCGGTGCGTTCCGCGTCGGTCATCCCCGCCTTCTCGGCACCAGCCAGGAAGGCAGGAGTCTCAACCACTGTGTGCAGCGGCTTGTTCATACGCTGAGTGTCCGGCAGTGCCGGGCAAAATGCAAGCGTTTTTTATCCGGCACTGCCGGGGTTTAGAAACCGTTCCGTCGCAGCGGGATGCGGCCGGTCAGGACTCGAACGTTTTGGGTGTCTGATGTCCCCGGTGGGGCGGTGTCAGTGACCATGGTTCGGGCGGACGATCGGGTGGCGCTGAACGATTGCGAGGAAATGGTGGCTGGAGGCGGACTTGAACCGCCGACCTGTGGGTTATGAATCCACCGCTCTAACCAGCTGAGCTACCCAGCCACTATGCCTCGCTACCCTGACCGGCCGGGGCCGGGGCGGGAGAGGCGTGCCTATATAGAGGCGCGGGCGCGGGTTCAAGTCGTCGCTTGCCTGTCGGTGGCCGGTCTTGTCGACGTGGCGTCGTGACCGGGGGCCGCCGGCGCGGTATCACACGGTATTCGGGGTGTCCGGCCCCGCTGAAGAGAGTGGAAATCATGCGCCTGATCGGTCTTGCCGTCACCGTCTCCGTCGTCGCCCTGGCCGCCGCGTGCAGCGCGCAGGTCTCTGCCCCGCCGGCCCCGGGCGCGCCGGTCGAGAGCCGTCCGGCCAATGCCCCGGACCAGCAGCCGGCTTTCGCCGGACAGACCCGGGCCCCGGGCGTTCGCACCGAGGCGGCCATGGCCCATGCGGTGATCGCCTCCGGGCTTGAGCATCCGTGGGGACTGGCCCTGATGCCGGACGGGCGCTGGCTGGTGACCGAGCGGCCGGGGCGGCTGCGGATCATCTCGGCCGACGGCACCGTCAGTGCGCCGGTCGCGGGCCTGCCGGCGGTCGCCGCGCGCGGCCAGGGCGGCCTGCTGGACGTGGTGACCGGGCCGACCTTCGCCGACGACCGGATGATCTACTGGAGCTATGCCGAGGCCCGGCCGCAGTCGGGCGTGGACGGCGGCAACGCCACCAGCGTGGCGCGCGGACGGCTGTCCGCCGACGGATCGCGGGTCGAGGGCGTGCAGGTCATCTTCCGCGCCACCCCGGCCTATGACGGCGACAAGCATTTCGGCTCATCGCTGGCCTTCGCGCCGGACGGCACCCTGTTCATCACCGTGGGGGAACGCTCCGACACGCCGATGCGACCCCAGGCCCAGGATCTGGCCTCGCACATGGGCAAGACCATCCGCATCCATGCCGACGGCTCGGTGCCGGCCGACAATCCGTATGTCGGTCAGGCCGGGGCACTGCCGGAAATCTGGTCGCTGGGCCATCGCAATGCCCAGGGCGTGGCCGTGCAGCCGGGCACCGGGGCCGTCTGGACGGTCGAACACGGCGCGCGCGGCGGCGATGAGCTCAACCTGGAGCGGGCCGGGGCCAACTATGGCTGGCCCGACGCCGCCTATGGCATCGAATACCGGGGCACGCCGATCGGGGCCGGGCAGACGGCGCGCCCGGGGACCGAACAGCCGGTCTACTACTGGGATCCGGTCATCGCCCCGGGCGGGATGACCTTCTACGACGGGGCCATGTTCCCCGGCTGGGCCGGCAACCTGCTGGTCGCCGGGCTGAAGGAAAAACACATCGCCCGGCTGGTGATCCGCGACGACCGGGTGGTCGGCGAGGAGCGGCTGCTGACCGACCTCGGTGAACGGGTCCGCGATGTCGCCGTCGGCCCCGACGGCGCGGTCTGGGCCATCACCGACGAGGCGGACGGCAAGCTGGTCAGACTGGCCGTCCGCTCCGGGACCTGACGTCCGGCCAATCGGGGGCGATCAGGCGGCGACGCCGGAATCGCCCTCGAAGGTCGTGGTCCGGGCCGGTTTGCCCGACCTGAATTTCGCCGTCGCGGTTGTCTTGCGGGCCCGCATCTCGTCGGCCAGGGCGTCCATGTCGAGCCCCGCGGACCGGGCCTGGCTGAACATGCCCTCGACGCGTTTCTCTTCCTCCTCGACGTGGTGTTCGATCATCTCCGACAGCACCTTGACCTTGGCGTCATAGAATTGCTCGTCCGGTCCGCCGGCCTCGATCTCGTTGATCATCACCTTGGCGGCGTCGTGCTCGACATAGGCCTCGTCGACCAGGTCGTCCCCGATCTTGCCGCGGCACGCCGGGTAGAAGACCTCTTCCTCGATCGCCGCATGCACCTTGAGCTCGAGACAGATTGTCTCAGCCAGCGACTGCTTCTTCGCCTTGCCGGAGGCGGTTTCGAACTGTTCGAACAGGTTCTCCACCTTGCGGTGGTCGGCCTTCAACATCGCAATCGCGTCCATCTCTTCATATGTCTGGGTCATGGCCTCGTCCTTGTTGGGGTGAACTGTCCCGATAAGGCCTTGACCCGCCTGCCCGTTCCTACGGCCACGCTAGCTGAGAGTCGTTCTCGCCAAACGCCCGGGTCTGCCGGGCTTCGGGGAAGAAATACTTGACGTTGACGTAAACGTAGGGTTCTTGAGGGGCACGCTCCAAACCGTTCGTCCCGTTTGCCGCCCGGCATCACGCGCCCGGCCCGGGACCCCAGCTGAGAGAGACGCTCCATGGCCGAAGCCTATATCTACGATGCGGTGCGCACCCCGCGCGGCAAGGGCAAGAAGGACGGCTCCCTGCACGAGATCACCGCCCTGTCACTGGCCACCCAGGTGCTGGAAGCCCTGCGCGACCGCAATGAGCTGGACACGTCCAGGGTCGACGACGTCATCCTCGGCTGTGTCTCCCCGGTGGGTGAGCAGGGGGCCGACATCGCCCGCACCGCCGTGCTGACCGCCGGCTGGGCCGAGACCACCTCGGGCGTCCAGGTCAACCGCTTCTGCGCCTCCGGCCTCGAGGCCGTGAACATGGCCGCGGCCAAGGTGAAGTCCGGCGAGGCCGACTTCGCCGTCGGCGGTGGCATCGAGGCGATGAGCCGCGTGCCTATGGGGTCCGACGGCGGGGCCTGGCCGGTCGATCCGTCCAGCGCCTTCCCGACCTATTTCGTGCCGCAGGGCGTGTCGGCCGACATGATCGCCTCGAAATGGGGCTTCAGCCGCGACGATGTCGACGCCTATTCGGTCGAGAGCCACAAGCGCTCGGCCCGCAGCTGGGAAGAGGGCCGGTTCAAGACCTCGGTCATCCCGGTCAGGAACCAGCTCGGCCTGGTCCAGCTGGATCGCGACGAAACCATCCGTCCTGGCACCGACATGCAGACCCTGGGGTCGCTGAAGCCGTCCTTCGCCATGATGGGCGAGATGGCCTTCGATTCCGTGATCAACCAGCGTTACCCCGAGGTGGCCCGCGTCAATCACGTGCACACCCCGGGCAACAGCTCGGGCATCGTCGACGGCTCGGCCGGGGTGCTGATCGGCACGAAGGAAGCCGGTGAAGGCGCAGGCCTCAAGCCGCGCGCGCCCGCATCCTCGGCGCGGCCTCGATCGGTTCGGAGCCGTCGATCATGCTGACCGGCCCGGAGTTCGTGGCCAAAAAGCTGCTGAACCGCCTCGGCATGAAGTCGACCGACATCGACCTCTATGAGCTGAACGAAGCCTTCGCCGCCGTGGTGCTGCGCTTCATGCAGGCGCTCGACGTCGACCACGACAAGATGAACGTCTGCGGCGGGGCCATCGCCATGGGCCATCCGCTGGGCGCCACCGGGGCCATGATCACCGGCACGGTGCTGGACGAGCTGGAACGCTCGGGCAAGTCGACCGCCCTCATCACCCTGTGCATCGGCGGCGGCATGGGTGTGGCGACAGTGATCGAGCGCGTGTGATGACGGTGTCCGCCCCTCACCTCCCTTCCCCCTCGAGGGGGGAAGGGCCGGGGTTGGGGGTGGACGCACCCGGGTGCCAGTCAGTCTTGAAGACGCTGGCGTCTCGGAGATTTAGGGGAGGCTCCCTCCTCCACCCCATCCCAACCCTTCCCCCTCGAGGGGAAGGGCTTTCGAAGAGAGGCCTGACCGCCATGGAAAACTTCAAAATCGACGTCGATGCCGACGGCATCGCCCTGATCACCTTCGACGTTCCCGGACGGTCGATGAACACCCTGACCAGCAAGGTCATGGCCGAGATCCCCGAGTGGGTCGAACGGGTCAAGACCGACGACGCCATCAAGGGCGCGGTGCTGACCTCGGGCAAGACCTCGGGCTTCTGCGCCGGGGCCGATCTGGGCGACATGGCCGGCGGCATGCTGGCCGGCGCCGACCTGCAGGCGGCCTACGACGCCGGCTGGCGGCTGAACGGGGCTCTGCGCGCGCTGGAAACCTGCGGCAAGCCGGTCGCGGCGGCCATCAACGGCCTGGCGCTGGGCGGCGGTCTGGAACTGACCCTGGCCTGCCACTACCGGGTCGTCGGCGACAGCAACAAGATTTAGGCCGGGCCTGCCCGAGATCAAGGTCGGCCTGTTCCCCGGCGGTGGGCACCCAGCGTCTGCCGCGCCTGATCGGCGTGCAGGCGGCGATGATGGCCATGACCGAGGGCAAGTCTTTCCGTCCGAACGACGCTAAGGGTGCCGGCATCGTCCATGAGGTCGTGGCCACGGGCACCGAGGTCGAGGCCGCCAAGGCGTGGATCAAGGGCGGCGGCAAGGCCGTCCAGCCGTGGGACGACAAGAGCTTCAAACTGCCCGGCGGCGGTCCCTACCATCCGGTCGGAATCGGTACTTCCTCGTCGGCAATGCGATGATCCGCAAGCAGACCTACGGCAACTATCCGGCCGCCACCAATCTGATGAAGGCCGTCTATGAGGGCGTGCAGGTGCCGATGGACGCGGCCCTGCGTATCGAGACCCGCTATTTCATCAAGACGCTGATGACGCCGCAGGCCCAGGGCATGATCCTCAGCCTGTTCCTGTCGAAACAGGAACTGGACAAGGGGGCCGTGCGCCCCGAGGGCATTCCCAGTCCGACCCCGAGAAGGTCACCGTCATCGGGGCCGGCATGATGGGCGCGGGCATTGCCTATGTGCAGGCGCTGGCCGGAATTGAGACCATCCTGATCGACCGCGATCTAGGAGGTCGCCGACAAGGGCAAGGCCCATGTCGAGGGCCTGCTGAAGAAACGTCTGTCGCGCGGCCAGATCGATCTAGGCCGAAGTTCGACGCCCTGCTCGGGGGTCGGTCACCGCCACCACCGACTATGACCTGATCAAGGGCTCCGATCTGGTGTG
>JAUCCG010000033.1:0-24314 GCA_034676465.1 Brevundimonas sp. | reverse complement strand
GCATCCAGCTGAAGACCAGCCGCTTCGGAGCCTTCGTCGGCTGTTCGCGCTATCCCGACTGCAAATTCACCCGGCCGGTGGCCTCGCCCGACGCCGACGGTGGCGTCGGACGGCGGCGATCTCGCGAACTCGGCGTCGATCCGGCGACCGGCCAGCCGGTGCAGCCGAAGATTGGTTGCTTGGGCCCTGATGTCTGGAAACCACGCCGCCGGGCGAGGAGAAGCCGAAACGCTCATCCCTGCCCAAGGGTCATCTTCTGCCCGCGACCCTGTCGCTGGAACAGGCCCTGCGCCTGCTGGCCCTGCCGCGCGAGGTCGGGGAATACCCCGAGGACGGCAAGATGATCACCGCCGGGCTGGGCCGCCTACGGCCCGTTCGTGCTGCACACGCGCCGGGACCTACTGCTGATGTTGCTGACATCACTGTGAGGTGTTTGAGGTCCTTGTTGAACCGTGCCGTGGTGCTGCTGGCCGAGAAGCGGGCCGGCAAGTTCGGTGGGCGTGGCGCCGCCGCCGCGCCGCTGTGAAGGATCTGGGCGCGCACCCGGAGACGGCGATCCGATCCATGTGATGGCCGGGCGTTTCGGTCCCTATGTCAAATCGGGAAGATCAACGCCACCCTGCCCAAGGGCACGACGCCCGAGGATCTGACGCTGGAACAGGCCCTGCCGCTGCTGGCCGCCGAAGGCCGCCGCCGGCTGAAGAAGAAGGCACCGGCCAAAAAGGCTGCGGCCCGAAAAGAAGCCGGCCGCTGCCAAGAAACCGCGGCCAAAAAACCGGCGGCGAAAGAAGAAGCCGACCGCCAAGAAGGCCGCAGCCGCTGACTAGGGTCAATCGGGAAGGTCTGGACACCTTGTCATCCCGGATCGCCGCTTTGCGGCGTCCGGGATGACAACTGCCAATTTGCGGTCCTGACTGGACCCCATCCGGTCACCGCGCGAGCAATCGAACGGTGTGAAGGTCGAGACCCAACCCTCTCTACCCCCTCTCACTGGCCCGGCCACAGCCGGGCCTAGAACCGCGGGCAGCCGGTCGGGCAGGTCCTCGGCGATCAGGCCGGCTGAATCCCGCCGCCGCCTCTGCATGGATCCACACGGCCGCGCAGGCGGCGTCGAAACTGTCCATGCGCTGGGCGAGCAGGCCGCCGATCATCCCGGCCAGCACGTCACCTGTCCCCGTCCGTCCCCAGTGAGGGCGTGCCGTTGTCGTTGACGAGCATGCGGCCGTCCGGCGCGGCGATGACCGTGCGCGGTCCCTTCAACACCACCACGGCGCCGGCCCGGGCCGCCGCCTCGATCGCCGCCGGCTTCGCGGCCCTGTTCAAGCAGATCCGGGAACAGGCGGCGGCAGGACCTCGACGCGGGGTCAGGACGTCGCGGTCCAGCAGGGCGAACAGAATCCGGCGGGCCAGCTCTCGAACACGCTCAGCCCGTCGGCGTCGATGACCCACTGGCGGCCCCGTTTCCGGCCAGGGCGTGGATATTGGCCACCGTCGCGCGATCCGAGCGCCGGCAACCTGCTGGGCCGACCACCACGGCGTCCATGCCGTCAGCCAGTTGGCCAGGGTCTCGGGATCGGTGAACGGCTTCAGCATCACCGCCTCGACCGCCGGGGCCAGCACGGCGACGGCCTCGACCGGACACAGCAGACTCACCACCCCAGCCCCAATCCTCAAGCCTCCGCCGCGCGCCGCCAACCGCGCCGCGCCGGTCTGGCCGGCGCGGCCGCTGACGACCCCCAGCCGGCCCCGTGCGTGTTTGCGCGTATCCGGCCCCGGCCACGGCAGTGTCGTGCGCCAGTCAGGGGCTTTGCCGTCGTCGGCCATCAGTTTTTCCTGCCGGCAAATGGCGACAAAATCGAAAAGACGCTTGCGTTATTGTGCAATGCAATGTCCCTTTTACTGCCCGAGTGACGGGGCATTCAGCCAGCCCGTCCCGGGATAGCCCATGAAGAAGATCGAAGCCGTCATCAAGCCGTTGAAGCTCGATGAAGTGAAGGAAGCCCTGCAGGACGTGGGGGTGCAAGGCATGACCGTGCTGGAGGCCAAGGGTTATGGTCGCCTAAGAAGGGACATTCCGACTTTTACCGCGGTGCCGAGTACGTCATCGACTTCCTACCCAAGATCAAAATCGAGGTTGTGGTTCCCGACGACATGGTTACCTGCCGTGGTCGAGGCCATCCAGACCGCCGCCCGCACCGGCAAAATCGGTGACGGCAAGATTTTCCATTTCCGACGTCGTCGACGTCATCCGCATCCGCACCGGCGAATCCGGCCCCCAGGCCATCTGATCTCTTCCCGCGTCGCCGGTCCCGGCAACCGCCCAATCTCCGTCCCGAACCCACAGGATTTCGACCATGAACGCCAAAAAGATCCTCCAGGAGATCAAGGACAAGGACGTGCGTTACGTGGATCTTCCGGTTCACCGACACCAAGGGTCGCCTGCAGCACATGACCTTCGACATCGATCTGATCGATGAGGAACTGCTCGAGGAAGGCACGATGTTCGACGGCTCGTCGATCGTCGGCTGGAAGACAATCAATAAGTCCGACATGCTGCTGAAGCCGGACCTGGCCACGGCCTATATCGATCCCTCTACCAGCAGACGACGATGTTCCTGTTCTGCGACGTGCTGAACCCGGACACCAACGAGCCCTACAACCGTGACAGCCGCTCGATGGCCAAGAAGGCGCTGGCCTATGTTCAGTCGTCGGGCGTGGGCGACCAGGTGTTCTTCGGTCCCGAGGCCGAGTTCTTCATCTTCGACGACGTGCGCTGGAGCACCGCGACGCAGGACACCGGCTACAGCTTCGATTCGATCGAGCTGCCGTACAATACCAGTGCCGAATATTCCGAAGGCAACATGGGCCACCGCCCGGGCGTCAAAGGCGCATATTTCCCGGTCAATCTGGTCGACAGCGGCCAGGAGCCTGCGCGGCGAGATGCTGGGCGTGATGAAAGGAACTGGGCCTCGATCCCGAGAAGCACCACCACGAGGTCGGTTCTCGGCCCAGCACGAACTGGGCCTGAAATTCAGCGACCTGCTGACCATGGCCGACCGGCTGCAGCTCTACAAATACGTCGTTCACAACGTCGCCGCCGCCTATGGCAAGTCGGCGACCTTCATGGCCAAACCCATGTACGGCGACAACGGCTCGGGCATGCATGTGCACCAGTCGATCTGGCGCGACGGCAAGCCGCTGTTCGCCGGCGACAAATACGCCGGTCTGTCGGATATGTGCCTGTGGTACATCGGCGGCATCATCAAACACGCCAAGGCCATCAACGCCTTCGCCAACTCGACCACCAACTCCTACAAGCGCCGGGTGCCCGGCTATGAGGCCCCGGTGAAGCTGGCCTATTCGGCCCGCAACCGCTCGGCCTCGATCCGTATCCCGCACGTGTCGTCGCCCAAGGCCAAGCGGATCGAGGGCGCGCTTCCCCATCCGATGGGCAACCCCCTATCTGACCTTCGTGGCCCTGCTGATGGCGGGTCTGGACGGGATCGAGAACCGCATCGATCCGGGCGCGCCCGCCGACAAGAACCTGTTCGACCTGCCGCCGGAGAGCGAGGCAACATCCCCGAGGTCTGCGGCAGCCTGCAGGAGGCCCTCGATAATCTCGACAAGGACCGGGCCTTCCTCAAGAAGGGCGGCGTCATGGATGACGACTTCATCGACAGCTATATCGCGCTGAAGCAGGAGAGGTGCTGCGTCTGCAACTGCACCCGCACCCTGTGGAATTGACCTGTACTACAGCTGCTGACGGCACGCTGAGCCGACAAAAAAGCCCCCTGGACGGGAAACCGTCCGGGGGCTTTTCAATGGTCGCTGTGAAATCAGCGGTTGGTGGTCTCGACCTCGATGCCGTCGCGGCCGGCGCGAACGGTGGTGCTGTCGCCGGTCTGGCCCTCACGCTCGATGACGACCGGCGGGCTCTCACGTTCGATCACCACGGGTGCCGCTGGCACTTCGCGCGTTTCGACGATGGTGTGGGTGGTGTCGGTGCTGTTCGCGGTGTCGTCGGCGGCCGGGGTGCAGGCAACGGCACCAGGGTGACGACGGCGAACGCGGCGGCAGCGGTCACGAAAAATGGCGATGGTTCATGGATGGGACTCCTGGGGATGGTGTCCCGTGCAAACGGTCACGCTCGCCGTCGGTTCCGTTCCCGGTCCTAGCCGGCGACCGCCGTCTTCTTCTTGCGCAGCTCGATGGCGCACGCACCAGATGCTGACCTCGTAGAGCAGCACCAGGGGCACGGCCAGCATCAGCTGACTGACCGGATCGGGTGGGAGTGACCACGGCGGCCACGACCACCACGGCAACGATCGCGTAGCGACGCCCCTGGGCCATCATCTTCGAATTTGACGATCCCGGCCAGCCCCAGCAGCGTCATCACGACCGGCAACTGGAAGCACAGGCCAAAGGCCAGCAGCAGGGCCGTCACCAGACTGAGGTAGTCCGACACCTTGGGCAACAGGGCGGCCGAAACCCCGCCACCCGTGATCTGCTGGCTTAACGAGAACCACATGACGAACGCCAGCATGACGAAATAGACCAGGGCCGTGCCGATCAGGAACAACACCGGCGCGGCGAACAGGAAGGGCAGGAAGGCCCCCTTCTCGTTGCGATACAGGCCCGGAGCAACGAACCGGTACATCTGCCAGGCCAGGATCGGGAACGAAAGTTCGATGAAGGCTCCGAACCCGGCCAGCTTCATCTTGGTGAACAGGATTTCCAGCGGAGCCGTGTAGATCAGCTCGACCGTCTGCCCGTCGACACCCGGCAGGGCCTTCAGCCCGGCCGTGCCCAGGATCAGATCGATCGGTGAAACATGGGCGCCCGGAGCCAGGCTCTGGTGGAGGCGGCGGCCACGGCGAACGGCTTGACCAGGAAGATGTACAGCGGCTCGGCGACGGCGAAGCACAGGATGAAGCCGAGGATGAAGGCGATGACGCAGATCAGCAACCGTCCGCGCAACTCGATCAAATGATCCATCAGCGGCGCGCGCGAGGCCTCGATCTCGGACTTGTCGAGGTCGGGGGCGCTCACAGGTCCACCTTCTTCGCGCGGATGGTCTTCGACTTGTCGCCAGCCTTCTTGATCGTGGCTGCGGCGGGCGTGCGCTTGGCCCGGGCCTTGGGTTTCGGCTTGGCGCTGTCCTTGGCGACCGGTGCCGGCTTAGGCTCCGGATCGGGCGCGGCCGCCAGAGGCGTCATCGCCGGCCCGGCGTCGGGCCATTCATCGGGCGCGGGCGTCATCGTCGGGACCGGGCTCTGCGGCCAGTCCGGAGTTGAGATCCTTGCCGATCTCCCGGAAGGCAGCGTCGGCGTCGGCACCGAGGGCGTGGATGCCGTGGTTGGTGCGCAGGGCCTCGACCTCCTTGCGCAGTTCGTCCAGCTCGGACTGACGCCGCCATTTCGTCGAAGCTGGCGCGAAACTCATTGGCCATGCTGCGGGCCTTGCCCAACATCTTGCCAAGCTTGCGCATCAGCGAAGGCAGGTCCTTGGGCCCCACCACAAGCAGGGCCACCAGGCCTATCACCAAAATTCCCGCGCCACCGAGACCGGGGCCGAGACCACCCATGCGTCAGAACTCCACCGTCAGGGGGCTAGCTTTTCAGATCTTCTTTTTCGGCATCGGTCCGCGGCAAGGAACTGGTCCCGCCCGACGGGCCATCCTTGGTGTCGTCATCCTTGAGGCCATCCTTGAACGCCTTGACGCCCTTGGCCGCGTCGCCCATCAGGCCCGACAACTTGCCGCGCCCGCCGAACAGCAGGGCCACGACGATAATCACGATGGCCCAGTGCCAAATGCTCAAGCTGCCCACGTAACGCTCTCCTCAGACGGACCGATCCGGTCCGCATCAAATCTGTCCCGCCATATAGGCTACCTGATGGCACCACGCCAAGGGAATGACGCGTCAGGTCGCCGCGCTGTTGACGCGAATCCAGTCCGTGAGGCTCTCGATATCGATCTCACCCGCCGCGACCGCCTGCACAGTGCGGATCGCATCGACCGGGTCCGGCCGCAGCGGCGTGCCGTTCAGGGCCAGGAACAGGATTATCGCCTGATAGGCCACACGCTTGTTGCCGTCGACGAACGGATGATTCGCGGACAGACCCACCGCATAGGTCGCGGCCAGAACGGCCAGACTTGTTTCGTTGTCATAGAGACGGTGATGCACGGGGCGCTGCAGAGCCGAGTCCAGCAAGCCCTCCTCCCGAATGTCGGCCGGGCCACCATGCAGCGCCAGCGTTCGGTCGTGCAGGGCGATCAGCGCGGCCTTTTCGAGCCAGACCGGCTCGGGCGGGCTCATTTGGCCAGGGCGCGGAACACGTCGCGATGCGCATCCATCAACTGTTCACCCAGGGCGATCTGCTGCTGGACCTTGTCATCATAGGCCGAGACCCGCATGGACCCGTCCGGGGCCCGGGTCAGGTACAGGGTGTCACCCTTGGCCGCGCCGAGTTCGGTCAGGGCCTCCCTGGGCAGGACGACACCGACAAAATTCCCCCACCTGGGCGATCTTGAGCGCAATCATGACTGGCCTTGTTTCCAGCGCCCTATATAACATACGTTATAACGCCTTGCGAGTTTCAGCTTGTCCCACGCGATCATCCACACCGACGGTGCCTGCAAGGGCAATCCCGGTCCCGGCGGCTGGGGCGCGATCCTGCAGACCGGCCAGGGGCACGAGAAGACCCTGTGGGGTGGCGAGGCCCAGACCACCAACAACCGCATGGAGCTGACCGCCGCCATCATGGCGCTGGAGGCCCTGTCGCGCCCCTGCAAGGTCGAGCTGCACACCGACAGCAAATATGTGATGCAGGGCATCGACCAGTGGATCCACGGCTGGAAGGCGCGCGGCTGGAAGACGGCCGACAGGAAGCCGGTCAAGAATGAGGACCTGTGGAAGCGGCTCGACGCCGCCCGCCAGCGGCACAATGTCCACTGGCGCTGGGTCAAGGGCCACTCGGGCCATGAACTGAACGACCGCGCCGACGCCCTGGCCAACCGGGGCGTCGAGGAGGTGCTGGCGGCGAAGGCTCGCTAGACGGCGCGCACCCTCAGCATCGGACCCGCGACCGATTTCGACGATCACGGTCTCGCCGGCCAGGGGCTGCGCGCCCTCGATCAGGGCCGGCCACGCGGAGCCCGAGATGAAGACCCGGCCGCGGCCGTCGATAAAGGCCTCGACCACCTGGGCCTTGCGCCCGACCAGCCGCAGGTCACGATCGTTGATATCGGCGAGTTGGCCGGATTGACGCGCTGGATCAGGCGCCGCGACAGCAGGGTCGAGACCACGGTCAGGGCCGCGAAGATGCCCAGCTCCACACCGAATCCCCAGCGCAGGCCCAGGGCCGTGAGCACGGCCACGACCCCGGCCGACACCGCCGGCCACAGCAGCCATTCGGTCGAGAAGGCCGCCTCGACGGCCAGCAACAGGACGCCGACGCCCAGCCAGATCCAGAACGGCTGGGCGACATAGAGATCGAGGATCGGGGACATGGCCTACTCCGTCGTCGGCACCGAACCGCCGGAGCGGCGCGGGGCGCGGGTCTGGACCGGCTGCGCGGAACGGGTCGTGGCCGGATCCGGAGCCGCCTCGCGACGTCCCTGGGTCTGGGACGCCTGCTGACCGCGCGCCAGGCCGACCAGTTCGCCGATGCCGGCGATGGAGCCGACCAGCGCCCCCATCTCGGCGGGCACGATGACCGTCTTCTGGGTCGGGTTGCGGGCCAGTTCGCCGAACGCCTCGACGTATTTCTGGGCCACGAAATAGTTGATGGCGTTGACGTCACCGGCCGCGATGGCGTTCGAGACCATTTCCGTCGCCTTGGCCTCGGCCTGGGCCAGACGCTCGCGCGCCTCGGCGTCGCGTGAGGCGGCTTCCTTGCGGCCCTCGGCCTGCAGGATGGCCGACTGCTTGGCCCCCTCGGCGCGGGCGATGGCGGCCTGTTTCTCGCCCTCGGCCTCGGTGATGACGGCGCGACGCTCGCGCTCGGCCTTCATCTGCCGCGCCATGGCGTTGGTGATGTCGACCGGCGGGGTCAGGTCCTTGATCTCGATGCGGTTGACCTTGACGCCCCACGGCTCGGTGGCGGCGTCGATCACCGTCAGCAGGCGCGAGTTGATGTTGTCGCGCTGGAACAGCACCTCATCCAGGTCCATCGAACCGACCACGGTCCGCAGGTTGGTCGAGCACAGCTGGGTGATGGCATAGGGCAGGTTCTCGACCCGGTAGGCGGCGGCGGCCGCGTCCATCACCTGGATGAAGACGATGGCGTCGACCTTCACCATGGCGTTGTCCTTGGTGATGACCTCCTGCTGGGGCACGTCCAGGACCTGCTCCATCATGTTCATGCGCCGGCCGACACGTTCAATGAACGGAGCCAGGAAGGTGATGCCGGGCTTCAGGGTCCGGGTGTAGCGACCGAAGCGTTCGATCGTGAATTCACGGCCTTGCGGCACGATCTTGACCACGCTGAACAGCAGCACAAAGGCCAGAACCACCAACGCGATAGCAAAATAACTCATGTCGTCCTCCAGTTGCGACCAAGGGTATCCCCCGGACGTCGCCAGCGCCACTCAAACCGGAATCCGCGAACATGACATCGCCGTAATGAATTGGGGCGGCGCCGACGGAGCCGCCCCCTGTTCATGGTCGCGCGACGTTTAGCGGATGATCAGCTCTTCGCCGTCCAGCTCACAGAAGTTGACCCGGCGGACCTGGACCGAATTACCGTCATCAAAATCGGCGCGGATGTCGTAGACGCAGGCCTCGAGACCGTCGTCGATCGAGACGTTCATGCTCTCGCCCGCCTCCAGCACGTCGTTGCCGAGGATGTCCTCTTCCCAGTTGTTGGTCGACGGCACCGACAGATACAGCGTGATCATCGTGTGACGCGTCTTGTTGCTGAGGGTGAAATCGACCGATTCCGTCTGCGCCATGGCGGCCGGGGCCAGGATGGCGGTCATGGCAAGAGCGGCCAGCATAGTCTTGAAGTTCATGAGGGTTTCCTACCGGCGTGATGCCGGGCGGGGAGACCTTGGCACAATCCCGAGCACTTAGTGCGTTTCTTTTGAGATGCCGATCATTCGCACCGCCTCGCTGATGACCCGGTGCGTCTCGGACCAGCCGATCAGGTCCCCAATCGCGGTCAGCGGCACGAACCGCGCTTCCAGCGCATCGTCCCCGGCCACCGGCTCACCCGAGACCCAGCGCGCCGCATAGTCGATCAGCACATAGTGACGGTTCGAGTTGGGAAAGATGCCGTCGATCACGTCGATCAGGCCGACGAGGTCGGCGACCACCCCGGTTTCCTCGGCCAGTTCGCGCAGGGCGGCGTCCATGACCCGTTCGCCCGGCTCGATCCGTCCGCCCGGCAGGCTCCAGCGACCCTGCATCGGCGGAGTGGCGCGCCGGATCAGCAGAACGGCGTCGCCGCGCAGGCAGACGACGCCGACGGCGGGCACGGGTGCAGGCAGGGACTGGGTCATCCCTCCCCTCTAGCCGGTCATCCCCGGCGCTGTCGCCCCGATCACCCCCTGACGGGCGATCCACTCTGGCGCAAGCAGACCGGCCTTGGCACAACAGGGGCATGACCGCCCCCTCGCCTGCCGCCCTCGCCGCCCTGAAATCCGCTGTCGGTGACGGCGGCTGGACCGAGGATCCGTCCGAGATCGCGCCGTGGCTGACCGAATGGCGCAATCGCTGGACCGGCCACACCCCGCTGATGCTGATGCCGCGCTCGACGGCCGAGGTGGCGCGGGCCATCGCCGCCTGCGCCGAACACGGCGTCGCCGTGGTGCCCCAGGGCGGCGACACCGGCCTGGTCGGTGGCCAGATTCCGTTCGGCGAAGTCCTGCTGTCGACGCGCAAACTGCGCGCGGTGCGCGACGTTACGCCGCTGGACGATGCGATGACGGTCGAGGCGGGGGTCACCCTGCTGGAGGCGCAACAGGCCGCCGCCGCCGTCGACCGGATGTTCCCGCTCAGCCTCGCCGCCGAGGGCAGCGCCACCATCGGCGGGGTCATCTCGACCAATGCCGGGGGCACGGCGGTGCTGCGCTACGGTGTCATGCGCGATCTGGTGCTGGGCATCGAGGCGGTGATGCCCGACGGTCAGGTGTTCAATGGCCTGAAGCGGCTGCGCAAGGACAACACCGGCTATGACCTGAAACAGCTGCTGATCGGGGCCGAGGGTACGCTGGGGGTGATCACCGCCGCGACGTTGAAACTGTTCCCGGTGATGCGCAGCCGCGCCACGGCCGTGGTCGGCCTCGACGATCCGGCGGCCGCCATCGAGCTGCTGGCCCGGGCCAAGGCCGAGACCGGCGGCGGGGTCGAGGCGTTCGAGCTGATGAAACGGCTCGGCATGGAATTCGTGCTGGCCAACATTCCCGACACCCGCGAGCCACTGGACAGCACCCCGCCCTGGTACGTTCTGATCGAACTGGTTTCCGGCGAGCCCAGCGCGGCCGATGCGGCGATGGAGCGGCTGCTGACCCACGCCTTCGAGGCCGGGCTGATCGTCGATGCCGTCCTCGCCCGGAACGAGGCCCAGCGCGCCGCCTTCTGGAAGGTGCGCGAGGAACAGTCGGCGGCCCAGAAGCCCGAGGGCGGCGGCTGGAAACACGACGTCTCGGTTCCCGTCTCGCGCATTCCGGACTTCCTCAAGGAGGCTACGGCCGCCGTCGAACGCTTCCACCCCGGGGCCCGGGTCAGCGCCTTCGGCCACGTCGGCGACGGCAACCTGCACTATGACGTGCTGTGCCCGCCCGGCGGCGACCTGACGGCCTTCCTCGCCCGCTGGGAAGACGGCTCGCAGGTCGTCCACGACATCGTCGCCCGCTATGACGGCTCGATCAGCGCCGAACACGGCCTCGGCCGGCTCAAGACCGACGAGGCGCGACGCTACAAGTCGCCGCTGGAGATCACGACCATGCAGGCGATCCGCATGGCCATCGATCCCCAGCGGATCATGAACCCGGCTGTACTGTTCTAGAGCGAAATCGGTTGGGTTGGACGCAGTCCAACCCGGCCCAGATTTCGCTCCAGTTTGAATTCTGGACCATTTTCTGGATTTAGGTCGATTTCGACCTGAAGCAAGAATGGTCTTGGGCCTCACTGGCCCCGGCGGGCGTCCTGCTTGCCAAACTCGCGGTCCAGCGCCGTCGTCATCTTGCGCACGGCCCCGCTGACGGCGAGTTCCGGTGTGGCGGCATGTTCGGTGACGGTCATCGGGTCCTGACCCTGGGGCCGGGCCTCGATCATGCACCGGGTATCACCGCCGCCGGTCGGGCCGCTGGCCTCATCGCCGATGTGGACCTCGATCCGGGTCAGCCGGTCTCCGAAGCGCGACAGGCCGGTGCGCACATCCGCCTCCACGGAAGACGTCAGGGCGTCGCGTCCGTCGATGTTGTTTGCCGTATTGATCTGGATCTGCATGGTGATTTCGTCGTTGTGGAGATGGGGGCACAACCTGCCGCGCTCCGGGGGGTTCCGGTACCATGACGTCGCGCCCCGGTTCAGTTCGTCGCCAATCCTGCCTATGTGACGGCCCACGCCGCCCAGGAGCCTCGCCTTGCTGATCGTCCTGTCCCCGGCCAAACGGCTGGACTTTACCGACGTCGACCCTGCCCTGCCCGCAACCAGCCCGCGATTTGCCGAGGATACGGCCGCCCTGTCCAGGGCGACCCGGCGGCTGTCCCGGGCTGATCTACGCCGGCTGATGTCGATTTCGGACAAGCTGGCCGACCTGAACCGCGAACGCTTCCAGGCCTTTGACCCCGATCCCGCCGAGGATCTGGGGGTCCAGGCCGCCCTGGCCTTTGCCGGCGACACCTACGAGGGCCTGTCGGCGCGCGACCTCAACGCCGCCGGACTGGCCTGGGCCCAGGACCGGGTGCGCATCCTGTCAGGCCTGTATGGCCTGCTGCGTCCGCTGGACCGGATCCAGCCGTACCGGCTTGAGATGGGCACACGGCTCAAGACCCGGCGCGGCGGCAGCCTGTATGACTTCTGGGGCGACCGTATCTCGCAACAGCTCAATGCCGACGCCGCGGGTCACACCGATCCCGCGCTGATCAATCTGGCCAGCCAGGAATATTTCGGGGCCGTCGACGCCAAGGCGCTGAAACTGCCGGTGATCACCCCCCATTTCCGTGAGGAAAAGGACGGCGAAAGCCGCATTATTTCGTTCTTCGCCAAGAAGGCGCGCGGGGGCATGGCGCGCTTCGCCATCGACGAGCGAATTGAGCGCAGCGATGACCTGAAAGCCTTTGATCGCGACGGTTATCGCTTTGACCCCCTTGCTTCCACAGCTACGGACTGGATATTCACCAGATCAGGAAATAACTGATCCGGACCTGTCGCCTTCGCGCCCGCGAAAGGATAGGCTGGGTTCCCAGGACAAGACGGACGACACTCCCCATGCTTCATTGGCCCACACGCGGCGATGGTTCCGACGCCGCACAGGCGCACTTTCGCGATATCGGTGACCTCAGGGGTCAGGTCGCGGTGATTTCGGGCTCGACCTCCGGCATCGGCCTGGCGCTGGCCCGATCGGTCGCCGAGCGCGGTGGTGATGTGGCGCTGAACGGCCTCGGTGATGCGGCCGAAATCGAACACACCCGGTCCGAAATCGAAGCCGCCTGCGGTGTTCGTGTCCGTTACCACCCTGCCGACATGCGCCGGAGCGAGGACGTGGCCGATATGGTCACTTCCGCCCATCGTGATCTCGGGCGACTGGATATTCTGGTCAACAACGCCGGCGTCCAGCACGTCGAGGCGGTCGAGGATTTCCCGGCCGACAAATCGGAACAGATCATCGCCATCAACCTGTCGTCGACCTTCTATGCGACGCGGGCGGCGATCCCGATCATGAAGGCCCAGGGTCGCGGCCGGATCGTCAACATCGCCAGCGCCCACGGCCTGGTCGCCAGCCCGTTCAAGTCGGCCTATGTCGCCGCCAAACACGGGGTGCTGGGCTTCACCAAGACAGTGGCGCTGGAACTGGCCCAGGACAACATCACCTGCAACGCCATCTGCCCCGGCTTCGTCGAGACCCCGATCGTCGAGAAGCAGATCGCCGACCAGGCCCGCACGCGCGGTCTGTCGAAAGAGGCCGTGCTCAAGGACATCATCCTGGGTTCGCAGCCGACCAAGCGGTTTGTCACCACGGATGAACTGGCGGGTATTTTTCTCTATCTGGTCAGTGACCTGGGGGCCTCGGCCAACGGAGCCAGCTTCTCGATCGACGGCGGCTGGACGGCGCAGTAGCGAGTTGCGCCCCGGTAAAAGGCGCCGGAGGAATTGCTCTTGCCGAGTCCGCGGTTCAAGTCTCACGTCAAAACGCGCGGACCGAGGTGTGCCCAACGGCTTCGCGGCTGGGGCGGATGACGATCTCCACGTCGTGCTCGAGGGCGTTGAGGAAGCTCATCAGCTTCTCGACGGAGAAGAGCTCCAGCCGGTAGTGGGCGAGCGCCGATACCTTGGACTGGGCTACCCCCAGCACCCCGGCCGCCTGCACCTGCTTCAGACCGCGTTCCTTGATCAGGGCATTGACCGCCATCGCCAGCCGCGTCTTGGTCTGACGGTCGGCGGCGTCGGGAAGGCCAAGATCGGCGAAGACGTTGCCGCCGCCTTCAGTGATGTCATTAGCCATGCTTGCCTGCCTTGCCCTTGGGCGTCCCGTAGTTGCTCTCATAGTGCTGGCGGGCGCGTTTGAGGCGCTGATGCACCAGATCCACATCCGTCCGCGCCGTGCGTACGCCCGAAGGCGACTTCTTCTGAAAGACGTGGAGGACATAGACCACGCCCTCGAAACGCACGGTGTAGACGCCTCGATAGGCGTCGCCCTCGAAGCGTTCCACGATCTCGAAAACGCCCCACCCCTCGCCTTTCCAGGGCTTGGCGTCGGGGTGTTTTCCGCCGAGCTGGGCCAGACCCAGCGCGTAGCCGAAGTCACTCACCACCTCCGGCGGCAAGGCCAGAAGATCGGACTTGCAAGAGCCGACCCAGTGAACCGGCTTGTCCCGGGGCGTCGGCGTACCGGCCATGCGACGATTATATCCCAATTTAGATATAACACACAAGTGTCGGGAACCCACGCAGGCAGCGAACCCTACCCCACAAACCCCGCCGCGCGTCTCAGCCGGTCATCGATCGCCTCGCCCAGTCCCTGATCGGGCACCGGGGCCACGGCGATGCCGGCGGGATGCTCGCGGTCGGCCTCACGCAACATCCGGAACAGATTGGCCGCCGCCTCGCGCAGGTCGCCGGTCGGGCTCAGGCTCCAGCGCGGATCGCCACTGCCGGGGCCGAAACCCAGCAGAATCTCGCCGTCGCGCGCCTGCGTCGCCGCGATCCGCACCGGGGCGTCGGGGGCATAGTGCAGCGCCAGCCGTCCCGGCGAGCGATGCCCCTGCCCGTCCGTATCGAGCGGCCCGACCAGGGCCTCGATCTCGGCCCGGGTCACCGCGCCCGGTCGCAGCAGGGTCACGCGCCCGTCCAGCACCGAGACCACCGTGCTCTCGACCCCGACGGCACAGTCGCCGCCGTCAATGGCAGCGGCGGTGGCAAGGCCGGTCTCCTCCATGGCGTCGGCGAAAGTGGTCGGGCTGGGCCGGCCCGAGCGATTGGCCGAGGGGGCCACGACCGCGCCACCGAAGGTCGCGATCACCGCCCGCGCCCGCTCGTGGCCCGGCACCCGGATCGCCACGCTGTCCAGTCCGGCGCGGGCCAGATCACAGACCCGGTCGCGATCGCGCACCGGGACCACCAGGGTCAGGGGGCCGGGCCAGAAGGCCGCGGCCAGGGCCCGGGCCCGGTCGTCGAACACACCGATCCGCTCGGCCGCCGCCGCGTCGGCGACGTGGGCGATCAAGGGATTGAAGCGCGGCCGGCCCTTGGCCTCGAAGATGGCGGCCACGGCCGTCGGGTTGGCGGCGTCGGCGGCCAGCCCGTAGACCGTTTCCGTCGGCAGGATCACCAGCTTGCCGGCCTTCAGGGCCTGCGCGGCCTCGCGGTCGTCCATGTCAGCTGTCCCGGCGAATTGCAGCGCCACGCGGATCTGCACCTGGCGGCCGACAAGACGGTTCAGCGGACCCGGCGTGCCGACGTCGAATTCGGTCCGGTCCAGGCTGAAGCCGCCGGCGATGCGGGCGCGGTCGCCGTCGACGTTCAGGGTCACGGGAAAGCGCACCGGCCGGGTGTGACCCCGGATCGAGACGTCGGCGTGCGCCGTGTAGGTGCCGTCGGCGACCGGATCCAGCGACCGCAGCTCGAACCGGATCAGCGGATGGCGGGCGGCGTCGAGAAAGGCCGGGCCGGTCGCCCGTCGCGTGGCGACGGCCGGGCGCATCTGCAGCGAGGCGGCCTGCACCACCACGGTCGCCCGGGTACGGGCCGGTGCCGCCGGGTCGAAACGGATGTCGCTGTCCCAGGTTTGGAACCGGCCGGAATGCTCTCCACCGAAGGCGCGGACCTGCATTTCGATGGTCGAGTTCTGACGCACGACCGACCATCCGGGTAGCGGTGCCAGCGCAGTCGTCAGCAGGGCCAGCCCCGCGGCCAGCAGGACAGCGTTGCGTCTCACGGTCGACGGCGAATGAACGGCAGCATCCGGTGCAGGACATTGTCGCGGGTGATGAAATGGTGCTTCAGCGCGCCTGCGACGTGCAGAATGACCAGGGCGATCAGCAGCTTGCCGGCCAGCTCGTGCACATCCATCAGATTGCCCGCCATCTCGCGGCCGCCACCGATCGGTAGCAGCGGCCACTGGAACAGACCGAACCAGACAATGTCGCGCCCCGCCGCCGACGAAGCGGCCCAGCCGACCAGCGGCATGGCGATCAGGAAGACGTAGAACAGAACATGGGTGCCCCGGGCCAACAGCTTCTCCCAGCGCGGCATGGCCTCGGGCAGCGGCAGGGCCGGATTGGCGATGCGCCAGCCAAGTCGGGCCAGGGTCAGGACGAGAATGCTCAGGCCCACCGACTTGTGGGCCCCGATGAACTCCCGCGACATCGGACCCTCGGTCAGCTCGTGGCCGGCGATCAGACCGATCTGGGTCACCACAAGGGCGGCGATCAGCCAGTGCAGAATCAGCCGAGACGGTTGAGTAACGGTGGCGGGGTTCGGCCATGTCTCTTCCTTTCCGTGACGGCAGGGCGTCAGATTGCTGTGTGCCCCCGGGTTTGCCAAGCGCGCTTGCGTCCGTCCGGTCTACACCGGCACATAGCCGTCGATACACAGAAGAAAACGTCTAGGATTTACTCGATGACCTACCGCGCCCCTGTCCGCGACCTCGCCTTCACCCTCGAAGCCATCGCCGGCATCGACCAGGTCGCCGTCACCGGGGCCTTCCCCGATTACGACAGCGAGCTGATGGGGGCGGTGCTGGAAGCGGCGGGTCAGTTTTCCGAAGGCGTGCTGGCCCCGCTGAACCGCACCGGCGACCAGAACGGCTCGACGATCACCGACGGCAATGTCACGGCGGCCCCCGGATTTGCCGACGCCTATCGCCAGTTCGCCGCCGGCGGCTGGACCGGCCTGTCGGCCTCGACCGCGGCCGGTGGCCAGCACCTGCCCAAGGCGCTGGAACTGGCCGCCTATGAGACCGTGCATGCCGCCAATATGGCGTTCGGCCTGTGCCCGATGCTGTCGCTGGCGACAATCGAGGCGCTGGAGGCGCACGGCACGGACGCGCAGAAGGCCACCTATCTGAGCAAATTGGTGTCCGGCGAATGGACCGGAGCCATGGTCCTGACCGAGCCCCAGGCCGGGTCCGACCTCGGGGCCCTGACGGCGACGGCGGTGCCCAACGGCGACGGCACCTATGCCCTGAGCGGCCAGAAGATCTTCATCACCTGGGGCGACCACGACGCCACCGACAACATCGTTCACATGGTGCTGGCCCGCCTGCCCGACGCCCCGGCAGGACCCAAGGGCATCAGCCTGTTCCTGGCCTCGAAATATGCGGTCAAGGCCGACGGCAGTCTGGGCGAACGCAACAGCTTCAAGCCGGTCGGCCTCGAGCACAAGCTGGGCATCCACGCCTCCCCCACTTGCGTGATGAGCTATGAAGGCGCGACGGCGGAACTGGTGGGCCAGCCCAATCAGGGGCTGTCGCACATGTTCGTGATGATGAACGCCGCCCGCCTCGCCGTCGGCATGGAAGGCGTCGGCATCGCCGAGCGCGCCTATCAGCAGGCGCTGGCCTATGCGGGCGAGCGTCGTCAGGGCCGGTCGGTCTGGACGGGCGAGCGGAACGCGCCGATCCTCGACCATCCCGATGTGCGTCGCACCCTGTCGGTGATGAAGGCCAGGATCGCCGCGGCCCGTGCCATCTGCCTGTCGACCGGTGTCGCCGCCGATATGGCGAAACACGCCGCGACCGAGGAAGAGCGCCGCAACTGGAAGGGGCGCGAGGACCTGTTCACCCCGATCGCCAAGGCCTGGTCGACCGACGTCGGCTGCGAGGTCGCGTCGCTGGGTGTCCAGGTTCACGGCGGCATGGGCTTCATCGAGGAGACCGGCGCGGCCCAGCACTATCGCGACGCCCGCATCGCCCCGATCTATGAAGGCACCAACGGCATCCAGGCGATGGATCTGGTCGGTCGCAAGCTGTCGCAGGACGGCGGCGATTTGGCGCGGGCCCTGATCCACGAGATGAAGCTGACCCTGTTGGAGCTGCCGCGTCTCTATGAGGGCAAGCCGCTGGAGCGGTTCGCCAATGCCGTCGAGGCGGTTCAGGACGCGACCTACTGGATCCTCGACCGCAAGGCGGCCGAGGACGGTGCGGCCGACGTGCTGGCGGCTGCCGACGCCTATCTGAAGCTGCTGGGCGATGTGGTCGGTGGCTGGCTGCTGGCCAGGGGCGCGATGGCCGCCAAGGCCCGGCTCGACGCCGGTGACGGCGACGCCGTGTGGTTGAACGGCAAGATCACCCTGTACGAGGTCTATGCCGCCAATGTGCTGGGCTTTGTTCCCAGCCGTCTCGCCACCGTCGGCCAGGGCGGGGCCCTGCTGGAACGGATGTCGGCCGAGGTTCTGGCCGGCTGAGCCACGCCGCCCTTTACGGACCCGGCGCAGCGTCCAACAGGGCGATGGCCTCGCGCACATATTGAGCGTGGGCAACCACGCCGATGCCCAGCCCCTCACCGTCGACCTCGACCGCCTGGACCAGCACCCCGGCGATGAACGGATGGTCCGGCGTCGGTGTGCCCGGCAGTCGCCGCGCACCCGGCGTCCAGAACACCGGCCCGCCCGAGTTCCCGGCATGGACCGGGAAGTCGAGCAGGAAGGTCGGAAAGGCCGCGATCGGCGTCAGCGGCCACGAGGCGATCCGGCCGACCCTCAGGATCGGAAACCCGGCGCGATTGGCCGACAGGCCACGCGGAAAGCCCAGCGACAGCAGTTCATCCCCCGGCCCGACCTGCCAGCGGTCGAATTCCGTGGCTTCGGCCAGCCAGCCCAGCGGGATGGCAGCGCGGGCGAAGGTCTCCGGCGCGACGAGTTCCATCACCGCGATGTCGCGGTCCGGATGCCGGGTCCAGACCGGGGTCAGGTCAGCGTCGCGAATCCGCAGCGGCTCCGGTGTGAAGCGCCAGGCCCCGTCGGGCAGGGCCATGCGCCAGCCGATCCGCGCCTCGATGGTCGGCATCCGGTCCAGCACATGGGCGGCGGTGACCAGCACGGTGCGCGGCGTGCCGTCCGGCCGCGGGGCCTCGACCAGAAAACCGGTCCCGACCGTGCGACGACCGGCCCCGTCCGGTTGATCCAGCTGCACCGTGGCGTCGATCAGGCCCCGGGTCAGGTCCCAGGTCGGGGCCGACACCGGCACGGGCGGAATCTTGGATCGCAAGCATGAAAACTCCGGGGCACGAGGCTGAACTTCATTTGACGGCGCACACCCCCGGCGCACAAGGTCCGGCCACACCGACAGGAGCCAGGCACCATGAACCGCCGAGAACTGATCGTCACCGCCGCCGCGACCGCCGTCGCCGGTCCCGCCCTCGCCCGCCAGCCTACCGGAGCCTCGATGACCCGTCCCCAAGCCCCCGTCGCGAAGAGGATCCCCGTGACCATCGAACAGCTGGGCCGGGTCCGGACCGATGACTATCAGTGGATGAAGGACGACAACTGGCAGGCGGTGCTGCGGGATCCGACCCTGATCAAGGCGGATGTGAAGGCGCACCTGACCGCAGAGAACGCGTATCGCGAGGCGATGATGGCCGCGACCCTGCCGCTGCAGGCGACGATGTTCGAGGAGATGAAGGGCCGCATCAAGGAAGACGACTCCAGCGTCCCGGCCCCTGACGGGCCGTGGGCCTATTTCGTCGAGTACCGGACCGGCGACCAGCATCCGCGCTACATGCGTCAGCCCCGTGACACTTCGGGGACGCCCCAGTCACTGCTGGACGCCAATGCCCTGGCCGAGGGCAAGGCCTACTCCCAGGTCTCGGCTGCCGACCACAGCCCCGACCACGCCCTGTTCGCCTATGCCGAGGACGCCCAGGGGTCGGAGGTGCACCACATCTACATCAGGGATCTGGCGACCGGCGCGCTGCTGCCCGACCCGATCGGTTCGGCCACCGGCGACTTCACCTTCTCGCCCGACAGCCAGTGGATCTTCTGGACCAACCGCAACGACAACGGCCGCCCGGACAAGATCTTCCGTCGTCCGGTCCGGGGCGGTGACTCGACCCTGGTCTATGAAGAAACCGACGAGGGCATGTTCATCAGCGTCGGTCGCACGTCCGACGACGCCTTCGTGCTGATCTCGATCGCCAATCAGGAGACGTCGGAAGCCCGGATCATTCCGGCCGCGACCCCGACTGCAGCGCCGGTGGTGCTGGAACCGCGCCACACCGGCCGTCTGTACGACGCCGACCACTGGGGCGACCGCTGGGTGATCCGCACCAATGCCGACGACAGTATCGACTTCAAGATCGTCGAGGCCCCGACGGCCACGCCGGGCAAGGCCCACTGGACCGACCTCGTCGCCCATGCGCCCGGCCGCTACATCGAGGGCGTGGCCCTGGTGAAGGACTTCATCGGCCGTCAGGAACGCGCCGACGCCAACACCACCATCGTCATCCGCGACCGGTCCGGCACCGAACACCAGATCGCCGTCGACGAACCCGCCTATGCCCTGTCGCTGCGCGGCGCGTCGGAGTTCGACACCCCCGTCATGCGTTACGTCTACAGCTCGCCGTCGACGCCGAACTCGACCTATGACTACGATCTGGCCACGCGCGAGCGGACCCTGCGCAAGGTGCAGGAGGTGCCGTCCGGCCATGACCCGGCCGACTATGTGGTGGAACGGCTGAACGCACCCGCCGCCGACGGGGCGCTGGTGCCGGTGACCATCGTGCGACGCAAGTCGACGCCGGTCGACGGCTCGGCCCCGCTGCTGCTGTACGGTTACGGCTCGTACGGCATCCCGATGTCGGCCAGTTTCTCGACCAACCGCCTGTCGCTGGTCGACCGCGGCTGGATCCATGCCATCGCCCACGTCCGCGGCGGCTCCGACAAGGGCTGGGGCTGGTTCCTCGACGCGCGTCGTTTCACCAAGAAGAACACCTTCACCGACTTCATCGCCGTGGCCGAACACCTGATCGGCAGCGGCCATGGCAAGGCGGGCCATATCGTGGCCCAGGGCGGCTCGGCCGGGGGGCTGCTGATGGGGGCGGTCAACAACATGCGGCCCGACCTGTGGGCCGGGGTGATCGGCCAGGTGCCGTTCGTCGATGTGATCAACACCATGTCGGACACCAGCCTGCCGCTGACGCCGCCGGAATGGCCCGAATGGGGCAATCCGCTCGAGGACCCCGAGGCCTATGACTACATGATGAGCTACAGCCCTTATGACCAGGTGGAGCCGAAAGCCTATCCGGCCGTGCTGGCGACCGGGGGTCTGTCCGACCCGCGCGTGACCTATTGGGAGCCGGAGAAATGGGTGGCGAAACTGCGCCCGGCCACGACCTCGGGCAGGCCGGTGCTGCTGAAGATCAACATGGAGGCGGATCACGCCGGATCTTCCGGGCGGTTCGACTATCTGAAGGAGGTCGCCCACGACTACGCCTTCGCGGTCTGGGCCATCGACAGGGGCTGGGAGGCGGTCTGATCGACGCCAACCGCCTCAGTGAAGCTTGATGTCCGGGTCCAGCCGGGTCATCCACGGGGCGAGCCGGAACCGGCGCGGGGTTGCTCCCACCGTGTTGTGCTCGATGAACTCACGGGCAAAGCCGACGACGTCGTTGACGGTGCGCTCGTCGATCGGCTTGGACATCACGCCCAGCGCCCCGGCGAAGCCTTCGGGAATCTGTTCGGGGTTGGCGGTCAGGAAGACAACCGTCGCCCCGAATTGTTTGATGAGCGCCTGGGCCACCAGCGGTCCGGTCATGCCGTCCAGCAGATTGATATCGACCAGCGCCAGATCCGGGCGCTCCCGTTCGGCGAGCGCCAGCGCCCCGGCGCGATCCATGGCGCAGCCCACGACGTTGCAGCCCGAGTTGGCCAGGACCAGCTCAAGCTCCATAGCCAGCAAGGCCTGGTCTTCGACGATCATGACCCGAAGGTCAGGCTTTGCGGACAATTTGAACCCAACTCGCATGGTGCCCCGACACGATCATGTGTCGGATAGCGAACCCCCGGAACGCGCATCACGGAAAATGGTTCACGCAGATTGACCACGCGGGCGCGGGTTTCAGGCCCGGCCCGATGGGGAAATGTCAGCTTTGTGTTGGTTGGGAGAAAGTGCCGGTCACGACGGACCGGCGGTGCCACCGCGAGCAGCGCGGGGTGGATGGCTGGGGAACAAGGACTCGAACCTTGAACGACGGTACCAAAAACCGCTGTGTTACCATTACACCATTCCCCAGCAGGTCCGGCATCCCTGACGACAGTGCATCAGGAGGCGGTCGGATACGCGAACGTTGCGGGCGATGCAACACCCGCTTTTCGGACAATTTTGCAGGAGCGAATATCCCCCGCTTGCGGCGGTCTGGCGCCACCGTTATAAGCCGCGTCCTTAAGTCGGAGTGTGGCTCAGTCTGGTAGAGCACTGCCTTCGGGAGGCAGGGGTCGGAGGTTCGAATCCTCTCACTCCGACCATTTATCCGGTTTCCCCCCGGATCGGACCGACGAAGCGCCCGGCTTCCCGTCCCTCCCCACGACCCTGAAAACCCTCACGACCCGCTGCGTGACCGCCTCAAATCGTTGCGCGGGGTTTCAGTCGTCGCCTGAACCGTTCGAACAGGGATGGGCCGCGCGCCCGCCGTCGAACCGTTCCGGTGACGCGCAACCGACCGTCCTCAAGGCGGATGTCATCGATGCTCATGCCAACCCAGCGCACGCGCTCATCACGGGCGGTGAGGTACATCGCCAGAATTTCAAAACTGAACCGGGACATGACCTGCATCCGCGCGCTGTGCGGCAGGCCAAACATCCCGTCCAGCGTCGGCAGTCGCTCCGCACCGTCATAGAGGGGCTCGAACCCGCAACGGGCGTCATCGTCCCGCAACTCGGTCATGACCCGCTCGAACAGCGACGTGAACCGCTCGAGGAAGGGCCCCTGCTCCGCGACCAGCACGAAATCGTGGATCGCCGACGGCCGATCACCCTGCCGTCCGAAATTGAAGCGATCGAAGACGACGGTGCCCGGATCGACGTTTCGGCCGTCTATGGTGACGTCTGCCTGCATCGGGAACCTGACCTCTCGCCGCTTTACGGTGGACCTGCGCGGGGTGACTCCCCATGTTCAGGACATGACCAGCAAGATCAGCCCCCGGACCGTCGTTACCTTCTGGAAGGACGCCGGCCCCGGCAAGTGGTTTGCCAAGGACGATGCCTTTGACGCCGAGTTCCGGCGTCGGTTTCACGATGCCCATGTCGCGGCGGCACGACGAGAACTGGATGGCTGGATGGAGACGCCGGAGGGGCGCACTGGCGCTGATGATCCTGCTCGATCAATTTCCCCGTAACAGCTTCCGCGGTACCGGCCACGCCTTCGCCACCGATCCGCTGGCCCGGCATTTCGCGATCCGGGCGCTGGACGCCGGTCTGGACCAGAAGGTCGACGCCGACCTGAGGCGGTTCTTCTACCTGCCGCTGCAGCACTCGGAGAATCTGGCGGACCAGGACCGGCAGGTGGCGCTGGCCCAGGCCATGGACCGCGCCGACACCGACCGCTGGGCCGAGCACCACCGCGACATCATCGCCCGGTTCGGCCGCTTCCCGCACCGCAACCGGGCCCTGGGCCGGGAGACGACGGCCGAGGAACAGGCCTTCCTGGACCAGGACGGATTCGGGGGTGACGATCCCCCGAACGCCCGGGACAGGTCACCTTTCTGTGGGCGAGCCGATTCGACGGCTGATCACGACGTCGAATCAGCGGCATCCTGCGCAGCATGAACGCCCTGGCCCAGATCGCTGACCTGCAGACCCGCACGGGAGCAATCACGGCCGCGCCGGCGGACCATCCCGAATTCCAGTATCTGAACCTGCTGCGCGACATTCTCGACAACGGGGTGCGCCGCGATGACCGGACCGGAACCGGGACGCTGGGCGTGTTCGGGCGGCAGATGCGGTTCGATCTGGCGAAGGGCTTTCCGGTCCTGACCACCAAGAAGCTGCACCTGCGGTCGATCATCGTCGAACTGCTGTGGTTCCTGCGCGGCGACACCAATATCGCCTGGCTGCAAGAAGAACGGCTGCTCGATCTGGAACGAATGGGCCGACGCCAGCGGCGACCTCGGTCCCGTCTACGGCAAGCAGTGGCGCAGCTGGGCGACGCCGAACGGTGAGAACATCGACCAGATCACCCGGCTGGTCGAAGGGCTGAAGACCAACCCCAACAGCCGCCGGCATATCGTGTCCGCCTGGAACCCGGGCGACATCGACGACATGGCCCTGCCGCCCTGCCACTGCCTGTTCCAGTTCTTCGTCGCCGACGGGAAACTGAGCTGCCAGCTGTACCAGCGCAGCGCCGACGTGTTTCTGGGCGTGCCGTTCAACATCGCCTCCTACGCCCTGCTGACGCTGATGGTGGCGCAGGTGTGCGGGCTGGCGCCGGGCGAGTTCGTGCACACCTTCGGCGACGCCCACCTGTGTTCTGAACCATGTCGAACAGGCCGAGCTGCAGCTGACCCGCCAGCCCCTGCCCCTGCCGGTGATGACGATCACGCCGCACGACGACCTGTTCGGCTCTCAGCTGAAACTTCATGCTGGGGGGCTATGCGCCATGGCCGCACATCAAGGCGCAAGTCTCGAAGTAATGCGGCGACCGGCGCTCTTAGCAAT
>JAUCCG010000032.1:0-23533 GCA_034676465.1 Brevundimonas sp. | reverse complement strand
CAGCCACACGGCCGGGGACCGGATCACCGGCGCGCTCCGGGCCGCGCTGCAGGTGCGGTTCGGCAATGGTGGGCGCGGGGTCCTGCCGCCGGGAATTCCCTATGACGGCTATGCCCCGCTGCAGGTGCAGGTCGCGGCGCGTGCGTGGACAGTCGTACCGGAACCGCTGGCGTCGACCGCAGGCTACAGCCGCTTCGGGGTCGGTCTGGCCGGGTCAAGGCGATCCAATTCCGGGTCGATCCGGCCCTGACCCTGACGCCGGAGCCGGGCGGTCGACCGCGGGTGCTGGGTCTGTGCGGCCGGGCCGGGCCCGGGGCAGGGGCGATCCGGTTCCGCACCTCCGGTGAGGAGCGGGTCGCCGATTTCGCCCGCGCCCGAGGCGGGTCCCGTGTGTCGGGAGGTGGAGGACTGTCAACGGCGGCGGAATCCATCACCCTAACTCCCGCGGGGCAGGGCGTGCCGCTGTATGATCTCTGGCTGGCGACCGGTGGACCCGGGGTGATCGTCTCGAACCTCGGCGCGGTCGGGGCGACGCTACGCGATCTGGCGGCCCGCGACGAGGCGGTAACAGCGACCGAGCTCGCCTATTGGCGACCGCAGCTGATCGTACTGGCCTTCGGGACCAATGAGGGGTTCGACGACGGGCTGGACCGGCCTGCCTACGAGACCCTGCTGCGGAAGCAGATCGCGCGGATGCGGCGGCTGGCCCCGGCGGCGTCGCTGCTGCTGATGGGGGCACCGGATGCCCAACGGACAGGATTGACGGGAGGCTGCAGTGCCGACGGCCTGCGCCGTCCGCCGCCGTCTCTGGCGGTGGTCCGGGATGTGCAGCGCCGGGTGGCCGCCGACATGGGTGTGGCGTTCTGGGACTGGCACGGGCGAATGGGCGGCGACTGTTCAGCAGACAGACTGGCGCTCATGGCTGAGCCGCACATGCGTGGCGACCGCGTGCATTTCACCACGATCGGGGCGGACTGGATCGGCGGCGTGTTCGCGGCTGACCTGACCGCGGCCTTTGACGGCTGGACGGCCGCGACGGAGCGGGGCGACTAGATGCTGTTCCCGACCCTGGCCTTCGGCGTCTTCTTCCTGTTCGTCTATTTCACCAGCTGGTCGCTGGATCGCGAGAACGGACGGCGCAAGCTGTTCCTGCTGCTGGCCAGCTGGTTCTTCTATGCCCAGTGGGACTGGCGTTTCGTCGGCCTGCTGATCCTGAGCGCCATTCTGAACTGGGGCGTGGCCGCGTTGATCGCGCGCAGTGATGACGACGGGCGGCGCAAATGGCTGGTCGGGCTGGGGGTCGCCTTCAACCTGCTGGTGCTGGGATTCTTCAAATACTACGGCTTCTTCATCGAGCAGGCCGGCGAGCTTTTGAACCAGTTCGGCTGGGGCCGGGACCTGCCGTTGCTGCAGGTGATCCTGCCGGTCGGGATCAGCTTCTTCACCTTCCAGGGCATCAGCTATGTGGTCGATGTCCATCGACGCAAGACACCGGTGGCGCGCTCGCTGCTGGATGTGATGCTGCTGATGAGCTTTTTTCCGCATCTGGTGGCGGGCCCGATCGTGCGGGCCTCGGACCTGTTGCCGCAGTTCGACCGGACGCCCCGACTGACGCGCGAGATGGCGACCCATGGAATGCTGCTGATCGTCTGGGGCCTGTTCAAGAAGACGGTGATCGCTTCGGAACTGTCGGTTCGTCTGGTCGATCCGGTGTTTTTCGACCCGACGGCCTATGGGTCGCTGGACATGATCGCGGCCGTCTATGGCTATGCGGTCCAGATCTATTGCGACTTTTCGGCCTATTCGGACATGGCGATCGGTACGGCCGCCCTGCTGGGCTATTCGTTCCCGCGCAATTTCGATCAGCCGTACCGGGCGGGGTCGTTGCAGTCGTTCTGGCGGCGCTGGCACATCAGCCTGTCCAGCTGGCTGCGCGACTACCTGTATGTGCCGCTGGGCGGCGGTCGCAAGGGCCTGATCTCGTCGAGCATCAACGTCTTCATCACCATGGTGCTGGGCGGGCTGTGGCACGGCGCGGCCTGGACCTTCCTGGCCTGGGGCGCGCTGCATGGCGGCGTTCAGGTGGTCGAACGGATCGGCCGGGTCGCCTTCGGGGACCGGCGCGTGATCCATCCGGTACTCGGCGTGCTGATCACCTTCCATATCGTCTGCCTGGGGTGGATCCTGTTCCGGGCCGAGAATTTCGACCTGGCCATGCAGGTGCTGACGGGTCTGGGACGTTGGTGGCAGCCGACCGTGATGCTGACGCCGCTGCTGCTGACCCTGATCGTTGGTGGTCTGGCCATGCACTGGTTGCCGCCGCGCGCCATCGAGGGCATGGCCGAGCGGTTGAAGACGGCCCCGTCGCTGACACTGGCGCTGGTGCTCGGCGTGGCCTTCCTGCTGGTCGAGGCCATCCGTCCGGACGGCGTCGCGCCCTTCATCTATTTCCAGTTCTGAGGCGTTGGTAGACCGATGACCGACGATCACGATCCCCACGACGAGACCGATCCCCGGCCGGACCCCTTTCCGGCACCGGATCCCGCCTCGCCCTTTCCGCCGCTGGAAGGTGGACGCACCGCGTGGGACCATCCTGCACCCATCGCTGAGACGAGCCCGAACCCGGGCCCGAACCCGAACCCGAACCGGTGCCGGCTGACCCCGCAAGTGACTGGAACGCCGGGGCAGACGCCCATGACCTGCCGACGCTGGAACATCGGCTCAGTGCGCTGCAGCGGTTCGCCTTTCCGCCGGCCCCGCCGCTGGACGATGAAGGCGTGGCGGCACGCGACCGGCGCTGGACCAGCCGCACCCTGGTGCTGCTGACGGCGTTCATGCTGGTCTTCAACGCGGCGTCGCTCCAGAACTGGTCGCGACAGCAGGCCCCCGGCTGGGTGAGTTCGACAGTGCAGCAACTGGCCGATGTCTGGGCCGAACAGGTCGCGCAGCTGGGCGCGGATCAGCCGCGCGCGGCCATCCGTGAGACCTATGAGACGGCCCGGGACCAGCGCTTTATCGGTCAGTCTGCGGACCCAGGGTCGACCACTTTCACGCCTTGACCGATCCGCCAACCCGTTCATAGCTTCACACGCCTGCGCGTGCCGGCGACCGGGGAAAAGACCATGCGTAAGCAGCTTCTGAGGCAGGCTCTGCCGGCGTTCATCCTGTTGCTGTCAGTGCCGGGACTGGCGCTGGCCCAGACCGCAGATGGCCTGAGTTATCAGCAGCCGCCCGCGCCCATTCCCGATATTCTCGATACCCGGCCGACGCCACTGTCCAGCCTGAAGTCCGGACCGCCAGACCCTGGCCCTGTTCGAGCGTTCAAACCTGCCGTCGATCGCCGAGCTGGCGGAACCGATGCTGCGGCTGGCCGGCTATCGCATCAACCCGCGCAACAACGGCCCGGCCAACAGCCGGGTCACCTGGCTGACGGGGCTGAGTTTCCAGCCGGTCGCCGGTGGGGCGGCACGCCCGGTGGCCTTGCCGCAAGGAGCCCGGTTCACCTCACCCGACTGGTCGCCGGACGGACGATCCGTGGCGCTGTTGATAGACCAGCCGACCGGTCTGGAGCTGTGGGTGGCCGATGTGGCCAGTGCCCGCGCACGACGTCTGACGGGGCCGACGATCAATGCGACGACTGGATCGGGTCTGGACTGGCTGCCCGACAGCTCGGGCCTTGTGGTGGAGACCGTTCCGGTCGGCCGGGGTGCGGCCCCCGACGTGAGCCGTCCGCCGTCGGGTCCGACGGTCGAGGAAAGCATGGCGCGGGCCGCCCCGGTCCGGACCTATCAGGACCTGCTGGGCAATGCCGGCGACGAGGCATTGTTCGATCACTATTTCACCTCGCAGCTGGTGCATGTGCCGCTGCAGGGCGCGATCCGACCGATCGGCACGCCGGGTGTGATTCTGGGCACTTCGGTGTCACCCGACGGGCGCTATCTGCTGCAGACTGTCGCCCGGCGTCCCTACAGCTATGTGGTGCCGGCCGCGTTGTTCCCGGCCGATGTCGTGGTTACGGACCTGAATGGGCGGGTCGTGCACCGGGTCGCCGACCTGCCGTTGCGCGATAATATTCCCTCGCCGTTCGACGCGGTGGCCACAGGGCCCCGGTCGGTCCAGTGGCGCGCCGATGCGCCGGCGACCCTGGCCTGGACCGAGGCCCAGGACGGTGGCGATCCCGGCACGTCCACCGAGGTGCGGGACCGGGTCTACACCCTGGCCGCGCCGTTCACGGCGGCACCAACGCCGCTGATCGATCTGGGCGAGCGCTATGCCGGGATTACCTGGGGGCGGGATGACGTGGCCCTGGTCTCCAGCCGCTGGTTCAATACCCGGCACGAGACCCGCTATCTGGTCGATCCGTCCCGGCCGGGTCAGGGGCGGGTGCTGCTGGAGCGCAACTACCAGGATCGCTACAACGACCCGGGCGCGGCCATGACCGAGCCGAACGCCGCCGGTCGGCCGGTGATGCAGTTTACCGAAGACGGTACCAAGGTGCTGATCGAGGGGGGCGGGGCGACCCGGGCGGGTCAGTACCCGTTCCTGGCCACGCTGGATCTGGCCACGGGGCAGACGGAGCGGCTGTGGACCTCGGCGAATGGCGAGTACGAGACCATCGTCGGAATTCTGGAGGAGGGGGGACGCCGACTGGTGACCCGCCGCGAGACCCGGCTGGATCCGCCCAATCTGTATGTGCGTGATCTGGACGGTGCGGCTCCGACGGCCCTGACCGCCTTCACCGATCCGGCACCGCAACTGGCCGGGGCGAGCCGGCAGCTGATCACCTACCGGCGTGAGGACGGGGTGCAACTGTCGGGAACCCTGTATCTGCCGGACGGCTACGACAAGGACCGCGACGGCCCGCTGCCATTGCTGATGTGGGCCTATCCGGCCGAGTTTACCGACGCGGCCGTGGCCGGACAGGTGGTCGACACCGCCAACCGCTTCGTGCGACCGGGCGGCTCCAGCCACCTGTTCCTGCTGACCCAGGGCTATGCCGTGCTGGACAATCCGGCGATGCCGATCATCGGCCGCGACGGGGCCGAGCCGAACGACACCTATATCGAACAGCTGACGGCCAATGCCCGGGCGGCAGTCGAGGCGGTGGTGGCGCTGGGGGTGGCTGACCGCGATCATCTGGCCATCGGCGGGCACAGCTACGGGGCCTTCATGACCGCCAATCTGCTGGCGCATACCGACCTGTTCCGTACCGGCATCGCCCGCTCGGGTGCCTACAACCGGACCCTGACGCCGTTCGGATTCCAGGCGGAACAGCGCACCTATTGGCAAGCGACGGAGACCTATACGGAGATGTCGCCCTTCACCTATGCCGATCAGGTCAATGAGCCGATCCTGCTGCTCCACGGCGAGGCCGACGACAATTCGGGCACCTATCCGGTTCAGTCGGAGCGCTTCTACGCCGCGCTGAAGGGACAGGGGGCGACCGTGCGCTATGTCGTGCTGCCACTGGAGGCCCACGGCTACCGGGCCCGCGAGTTGGTCGGCCATACGCTGTGGGAGATGACCCGCTGGCTGGACCTCTATGTCCGGGATGCGCCACCCCGCGCCAGAGCGACCCCGAACGGAGCGCCGTAGGCTCCATTTGGGGCGTCAGGCTGCTGTAACGATTTGGCCCGGCCCGCGAATAGTGGAGGTCCGGCGACCGCCCGAACGTATCTGCGAGATCGCGTTCTGACCCGATAGCGAATCCATGGAATCAGCCGCCCGGCTGATCGCCGGCGGCTGATTCCGGTCGCCGGTGGACCGGGGTGGCGTTTGGGGCGTTACCCGGGACCCGGCTTCGTCCGTGCGCCCACGTCTCTTCCGAAAGGAGAACCCCATGATCCGCTATGATGATCTGAGCGCCGTCTTCATCAACACCAGTCTGAAACGGTCGAGCGAGACCTCGCACACCCAGACGCTGATGGACGTGGCCATCGCCATCATGGAGGCCCAGGGGGTGAAGACCACGACCCTGCGCGCCGCCGATCTGGACATTCCGCCCGGCGTTCAGCCGGACATGACCGAGCACGGCTGGGACAGTGACGGCTGGCCGGCGGTGCAGAAGCAGGTGATGGACGCCAACATCCTGGTCATCGGCACGCCGATCTGGCTGGGCGACAAGTCGTCGATCTGCACCCGGGTGATCGAACGGCTGTACGGCTATTCCGGCAAGCTGAACGACAAGGGCCAGTGGGCCTATTACGGCCGGGTCGGCGGCTGCATCGTCACCGGCAATGAGGACGGCATCAAACACTGCGCCATGAACATCCTCTATTCGCTGCAGCATCTCGGCTATGTCATCCCGCCCCAGGCTGACGCCGGCTGGGTCGGCGAGGCGGGTCCGGGGCCGTCCTATGGCGATCACGGCAAGGTCGGGCTGGACAACGACTTCACCCGACGCAACACCACCTTCATGGCTTGGAACCTGATGCACATGGCCCGCATGCTGAAGGACGCGGGCGGAATTCCCGCGCACGGCAACCAGAAGAGCGCCTGGGACAGGGGCGATCGCCTTGACCATCCCAATCCGGAGTATCGTTGACCCATGACCCATTCGACCTTTGATTTCGAGAATTCCAGCGGGCGGGCACTGTCCGGCGTGCTGGAGCGTGGTGACGGGCCTGTGCGGGCGTGGGCCGTGTTTGCCCACTGTTTCACCTGCGACAAGACCTCGCTGGCGGCGACGCGGGTCAGCCGGGCGCTGGCCGCGCAGGGTATCGGCGTTCTCCGCTTCGACTTCACCGGACTGGGCGAAAGCGAGGGCGAGTTCGGCAAGGGGCTGTCCGGTGACATTCAGGACGTCGTCTGTGCCGCCGAGGCGATGGCGGCGGCCGGCATGCCGCCGCAGCTACTGGTCGGTCACAGCTTCGGTGGGGCCGCGGTTCTGGCCGCAGCCGGGGCACTGGACGGGATCAAGGCCGTGGCCGTGATCGGCACGCCGTTTGATGCCGAGCATGTGCTGACCCACATCGACCCGGCGTTGAAGGACGTCCCGGCCGGACAGCGCGTGCCTGTCGAAATCGGTGGGCGGGCGTTCGAACTGGGGGCCGATTTCGTCCGCGACATCCAGGGCCAGAATCAAAAGACCCGGATCGAAAACCTCGGACGTGCCCTGCTGGTGCTGCATTCACCGGTCGACGAGATCGTCTCGATCGACAATGCCTCGGGCATCTTCCTGGCCGCGCGGCATCCCAAGAGCTTTGTCTCGCTGGATCACGCCAACCATCTGCTGACCCGCAAGGCGGATTCCGACTATGCCGCTTCGGTGGTCGCGGCCTGGGCCGGTCGTTATCTCGATTTCGCCGCAGAAGTGGCCGAAGCACCCGTCCAGGGCGTTCGGGTTGAAGAGACGGGGGCCGGGAAATTCCAGGTGCGGGTGGTCACACCCTCGACCACCTTCCTCGCCGACGAGCCGGTCAGCGTAGGTGGTCTGGATTCAGGGCCAAGCCCGTATGAATTGCTGAGTGCCGGTCTGGGGGCCTGCACGGCGATGACCTGCCGACTGTATGCCGATCGCAAGAAATGGCCGCTGGAGCGGGTCGTGGTCGAGGTCGGCCATACGGCCAAGACGGCGTCGGAGCGGGATCGGTTCATGCGCAAGATCGCCTTCCAGGGCGGCCTGGACGAGGCCCAGCATGGGCGACTGCTGGAGATTGCCGACCGCTGTCCGGTGCACCGCACCCTGGCCGAGAGTGCAACGATCGAGACCGAACGTCTGCCCGACGATCAACCGGACGCGGGTGTGGAGACCTCGCCGGAGGACCATGTTCATCGCATGCAAGAGGTGTGTGAAGAGGCGAACGGCGGGTGACCGGTCGCTGACCGGGGCAGCCTTCAGCCGGGACGTCGCGATTTCCTGATCGCTTGCCGCAGGGTTAATCCGCCTCGACGTCCGGTACGTCAGCGCTTCCTTCCATCCGGTCTCGGGCCAGCGCGGCCCGGACGATCAGCATCAGGCTGATCGGCGTCGTCAGGGTCAGGAATATGGCGATCAGGATTTCGTGCAGGACCGGGGCTGAACGCGAAACCGAAAAGTAGAGGATCGAACTGATCAGGATGAGCAACATGCCCATACTCGATCCCAGGGTCGGGGCGTGGACGCGTTGGTAGAAGGTCCTGAACCGATACAGGCCTATCGCGCCGGTCAGGGCGAGCAAGGCACCGCTGAGCAGGCAGACGGCGATGACCACCGCGATCGGCAGGGGGATGTCGGCGGCGGCCGTCATTCGATCACCTCTCCCCGCATCAGGAATTTCCCGAGCGCCACGCTGGTGGCGAAGCCGAGCAGGGCGATAATCGCCGTCGCCTCGAAATAGAGCGTGCTGCCGGTCCGCATGCCCAGGGTGATGAGCAACAACATGCCGGTGATGTAGAAGGAATCGAGGGCGACGACGCGGTCCTGGGCCCGCGGCCCACGTGCCATCCGGAAAAAATCGAGCCCCAACGCCACGACCAGCATCAGCTGTGCGGCGGAAATCGAGCCCATGAGCAGGGCAGCGCTCATTCAAACACCTCCTTCAGGGGAACTGCGTAGCGTTCGGTGATCGTGCGGATCCAGACGGTCTCGTCCACCAGGTCAAACACGTAAATCAGAAGCAACCGCTCGCGCGACTGATAGCTGACCCAGATGGTTCCAGGCGTGGCCGTAATGATGCAGGCAAGGGCCGCAAGCCCGTAGGGGTTGGTGAGTTCAAGCGGAATATAGACGAAGCCGGAAGTAACCTTTCCGGACCGGCCGCCGAGAATGATCCGGAACAGGGCGATGTTCGAGCGGATAACGTCGCCGACGACACGCGCGATCAGTCCCGGCAGGATGCGCCGATTTCGGATCCGTAGTCGCGGAGGCTGAAACCGGGCGAAGGCGAGGCCGAGAGCGATCCCGAAAAGGGCCCCCAGCAGGACATGCCCCGGGGCCAGGCTCTGGTTCAGGAGCAGCCAGGTCACGAGCACGAACAAACTCATCGACGGATGGGGCAGCCACCGCTTCATTGACCGCCTCCGGGACCGACGACGGCCTCGATATACTGGGCAGGATCCAGCAACTGCTGCGCAGTTGGTTCAAAAAGCCCAGTGGTCCCTCGATGGCAAAGGTCAGAACCAGTAGCCCGAAAAGCAGCGCCGCGACCGGTGCCGCCTCACCCAGGCGAATGGCCGGCGGGATACGGTCAGGCTCGGCCCACCAGATCTCAAATCCCCGCCCGGGCGAGGGCGACGAGCGAAAGCAGGCTGGCCGCAATGATCAGCGCCGCCAGAACCCACGCGGCCCAGGGGAGAGGGCCCGCAGGGGCCTGCAACAGGGGGGCAAGCATCGCCACCTTGGCCAGGAAGCCGGGCAGGGGCGGGATACCGGCGATCAGCAGGGTGCAGATCAGAAAGCCGGCGCTCAGGAGTCCGACCGACACGGGAATGGTCACTGCCCGCTCATCGGCTTCCGTGAACAGGCCGTCGCCTTCGGGGTCGTAGGCTTCGAGCAGTGACGGTTCCTCGAACTCATCGTCTCCGTCCGCCCCGATCAGGCCGCCGAGCAGATAGAAGGCGGCTGCCGCCAGGGTGGAAACCAGCATGTACAGGAGGGCACCCGCCAGCACGGCCTCATCGCGAAAGACAATGGCGGCCAGCAGGGTCCCCGCGGAAACCAGCAGGCTGTAGCCGGCCATCCGGCCCAGATCGCGCGCCGCGAGCATGCCGACCAGACCCACGCCCACGGTCGCCAGCCCCGCGACGAACACCCAGGTCCAGCCGAACCCGGCGGAAAGGCCGGCCCCGGCCCCGAACCACAACAGACCCAGCCGCAGGATGGCATAGACACCGACCTTGGTCATGATCGCGAAAATGGCCGCCGACGGCGGTGTCGCGGCGTCGTAGGTCCGCGGTAGCCAGAACCCCAGCGGCCAGGCGGCCGCTTTCACCAGGAAGGCCACGCCCAGGATGGCGGCTCCGGCGTGGAGAAGGCTGCGGGTCGGGGCCGGAAGTCCCGGGATCTGGTCGGCGAGTACCGCCATGTTCAGCGTGCCGGTCACGCCGAAAATCACGCTGATCCCGACAAGCAAAAGCAACGAAGCTGTCAGGTTGATGACGATGTAATGGAGGCCGGAAATCACGCGACGGGCCCCGGACCCATGCAGCAGCAAGCCGTAGGAGGCGGCGAGCAGCACCTCGAAGAAGACGAACAGATTGAACAGGTCGCCGGTCAGGAAGGCTCCGTTGCCAGTCCCATCAGCAGCAGTTGGGACAGCACATGATAGTAGGGACCGAGGCGCGACCAGCGACTGAGGGCAAAGATCGTGTTCACAAGCCCCAGCGTGGACCTGCCAGCAACACCATCAGGGCGGACAGGCGGTCCGCCACCAGAACGATCGCCAACGGGGCCGGCCAGTCACCAAGCCGGTAGATGGCTGTGAATGCCGCGCCGTCCGCGGCGAGCACCAGGGTGATGGCCAGGCCAAACAGGCCGGCGCTGGCGGTCACGGCCAGTGCCGCCTCCAGCCGACGGCGCTGGCCGACCAGAAGCAACAGCGCCGCGGCCGTAACCGGCAGCAGGATCGGCAGGATGACAAGGAGGGACGTCAACCGGCGCCGCCTTCGCTACCGTCGACGTGATCCCCGCCTGTCAGACCGCGCGCGGTCAGGATCACGACGAGCAGCAGCGCCGTTGTCGCAAAACTGATGACGATGGCTGTCAGGGCCAGCGCCTGCGGCAGGGGGTCGGCGTAGGTGGCGATATCTCCCGATGCGCCTTTCAGGATCGGTTCAGCCCCGATGCGCAGGCCGCCTATGGAGAAGATGAACAGGTTCACCGCCGGTCGGACAGAAGGGTAAGTCCGATCAGAACCTGGAAGGTGCGCGGTCGCGGCACCAGCCAGAACTCCGGAGGCCGACAGGACGCCAATGGCCAGGGCCAGTACGATTTCCATCAGGGCTTCTCCTGGTCCGCCCCGGCCGGCGCGCTCCGCTGGGGGCAACGCAGGGACTGATGGGCGATGGCGGTCAGGATGAGCGTCGTTGAACCGACGACCAGCAGGAAGACCCCCAGGTCGAACAGCACGGCCGTGGCGACCGGTATGCGTCCCGGCGTGCCCAGATCCAGGGTAGGTGAAGGAGTACGTCAGGAAGGGATAGCCGAACAACCATGACCCCGCGCCCGTCGCCAGCGCGATCAGCAGCCCGACGGCGATCCAGCGAACCGGCGCGACCCCGATGCGAGCCTCGACCCAGCGGACGCCGCCGGCGATATACAGCAGAATGAGCGCGACCGATGCGGTCAGACCCGCTGCGAAACCGCCGCCCGGCAGGTCATGCCCGCGCAGGAAGAGATGGGCGGCAAACAGCAGGATGATGGGCACCATCAGCTGGATGATCAGGCCCGACACCCGCATATACTCTGCGAGGGTGTGGCCGCGCGCTCGCTCACGGCGTTGTTCGTCCAGCGCCTCCTGGGCGCGTTTTTGCGGCGCGGGGCCGACGCTTTCCCGGCTGGGCCGGAAGCGACGCAGCAGGGCAAATGCCGACAGGGCCACGATGCCGAGAACCGTGACCTCGCCGAACGTGTCGAAGCCACGGAAGTCGACGAGAATGACATTCACCACATTCCGTCCGCCGCCTTCGCTATAGGCGCGGGACAGGAAAAATTCGGAAATCGACCGGTCGACCTGATGGGTCATCACGGCGAACGCCAGCAGGCTCATGCCACCCCCGACGGCCAGGGCCAGCAGGGCGTCACGGGCACGACGCAGTCGGGTCGGCACCGTCCGGTTGATGGTGAACGGAATTCGCGGCGGCAGCCAGCGCAGCCCGAGCAGGATGAGGATGGCGGTGACCACCTCGACCAGCAGTTGCGTTGTCGCCAGGTCGGGGGCCGAAAGCCAGACGAAACTGATGCAGGACACCAGGCCGGTCCCGCCCAACAGCACCAGCGCGGCGAGCCGATGGAATTTGGCCAGCAACGCGGCGCCGATAGCGCAGGCCGAGCCGATGAGCCAGAGGATCGCAAAGGCCGGATCGATGACCGACAGGTCGATCTGGTTCGGGACAACCGGGCCTTCGATCAACGCCAGGCCGGCGGCCAGCAGCGCCACCAGCAGGATGGACAGGACCTGCGGCTGAAGTCGTTCGCCCGGGAACAGGCGCTTGATCCAGGCCGGTGCGGTGTCAGCGACGAACTGCAGGGTTCGCTCGAACATCAGCTTGCCACTGAACCTGCCGAACGGAGCCTTGCGGATCACCAGAAGCCGCCGACGGAGCAGGACGTACAGAATGCCGCCGGCCACCATGGCGAAGACGCTCAGGCCCAGGGCCGGGGTAAAGCCATGCCAGACCGCCAGGGTGAAGGCGGGCGTGTCCGGTCCGAGAACGGCGACTGCGGCCCGCTGCAGGTCCGGTCCAATGGTCATTGCCGGCAGGACGCCGACCACGACACACGTCAGCGCCAGAAACCCGATCGGTCCCACCATCCAGAGAGGGGGCTCGTGCGGCGTTCCCGGCAGGGCGACGGGGGCGGGTCGGAAGAAGACCTCGGCGACGAACCGGACCGAATAGACCACCGAGAACACGGTGCCGACGACGGCGAGGACGGTGGGCAGGGTATTCAGGCCGACAGAATGGCGGGCGGCCAGGGTCACCTCGTAGAACATCTCCTTGGAGATAAATCCGTTCAGCAGGGGGACGCCCGCCATGGCCGCCGCCGCGACCGTGGCGAGCACGGCGGTGACCGGCATGAGCCGGGCGAGCCCGCCCAGTCTTCGCAGGTCCCGTGTGCCGGCTTCGTGATCCACGGCGCCGGCGGCCATGAACAGGGAAGCCTTGAACACGGCGTGGTTCACCATGTGGAAGATGGCCGCCACGCAGGCGAGGGGGCTGTTCAGTCCCAGCAGGAAGGTGATCAGGCCAAGGTGACTGATGGTCGAATAGGCCAGGACGCCCTTCAGATCGTTCTGGAACATGGCCAGGAAGGCCCCCAGTACCAGCGTGGTCAGGCCCACTGACGTCAGGGCGTAGAACCACAGATCCGTCCCGGACAGGACCGGCCAGAAGCGCACCAGCAGGAACACGCCCGCCTTCACCAGCGTGGCCGAATGCAGATAGGCGGAGACCGGCGTGGGGGCCGCCATGGCCTGCGGCAGCCAGAAGTGGAACGGGAACTGTGCGCTCTTGGTGAAGGCCCCGATCAGGATCAGGGCGACGGCGGGTCCGTACAGGGGGCTGGCCCGGATCAGGTCGCCGGCCGCGAGAATGGACTGCAGATCGTAGCTACCGACGATGTTGGCCAGCAGCAGCAGGCCCGCCAACAGACAGAGCCCGCCCGCGGATGTCACGATCAGCGCCATCCGCGCGCCTTCCCGCGCCGCGGCCCCGTGATGCCAGTAGCCGATCAGCAGGAAGGACAGGAGGCTGGTCATCTCCCAGAAGACGACCAGCTGGATCACATTGCCGGAGAGAACCAGACCGATCATCGAACCGGCGAACGCCAGCAGCAGCGAATAGAACCGCGGCAACGGATCGGCCGCCGACATGTAATATCGCGCGTAAATACTGACCAGCAGACCGATCCCGAAGATCAGGATCAGGAATATCCAGCTGAACCCGTCCGCAGCCAGGCTGAAGTCGAGGCCGAGGCTCGGTGCCCACGAGGCTGAAAATCGCACCGGCCCCGCCGCCGTGATGTATCCCGACAGCAGCAGCGAGAGGCCCAGACCGAACAGCATGGCACCGGTCGCGAGAGCGGCGGCGACGTTGCGCGCATGACTTTTCAGGAAAGCCGCGCCCAGACTCGCAACAAAGGGCGTCGCCAACAGCAGGGCAAGCAGCGCCTCGGAATTCGGCATAAAGGTGCGTCCCCCCTCGGCAGGCGTGGCATTGGGTCGACCAGCGGAGTCTGGTGTCCGGTGATGGTAATCGACCCGGCCCCTGTGGCCAACCGGCGAAAGCGAAAATCCAGGCCGGGTCCGGCTTCAGACGGATAGCCACACCGGGTCGGCGCGTTGTAACCCGGGGACCATGCGGCTACATCGGCAGGGGGCTGCGAGACAGCGCCTGTTCTGGAGTGCTGACGTGCAAGCATGGCCGACGACGCCCCCCAGGAAGATCCTGCTGGCGACGGACCTCAGTGGACGGAGTGATCGCGCCCTGGACCGCGCGGTCCAGCTCTCCGAAGAGTGGGGGGCCGAGTTGAATGTCATTCATGTGCTGGGCGACAGCTCCGCCAACCCGGACCATCGAGGCCTCCCGTCACGGCGCTGGCCGCCCGATATGGCGGCAGTGGTTGAGCGGCAAATCCGGGATGACATCTCCGGTGCCTGTCCTGAACTCCATGTCCATGTCGAAGAAGGTGCGGTTCTCCCGTCGATCCTTGAGGCGGTCCGCCGCGAGCGGGCAGATCTTGTCATTGTCGCCGGGCGCAGCCCCAAGCCGTTCAGCAGCCTGGAAAAAACGATCGATGAACTGTTCAGGCGCTGTCCGGTTTCCGTGCTGGTCGTCAAGCGCCGCCCTCACGGGGGGTATCACGAGATCCTTGTCGGCGAGGATTTCACCGACGAGGCCAGGCGCGGTTTCGAGATCGCGATTCGCCTGTTCCCCGAAGCTGCGTTCACGCTCATGCATGCGCACGAGGTAGCGTACGCCAGCCTGTATCTGAATACGCAGCTGAGCGAGGATTTCAGCGAGATGGAACGCGCGGCGATCCGCGAGTCCCTCGCGCGGGCCTCCATTCCGGACGACATCCGCAAACGTGTCACCACCTTGATCGAGCGGGGTCCGCCCGAGGCGATGCTGAGCAATCATGTCAGGGAAAGAGGTGCGGACCTGACGGTGATCGGGACCTACGAGCGCGGCCGGATCTTTCATATGGTGGTCGGTGGCCAGGGCCCCCGTATCGTCCAGGCGGTGCCGAGTGATGTGTTGATGGTCCGGGCGGACCGGGACGCCGGTCGCACCCCTGACCGGGATTGATTGCACCCCGACAGGCGGTCGGGGGCGTGGTCCGGGATCGCCCGGCCTCGACGCGAGGATACTTGTCGTTCCTCGCGCGTTAGCGAACATTGAGCTTTACACGGGTCGCGGCTGGCGACGACCGGGGGACGTCCATGACCACTTTCAGGATCGGCTATCTTGTCGGCAGCCTCTCGAGGGAGTCGATCAACCGCAAGCTGGTCAAGGCTCTGATCCGGCTCGCACCGGACGGGATGACTTTCCACGAGATTCGCTTTGCCGATCTGCCCCTCTACAATCGTGACTACGACGCCGACTATCCGGCGGAAGCGCTGAAGTTCAAGGCGGCGATCCAAAAGTCGGATGCCATCCTGTTCGTCACGCCGGAATACAATCGCTCCATCCCGGGTGGCCTGAAGAACGCCATTGACTGGGCCAGCCGGCCGTCCGGGACCAACGCCTTCGCCCGCAAGCCGACGGCGGTGATCGGAGCCTCGCCGGGGGCGATCGGTACGGCGGTGGCGCAGCAGAGCCTGCGCAGCGTGCTGGGCTTCCTCAACGCGCCACAGATGAATACAGTGGAAGGCTATATCCAGTTCACGCCCGGTTTGATTACCGACGATGGCGAGGTCACGGTGGAGTCGACCGAAGGCTTTCTGCGCAAATACATGATGGAGTTCCACGCCCACGTCACCCGGGTGCTGACAGTCCTGCCGCGCGACGGCTGACGGGATCGGCCAGAGCCGGGTCGGACGACATCGGACAGTCAATGAAGCGGCGCGGACGCGCCGGAGTCTCCAGCCGAAGGGAAATACCATGAGCAAGGCACCGACCAACTCGACGATGAGCACCGGCGCGCCCGCCGCCAGCGACCGCAACTCACTGACGACCGGGCCGGACGGTCCGATCCTGCTGCACGACGTGCATTTCCTCGAGCAGATGGCGCACTTCAACCGTGAGAAGGTTCCCGAGCGCCAGCCGCACGCCAAGGGGGCCGGAGCCTTCGGCGTGTTCGAGACCACCCACGACGTCTCGGCCTGGACCCGGGCCGCCCTGTTCCAGCCCGGCGCGTCGACAGAGATGCTGGCGCGCTTCTCGACCGTCGCCGGGGAATCCGGCAGCCCCGACACCTGGCGCGACGTGCGGGGCTTCTCGCTGAAATTCTACACCGACGAGGGCAATTACGATCTGGTCGGCAACAACACGCCGATCTTCTTCGTGCGTGACCCGATGAAATTCCCGCACTTCATCCGCAGCCAGAAGCGGCTGCCGGACTCCGGCCTGCGCGACAATCACATGCAGTGGGATTTCTGGACCAGCAATCCCGAGACGGCCCACCAGGTGACCTATCTGATGGGGGTGCGCGGCCTGCCGCGGACCTGGCGGAACATGAACGGCTACGGCTCGCACACCTATATGTGGGTCAACGCGGCCGGCGAGAAATTCTGGGTGAAATATCACTTCCATACCCGCCAGGTCATGGCCTTCTTCACCAATGCCGAAGCCGCCGACATGGCCGGGGCCGACGCCGACTTCCATCGCCGCGACCTGTTCGACGCCATCGCGCGGGGCGAGCATCCGGTCTGGGACATGTCGGTGCAGATCATGCCCTATGCCGAGGCGGCGACCTATCGGTTCAATCCGTTCGACCTGACCAAGACCTGGTCGCACAAGGACTATCCGCTGATCCCGGTCGGCACGATGACGCTGAACCGCAACCCGGAGAACTTCTTCGCCCAGATTGAACAGGCGGCCTTCTCGCCGGGCAATACCGTGCCGGGCATCGGCCTGTCCCCGGACAAGATGCTGCTGGGACGGGCGTTCGCCTACAACGACGCCCAGCGCAACCGCATCGGCACCAATTTCCACCAGCTACCGGTCAACCAGCCCAAGGTCCCGGTCAACACCTATATGTTCGACGGCCAGATGACCTATCACCACGCGGGGCCCGCGCCGACCTATGTGCCCAACAGCGGCGGCCGTCCATGGGCCGATCAGACCGGACCGGTCGAGGACGGCTGGGAGGCTGACGGCGACATGGTGCGCAGCGCCTATACCCTGCACGCCGAGGACGACGACTTCGGCCAGCCGGGCACGCTGGTGCGCGAGGTTTTCGGGGATTTCGAGCGCGACCAATTGGTCGACCAGGTCGCCGGCAGTCTGCTGGGCGGGGTGCGCGAACCGGTGCTGGGCCGTGCCCTCGATTACTGGAAGAGCGTCGACGCCAAGGTGGGCCAGCGGATCGAGGCCAAGGTCCGCGCCGGGGCGGGGGCGAAACCGGCCGAGGGCATGGGCGACGCCTGACAGCCTGACGAAAGCGGGGATGCGGGGATGGCTGGAAAGCGGATGGGTCTCACCCTCAACCGTCGTTGGCCGCGAAGGTGGCTCAATGACGGGCCCCGGGCGGCCGACCCCGGGTGATTAAGTCCCATATCACCGATGATCTGCTGAGGTCGCTCGTCCTCATCCTCGATCTCTGCGGGACGTTCGCCTTTGCGCTCAGCGGCGCGATGGCGGGGATCCGGCGGCGGCTGGACCTGTTCGGGGTTCTGGTCCTGGCCTTTGCCGCCTCAACCTTCGGCGGTATGGCACGCGACGTGTTGATCGGCGCGACCCCACCTGCCGCGCTGGAAGACTGGCGCTATCTGGCGGTGTCGGTCGCGGCGGGCATGATCGCCTTCTTCTGGTCCCGTCTGATCGAACAACTGCGCAATCCGGTGCTCATGCTCGACGCCATGGGCCTGGCCCTGTTCGCTGTCGCCGGGGCGGAGAAGGCACTGGTCTTTGGCTTGAACCCTGTGATGGCCGCGCTGCTGGGCATGTTGACCGGCATCGGCGGGGGCGTCGCCCGTGACGTGCTGCTGGCGGACATTCCGACGGTGCTGCGTTCGGACCTCTATGCGATCGCGGCGCTGGCGGGCGCATCCGTCGTGGTCGCCGGCAGTCTGCTGCATTTTCCGATCGTCATCACCGCGGTCGTCGGCGGACTGGTCTGCTTCGGCCTGCGGATGATGGCGATCCGCCGCGGATGGCGTCTGCCGATCGCCAACGAACGCGGTGTCCCGCCCCCTGCCGACGGGCGGTGACATGCTCGTGACGCGGTGGCCCTGGGTACCCGGAAGCGGACGATGGTGGGTGATGCAGGGTTCGAACCTGCGACCCGCTGATTAAGAGTTTGGCTAAGCCGTGTAGGTGCTAGCTTGTGGCAGTTTGTTCCAGCCCGTTTTACGGTGAAAAGTCAGTGACTTAGGTCCTTGCAAGTTTGTGGCTGGATGTCTTAGCTAGCCCTAGCGCGCTAGCAATACGCTAGCCGATGCCGCTAGGAGAGCCGTTATGGCCAAGCTCACAAAGGCCTTCATCGACAAGGTTCAGCCGCCAGCTGAGGGCTATCGGATACACTGGGATGAGACCGTCAAAGGGTACGGTCTCCGGGTCACTGCGGCGGGCAAAAAGGTCTTCGTTGCTCAGGGGCGTGTGAGGGGTAAGGCGGTGATCGTCACCATCGGCCCGTTCGGCCTTTACCCCGAGGACAAGGGTCGTGCGAAGGCGCAGCGGGTCCTTCAAGACATGCGAGACGGCATCGACCCGAGGGATGTGAAGAAGCAGGAGGAAGCGGCGAAGGTGACGCTCAGGGAGGTCGCTGACGCGTCCCTCGCTCGACCCGGCAAGCTCAAACAAAGCACCCGAGACGAGATGGACCGTCACGTAGAGAGGGTCTTTGCGGCTTGGGAGCATCGTCCCATCGTCCAGATCACCGAGGACGATGTGCGTAAAAGGCACCGCGAAATGGTGGAGGGAGGCCTGAGCGGGAAGAAGGGGGCACCTGCAAGCGCCAACCTGTCGATGGTCACTCTCCGGAGCCTCATCAACTTCGCTGGTCGCCAGTATCGCCGTGCCGACGGTACGCCCTTGGTCCAGCGCAACCCGGTGGATGTGTTGAAGGACCACTGGGCAACGCTAGGCTCACGGACAAAGCGCTACATCGACAAGGGGAAGGTCGGAGCGGTGTGGAACGCACTGACGGAAGCCCACCTCAACCCCAAAAATCGCGACGCGTTGACGGCCATCGAACTGGTGATGTTCTTGCTGCTCACGGGCGCGCGCCGGGATGGAGGGAGCTGAACTGACTTGGGACCGGGTCCACCTCAACGATGACGATCCGACCCAAGGCTGGTTCCACCTCCCTAACCCGAAGAACGGCCACGAGGTGTACCTGCCTCTCTCGTCACAGGCTGTGGAGTTGCTCAAGTCGCGGAAGCGCGTGGCGGGCAATCCGCATGTGTTCCCGTCGCGCAGTAAGTCGGGGCACATCATGGACGCCCGCGCACCGTTGGAGGCGATCAGTGAAATCGCCGGGCTCCACCTGTCATGCCACGACATGCGAAGGACCTACACCAACATCGCCATGCGGGAATGCCGGATCGAAAAGTTCCGGACCGATATGTTGACTAACCACAAGCCGCGCGCCGAGGACGTGACAGCGAGCAACTATCTCGACCTGTCGCGGCTAGATTGGCTTCATCCGGAAGCCCAGATGATCGGTGACTGGATCGAACAGCAGGCGAAGGTTGCAGCCGCGAAGGCTACTGGGACGAACGTAATACCGCTGCGGGCCTGACACCCGCAGCGTCGCTCAGTTCATGCGCCGCCAGCGCGTAGGATCCCTGTCTTGCCTGGAAACTGCGCCTTGTGGTTTCGCGCCATTCAAAACTCACGGAGACGGAAATCGACCAATGGCGCGCTATCCGCTCGATCTCTTTCCAGGCGTCGGCGGCTGACTGACCTTGCACCGATATTCCGAGTTCGGGGTGGTGCTTGAAGCCTTCGTCCTCGTATCGGCCGGCCTTCGCCGGGATGTACAGCTGGCGAACTAGCTTCTCACCCTCCAATCCCTCTGCCTTCAACTGACTAATCGTTGTCAGCAGGATGCTTGACCACCGCGAGACTCTCAATCGCCTGTCCATTGACGGAGGCTGATAGTGGCTTCGTGAAAGAGAGCCCGGGCGTAGTGTCAAACTCCATCACGCCGTCGGTGGCGGTGGCGATTGACGTGTCCTGCTCTTGGTCACGCTCAATGCCTAGCTGCTCCAACGCTTCGCGAACCACCCGGTCGATAGTGTCGCTGGGGGTCTTGGTGCCTAGCCAAGTCTTGAGCGTGCTCAGATCGGCGAACGTTGCATCATTAATTCTTACGACGGGCATCATGACGGTCTCCCTATGTGATATGTAACATGTCGTCTATCCCATGCCGAAGGCTCCTTGGCAAGGGATATGTTACATATCCGCTTTCGGCGTAGCCGCCGCTACGGCCGTGCCCTCATAGGGGTCAGGGGTAGGGGCAGGGGGGCGGGTGTCATGGCCCCCTGCCGCCCTACAGCGGCACCCGCACCCCGGCCGCTTCCACAGCCAGCGCCGGGCGTTGTGGCGGACACCTAAACATGTGTTTAGTAGTTCAAAAACAAACGCTTGACGATCTCATGTCGCGAGTGTTTCGTATCGATGTGCATTTTTCGGCTTTCGGACGCATGTCGCCGTTGTCGTAAGCTAGCGCAATCCAGCCCAAGCAACGGGTTGGTCAAACGTCGGAGGCTCATGCCGACAGCCCACCGCCGCTCTGGGAACTCCCCGCCGACTACAGCCAGCGAGAGCGGCTGCGGAGACGATCGGTGAACACGAACGATATGACCTTCGAACAGCTCGCGGAGTTGTTCGGCTACTCTGCCGAAGGGGCGCCCCCTCAATACGAAGGAGGTCGCCGAGATCTTCGGCGTCCACCCCAACACCGTGGACCGGTCCCGAATCAGGGGTGACGGCCCGCGCCACTCAGTCCGACCGGTACTCGCCGCGTTTGGTACGCGGAGCGGGACGTGCTCGCGTGGCTGGCTTCGGGTGCTCGACAAAGCACCAGCGAAGCGGTCGCGGCCTAGACCCCTCAAACACTGAACCACATGCACGCCCGATCCGGCGCGTCTTCAATCCGTTCAGGCCCCCTAACCGCAGACCGTCCAGCCGGCTCATAGCCCCACTCACGAAAAACGGCCGGGAAGCCACCCGGCCGCTTTCGGAGAAATGCGGTCTGCTATCGATGCAGGATAACAATGACCACGCCCAGCCTAAGACAGGCCGTAATCGGTCAGCAACCCAGTAGTGGGGAGCGATAAATGGCCAGCCTCGATCCGAAAGACCTAGATCTGTGGCTTTCCGCAAATTGGCCGAAGCCGGTCCCGCTCAGAAGGGTTGAGCGCCCCCGACGACTACCCGATCGCGTGCTTTCCGCCCGTTGCCAGAGATGCGATTGCCGAGGTCATCGGGTACAGCCAGGCACCCGATGCCATGGTGGGTGGTTGCGCCCTCACCGCAATATCAGCCGCCGTTCAGACGAAACTCTCTGTCCAGCGCGATGCAAAGCTGAAAGGTCCGGCGTCTCTCTACCTGATGACAATCGCGGACAGTGGGGAGCGAAAGTCGAGTGTCGACACCCTCTTCATGAGTGCCCTTCGAGACTGGCAGAGGTGTCAAGAGCAAGCGGCAAAGGTCGCCGCTGCACAGTACCTCAACGAACTCCGAGAGTGGGAGAAGGGCGACGACAGGGACGAAGCCGACCGACCTCAACCGCCCCGCGTACCCCGGATGCTTCGAGGTGACGATACCTCAGAAGCACTGGCGATAGCCTTCGCCGAGTATCCGGTCGCTGCTGTCATCTCAGCCGAGGCTGGCGTCATCTCTCCTCGCACAGCATGAACCCCGACACCGTCGGCCGAGCGTTGGCTCAAGCGAACCAGATGTGGGACGGCGGACCTATCGATCAGGCGCGGGTGTAGCAAGCGCGTCCGGATCGACACGATGCGAGTGACGATGGGATTGCAGGTTCAACCCGCCGTCCTTGGGCGGTTCAGCGAGAAGAGCGGTGGCCTAGGTCGCGGCATTCGGTACTCACGGTTCCTCATGTCTCAACCAGTCAGCGGATCGGGACAAGGCTGTACCGTGAACCGCCCAACGGCATGCCCATGCTGGCGGCTTCAGGCCCGTATTGCTCAGATGCTGCTCGTACCGGCGCAGTTCGACGAGAACGATCAGCTAGTGACCACCTTCATCTCTCTGAGCGATGAGGCCCGGGGGATTTGGATTGGATTCCATGACAGCGTCGAGGAGGCTCAGAACCCTGACCACGAGTACGCGGACATCAGGGACGTTGCGAGCAAGGCTGCCGAGAATGCCGCCCGGATCGCCTGCTGCTTTCACGTGTTCGAGCATGGACCTCAAATGCCTATCGGTCTGCAGACCATGCGAAAGGCATGCGCGCTGATGCGATGGTATCTGGACGAGGCCATCAGGTTCGCCCGGAAACACGAAGCGACCCGGAGCTAATCAGACGCCGAGACGTTGGAAGGTTGGCTCATCAGTCACCACAAGAAGAGCTTCAGCCGAGAGAAGGCGGCCGACACCCTCGTGGTCAACATGGCCCGGCGTCTCGGGCCCAACTGCCTTCGCTCCCGGCCGCGTCTCGATGGTGCCCTCCAGCTGCTTCAAGACCATCGGCGCATCCGGGTGCAGAAGGGCGAAGGGACCAAGAGGGAGTACATCCAGATCAACCCCCAGGTATTCGCCGAATGGAGTTGAGCGGGATTATCGTAGCGGATCGTAGCAGGGGCGTAGCGGCCAGTGGCCACTCGACAAACCCCCACGGGGGCGCGGTTTGCGCATGATCGTAGCGATTGTAGCGGCTCCGGGCGGCGCTGCTCGCGGTCGTCGCGATCAAGCCGCGCAGAGAAGAAGAAGGGACGATGTCTACCCCTGCCCCGCAACGTGACGATCCGCGACCTTCGAGCACCTGCCCCGGCTGCTACGGCTACGATCGCTACGATTCCGGCTGGGGTCCGGCGTGGCGGGGTGCGGAACCGCTACGGTCGTAGCTGAACCCCGTGTTTTGGCCGCTACGATCCGCTACGATTCCGGCTAAATGGGCTGCTGATAGCGTGTTCCGATCCTACTTGAACAATGAGATCAAGCCTAGCAGCAGGCCAATACCGCCCAGCAGAACCGATATTGCACCGAGCCGCGCAGCAACGCGGGGCGTGGCGTCGGTCGCAGACCATGCCCGCGCGACTTCATCCCACAGGGTCGCTCGCTCAAAGGTAAAGTTGGCGCTCTTGTTCAGTTCAACGCCGAGCTTCGTTCGCATTGCTGAGTCCAGCGAAATTCCGCTCTTACCGACATTGGCCGGCCCACGGACAACCGCCGACGCCTTCACGCCACCGACCCGAATACCGATGACTCGTCCGGCGCAGAGAGCAAAGGGGCGATGGATCAAGTCCAACCGGACGATATCGCCCATGACGTCGCGCAAGGGGGCGCTGGAAACAACCAACCCCACTGGTCCATGTCTATTCGCCATTGTGCCCGCCCTCATTTTGACCCGAGGATAGCGGCGCGAGACAGTGTGGTCACTCACACAACCGCAGTTGCGCCAATCAAACCGCGCAAGGCAGCGACCCGCTTATATGCGGTTTGAAGGCCGTAGTCAGGCCGATGTGATGCATCGCATTGTTTTGAAATAGTTTTCTGTTGCGGACTTATTTGCTGGGTAGCTAGCTTATAGCCAATAGCA
>JAUCCG010000031.1:0-47004 GCA_034676465.1 Brevundimonas sp. | reverse complement strand
CCAGTCATAAATAATCCCGGCCCGCGGTCGAGTCGGCTGTAAAATCGGGAGCAATATCGTTGATGCGCAAACTCATGGGTAGTCTCCAGTGCCAGGAATTGATCGTGCGCACGACATATAGGGACTGCGTCTGACGCCTTCCAGACGGCGGCGTCACGAAGGTCACCGGGCAGGGGTCGGCCCCGTTCGGCGGGGACCGGACGGTCGGGGCGGGCGCGGGGCGACCGGGTCACGCCCGGTGCAGGATAGAAAAACCGTTTCGACGCGACACAGCGCCCCGCGTGACCGTTTTCCACGCGCCCGTCGCCTGCCGGCCCTGTTCGGGCCTTGGCGACTCGCCGCCCCGTCCGTTGCCGGGCGGGACGGGGGCGGACGTGCCGGTCGATGCCGACAGCGGTCGCGACCCGAAGGCGCGCGGCGAGCAAGCGGGCGGGATCCGTCCCCGCCCGGCGAGGGCCCCGGAGATATGCCTCTCCCCGGCTTCATCGCTCGGCCACAGCCCGCCGTCGTCGAGCAGCGTGGATCCGACGCCCTCCCCATCGACGGGATGAGGCAGAGTCTGACACGGGTTCGGACCAGGGCGGGTTTTCAGGGGCGAATTTTGGGGAAGGGGTTGGGAAACAGGGGGTTGGGGAGGGGCGATAGGGGGATTTTGGGAATTTATGTCGCGGCGTTCGATGGCCTCTCCCGGCGGGAGAGGGCGGCCGCACACGACGGCGCTCGCCGTCGTTCTGGCGCGGGCGGGTGAGGGGCATCCGGTGAGAGGGAGCGCCTCACCCTTTCGCGCAACCACTCGCTGACGCTCGCGGGCGCTCAAGCCCTCTCCCGCCGGGAGAGGGTGGGGGAAGGCCTAACCGCCCGCGACATAGATGGTGCAGGTCGAGGACTCGCCGGTCAGGGGGTTGGCGAAGGGGACCACCTGCGCCACCGGATCCGTGAAAACCTGGCCGAGCAGGTCCAGAAAGGCCGCGTCGGGCGCGTCGTCGGACCAGAGGGCGAAGACTCCACCGGGCGACAACCAGGTTCTCATCCGTGTCAGTCCCTCCGCCGTATAGAAACGGGCGTGCGCGGGGTTCAGCAGCCGGTACGGCGAATGGTCGATGTCCAGCAGGATGACGTCCCGGCGACCCCCTTCGGCCGGATCAGCGTCGAACAGGCTGAAGAAATCGACATGGGTCAGGGTGCAGCGGGGATTGGCCCCGAGGCTCTCGCCGATCGGCACGATCCCTTCGCGGTGCCAGTCGATCACCGCCTCGATCGCATCGGCGACCTCGACCGATGCCACCCGGGGGTCGGCCAGCGCGGCCTGGGCCGTGTAGCCAAGGCCCAGACCGCCGACGAGGACCTTCAGGTCGGCGCCGCTCGCCCGGGCCAGGCCCAGCGTGGCCAGTTCGGTCTCGCCGACCGTGAACAGGCTGGACATCAGATGTTCGTCGCCGAGAATGACCTCGACCACGTCCCGGTCCAGGGCCGAGACCCAGCGCCGTCGCAGGATGATCGGCCCCATGGGGGTGACGCGGTAGTCCAGTTCCTCGATCAGACGCGACAAACGACAACTCCCGGCGACAGATGTGAGCCACCACCATCAACCATCGGACCGTGTGGTGCACGTGATGATCGGCGGAATCGCAGGGACGGCCGTTGCACGAGGGATGATCCCGACATTGCCGAGCGCTCCGAAACTGCTAGGCAGGACAAATGACATTGTCGGCCGGAATGTCGGGGCGCGAACCGTGATCCCGACCGGTCGGAAAGGCCCGCGCTCGTGAGATCTGCCACCGCCCTGAACTTCTGGCCCTGTTCTTCATCACCGCTGTGGGCGCGGTCCAGGCGACACCACGCGTTGACCCCGGCCTTCCGGTCGCGGCACCGGTGGCCGAAGTGCCGGAAGTCCCGGCCGAAATCACGGCGGAAGCGGCAGAGCAGCAGGCCCGCCTCGAGGCTGCACGTCGGGCCCGGTTGGCCGCCCAGCGGCAGATTGAGACCGAACAGCGTGAGCTGGCCACCTATGCAGAGACGCTGGCGGCGGCCGAAGCCGAGCTGGATGCGGTGGCACAGCGCCATGCGCTGGAAACCGAGGCGGCTCTGGGGTTGCGCCAGCAGGCGCTGGAGGCCCGGAGCGACGCTGCGAGGGCTGACGCCGTCTATGGCGACCTCCGCGCCGAGTTGCGGGCCACGCGCCAGCGGCTGGGGGCCACGCTCGACGCGATGCAGGGGCAGGCCGACCTGCCGCCACTGCCGTCCGCCCGGGCCGATGCCCTGGCACCCGGTGTCGAGCGCACCGCTGTTCAGGCGCAGCGCCGCGCGCTTGAGGCCCGACGGGGACAACTGGCCCTTCGCCTGCATGACGGAAACCGGACCGAGGCCCGTCTGCTGCTGGGTCGCCTGACCACGCTGAACGAGGCCCGCCTCGATCTGTTGCCGCATCTGTCCGCCGCAAAGCGCCGTGCGACGACGGGCTTTACCCCCGCAGGCTGGAATCAGGTGTCGGCGGAGTTCGAGCATCTGGTGCTGATCGTTCGCTATCAGGCCCATACGCTGGTGGAGGCCACGCGCTCGGGGGTGATCGGGCGGGACATTCTGTCGGCCAGCGCCCTGCTGGCGGCATCGACGCTGTTGTGGATCCTCGCGCTGGCCGCTTTCGCCTTCTGGCGGGCGACAGCGCGCCGCGTGCTGCCGTTGTGGGAGCAGAGTCTCCAGGAAAAGCACCTGGCGACCCTGCGGTCGACGCCTGACCCCCGTCTGTGGGGGCTGCGGCTGTTCATTGCGGTGCGTGGGCCGCTGGAATGGCTGATCCTGCTGTTTGTGCTGCGGGCGTCTCTGCCCACCCATGTGCAGACTCTGCTGGAAGTCGAAATTATCGGCCTGATCGTCGGCTGGACACTGATTGCGGCCGTGGCGTCGCGGTTGCTGGATGCCCTGCTCGGGGCCGGCAATGACCGGATGGGGCGACGGGCGCGCGAGCTGGGTCCGTTGCGCCTGCGCTCGATGCGGCTGGTGACCAATGTGGTGGTCGGCTTCATCCTGGTGCTGACCCTGACGGCCAAGCTGGTCGGCAAGGGAGCCTTCCACAACTGGGTGGCATCGACCGGCTGGCTGGCGGCCCTGCTGACCGTGCTGGTCCTCATCGTCTGGTGGCGCGGGGAGGTGTTCGAACAGCTGGAGCGCCACCGGCGTCCCAATGCCCTGCAACGCTGGGTGCTGGACAACCGGACGGGCCGGACCGCCGCGATCGCCGCGGTACTGGGGACTGCGGATGTGGTGATCCGTAGCGCCAGTCGAACACTGCGCACGACCGGCAGCCGTTTCATCTCTGTGCGGCGCACCCTGGCCTTCCTGTTCCGGCAGGAGTTGAGCCGGACCGACCTCAATACGGTGGCGGACCTGGTCCCTTTGCCGGAGGATGTCTTTGCAAGGCTTTCGCCCGACGAGCACGGCGAGGCCTGGGTCGTGAGCCGGCTGGAGCCAATGCTGGATCTGCTGGTCCAGCGCCGTGCGGGCGGCCTGGTCGTCCTGGTCGGCGAGCGAGGCTCGGGCAAGACCGCGGCCCTCCGGCAGTTGCAACAGCGAATGGACGAAGCCCGGCTGGTCACGGCCGCCGAGCTTGTTGCGGGGAACAAGGCGGGCCGCCCGTCGTCGCGCGCTCGTGCGCAAACGACTGTTCCGGCGGTCATGCTGGTCGACGATCTGGAGGCTCTGGTGCAGTTCGACGTCGGCGGTCTGGCCGCGTTGGATCGCTGTCTTGATCTGGCCCGCGAGACGGCCGACCGGACGCTGTGGGTGCTGGCGATCGACAGTGCCGTCTGGGATCTGGTCTGCCGCCTGCGCAGCGTCCCGACGATCTTCAACTCCGTGATCGAGATTCGCACTGGACCGATACCGCGATCGCCGAACTGTTGCAGGCCCGGGTCGCCGAGGTGGGGATCGCACCCGGCTATGATCGCATGATCCCGGACCTGGCCGATCTGGACGATATCGATCGGCGTGAAGCGGTGGAGGCCAAAAATGCCGCCTTCATGCTGTTGTTGTGGGATGCGTCGGATGGAAATCCGGGGGTCGCGCTGCACCTGTGGCGGTCGGTACTGGGCGTGGCCCCGGACGGGTCGGTCCTGGTGCGTCCGCTGCAGCCGGTGGTCGAGGCGGTGATTGAACGCCTGCCGCTGGAGGCCCTGTTCGTTTACCGGGCGGTGCTGCGCCAGGCCGGGGCGAGACCGGCGGAGATTGTCGCGGCGACGCGCCTGTCTGCGGCCGGTGTGGCCGATGTGTTGCGGTCCGGTGTCCAGGACGGACATCTGCTGGTTCGGGATGGTGGCTATCATGTGTCCTGGGACTGGTACCGGGCCCTGACCCGCAGTCTGGTCCGTCGCCATCTGGGGAGCATCGCATGACCCGCGGTATTGCATCCGTTCTGCGCCCGGCGGCCTTGGGTGCCGGTGTGTTCCTGTCCACGGCGGGTGCCGCCCGTGCCCAGGATCAGGTCGATCTCAGCCAACTGGCCGGCTTCATCCAGTGGGGCGGCGTCGCCGCTTCGGTCGTCGTGTTTATCCTGGCCCTCGCCCTGCTGCGCGGACTGGAGCACCTGTCGGCGACCCTGTGCGCGCGTTTCGTCAGTCGGCGGCCGACGATCCAGATGGTCGAAATCGGCCTCGCGCTTCATCGTCTATCTGCTGACCATCGTCATTGCCGTTCGATTAAGTCTGCGGATGGATGCGACGGCCCTGACCGTCATCGGTGGTGGCCTGGCCTTCGCCGTCGGTTTCGCCATGCGCGATCTGGTGGCGGCGGTGATCGCGGGGATCACCATCATGTTCGACCGGCCTTTCCAGGTCGGGGACCGGGTCGAGTACGCCGGGCAGTACGGCGACGTTATCAAGATCGGCCTGCGCAGCGTGCGGATGAACACGCTGGACCACAATGTCATCACCATCCCCAACAACAAGGTGCTGACCGACGTCACCTCCAGCGGCAACTACGGGGCCCTGGAGATGCAGGTGCCGTTCGGGATGGTGATCGGTGCCGACGAGGACCTGGAGCTGGCCATGAGTCTGGTCCAGGAAGCCTGCCTGACCAGTCCCTATGCCTATCTGGACAAGCCCGCCCCGGTGTTTGCGCGGAACGTGCTTGAGGGCAATTTCGTGATGATCAGCATAACGGCCCGCCCCTATGTGTTCGAGGCGAAATACGAGAAAAGCTTCGAGACCGATGTGACCCTGCGGATCAGGCGCGCCTTCCGCGAACATGGCATTGTCGGACCGACCGTGGTTCTCGCCCGGGCCTGAGCGGGTGGAACTCGAGGGGCACGCGCTGTGTCGCGCAAGCTAGGCTGACAGCGCCGCCTCGACGGCCTGAGCGAGTTGGGACTGGGTGAACGGCTTGGCCAGCCTGGGAAGACCAAGTTTCTGAGGGGCAGGGCGTTCACCCAGCTCGGCGTATCCGGTCGCGAGAATGATCGGGAGATCTGACCCGCCGTCTCTCATCCTGAGGGCCAGTTCCGTTCCGGTCATGCCGGGCATGATCTCATCGGTCACCACGAGGCTGATCTCGGCGTGCCCCGCCAGGTGACCCAGGGCCTCTTCGCCCGACGAGGCAGAAAGGACCTGATGGCCGAGATCTTCCAGCATCGCCGCAGTGTTCAACAGGACCAGATTATCGTCGTCCACGACAAGGACGAGAACGCCGCGATCGGTGCGGATGTCCGGAGTGGCACCGACCATGAGCCGGTTCGCGGCTGCAATCGCTGACGTCGCCGGAAACCACAGCTCGATCCGCGTTCCCTTACCGGGCGCACTGTCGATGGCAATCTTGCCGCCCGACTGAGCGGCAAGACCGTGGACCATTGAGAGTCCCAGCCCCGTACCCTTGCCGACCCCCTTGGTTGTGAAGAAGGGCTCCGCCGCCCTAGCGAGCGTTTCCGGGGACATCCCTTCGCCGGTATCCTCGATACGGAGGACCACGTACGCGCCGGATGGGACGTCAGCGCCGTCTTCTGTGACGCGACGCAGCGCGGCGGAGACCGTGATCCGGCCGCCCGCAGGCATCGCATCGCGCGCATTCACAACCAGATTCAGGACGGCCGCCTCGAGCTGATTGGCGTCGGTCAGAACCCGGGGCAGTCCGGTCGGGAAATCGAACCTCATCTCGACGTCGGCGCCGATGGTCCGCTGGATGAACTCGATCATCCCTCGCACCAGAACCGGAATATCCACCGCCTCCAGATGCAGTTCCTGTTTGCGGGCGAACGCCAGCATGCGCTCTGTCAGCGCGGCTCCACGCTCCGCGCCCTGAACGGCGTTCTCGAGCAGGGGCGTGATGCGCGGGTCATAGGACAGCCGCTTGCGAACCAGTTCCAGGCTGCCGAGGATGGCACCGAGCAGGTTGTTGAAGTCATGGGCGATGCCGCCGGTCAGCCGCCCGATGGCTTCCAATTTCTGAGCCTGAAACAGCGATTGCTGCGCTTCGGCGAGCGCCTGATCGGTTGCGACCCGTTCGGTGATGTCACGTGTGACCTTGGCAAAGCCGATGACCGCGCCCTGATCGTCCCGAATGGCGTCGATAATCACATGCGCCTGGAAGCGGGTGCCGTCCTTCCGGACCCGCCAGCCCTCCTTTTCGAACCGGCCCTCAGCGGCTGCCGTGGCCAGCGCCCGTGCCGGCCACCGGGCGTTACGGTCGGCCTCGGTATAGAAGGTCGAGAAATGCTGACCGATGATCTCCTCGGCCTCATAGCCCTTGATCCGTTTCGCCCCGGCGTTCCAGCTGGCGACAATCCCGTCCCGGTCCAGCATATAGATGGCGTAGTCGGTGACGCCCTGGACCAGCAGACGGAACTGTTCCTGGCTGTCGTGGAGCGCCTCTTCTGCGGCCCTGCGCTCCGTCAGGTCCCGTGTGATCTTGGCGAAGCCGATCAAACGGCCCTGGTCATCCCGTATGGGGTCGATGACCACATGCGCCCAGAACCGGGTTCCATCCTTGCGCAGCCGCCAGCCCTCGGCCTCGAACTGACCTTCCTCGGCGGCCTTGCGGAGCGCCGTAGCAGGTATCGATGCCGCCCGGTCCTCAGGGGTATAGAATATCGAGAAATGCGCGCCGATGATCTCGTCGGGCTTGTACCCCTTCAGTCGTTCGGCTCCACGATTCCAGCTGCTGACCCGGCCGTCGGGGTCCAGCATATAGATGGCATAATCCGTGATCGCGTCGACCAGCAGCCGGTATCGCGCATCTTCGTTGGGCAGTCGGTCCCGTCCCGGCTTCAAGAATCACCTCTCCCCCTGCTGAGACGCACGCGCGCCGCGCCCCGGCGTTGTCCATTAACTACGGCGATCCGGCCTTGGTTCCTGCCGGCGCATTTCCGGGCCAATGGACCGAAGTCTGCCGGAGCGACCAATGTGCCGACCGGCTCCGGTCCACGCTCGCGATCTGCGTCCCGTCTTCCGGAAAGGATGATCACGGTCCGGCGGGCCCCGCGAGACGACCGCGGGTAAAGTCAGACGCATTCCGATCCGGAACCGTTGCGATTGATCGATATTTCAATCGTTCCAAACGAAAATACTTTTAAATCAATATTATAGCCCAACCAAGAAACAGGCTTGCGGGTCGGATGAAGCGGGCCGCCTTAATGAGTCACGGGGAAGGGGGCGGCGATGAAGACTGAAACGATCGACCTGAACGCCTTCTGGATGCCGTTCACGGCGAACCGGGATTTCAAGCAGGCTCCGCGCCAGTTCGGCTCGGCCGACGGGATGCACTACTATACGCCCGAGGGTCGCCCGGTTCTGGATGGAACCGCGGGGCTGTGGTGCGTCAATGCCGGGCATTGCCGCGCGGCCATCGTCGACGCCATCGCGCACGAGGCCGCGACCCTGGACTATGCGCCGACGTTCCAGCTGGGCCATCCCAGGGTGTTCGAGCTGGCCACGCGGCTGGCCGGCCTGTTTCCGGGCGACATCAACAAGGTGTTCTTCGCCGGGTCGGGCTCGGAGGCGGTCGACACATCGCTGAAGATCGCGCTGGCCTATCACCGGGCCAACGGCCAGCCGGAGCGCACGCGGTTCATCGGTCGCCAGCGCGGCTATCACGGCGTCGGCTTCGGCGGCATTTCGGTGGGCGGGCTGGACAACAACCGGCGTGGCTTCAGCCTGCTGCCCGGTGTCGACCACCTGTCGCATACCCATAATCTCGAGCACGCCGCCTTCACCCGTGGCCAGCCCGAATGGGGCGCGCACCTGGCCGATGAGCTGGAAGAGCTGATCGCCCGGCGCGGGGCCGAAACCATCGCCGCCGTGATCGTCGAGCCGCTGGCCGGGTCGACGGGGGTTCTGGTGCCGCCGGTCGGTTATCTGGAGCGCCTGCGCGAGATCAGCGCGCGGCACGGGGTGCTGCTGATCTTTGACGAGGTCATCACCGGGTTTGGCCGTCTGGGCGCGGCCACTGCCGCCGAGCTGTTCGACGTGACCCCCGACATGATCGTCTGCGCCAAGGGCCTGACCAACGGGGCGGTGCCGATGGGCGCGGTCGGGGTGCGCGACTTGGTCCATGACACCATCGTCGACGCCAGCCGGGCGGCATCGAATTCTTCGACGGCTACACCTATTCCGGTCATCCGCTGGCCGCGGCCGCCGGCCTGGCGACGCTGGACATCTATGCCGATGAGGGCCTGTTCGAACGCGCCGCCGGTCTGGCCTCGCTGTGGCAGGAGCAGGTGCACGGACTGGGCAATGTTCCGCATGTCGTCGACATCCGCAATCTGGGGCTGGTGGCGGGGATCGAGATGTCGCCACGTCCCGGCGCGCCCGGCGCGCGCGGCACCGAGGTGTTCCACACCTGTTTCGACCAGGGCGTTCTGGTGCGCGTCACCGGCGACACCATCGCCCTGTCGCCGCCGTTGATCGTCACACCCGACCAGATCTCACAAATGCTGGACTGCGTATCCGACGCGATCCACCAGACCGACTGACCATCACGTCCACAACGAGGGGAAGATTGCCATGAGACAGTATCTTTTAGGGGCTTCGGTCATCGCTCTTGCGGTCGCCGCCTCCACCACCGCCATGGCCCAGACGGCACCCGCCGCCCGGCCCCAGGTGGCCACCGCCATCGACGACGTCATCGTCACCGCCCAGCGGCGCGAACAGGCCGCCCAGGACGTCGGCATCGCACTGAGCGTGATTGGTGGCGAACAACTTGATGAGAAAAACATCAACGTCGTCAACGATCTCGAAAACGCGGTCCCGAATATGGAGGTCGACAGCCAGTTCGGGAGCGGTCAGCCGCAGTTCCGCATCCGCGGGATCGGGGCACGCGAATACTCCAGCAACAACGCCTCGACCGTTGGCGTCTATGTCGATGAAGTCGCGCATCCCTATACGGTCACGACCCAGGGCGCGCTCTTTGACGTCGCCCGCCTCGAGGTTCTGCGCGGTCCTCAGGGCACGCTCTATGGTCGCAACACGACGGGCGGAGCGGTCAATATCATCACCAATGCGCCGACCCGTGAGTTGTCAGCGGGTGTGGTCGCCGAATACGGCACGTTCGACCGCTTCAAGATTGAAGGGTTCGTCTCCGGTCCGCTCTCCGATAACCTGAGGGTGCGACTGGCGGCGATTACCGACCAGGGCGGCGCGTGGCAGTACAATCGCGACACCGGCGAAGCGCTGGGAGACGTCGACAAGACGGCTATTCGCGGGCGGCTGGTCTGGGACATCAACGACAACGTCAACATCAACCTGAACGCGACCTATGCGCGCGACCAGTCCGACGGCCTGGGCTTCCGGCTGCTGAGTTCCTATCCGGCGATCGGGGGACCCGTGTATCCGCCGGACACCGAATGGCGCATCACCGGCTGGCGGATTTCGCCGGCGTTGGCGGCCGCCGCAGGCGTTCCGTTGAGCGCAAAGCCGTTCCGCGACAATGAAGGCTTCGACCTGAACGCCATCGTTCGGGCCGACCTGGGCCCGGTTAATCTGACGTCGATTTCAGCCTACCAGACGTTTGATCGCAAGGAATACAACGATTGGGACTCCACCCGGTTCTATGAATCCGATGTCTTGTTCTACAATACGATCAAGGTCCTGTCGCAAGAGCTCCGCCTGGATTCAAACAACGAAGGTTCGTTCCAATGGATGGTTGGGGCCCACTACGCCAATGAATCCAATGAAGGCGGCTTTTTTCACCCAATTTCGTGGCCTCGCGCCGTTGATTGAAACGGCTTACGACCAATCGGTCGAAGCTATTGGCGTGTTCAGTAACGGTAGCTACGAACTCAGTGAACGGCTTCGCCTAGTGGGCGGTCTCCGCTACGAATACGAGGAGCGAAGCCTCACCAGCGTCGGCACCCAGCTATTGACCGGTGGCGCGGTGCCTCCTCCGGTCACGTATACGACGGACCTGTCCGAAGTCTCCGGGCGCTTCGGGATGGAGTATGACCTGTCCGACGACGCCCTGTTCTATGCCAACGTGGCCCGTGGCGTAAAATCAGGCGGCTTCACCACCTATAACGCCACGTCCTCCACACCTTTCAGACCCGAGATTGTCTGGGCCTATGAAGCGGGCGCGAAAACCGAGTTGTTCGATCGCCGGATCCGTTTGAACGGTGCCGTCTTCTATTATGACTATCGGGACCAACAGGTTCAGGGCCTGGAATATGATCGGGACAACGGGCGGTTGGGCAAGATCACCAACGTCCCGGAATCCCATATCTATGGCGGTGAGGTCGAGTTTACCTGGGTCGTCGTGCCGGGTCTCGAGCTCAGTCAGAACGTCGGCTACAAGAGAGGGAAGTACGATGTCTTCAACGCCATCGATGGCCCGGCGACGGACGCGGCCAACCCGGTCAACGGTCCCTGGGATGTCATCATCACCAATGATCTCTCAGACCAGAGGCTGGGGTTCCCGACCCTGACCTACGGCGGCGCTGTATCGTACAACTGGGCGGTCGGCGATCTGGAGTTCAGGGCGGAGACCAACTACTCGTATCGCAGCGACCTGTATTCGGTCAGTGCGAATTCGATCATCCCCGCCTACTGGCTGGCAAACGCCAGTCTCAGCGTGGGTCCGAGCAGCGCCGACTGGACGGTCACACTCTGGAGCCGCAACATCTTCGATCAGTATTTCGAAGAGAGCCGCAACGGGTTCAACAGTTCGTCGCGCCGGACCGCCTCGCCGCACCAGCCGCGGACGGTCGGGGTTCGCCTGAACCTGAAATATTAGACTTGAGACATGGGGCGGGCCGTCGAAAGACGTGCCCGCCTCATCCTTGAGAGCAGAAAGGCCAGGATGGCCGACGCATTATTCACTGCCAATCGTCGCCGCGTACTGGGCGGTCTGATCTGCGCCCCGGCCATTCTGGCGTACGGGCGGGCCCGGGCCGATGGCGCCGACCTGTTTGGCCTGGGCGTCGCCAGCGGCGATCCGTCACCGGACGGCTTTGTGCTGTGGACGCGGCTCGCCGTCGATCCATTGGCCCTTGATGGCGCGGGCGGCCTGTCCGGTCCGATCGCTGTCCGCTGGGAGGTGTCGGCCGACGAGACCTTCCGGCGTCCTGTCCTGACGGGCGACACGGTTGCCAGTGCGGACTGGGCACATTCGGTCCATGTCGAGATTGAAGGACTGCAGCCGAACCGCCCCTACTGGTATCGGTTCATCGCCCAGGGACAGCAAAGTCCTGTCGGCCGGACGCGGACCGCACCCCGACATGACGCCGAACTGGACCAGCTCCGGTTCGTCGTGGCCTCGTGCTCGCATTGGGAATTGGGCCATTTCAGTGCCTACCGGCACATGGCCGATGAGAACCCGGACGTGGTTCTGTTCCTGGGCGACTATATCTACGAATATTCACTGGGCGCGGAACGGGCGGCCGAGGTGGTTCGCCCCTACGGTATGCCGGAGGCGACCACCCTGGCGGGCTATCGCAACCGCTACGCCCTGCACCACACTGATCCTGATTTGCAGAGGCTGCATGCGGCCGCGCCCTGGATCGTGGTCTGGGACGATCATGAGGTCCAGGACGACTATTCCGGCGTCTGGTCCAAGGTCCCGGGCGTGACCCCGGTCGACTTCCTCCGCCGACGGGCGGCGGCCTACAAAGCCTATTATGAACACATGCCGTTGCGCCGACAGGTTCTGCGCGGCGCGCAAATGGACCTGTACCGCAGTGTCCGTTACGGCAAGCTGGCGCAGTTCACGATCATGGACGGTCGCCAGCATCGTTCGCGACAACCGTGCAGTGACGGCCCGGAAGGCGGCAAGGGCCGGGTCGTCGCGGATTTGGTCTGCCTGGATCGTGAGGATCCGTCCCGCACCTTCCTCGGATTTGACCAGGAGACCTGGGTGTATGACTCGCTGGCGCAGTCGACCGCCCAGTGGAATATCATCGGTCAGGATCTGGTTATGGCCGGCCTGCGTCTGGGATCGGCGGGCGGGGCCGAGCCTCGCTACTGGACCGACACCTGGGACGGGTTCCCGGTCGCGCGGGAGCGCTTCGTCCGGAATCTTGGGAGCGATCAATCCCCGGAACCCCGTGGTGATGACGGGTGATTATCACTCGTTCTGGACCAATGACATTCGTCTCGATTCCCGCGACCCGGCGTCGCCGACGGTCGCTACGGAATTCGTCGGTACATCCGTGACGTCCAGTGGTCCGCCGCATGATGCGCTGAACGCGATGCTGCCGGAAAATCCGCAGGTGCGGTTCCTCGATACGCGCCACCGCGGCTACATATCCGCCGATCTCGACCGACGGCGCATGCGCACACGCTTTCAGGTGGTCTCGGATCGACGCGACCCCATGGCCACGGTCGCGACGCTCAAGGCCTGGGCGGTCAAGTCCGGCCGACCTGGCGCGATCGAAACTTCAATCTGACCCCCTCTGAGCTGGAGCTTTCTCATGACCCCTCGTTCGATCCCCGCATTCAGCCTCACCGTTCTGGCCTGCGCCGTGCTGGCGGGTTCATGCAGCACGGCCAGTGTTCCCGTGCCGGCCGGTGACGCGGCCCTGTGCAGAACCGGCCGCCTATTCGACCGAGTTCTGGAAGGGGTTCATGGATCATCCGCACGGTTATCTGAGTGCGGACAGTGCGCCGAACGCGCTCAACTTCCTGCCCCCGGCACCTGCAGCGGACTCCGAGCGTGGCCGGGCGGATATGGCCGCCTATCGCGCTTCGCGCAGCCTCGAAGGCACCGAGCGCTGGGAGATCGCCCGCGCCGATAACGAGATCGAAACGCCGTCCGCCCCCCGGGCGTTCGAATGCGCCCTCGGGGTGAAGTTTGAACCGGAGCGGATGCCGACCCTGACCTATCTTCTGGCGCGGATGCTGGGCGATCTGGAAACGATCCAAACTCCGGTCAAGCGCGGCCAATTCCGTGAACGTCCATTCGTGACCGAAGCGGCACCGATCTGTATCCGGGCCGAAACCTGGCTGGCGGGAAGTGGCTCCTATCCTTCGGGCCACTCTGCAATGGGGTGGGCCTGGGCCCTGACCCTGGCCGAAATGGTGCCCAGCCGGGCGGACGCGATCCTGAGGCGCGGTCTGGCCTATGGTGAGAGCCGGGCGGTCTGTGGCGTCCATTACGCCAGTGACGTCGAGGCCGGAAGAATTGTCGGGGCGGTCATGATTTCCCGACTGAAGGCCGATCCCGTCTTCCAGCGGGACTTTTCCAGGGCCAGTGAGGAACTCGCGGCGGTTCGTGCAAGCAACACCGAAACCGTTCCAGCCTGCAGCAGCGTCCTGGCGACCACACCCTACTGACGCAAGAGTTCGGGGGGTGATGGGTTTCGGCCTGACGGAACCGTCCTGACAAGACAGGGGGCAGGGCGTATCGGTCCCCCGTCTCGCGGTCTGTCCGAAATGTCGCCCGCGAACGCGGCATTCCGGGCGGATCGAGCTACGGTGACGATGCTGTCGATGATGTCGGCACCCCGCTGGTCGGAAATCGATGCGACTGATCGATATTTCAATCGCACCTAATATTAAGCCAGCTATATCAACGAGCTACTATTGTGAAGAAACAGGGTTGCGGGTCGGAAGAAGCGAGCCGTCTAATGCGGTCACGGGGAAGGGGGCGGCGATGAAGACTGAAACGATCGACCTGAACGCCTTCTGGATGCCGTTCACGGCGAACCGGGATTTCAAGCAGGCTCCGCGCCAGTTCGGCTCGGCCGACGGGATGCACTACTATACGCCCGAGGGTCGCCCGGTACTGGATGGAACCGCGGGGCTGTGGTGCGTCAATGCCGGGCATTGCCGCGCGGCCATCGTCGACGCCATCGCGCACGAGGCCGCGACCCTGGACTATGCGCCGACGTTCCAGCTGGGCCATCCCAGGGTGTTCGAGCTGGCCACGCGGCTGGCCGGCCTGTTCCCGGGCGACATCAACAAGGTGTTCTTCGCCGGGTCGGGCTCGGAGGCGGTCGACACATCGCTGAAGATCGCGCTGGCCTATCACCGGGCCAACGGCCAGCCGGAGCGCACGCGGTTCATCGGTCGCCAGCGCGGCTATCACGGCGTCGGCTTCGGCGGCATTTCGGTGGGCGGGCTGGACAACAACCGGCGTGGCTTCAGCCTGCTGCCCGGTGTCGACCACCTGTCGCATACCCATAATCTCGAGCACGCCGCCTTCACCCGTGGCCAGCCCGAAATGGGGCGCGCACCTGGCCGATGAGCTGGAAGAGCTGATCGCCCGGCGCGGGGCCGAAACCATCGCCGCCGTGATCGTCGAGCCGCTGGCCGGGTCGACGGGGGTTCTGGTGCCGCCGGTCGGTTATCTGGAGCGGCTGAGGGAAATCAGCGCGCGGCACGGGGTGCTGCTGATCTTTGACGAGGTCATCACCGGCTTCGGTCGTCTGGGGGCGGCCACCGCCGCCGAGCTGTTCGACGTGACCCCCGACATGATCGTCTGCGCCAAGGGCCTGACCAACGGGGCCGTGCCGATGGGCGCGGTCGGGGTGCGCGACTTCGTCCACGACACGATCGTCGACGCCAGCCAGGGCGGTATGGAATTCTTCCACGGCTACACCTATTCCGGTCATCCGCTGGCCGCGGCCGCCGGCCTGGCGACGCTGGACATCTATGCCGATGAGGGCCTGTTCGAACGCGCCGCCGGTCTGGCCTCGCTGTGGCAGGAGCAGGTGCACGGACTGGGCAATGTTCCGCATGTCGTCGACATCCGCAATCTGGGGCTGGTGGCGGGGATCGAGATGTCGCCGCGTCCCGGCGCGCCCGGCGCGCGCGGCACCGAGGTGTTCCACACCTGTTTCGATCAGGGCGTTCTGGTGCGCGTCACCGGCGACACCATCGCCCTGTCGCCGCCGTTGATCGTCACACCCGACCAGATCTCACAAATGCTGGACTGCGTATCCGACGCGATCCACCAGACCGACTGACCATCACGTCCACAACGAGGGGAAGATTGCCATGAGACAGTATCTTTTAGGGGCTTCGGTCATCGCTCTTGCGGTCGCCGCCTCCACCACCGCCATGGCCCAGACGGCACCCGCCGCCCGGCCCCAGGTGGCCACCGCCATCGACGACGTCATCGTCACCGCCCAGCGGCGCGAACAGGCCGCCCAGGACGTCGGCATCGCACTGAGCGTGCTGTCCGGTGAGGAACTGACCAACCGCGGCATCACCAACGTCAACCAGCTGCAGACCGCCACACCCAACCTCGAGATCGAGCCGGCGTTCGGCGGTGGCGCGGCACAATTCCGTCTGCGCGGCGTCGGTTTTCAGGACTATGCCTCGAACAATTCGCCGACCGTGGGCGTCTATGTGAACGAGGTGGCCTATCCGGTTCCGGTAATGACCCAGGGACTGATCTTTGACGTCGACCGCGTTGAGGTTCTGCGCGGTCCGCAGGGCACGCTGTACGGTCGCAACACCACCGGCGGTGCCATCAGCTTCGTCACCCGCAGGCCGACCGAGGTCATGAGTGCCGGGATCAAGGGCGAGTACGCGACGTTCAATTCGCTTCAGGTCGAGGGTTATGTCTCGGGGCCGTTCAGCGAGACCATCAAGGGCCGTCTGGCTTTCATGACCCAGCAGGGCGGGGCCTTCCAGTACAACCGCAACACCGGGGAGTCGCTGGGTGATGCAGACCGCACCGGTCTGCGGGGCCTTCTGACCTTCGAACCGACGGCCGACCTGTCGTTCACCCTGGATGTGCACGGCGGCGTCGACAAGTCCGAGAACGAGGGCCTGTATCTGCTCAGTCCGCTGGTCACGCGTCTGGGGGCCCCGGGCAGTGTCCTCATTCCCGCTGATGTGGATCATCGCGCGACCGGTTGGGGCCTTTCACCCCGGTTCGCCGCCGAGATGGGGCGTGACGTGAACGCCAAGCCCGGCCGGGACAACTCGTCCTGGGGCACGTCCCTGAACGGCCACTACGATTTTGAAACCATGCGTCTGACCAGCATCACCAGCTATGAAACGCTGGATCGCAGCGAATACGGGGACTGGGACTCCTCACCCTCGGTCGAGGCCGACACCTTCTTTGCCAGCGACGTTTCGGTCTTTTCGCAGGAGTTTCGGCTGTCGTCGGACGGGGGTGGTCCGTTGAACTGGGTCGCCGGCGTCTACTATTCGAAGCAGGAGCTGGACGAGCGATATTCGTCGGACTTCATCGATGTGTACGGCACCTATGGTCAGGTCGCCTATGCCCAGGAGGTTGAGTCCTACAGCGTCTTTGGTCAGGCGGAATACCAGTTCAATGACCAGTTCAAGCTCATCGGCGGCCTGCGCTACGAGGAAGAGACACGGAGCCTGAACGGGTTCGGCACCGCGTTCGGCGGCGCGACGGCCCTGCCGCCGACGTCGGTCGAGACCGAGATGACGCCGCTGACCGGCAAGGTCGCGCTGGAGTTTACGCCCAGTGACAACCTGCTGATCTATGGGTCGTTCAGCCGCGGGGCCAAGTCGGGCGGCTTCACCACCTACAACACCGGCAGCGCCAGCGGCATCGAACCGTTCCGGCCGGAAATTCTCCTGGCCTACGAAATCGGGTTCAAGGCGGACCCCACGCCGGCTTTCCAGCTCAACGGTGCCGCGTATTTCTATGACTACACGGACCAGCAGGTGCTGTCGGCGGTGTGGGGCGTCAACGGTCCGGTCGGCAAATTTGCCAATGTGCCGTCGTCGGAAATCTACGGGGCCGAACTGGAAGGCACCTGGCGGCCGGTGCCGAACCTGCGGATCACCCAGTCGATCAGCTACAAGCACGGCGAATATACCGACTTCTTCGACCTGGACGTCGCCGCGTCGCGGCTGGCCAATGCGGCTGTCTTTGTCGACAAGTCGGGCGTGGAGATCCCGTTCCCGGCGGTCAGCTACGGCGGTTCGGCCGCCTATGACTGGCTGTTGCAGGGTTTGGATGTCACGGGCGAGGTCAACTACAGCTTCCGTGACGAGTATCCGTCGTGGCTGGGTGTCAAATATGACGTGCCGTCCTACTGGCTGGTCAATGCCAGTGTGATGGTGTCGCCGCAGGCCGGGCCGTGGTCAGCCACCCTGTTTGTGCGCAATCTGTTCGATCAGGAATATGATCTGACGCGCAACTTCTTCACCACCGCCGATATCGCCCAACCGGGCCGGCCGCGCACCTTCGGCATCCGTCTGAGCTATCAGTACTGAGGTCGCTGCGGCGACGGTCGGGACATCCGGACCGTCGGCCACGTCCGCTCCGGGTGCCGGCCAATGGCCGCCGCCCGGCGCGGGCGCGATGATCGGGCTGTAGAGAAGAAAGTCGGGGATGAGTACCGCTATCGCTACCGTTACCGTTTCGCCCGGGCTGTCCGGAGGCCGTCGCACGGGTCTGGGCCGTCGACTGTTTGCCGCCCTGGGAGTCGGTGCGGCGGTGCTGATCTGCGCCTTCGGCAGCCTGGCCTCCGCCCGGTCTGTACCGGCTGTTCCCGGCGGGTCGCCGGCGGCCCAGGCCTCGCCCACCGGTGACCGGCTGGTGTTGGGCCTGCCGCTGGAGCCGCCCAATCTGGACCCGACGGTCGGGGCGGCCGCGGCGGTCGACGAGGTGGTTTACGGCAATATCTTCGAGGGGCTGACGCGGATCACCGCCAGCGGCCTGGCGGCCCCGGCGCTGGCGCTGTCGTGGGAGGTGTCGCCGGACGGTCTGGCCTGGGTGTTTCACCTTCGCCCCGGGGTCCGGTTCCAGGACGGGACTCCCTTTAACGCCGGCGTGGCCAAATTCTCGCTGGACCGGATCACGGCCCCGGGATCGGGCAATGCCCAGAAGGCGCTGTTTGAACCGATCCGGGCGGTGACGGTGATCGATCCGCTGACCCTGCGCATCAGTCTGGACCGTCCGGTGGCGGCGCTGCCGTCGCTGCTGGGGTGGGGCGATGCGGTGATGGTCGCGCCCGGATCGGCGGCGACCAATGCGACCCATCCGGTCGGGACCGGGCCCTATCGTCTGTCGAGCTGGCAGAAGGGCGCGGCCCTGACCCTGACGCGCAATGACGACTACTGGGGCAGCGAGCCGCGCATCGGCGCGGTCGTGTTCCGCTTCATCAGCGACCCCAGCGCGGCGTTCGCGGCGATGAGCGCCGGCGACATCGACGCCTTTCCCAACTATCCGGCCCCGGAAAACGTGGCCCAGTTCCGCCGCGACCCGCGCTTCAAGGTCATGGTCGGCGCGTCCGAGGGCAAGGTCATCCTGGGCATCAACAACCGGATCGCACCGTTCAACGATGTGCGGGTGCGGCGCGCGATCGCCCACGCCGTCGACCGGCAGGCGCTGATCGAGGGGGCCATGTTCGGCTTCGGCGAGCCCATCGGCAGCCATTTCGCGCGACAGAGCGCCGGCTATGTCGACCTGACCAATCTGTACCCGCATGATCCGGCGCGCGCGCGCGCCCTTCTGGCCGAGGCCGGATATCCGAACGGCATCGATGTGACGCTGAGACTGCCGCCGCGGCCCTATGCCCGACGCAGCGGCGAGGTGCTGGCGTCGCAACTGGCCGAGGCCGGAATCCGGGTCAAGATCGAGAATCTGGAATGGGCCCAGTGGCTGGACCAGGTGTTCAAACGCCACCAGTTCGACCTGACCATCGTCGAGCACGTCGAACCGATGGATTACGACATCTATGGCCGCAAGGACTACTATTTCGGGTACGACAGCGCCGCCTTCGACGCGCTGCTGGCCCGGCTGAACGCGGCCCCGGACGAGGCGACGCGGCTGGCGTTGCTGGGCGATATCCAGCGTCAGATCGCCGGTGACTCGGTCAATGCCTTCCTGTTCCAGTCGTCGCGGATCGGCATCTGGAAAGCCGATCTGAACGGTCTGTGGGTCAACGCGCCCATTGCCGCCAATGTGGTCTCCGGCGCCTGGTTCGAGGGGTCGTCGGGGACGGCGGCGAAGGGCCCGGCCACGCCACGGGACGGCCTGCCGTGGGGCTGGCTGTCGCTGGCGGCGGCCGTCGGGCTGCTGGCCTATGCGACGCTCCGGTTCGGCGCGGCCTATGTGGGCAGCAAGCTGGCCGGGCATGCGATCACCCTGGCGGCGGCGACCGTGGTCATCTTCCTGCTGCTGCAGGTCGTTCCGGGGGATCCGGCGGCCTATATGATGGGGCTGAACGCCAGCCCGGAGGCGGTCGACGCCCTGCGTCAGCAGATGGGTCTGGATGGCTCGATGCTGGATCGCTACCTCGGCTGGCTCGGCGGCATGTTCAGCGGCAATTTCGGCGTCAGCTACACCTACCAGTCGCCCGTCGCCGCGCTCATTGCCGAGCGGTTCCAGGTCTCGGGGCCGCTGGCGCTGCTGGCGACGCTCATGTCGCTGGTGGTCGCGGTTCCGATCGGCCTGCTCGCCGCCAGCCGCCGGGGTTCGGCCGTCGACATGGGTCTGATCGGGGTGACCCAGGTCGGGGTGGCCCTGCCCAATTTCTGGATCGCCATGCTGTTGATCCTGGCCTTTTCGGTCAATCTGGGCTGGTTCTCGGCGGGTGGCTTTCCCGGCTGGGAAGCCGGGTTCTGGCCGGCGCTGAAGGCATTGATCCTGCCGGCCGTGGCGCTGGCGGCACCGCAGGCGGCGATCCTGGCGCGGGTGCTGCGAACGGCCCTGCTGGACACGATGAACGAGGACTATGTGCGCACCGCCCGGGCCAAGGGGCTGAGCCGGTCGCAGGCGCTGTGGCGGCACGCGTTACGGAACGCCACCATCCCGTTACTGACCATCCTGGGGCTGCAGTTTCCGTTCCTGCTGGCGGGCGGCATCATCATCGAAAATGTCTTCTCCCTGCCGGGTCTGGGACGGCTGGTGTTCCAGGCCATCACCCAGCGCGACCTGATCGTGGTGCAGGGCGTGGTGGTGGTTCTGGTGTTCGCCGTGGTGGCCGTCGGCTTCCTGATTGATCTGGCCTATGTCGCCGTCGATCCGCGTTTGAGGGGGCGTCGCTGATGACCATACCTGTTGTCGACACACCCGAGACCGCCACGCCCGCCGGACAGGCCCGGCTGCGTGTGCCGCCCGCCCTGATCGTGGGCGGGATGATGACGGTGTTTACCGTCGCTGTCGCGCTGATCTCACTGGTCTGGACGCCGTTCGACGTCGAGGCGATCCGCATCGGCGACAAGCTGCTGGCACCGTCGGCCGCGCACTGGATGGGCACCGACCATTTCGGCCGCGATGTGCTGTCGATGGTCATGGTCGGATCGCAGACCTCTCTCGTGGTGGCGCTGGTCGCGGTCGGCATCGGGGTCGGGGTCGGCGTGCCTCTGGGTCTGGCGGCGGCGGCGCGCGGCGGACTGATCGATGACGCCGTGATGCGGATCAACGACCTGATCTTCGCCTTTCCCGCCCTGTTGCTGGCCGTGATGATCACCGCCGTATTCGGGGCCGGGGCCATCAATGCCGTCATCGCCATCGGTATCTTCAACATCCCGGTCTTCGCCCGCGTCAGCCGCGGCGCGGCCCTGAGCCTGTGGACGCGCGACTATGTTCTGGCGGCGCGGACGGCGGGCAAGAGCTCGGGGCAGATTTCGCGGCAGCACATCCTGCCCAACCTGACCAGTCTTCTGGTCGTGCAGGCGGCGATTCAGTTCGCGCTGGGCATCGTCGCCGAGGCGGGTTTGTCCTATGTCGGTCTGGGGGCCCAGCCGCCGATCCCAAGCTGGGGGCGGATGCTGGCCGAGGCGCAGACGATGATCGGCTTCGCGCCCTGGCTGGCGATCTTCCCGGGTGTGGCGATCGTGTTTGTGGTGCTGGGCCTGAGCCTGACCGGCGACGGGCTGCGTGACGCCCTGGATCCGCGCGTGCGGCGGGAGCGGGGCGCATGAGCCCGACCGTGACGCCGACCCTGGCGATCCGCGACCTGAACGTTTCGATCGGTGACGTGCCGATCCTGAAGGGCGTGTCGTTTGAGGTTCCGGCTGGACAGGTGATGGGACTGGTCGGGGAATCCGGGTCGGGCAAGTCGATGACCGCGCTTGCGGTGATGGGCCTGTTGCCGCCGCGGTCCGAGGCCTCGGGTGACATCCGGCTGCAGTCCGTCGATGTGCCCTATACCGACGATGCGGCCATGCAGTCGGTGCGCGGGCGCGAAATCGGGATGATCTTTCAGGAGCCGATGACGGCGCTGAATCCCCTTATGCCCATCGGAGATCAGGTCGCCGAGACGATCCGTATCCACACAAAGGCGTCGCACAAGGCGGCGCTGGCGACGGCGGCGCGGATGCTGGAGCGGGTCGGTCTGCCCAATGACCAGTTCCCGCTGAGTCGCTATCCGCACGAACTGTCGGGCGGTCAGCGCCAGCGCGTGGCCATCGCCATCGCCATCGCCCTGACGCCCAAATTGCTGATCGCCGACGAGCCGACGACGGCGCTGGACGTCACCACCCAGGCCCAGATCCTCGAGCTGCTGAAGAATTCTCATTCGTGAAGACGGCATGGGCATGATCCTGATCACCCACGATCTCGCCGTCGTCGCCGAAACCGCCGACCGGGTGGCGGTGATGAAGTCGGGCGAGATCGTCGAGCAAGGGGAGGTCGGTCGGATTCTGGCCCCCAAGGCTGCGGGCGGCATGGCCCACCCCTATTCCCGGCGGCTGCTGGCCGACGCGACCCATGCGCCCGTGCGGCGCTCGAAGCCCCGCGACGGGGCCCCGGTTCTGGTCGTGGACAGCATCGTGCGGGAATATCCCGGGGCCAGTCGCCTGTTCGGACGGGGTGCCCCCAAACGGGCCGTGGACGGGGTCAGCTTTTCGATCCAGCCCGGCGAAAGCGTGGGTCTGGTCGGCGAGTCCGGTTGCGGCAAGTCGACCCTGTTGCGCACGGTGCTGGCGCTGGATACGCCGCAGGCCGGGTCGGTGCGGGTCATGGGCGAGGACTTCACGAACGCTCGCGGCGCGGCCCTGAAGCGTCTGCGCCGTCACGTCCAGGTGGTGTTCCAGGACCCCTATGGCAGTTTCGATCCCCGCTGGCGGGTCGAGCAGCTGGTGGCCGAGAATTTCCACCTGCTGGATGAGCGACCCGACCGGGTCGAGGGCCGACGCCGGGTCGAGGCCATGCTGGATCAGGTGGGTCTGAGCCCGGCCGACGCCGACCGGTTCCCGCACGAGTTCTCGGGGGGACAGCGGCAACGCATCGCCATCGCCCGGGCCCTGATCACCAACCCGTCGATCATCGCGCTGGATGAGGCGGTGTCGGCGCTGGACGTATCGATCCGGGCCCAGGTGCTGGACCTGCTGGCTGATCTGTCGGACCGGATGGGGCTGTCCTATCTGTTCGTGACCCATGATCTGACGGTGGTGCGGGCGATCACCGACCGGCTGATGGTGATGCAGGCCGGCCGGATCGTCGAGACCGGTCCGACCGAGGCCATCTTCACCGCGCCGGCCCATGACTATACCCGCAGCCTGCTGGCGGCGACGCCGGACCTGGCGCGCAATATTCTGGCCCTCGACCGTTCGGGGGCACGTCATTCGACACCACAGGAGACTGAGCGATGAACCGTAGAACCATGCTGGGATCGATGGCGCTGATCGGCGCCGCGGGATCCCTGGCCGGCCGCGCAGCCGCCGCTGCCCCGGACGTCGTGGGACCGAACGCCCCCGCTGTGGCGGTCGGCGGCACCGGTCGGTTGAACCTGATCACCGACGTGCCGGGCCTCAAGGTCGGCCAGGCCCAGGACGCCGCGGCGCGGACCGGCGTGACCGTCATCCTGGCCGACACGCCGGCGACGGCGGCGGTCGATGTGCGCGGCGGCGGTCCGGCCAGTCGCGAGACCGATGTGCTGCGGCCCGAGAATCTGGTGCAGCAGGTCGACGCGATCGTGCTGTCGGGTGGCTCGGTCTATGGACTGGGTTCGGGCGACGGCCTGACGGCGTGGCTGGGGGCCCAGGGCAAGGGCTTCGGCTTTGGTCCCAAGATCCCCGGCATTCCGTTCTCGCCGATCGTGCCGACGGTCAGCCTCTATGACCTGGCCAACGGCGGCAACAAGGAGTGGGGGACCGAGCCGCCCTACAGGCGGCTGGCCGTGCAGGCGGCGGAATCCGCTTCCGACCGGTTCGATCTGGGCACGGCGGGCTGTGGCTACGGGGCCAAGGCCGGATCGCTGAAGGGCGGCGTCGGCTCGGCCTCGGCGGTGCTGAGCACCGGCTATACGGTCGGGGCCATCGTCGGCGTCAACAGCGCCGGTTCGGTGGTCGCGCCCGGCGGCAACACCTTCTGGTCGGCACCTTACGAGATCGACGGCGAGTTCGGTGGGCTGGGATCCAGTGGCCTGTCAGCGGCCGGGGACGAATGGGGTGCGGCCAAGCCCAACCCGCGGGCCGGTGAGAACACCACCATCGCCCTGGTCGCCACCGACGTGGCCCTGACCCGGGTCGAGTGCCAGCGCGTCGCCATCATGGCCCAGGACGGCATGGCCCGCGCCATCCGCCCGTCGCACGCGCCGTTTGATGGCGACATCGTCTTCTGCATCTCGACCGAGAAGCAACAGATCCCCGACGGCGCGATGCGTCAGTTCGTGGTCGCCCAGATCGGCGCGGCCGCCGCGGATGTGCTGGCCCGGGCCATCGCGCGCGGCGTCTATCACGCGACCAACTGGGACGGCGTGACCGGTGAGGCCTGGAGCGATCTGTAAACGGAGTTGCCCGCCGCCCGGTCAGAAACTGGGCGGCGTGCAGGCGCTGACGACGCGGCAGGGCTCTGTCCCGACGCAACGGAAGCGATGCGGCTTGTGGCTTTCAAAATAATAGGCATCGCCGGGTCCCAGGACCCGGCGTTCGCCGTCCACGGTGACCTCCAGCCGGCCGCTGATGACCACAGCCCCTTCCTCGCCGTCATGCATCAGGGGCACGCGACCGGTATCGGCACCGGGCTCATAGGTTTCACTGAGAATCTGCAGGCTGCGGCCGAACATGGTCTCGCCCACCTGCCGGTAGGAGATGGGACCCTTGCCGATCTCGGTCAGTTCGTCGACGCCGTAGAAAAAGCGCGACGGCGCATCGGGTTCGATGGAGAAAAACTCGGCCAGACCGATGGGGATACCGTCCAGAATCCGTTTCAGGGCCCCGATTGAGGGGTTCATGCGGTTGGCCTCAATCAGGGATATGGTCGAGTTGGTGACACCCGATAGCCGGGCCAGCTCGCGCTGCGACAGGTCCTGCCGTTCGCGGACGAAGCGCAACCGGGTTCCGACATCGACACTCATGGGGCGGCTTCCTGTTGCGGGTGTTGCGGATCAGACAAATCATGACGGTTCGATCACATGAATTCAATGACTTATATATGTTCAGAAAAGGACTTGTTGAGTCTGACGCAATGGAGCCCAATCGAAGCCTGATGACTGTTCGTTTTCCAGCCCCCCATATTCTGATCGATGGCCAGTGGCGGGAAGCCGAGCGCGGACAGACGCTGCCAGTCGAGGATCCGTCGACCGGCGAAACCTTCGCCCACATCGCCGCCGGAACCGCGAAGGACGTCGAGGCGGCGGTCGCCGCCGCGCGATCAGCCCTGTCGGGTGAGTGGGGCGCGATGCCGGCGTTTGAGCGCGGCCGTATCCTGGCGCGTATCGGCCATGCCGTGCTGGAGCAGATCGACGATCTGGCCCATCTGGAAGCCCGCGACGTCGGCAAGCCGCTGAAACAGGCGCGGGCCGATGTGGTGGCCCTGGCGCGGTATCTGGAATTCTACGCCGGTGCCGCCGACAAGATCCACGGCGAGACCATTCCGTTCCAGGCCGGATACACGGTCTATACCCTGCGTGAGCCGCACGGGGTGACGGGCCACATCATCCCCTGGAACTATCCGATGCAGATCATCGGCCGGTCGGTGACGGCGGCGCTGGTCATGGGCAATGCGGCCGTTCTGAAACCGGCCGAACAGGCGTCGCTGACGTCGCTGGCCTTTGCCCGGATCGCGACCGAGGCGGGTTTGCCGGCCGGGGCGCTGAATGTGGTGACGGGACTGGGGGCGGTGGTCGGCGCGGCCCTGGCCGGGCACCGCGACGTCAACCATGTGTCCTTCACCGGCTCGACCGGGGTCGGGGTGGATATCCAGAAGGCGGCGGCCGACAACGCCGTGCCGGTGACGCTGGAGCTGGGTGGCAAGTCGCCCCAGATCGTGTTCGACGACGCCGATCTGGACAAGGCGCTGCCCTTCCTGGTCAACGCGGGCATCCAGAACGCGGGTCAGACCTGTTCGGCGGGCTCGCGCATCCTGATCCAGCGCGGGGTTCATGACCGGCTGCTGGCGAAACTGGTCGAACGCTACCAGGCGCTGACGGCCGGACCGGCCCTGGCCGATCATGATCTGGGGCCGCTGATTTCCGCCAAACAGAAGGTCATGGTCACGGCCTATCTGGAGATGGGACGACATGAGGGCCTGATTGTCGCCGAGGGACGGGTGTCGCCCGACGCGCCGGCGGGCGGCCACTATGTGCCGCCGACCCTGTTCGCCCGAGTGACCGCGGATCATCGGCTGGCGCAGGAAGAGATCTTCGGGCCCGCCGTCGTCGTCATTCCGTTCGACACCGACGAGGCCGTGGCCATCGCCAACGGCACGGCCTTCGGGCTGGTCGCCGGAGTCTGGACGGCCGACGGCGGACGCCAGATGCGGATGGCGAAACGGCTCCAGGCCGGACAGGTCTTCCTCAACAACTACGGCGCGGCCGGCGGCGTGGAACTGCCGTTCGGCGGCGTCGGCAAGTCGGGCCACGGACGCGAGAAGGGGTTCGAGGCGCTGTACGGCTTCTCGACGCTCAAGACCGTCGCGGCCCATCACGGTTAGGATGACCATGAAACTGCAAGGCAAGACCGCGATCGTGACCGGAGGGGCTTCGGGCTTCGGGGAGGGCATTGTGCGCCGCTTCGCGGAGGAGGGCGCGCGCGTCATCGTCGCCGATCGCAACGGCGAAGCGGCGCGGGCGCTGGCGGAAGAGCTGGGCGACGCGCGGCTGGGTCTTCGCGTTGATGTCGCCAACGCCGCCGATGTGACGGCGCTGGTCAAACAGACCCTGGAGCTGACCGGCCGGCTCGACATCCTGGTGAACAATGCCGGGGTCGGGCACACGCCCCAGCCGATGGAGGACCTGTCGGAAGACGAGTTCGATCGCATCTTCTCGGTCAATGCCAAGGCCATCTATCTGCTGGCGCGGGAGGTCGTGCCGGTGATGAAGGCGGCGGGTGGTGGCGCGATCCTGAACATCGCCTCGACCGGCGGGGTCAGTCCGCGACCGAACCTGACCTGGTACAATGCGTCCAAGGGCTGGGTGATCACCGCGACCCGGGCCATGGCGGTCGAGCTGGCGGCGTCGCAGATCCGGGTCAATGCGCTGAACCCGGTGGCCGGCGAGACGCCGTTGCTGAAGACCTTCATGGGGGCGGACACGCCGGAGGTCCGGGCCGAATTCCTGTCCTCGATCCCGCTGGGCCGCTTTTCGACCCCGGCCGACATGGGCGCGGCGGCGGCCTTCCTGTGTTCGGACGACGCCTCGATGATCACCGGCGTGGCGCTGGAGGTGGACGGTGGCCGCTGTATCTGACTCCAGGGCGTTTCGCGTCCTGGTCCTGCCCGGCGACGGGATCGGGCCCGAGATCATCAGCCAGACCCTGCGGGTCATGCGCTGGTTCGAGGCGGCCCGGGGCTTCCGCTTCGAGGTCGTCGAGGGTCTGGCCGGGGGCGCGTCGATCGACGCGACCGGCGAGCCGATCACCCAGGCGGTGGTCGATCAGGCCGTGGCTTCGGACGCCGTACTGTTCGGGGCGGTCGGGGGTCCGAAATGGGACGCCCTGCCGCGCGCCCGGAGGCCCGAGATGGGGATCCTGCGGCTGCGTCAGACGATGGACCTGTACGCCAATCTGCGACCCGCGGTCTGTTTCGATGAACTGCTGGACGCCTCGGCGGTGAAGCCGGAACTGATCGCCGGTCTGGACATCATGATCGTGCGCGAGGCGACGGCCGGGGTCTATTTCAGCCTGCCGCGCGCCAACGAGACCGGCCCCGACGGCCAGCGCCGCGCCTATGACACCCAGGCCTATACCGAGGCCGAGATCGCCCGGGTGTGCCGGACGGCGTTCGAGCTGGCCCGCGGTCGCAGCGGCCGGGTCTGTTCGGTCGACAAGGCCAATGTGATGGAGACCGGGGCCCTTTGGCGGACGGTGGCGACCGAGGTCGGGGCTCAATATCCCGACGTCGCCCTGAGCCACATGTATGCCGACAACTGCGCCATGCAGCTGGTGCGACGGCCCAAACAGTTTGACGTCATCGTCACCGATAACCTGTTCGGTGACATCCTGTCCGACGCCGCCGCCGCCCTGACCGGGTCGCTGGGGCTGTTGCCGTCGGCCTCGCTGGCCGGTCTGGACCATACCGGCCGCAGCCGGGCGCTGTACGAGCCGATCCACGGTTCGGCCCCCGACATCGCCGGCACCGGCAAGGCCAATCCGATCGGCACCATTCTGTCGTTCGGCATGGCCCTGCGGCACTCGTTCAATGCGCCCGAGGCCGCCGACCTGCTGGAGCAGGCTGTGCGCCGGGTCGTGGCCTCGGGTGTGCGTACGCCGGACATCGCCGCGCCCGGCGTCGCCGCGGTCACGACCATTCAGATGACCGATGCGGTGCTGGCCGCCCTGGATACCCTTTCGCCGTGACGCCAAAAGATGAGGTTCGACCGATGAGCACGCGCGATTTGACCGAGCTGATGGACAGCATTGCGGGACGGACCGACGAACTGGTCGCCCTGACCCAGGACCTGATCCGCTTTCCGACCGTCAATCCGCCCGGCGAGGCCTACCGCCCCTGTGCCGAATACATCGGCGACCGGTTGAGGAAGCGCGGCTTTCAGGTCGAGTATGTGCGGGCGGTCGGCGCGCCCGGCGACTCGGACCAGTATCCGCGCGTCAACGTCATCGCCCGCCGCGAGGGATCGCGGCCGGGACCCTGCGTGCATTTCAACAGCCATATCGACGTGGTCGAGACCGGCTCGGGGCTGGACGGTCGATCCGTTCGGCGGCGAGGTGAAGGACGGCAAGGTCTACGGCCGCGGAGCCTGCGACATGAAGGGGGGACTGGCGTCCTCGATCATCGCGGTCGAGGCGCTGATCGATTCCGGCCTCGACCTGCCAGGCGCGCTCGAGATCTCCGGTACGGTCGACGAGGAGTCGGGGCGGCTATGGCGGCGTCGCCTATCTGGCCGAGCGCGGCTGGTTCTCCAAGCCGCGCGTCGATCATGTGATCATCCCCGAGCCGCTGAACGTGGACCGGGTCTGTATCGGGCACCGGGGTGTGTGGTGGGCCGAGATCGAGACCAAGGGTCGTATCGCCCATGGGTCGATGCCCTTCCTCGGCAACTCCGCCATCCGCCACATGGGCGCGGTGATGCAGTCGTTCGAGGACAAGCTGTATCCGGCCATGGCCCTGCGCCTTTCGGACATGCCGGTGGTCCCCGAGGGTGCGCGGCAGTCGACGATGAACATCAACTCCATACACGGCGGTCAGGGCGAGGAGTTCGAGGGCCTGCCCGCGCCTTGCGTGGCCGATTCCTCGCGGATGATCATCGACCGCCGCTTTCTGATCGAGGAAAGTCTCGAGGATGTGCGCGGCGAGGTCGTGGCCCTGCTGGACGAGCTGGCGGCGACCCGGCCGGAGTTCAAATACCACATCAAGGACCTGTTCCAGGTCGCGCCCAGCATGGCCGACCGCGACGGGCCGGTGGCCAGTGTGACAGCGCGCGCGGTCGAGACGGTGCTGGGGCGCAAGGCCCAGTTCGTCTGCTCGCCGGGCACCTATGACCAGAAGCACATCGACCGGATCGGCAAGCTGAAGGACTGCATCGCCTACGGGCCGGGTGTCCTTGATATGGCGCACCAGCCTGACGAATGGGTCGGCATCGACGATATGGTCTCGGCCGCCCAGGTCATGGCCCGGGCCGCCTATGGCTTGTTGCACGGAGAGCGCTGAGGCGCAGGATTCGGAGTGGCGCACGTGGACAATATCGTCGGCCCCAAATTGCAGGAACTCCGGGCGCGGCTGGGCTTGAGCCAGCGGGCCCTGGCCCGGAGGGCCGGTGTTCCGTCCAGCACCGTCTCCCTGATTGAAAGCGGCAAGTCGAGCCCGTCGGTGGGCTCGCTGAAACGCCTTCTGGATGCCGCCGGTCTGTCACTGGGGGAGTTCTTTAGCCAGGACGCCGAACTGCGGCCGAAGGTGTTCTTCCGGACCGAAGAGCTGATGGAGATTTCCAAGGGTGACGTCTGTTATCGTCAACTGGGACACGGCCAGCCTTCCAGCCTGCAAATTCTCCACGAGACCTATCAACCCGGCGCGGACAGCGGGCGGGTGCCGCTGTCGCACGAGGGCGAAGAGGGCGGGTTGATCATTGCCGGACGGCTGGAAGTGACGGTCGACGATCAGATCCGGGTGTTGAAAGCAGGGGACGGGTATCTGTTTTCCAGCCACCTGCCCCACCGGTTCCGCAATCCCGGCCGTGAGCCGTGCGTCGTCGTCAGCGCCTGCACGCCGCCGTCCTTCTGAGCCCCGTTCCGATGCTGTGAAGCGCCGTTGGCGGGGTTCGGCGAAAACAGGGGGCCAACCCTGCCAAGCTGGCACCCTGCGACACGCGGGCCCGGCGGCCCTGCAGATCGCCGGCCGGGCGACCTCGCGCTATCGGCTGTCGTGGGTTACGTCGTCCAGCAAACGATCGTAGACTTCCAGATCAATTTTCGAGAGCAGGGCCCTGGGGTTTTCATAGATGGCGCTGTTGGCCCCGTGCTCGAAACATTCGACGCTCTGAACCCAGCATCGCCCGTCGCTGGCGCTCTGGATCAAGGTGTCGGCGTATTCCAGAACATACCGGGACAGGCGTTCGCAACTGGTGCCCGGGACCAGTCGAACCTGCGCCAGGCCGAGCGTTTCCAGGTTCTGGAGTGCGCCCTTGCCGGGATCATCGGTGCTGATCAGCAGGGTATGGTCGAACATCGTGTGCAGCCATTCCCGGATTGCGCCGAAGCCGCCCTTGCCGAAATCCACGACCCAGCCACGGTGGTCCAGTTGCTCGGCGGCGAAGGTGAAACGGAAGCCCAGCGAATAACCATGCAGCAGCTGGCAGTGACTGTCCGCAGCCCACTGTCGATAGGCGCATGACAGGCCACGGTCAGCCCCGTAGGTCTTGGTGGACAGGTAGGCCATGGTGGTTTCCGAAACAGGGGCGCTCTATATCGGACGGCGCGCGCCCAATCGCAAATCGGATGGCCCAGGCGGGCGATCATGGCGGTTGGGCCATCCGGCGGGTCCGCGCCGATCCTTCGCCGTGGTGATGATGCGTCGCATGGCTATGCTATTCTCCCTGTGTAAATGACGACGTTACGCGTGTGCGCCTGGCCGGTCGCGGTCGGCGGGGGTCGGGGGTTTTTCATGGATGTTTCGCTGACCAACAGGGACCATGACACGATCATCGCGACGGCCCGCGCGGCCTTTGCCGACGGCCGGACGCGCGATCACGCCTGGCGCTCCAGACAGCTGGCCGGCCTGGTCCGGCTGGTCGATGACCACGAAGAGGACATCGTCTCGGCCCTGGCGCAGGATCTGGGCAAGCCGCGGGCCGAGGCGCTGACCGCCGAGGCCTGGCTGGTTCGCGGCGAGGCCCTCAAGACAGAAAAGGCTTTCCGTCGCTGGGCCCGGCCGAAGACCGTCCGGACACCGCTCTCGGTGTTTCCGGGCACGAGTTGGATCGTGTCCGAGCCGCGCGGCGTGGCCCTGATCATGGGAGCCTGGAACTACCCCTTCCTGCTGACACTGTCGCCGCTGATCGGGGCACTGGCCGCGGGCTGTACCGCCGTGGTCAAACCGTCGGAACAGTCACCGGCGACGGCCGATCTGATCGAAAAGCTGCTGCCGCGCTATCTTGATCCGGAAGCCATACAGGTCGTGCAGGGGGATGCGGGTGAGGCCGCGCGTCTGCTCGAGCAGCGGTTCGACATGATCCTCTATACCGGCGGCGCGAGGGTTGGCCGGCTGGTGATGGCAGCGGCGTCGCGGCATCTGACGCCGGTCGTGCTCGAACTCGGGGGCAAGAGCCCGGCCCTGGTCCACGACAGCGCCGACCTTGACGAGGCGGTGCGTCGCATCGCCTGGGGCAAGTCCCTGAATGCCGGTCAGACCTGCACGGCCCCCGACTATGTTCTGGTGCCACGGCAGCGCACCGCGGCGTTCCTTGATGCCTATCGCGCGACCCTGTCCCGGTTCCATGGTCAGGACGCCGCGGCCAGTCCCGACTATGGCCGGATCCTGAACCGTCGCCATTTCGACCGGCTCTCGGCCTATCTCGGGGATGGACGGGTTGTGATCGGCGGCGATAGCGACGCGGATCGTCTGTTCATCGCGCCCACGGTTCTGGTCGATGTCGCAACCGGGGCACCGGTCATGCAGGAAGAGATCTTCGGGCCGATCCTGCCGCTGATCCCGTACGATAGCTGGGATGAGGCCCTGGCCTTCGTCCGGGCCCGGGACAAGCCATTGGCCGCCTATGCGTTCGGCCGGGACAGGGCCGCGCTCGATCGGGCCGAACGCGATATCAGTTCCGGTGCCTTCTGCGGCAACGACGTCATCCTGCAACAGACCGTCCCGGATCTTCCGTTCGGGGGAGTCGGGGCCAGCGGGATGGGATCCTATCACGGCCGGGCCGGATTCGATGCCTTCTCCCACGCCAAGGCGGTCCTGCGCCGATCGCCCCGGTTCGACAGCGGCCTGCGCTTCCCGCCGCATCCGGAAGCGAAATTACGCAAGCTGAAGAACTTCTTCTAGCGGCCGCACCGGAGCTTTAGCCTGTCGAGATCGAGGATGGTCAGCCGGGTGTAGCGGGTGTCGATCAGGCCCTCGCGGCGCAGACGGCCCAGCAGCGCGGCCAGGCTCTGGCGCGACAGTCCGACCATGGCCGCCAGATCTTCCTGGCTGAGCCGCAGGTCGATCTCGACGCCGCGTACGGTGTTGACACCCCAGCGCCCCGCCAATTCCACGAGAATGAAGGCGAGGCGGCTTTCCGACGAGGCGGTCAGGGCCTGCTCGACGAAGGCGAGGGCTGTGCGCTGGTGGCTGCAGGCGAGCGCGCCGATGGCCCGGTCGAAACGCGGGTGTTCGGCCGCGATGGCATCGATCTGGCCTGTGTCGACGTGCAGGATGGTGCAGGGTCCGAAGGCGATCGCGTCATGAAAGCGGGGCTTGCCGTCCAGCACGGAGATCTCGCCGAACCAGTCCCCCGGCCTGAGGATCAGATAGACGATGCGTCGTCCGGCCTCGGAATGGCCGATCAGCCGGACCTCGCCCTCAAGCATCGCATAGAGGCCCTCGCCCGGATCGCCGGTGCGGTAAATGGCGGTGCCGTCGTCGAGGGTGCGGATACGGCCCGCGGCCAGCAGGGCGGTCCGGATGGCCGGCGACAGGGCTCCCATCCAGGTACCGGTTTCGAGAATGTCGCCTGCTTCGATGATGTTCATGACGGTGGATATTACCGCAAAGACTGTCAGCAACACGACAATCTTTGTGGCGGCCTGCCCTTAGGCTTGATCCGCGATATTGCCCCCGAACAAGGGGGCGGGACGATAGGGGGCGCGCCATGAAGACCGCTGTTCAGCTGCTCGAGACCTTAGCCGACGGCGGCGTCGACGTCTGTTTCGCCAATCCCGGCACCTCGGAGATGCATCTCGTCGCCGCGCTGGATCAGGTGCCACGGATCCGCCCGGTGCTGGGCCTGTTCGAGGGCGTCGTCACCGGTGCGGCGGACGGCTATGGCCGCATGACCGGCAAGCCGGCCCTGACCCTGCTGCACCTCGGACCGGGGCTGACCAATGGGGCGGCCAATCTGCACAATGCCTTCCGGGCCCGCACGCCGATCATCAATCTGATCGGTGATCACGCCACCTATCATCGCAAGAACGATGCCCCGCTGCAGAGCGATATCGAGGCTCTGGCCCGGCCGGTCAGTCGCTGGCTGGCGACGGCCGAAACCCCGGTGCAGGCCGTCGAACTGGCGGCCTGGGCCCTGACGACGGCCACCCGGCAGGGGCCCGGCAGCCTGATCATTCCGGCCGACGTCGCCTGGTCCGAGGAGAGTCTCCGACGCCCGTCGGATCCGTCGGGCCCCGCGCCTTCGACCTGGAACAGTCGCATCGACGACGTCGCAGCCCCCGCCTGCGGACACCCGGTTGCGCGGTCGTCATCGGGGGCCGTTTCCTCAGCGCCGAGGCGTGTGCGGCGGCGGCGCGGATCGGGGCCGCGACCGGCGCGCCGGTGATGACCGAGACCTTCCCGGCGCGGGTGGAGCGCGGTCGGGGGCGCGCCGCCCTGCCGCGAATTCCCTATATGATTGAAATGAGCGCGGGCCTGCTGGGTGCCGTCGAGACCGTGGTTCTGGTCGGGGCACCGGCCCCGGTCGCCTTCTTTGCCCTGCCCGGGCGGCCGACCCGTCCGACCGGCGCGGACGCTGACTTTCTGACCCTGGTCGAGCCGGGCGAGGATCCGACGGCCGCCCTGCTGGCGCTGGCGGACGCGGTGGCCGGACCGGCCGCCGAGGCCGTTACCGGCAGCCCGGCCGACGCGCCCGTATTGGCAGGGGCCGACCACGAAAAGCCGCTGGACACCCACCTCTCTCGGCCCGGGTGGTGGCCGCGACCCTGCCGGACCAGGCCATAGTCTGTGATAAATCGATCTCGCTCAAGGGGTACTACGCCTATGACTATGCCGCCGGGGCCGCGCCGCATGACTGGCTGGCCCTGACCGGCGGGGCCATCGGCCAGGGCCTGCCGCTGGCGACGGGGGCGGCGATCGCCTGTCCCAACCGCCGGATTGTGGCGCTGCAGGCCGACGGCAGCGCCCTCTATACGCTCCAGGCCCTGTGGACCCAGGCCCGTGAGGGGCTCAACGTCACCAATGTCATCCTGAACAACGGGGCCTATGCCATCCTCGATCTGGAACTGGCGCGCGCCGGGGCAACGCCGGGCGGGCCGGCGGCGCGCGCCCTGTTCGACCTGACGCGACCCGCGATCGATTTCACAGCCCTGGCGGCCGGCTTCGGTGTCCCCGCCACCCGGGTGCATACCGCGGGCGAACTGGCCGCAGCCCTGGACCGGGCCCATGCGACGCCGGGGCCGTCCCTGATCGAGGCGATGTTCCGATGACCGGTTCGAACGCGCCAGTGGCCCTGCCCGACGCCCTGGTCAGCCGGCTGACCGCGTTGCTGGGCGAGCATTTCACGGCCAATGCCTCCGTGTGTGGCCACCACGGGGGCGGGGGCATGCGCCATCCGAACCTGCCGCCCCAGGCGGTCGCCTTTCCGGCAACGACTGATGAGGTCGCGGCCGTCGTGCGTCTGTGTGCCGAATTCCGGTCCCGGTGGTGCCCTTCGGGGCCGGTACCTCGCTGGAGTGTCATGTCGGCGCGGTAGCCGGCGGGGTGAGTCTGGACCTGTCCCGGATGAACCGCGTCCTGCGGGTCAGCGCCGAGGATTTCGACTGCACGGTCGAGGCCGGGGTGACCCGTATGGCGCTCAACACCTACCTCCGGGACACGGGGCTGTTCTTCCCCGTCGATCCGGGCGTGGATGCGACCCTGGGCGGGATGTCCGCCACGCGGGCGTCGGGAACTACCACGGTGCGCTACGGCGGCATGCGCGAGAACGTGATGGCGCTGACGGTGGTCACCGCCGACGGGCAGGTGATCCGCACGGCCGGTCGGGCGCGCAAATCCTCGGCCGGCTATGATCTGACCCATCTGTTCGTCGGATCTGAGGGCACGCTCGGGGTCATCACCGAGGTCACCCTGAGGCTGCATCCGGTCCCGGAAGCCGTGGCCGCCGCCGTCTGCGCCTTCCCCTCGGCCGGGGCGGCCGTCAGCACGGTGATCGAAGCCTTGCAGTCGGGCCTCGCCCCGGCCCGGGCGGAATATCTCGATGCGGTGCAGATGGGGGCCGTCAACACGGCCTTCGACCTCGACTATGCGGTCGCCGACAGCCTGTTCCTGGAATTCCACGGCGATCCGGAGTCGGCGTCCGAGTCAGGCCCGGGCCTTTGGTGAACTGGCGACAGCCAACGGCGGATCTGACTTCCGCTGGGAGACCGAGCCGGAGGGCCGCGACCGTCTGTGGCGGGCGCGTCACCAGGCCGGCTTCGCGGCCCTGTCGCTGCGGCCGGGGGCCGTGCCGTGGTCGACCGACGTCTGCGTGCCGATCAGCCGCTTGGCCGAGTGCGTCGTCGAGACCCGGGCCGACCTGGCCGACACCCCCTTTCCCGGGACGATGCTGGGCCATGTCGGTGACGGTAATTCCACTGCATCCTGCTGTTGAACCTCGACGATCCCGACGAGATGGCCGCGGCGGCAGAATTCGACGCGCGGCTGATCCGGCGAGCCCTGGCCATGGACGGGACCTGCACCGGCGAACACGGCATCGGTCTCGGCAAACAGGCCGCGCTCGTCCATGAACTCGGTGACGCGGTCGATGTCATGCGATCGATCAAGCGGGCGCTGGATCCGCACGGCCTGATGAACCCGGGCAAGATCTTTTCAGCGGCCTGAGGGGGCGCAGGAGCCGGGACGGCTTCCAGTCGGGCTGGTGCAATTCCGGTCCCGCCAGGCCGGCGGCCACACCGCCCAGCGCCTGTCGGCTACGCTGAGCTGGCGGTTCCGAGGCCGGGGGGCTCTGCAGCGGGGGCAGTTGTCGGCATATTGTCTCCACCTGGCGATCCAGCGACCGGCTTGTCCGTAGCGTTTCTGGCGTCGTTCGATTGCTCAAATCCTACCGTCGGTTGGAGTTTGGTAAGGGCTGGAGATGATCAACATCGTCGGGTCACGCGGCGACGGCGGTGCGGGGAGTTCTGATTTAAGGTAGAGTGGCAGCGATCAGTGCCGGGGCGTGCTGTCAAACCCGCGGCACGGATTGGTCGATCTGGCCATGCCATGAGCCGGGCGGGGAAGGGCTTGCCGGGCGGCTGACGGTTTGGCTGGCAGGACCTGCAAGGGGGGGCCGAAGCCCGGTGGCTGCCGAGGCCGGCTGCGCGGTTTTGTCGTAGCCGGCTCTGCCTTTCGCGCTGGCTTTCACGCTGGAAATGGCGCTGCTAATCACCGACGATGGCCCTTGCCGCAACCGGGATCTCCATGCCACGCGCCGTATTGTTGATCCTGGATTCGCTCGGCATCGGGGCCTTGCCGGACGCGGCGGCGTTTGGCGACGCGGGTGCCGATACCCTGGGTCATATCGCGTTGCGATGTGCGCAGGGGCGTGCCGGCGTTGCTCGGAGCGGGCCGTTGCAGGTCCCGAACCTCGAGCGCCTCGGCCTCGGGCTGGCTGCGGAACTGGCCAGCGGTGGACTACCGGCAGGCTTCACGCCCGGTGTTCGGGCGATCGGTGCGTGGGGCGCGGGTCGCGAACTGTCGACGGGCAAGGACACCACCTCGGGCCACTGGGAGATGATGGGCGTGCCGGTGCTGGGGGAGTGGGGCTATTTTCGCGACCGCGAACACAGTGTGCCGGCCCGGTTGCTGCAGACCCTGGCGGACCGTGCCGGTATTTCCGGCTGGCTCGGTAACCGCCATGCCTCGGGCACGACCATTATTGCCGAACTCGGCGAAGAGCATGTCCGCAGCGGCAAGCCGATCGTCTACACGTCCGCCAACTCGGTGCTGCAAATCGCCGCGCATGAAACCGCATTCGGGCTGGATCGTCTGTTCGCCCTCTGTGAAATCGCGCGCGAATTGGTAGATGATGACCGCATCGGTCGGGTGATCGCCCGTCCTTTCATTGGCGATGATGCCGCCAGTTTTCGACGCAGTCACAACCGCCATGACTATTCGATGCCGCCGCCGGCACCGACATTTCTGGATCGACTCTGTCAGGCGGGTGGCACCGTGCACGGCATCGGCAAGATCCCGGACATCTTTGCCGGCAACGGTATCTCGCACGCGGTCAAGGCGCATGGCATCGACGGCCTGTTCGACGCGACCCTGAACACACTGGTCCAATGTGCGGACAACGGTCTGGTGTTCACCAATTTTGTCGATTTCGACTCGGAATACGGTCACCGTCGCGATGTCGCCGGCTATGCGGCCGCGCTGGAGCTTTTCGACCAGCGCCTGCCCGAACTTCTGGCGGCCCTGGCTCCGGACGACCTGCTGATCCTGAGTGCCGATCATGGCAATGATCCGACCTGGCCGGGCAGCGACCATACGCGCGAACATGTGCCGATCCTTGCCTTTGGTAGCGGCATTTCACCCGGCAGCATCGGCATTCGCGACAGCTTCGCCGACATCGGCCAGAGCCTCGCCGCGCATTTCGGTATTCCCCCCCTGCCGTATGGCCAGTCCTTCATGGAGCCCGGATGAGTACGCCTCACATCGATGCCGAAGCGGGGGCCTTCGCCTCCACCGTACTGCTGCCCGGCGACCCACTACGTGCCCGGCACATCGCCGAGCGTTTCTTCAGCGATGCTGTCCAGGTAACCTCGGCCCGCAACATGTTCGGCTATACCGGCACCTATCGTGGCCAGCGCGTTTCGGTCATGGGAACCGGCATGGGCATTCCCTCCAGCTCGATCTATGCGACCGAGTTGATCCGTCACTACGGCGTCAAACGCCTTGTTCGCGTGGGTACCTGCGGGGCTGTGCAGGACGATCTGGCGCTCGGTGATCTGGTGCTGGCGCTGTCGGCCAGTACGGATTCCGGCGTCAACCGTCAGCGCTTTGCCGGAATGGATTTTGGGGCCGGTGCCAGCTATCCCCTGTTGCGCGCGGTGGCCGATCAGGCCGAGCGCGTCGGTGTGCCGGTTCGCGTCGGCAACGTCTTTTCCGCCGACCTGTTCTACTCACCCCGGCCGGACATGGCCGACACGCTGGCGGCGATGGGAATCCTTGCCGTCGAGATGGAGGCGGCGGGTCTGTATGGTCTGGCCGCCGAATTTGGTGCCGAGGCCCTGGCCGTTCTGACGGTATCGGACCACCTGCGCCACGACGCACACATGGACGTCCACCAGCGGCAGACGGGCGTCGACGCGATGACCGAGCTGACCCTTGATGCGCTTTGCCAACAGCCATCGAAATAAAGACTATTCCGTTGCAACGCCTTCCAGACCACGGCTCCTGATCACGGACCCTTGCCCACAATGACCCGTTCCCAGCCACCCTCTGTGCCACGCAACGCCGGCTGTCCCCTGGACCTGGACTGGCTGAGCAGCCTGCGGGTCAACCGCAATGCCTCTGACCGTCGCGCGGCCAGTCTTGTCGCCCGGCGGTCCGTGAAAAAGGAGTATCAGGCCGCGTGGTTGATTTAGGCGATCCGGTGCATCGACCTGACCACCCTGGGCGGTGACGACACGCCGGGTCGGGTCGAGCGGCTGTGCCACAAGGCCCAGCGGCCGTTGCGCGCGGATATCGCGACCGCCCTGGACGTCGGCCCGGTGCAGGTCGGCGCTGTGTGCGTCTATCATGAGATGATCGCGCCGGCCTTGCGCGCGCTGGGCGACAGCGGCGTTCCGGTCGCCGCGGTATCCACTGGCTTTCCGGCGGGTCTTGCGAGCCTGGAAACCAAGCTGCGCGAGGTGGAGCTCTCGGTCGCCGCCGGTGCCCGCGAGATCGATATCGTGATCACGCGTCAGCACGTCCTGACCGGCAACTGGCAGGCCCTGTATGATGAAATGCAGGCCTATCGCCGCGCGTGCGGCGAGGCGCATGTGAAGGCCATCCTCGCCACGGGTGACCTGATGACGCTGGAGAACGTCGCCCGGGCCTCATGGACCTGCATGATGGCCGGTGCCGATTTCATCAAGACCTCGACCGGCAAGGAAGCGGTCAATGCGACCCTTCCGGTGGCGCTGACGATGACGCGGGCCATTCGTGACTACGCCGGCAGAACGGGCTTTCAGGTCGGTTTCAAGCCGGCCGGGGGGGTCAGTTCGGCCAAGGCGGCCATCCAGTACCTGACCTTGATGAAGGAGGAACTCGGTGTCGAATGGATGCAACCGCACCTGTTCAGGATCGGGGCCTCCAGCCTGTTGACCGACATCGAACGCCAGCTCGAACATTTCGTCACCGGCCACTATTCCGCGGCCCACCGTCACGCCATGCCGTGAGGACTATCAGCATGCGCCCCCTCAACGAGATTCTCGCCACCATGGACTATGGACCGTCGCCGGAAACTACCCGCGAAGCGCAGGCCTGGCTTGATCGCCATCAGCGCCGTTTCGGCCTGTTCATCGACAACCAGTGGAGCGAGCCTGCGGCCTTGTTTGCCTCGCGCAATCCGGTCGACGGCGAGCCGGTCGCCGAAATCACCCAGGCCAGTGTCGACGATGTCGACCGCGCCGTGGCTGCGGCCCGGGCGGCGCAACCTGCCTGGGCGGCCCTCAGCGGACATGGGCGAGCCCGCCTGTTGTATGCGCTGGCCCGGCTCATCCAGAAGCACGCCCGGTTGTTTGCGGTCCTGGAAACGCTGGATAACGGCAAGCCGATCCGCGAGACCCGCGACATCGACATCCCGCTCGCGGCACGGCATTTCTATTATCACGCGGGCTGGGCGCAGCTGCTGTCGCAGGAGTTTCCCGACCACCGTCCCGTGGGCGTGGTCGGGCAGATCGTGCCGTGGAATTTCCCGTTGCTGATGCTGTCCTGGAAGATCGCGCCGGCGCTGGCCTGCGGCAATACAGTGGTGTTCAAGCCGGCCGAATTCACCTCACTGAGCGCGCTGTTGTTCGCCGAGTTGTGCCAGCAGGCGGGGTTGCCGGCGGGCGTGGTCAATATCGTGACGGGCGACGGGACGGTCGGCGAAGCCATTGTCAACCATCCCGGTATCGACAAACTGGCCTTTACCGGCTCGACGGAGGTCGGGCGTCTGATCCGCCGCGCCACGGCCGGAAGCGGCAAAAAGCTGTCGCTGGAACTGGGCGGCAAGTCACCCTTCATCGTGTTCGAGGACGCAGACCTCGACGCCGCCGTTGAAGGGTTGGTCGACAGCATCTGGTTCAACCAGGGTCAGGTCTGCTGTGCCGGATCGCGGCTGCTGGTGCAGGAGTTGGTGGAACAACGGTTCCTGGCCAAGTTGCGGACGCGGATGGACCGGTTGATCGTCGGTTCGCCGCTGGACAAGTCCACGGACATCGGGGCCCTCGTCGATCCGGTTCAGAAGCAACGGATCTCCGAGCTCGTCCAGACCGCCCGTGACGAGGGCTGTACCGTCTGGCAGCCGTCGGGCGCGCTGCCTGAACGCGGCTGTTTCTACCCGCCGACCCTGATCACCGGCGCGTCGACCTCGACCACCGCGGCGCAGACGGAAATCTTCGGACCCGTGCTTGTGGCGATGAGTTTCCGCACCCCGGTCGAGGCGGTGCAACTGGCCAACAACACCGTTTATGGCCTGGCCTCATGCGTGTGGACCGAGTTCATCAGCCTCGCGCTGGATATCGCGCCGCAGATCAAGGCCGGCGTGGTCTGGATCAACACCGCCAACCAGTTCGACGCCGCCTGCGGCTTCGGCGGCTACCGGGAATCCGGCTTCGGTCGCGAGGGTGGCCGGGAAGGCCTGCTCGAATATCTGGTGGCCTGCGCCGAGGATGCCCGTCCGCCGGCACCGTCGGTTGTCGCTGTCGCGTCAGGCGGCCCGGATGTGGGCTCGGTTCCCGGAATCGACCGCACCGCCAAACACTATATCGGCGGCAAGCAGGTCCGTCCGGACAGCGGCTACAGTCAGCCCGTCCATGGCGTCGACGGTCGGTTGCTGGGCGAGGTTGCGGCCGGCAACCGCAAGGATATCCGCAATGCCGTGGAGGCCGCGCACAAACAGTCTGGCTGGGCCGCCGCCAGCGGCCACAACCGCGCTCAGGTTCTCTATTATATCGCTGAAAACCTGGCCGCCCGACATGCCGAGTTCGCCGCGCGGATTGCCGCGATGACCGGCGATGCCAATGCGGTGCGTGAGGTCGATGTCAGCATCGAGCGCCTGTTCACCTACGCTGCCTGGGCCGACAAACATGACGGCGCGGTGCATCAACCGCCGATGCATGGCATTACCGCCGCCCTCAATGAGCCGGTCGGCGTGATCGGCATGATCTGCCCCACGGAATCGCCCCTGCTCGGGTTGATCTCCCTGGCGGCCCCCGCGCTGGCGCTGGGCAACCGGGTGATCGCCGTGCCCTCAGCCGCGCACCCCCTGTCTGCCACCGACTTCTATCAGGTGCTCGACACCTCTGACCTGCCCGGCGGCGCGCTCAACATCGTCACCGGCGACGCCGACGACCTGGCGCGGGTGCTGGCCGGACACGGCGACGTCGATGCGGTGTGGCGCCATGACGGCTCCGTCGCCGGCTGTGCCGAGGTCGAGCGGTTGTCGGCCGACACGCTGAAACGCACCTGGGTCAGCGGCGGCAGGGGCCGCGACTGGTTTGACGACAGACAGTCCGCCGGACGCACCTTTCTCGCCCACGCAAGCCAGGTGAAGAACATCTGGATTCCCTATGGGGTCTGAGCGGCGACCGGGGCTGCTGCCGCAGGAGATCATCCGCCACAAGCGCGACGGCGGCACACTTGGTCGTGCGGAAATCGACACCTTCGTGCGTGGCATAAGCGACGGCAGCATTGGCGACGGCCAGATCGCCGCGCTGGCGATGGCGGTATATTTCAATGACATGACCCTCGACGAGCGCGTCGCCCTCACCCTGGCGATGCGTGATTTGGGACAGGTCCTGGACTGGACCGCGCTGGACCTGCCCGGCCCGGTGCTCGACAAGCATTCCACCGGGGGCGTCGGCGACCTTGTATCCCTGCTGCTGGGACCGATGGTGGCCGCCTGCGGCGGCTTTGTGCCGATGATCTCGGGGCGCGGCCTCGGGCACACCGGCGGAACCGTGGACAAGCTGGAGTCGATCCCCGGCTACCAGGTCGCGCCCGACCCGGCTCTGTTTCGCAGCGTGGTGCGCGATGTCGGCGTGGCCATTATCGGGCAGACGGCGCAACTGGCACCGGCCGACCGGCGGCTGTACGGAATTCGCGATGTCACCGCCACGGTCGAGTCGATCGCCCTGATCACGGCCTCGATCCTGTCCAAGAAGCTCGCGGCCGGCCTCGATGTGCTGGTCATGGACGTCAAGACCGGCTCGGGAGCCTTCATGCCGGACGTGGCGCGGTCGATGGCGCTGGCCCAGGCCATCGTCGCCGTGGGCAATCGATCCGGCATGAAGACGGCCGCCCTGCTGACCGACATGAACGAGCCGCTTGCCCCCTGTGCCGGCAATGCCATCGAAATACGCTGTGCCGTCGACTATCTCGCCGGTCGGTCGCGTCCGCCGCGGTTGCATGAGGTCACCCTGGCGCTGGGTGCTCAGATGCTGGTTCACGGCGGTCTCGCCACCGACGCGGCCCAGGCGCGCGGCAAATTGCGCGATGGGCTGGAGTTGGGGACGCGCCGCCGAGCGTTTCGCCGGCATGGTCGCGGCCCTGGGAGGGCCTCGCGATTTGCTGGAACGGCCCGACCAGCATCTGGCCTGCGTCGACACGGTGCTGGCGGTGCCCGCACCACGTTCGGGGTATGTGCAGGCCTGCGACTGTCGTGCCCTGGGGCTTGCCGTGGTCGCCCTCGGCGGAGGCCGGACGGATCCGGCCGGCCGCATCGACGGTGCCGCAGGCCTGAGCGCGTTCGCGCAGATTGGCGACGCCATGGTTGCCGGACAGCCGTTGGCCTTCGTCCACGCGCGGGGAACGGACGCCGCCCGGCGGGCCGCAGAGGCGGTGAAGGCCGCCTTCGTGATCGGCGATGCCCCCCCTGCCACGCGGCCGCTGGTCCTCGAATGCCCGTCAACACCAGCTGAACAACCACAGGCCTAGGGACAACCGATGGACCACCCGCAATTGATCGAGGCGGCGCTCGCCGCGCGTGAGACCGCCTATGCGCCTTATTCGCGGTTCCGGGTGGGGGCCGCCGTCCTCTGCGACGATGGCCGGGTATTCCATGGCAGCAACGTCGAGAACGCATCCTACGGCCTGTGCAATTGCGCCGAACGCACCGCCCTGTTCAGCGCCATAGCCGCAGGCTACCGGCCGGGCGCGTTCAGGGCTCTGGCGGTGGTGGGACCTACGGAAGGCCCCGTTTCACCATGCGGAGCCTGTCGTCAGGTCATGCTGGAGCTGGGCGGCGCGCAGATGACGGTGGTCTGCGCCAACCTGCTCGGAAAGGTTCAGGTCAGCACGGCAGGGGATCTGCTGCCGGGAGCGTTCGATGGGGCCGATCTGACGGATCAGGAGCTGAGCGTCAGGAAGTCACGGGGGCGTGTCCGTCGATGAAGGGGCGCAGACCTGGCTTGAAACGGTCCCGAGCGGTCAGCCGGACCTGAATGAGGGATCGCGCCTGAGCGCGCGTAGTGTGTTGTAGGGACGCGAAGCGGCGGTGCCTGTCATGAACGGTATCTCCGCTTCATGAAGCCTTGGTCTTCCGCTGATTTGCGCCCCGGCGCGAAAGATGGGAAATTCGTCGTATGTGGGGTTTGATCCGTATCGTGATCCTGACCTTGGCCCTGGCGGGCTTTGTCGGCCAGGCGACGGCGAATGCGACCTCGTTTCCCATGGACGCTGTGGCCGCGGATATGAGCGATATGGCCGACTGTGCCCACATGACAGCGGGGCACGGCGATGAATTTCCGGTTTCCCACCAGCTCCCCTGCAAGGACATGATGCCGGGGTGCATTGCCAGGGCGGGCTGTGTTGCATTGTTCCCGGCTCTCCCGACCGGTGTCGCGCTTGCGCCGCTCCCCGCGTTGACCGCCCCGATCTATCATGTCGCTACCGGTCGCCTTGCCGGTATCGTCACGGCCCCACCCCGTACCCCTCCAAAAACCGAAGCCTGATCCTGCCTTCGCGGGTCTGTGCGGCGTTCCGGCGTCCGCGGACCTTTTCGAACAGCTCACCTCCGCTCCAATGGAGCGGGTGTGTCCGGAGCTTCATTGTGTTGACATCCATAACCGGTCGGGCGCGTCACGGCGCGCCGACCTGGGTTCGCGTGGCCCTGATCAGCTGTGCGCTGGCCGCTTCAAGCGTCGCGCGCGCTGAACCCCTGACCTATACGCAGGCGCTGGCCCTGGCGCGTTCAGATGCTCCGGCCGTACACGCCAGTGCGCTGGGCGTGGAAGCGGCACAGGCCTCGGCCGAGGCCGCCGGACGTCTGCCGGATCCGCAGCTGAGGTTCGGCCTCGACGGCTTTCCGGTTTCGGGCCCCGCGGCCGGGCGCTTTGGCGATATCGAGATGACCAGCGTCCAGGTCGGCCTGCAGCAGGCGGTGCCCAGCCGCGCACGGCGTCGCGCTGAACGCCGCATTGCCGAGGCCGATATCGGCGTGGCCCGGGCGCGGGAGGACATCACGCTACGGGAGGTCGAGGTCGCGACCGGCCAAGCCTGGATCGACCTGTATTATGCCGAAAGGCGACTGGCGGAGATGGATGAGGTTCTCACCGCCCTTGATCCGTTGTGGGTGGCGGCCCCGTCGGGCGTCGCCTCGGGCGCGAACCGACCGGCGCAGAGCCTGGGTCCGGTGGAATTGCGCGCCGCCCTGGATGATCGACGCGACGGCTTGAGGGTCGATCTCGCCCGGGCGCGGGCTGAGCTTTCACGATGGACCGGCGATCCGCTGCCAAGTGCCAGTGGACCACCACCTTCTATCGACCTTGAGCCCGGCGTGTTTGACGTCGATCTCGACCGGCTGCCGGCCTTGCGCGCCTATGGTGCTGTGCAGGACCGGGCCGCTGCCGATCTTGATCTGGCCCGGGCTGCCCGGCGACCTGACTGGGCGTTCGAGGCCGGCTATGCCCGCCGCGATCCGATGTTCGGCGATCTGGTCTCTGTCGGTGCCAGCGTCAGCCTGCCGCTGTTTCAGAGCCGTCGCCAGGCACCGGTGATCGCGGCCCGCGCGGCCGATGCCCGGCGCGTCTCCGCCGAGCGGCAGGCGGCGGAACGGGAGTGGACGGCAATCCTGCAGGGAGACCTGGCCGAGTATGACGTCGCGCGGACCCGTTGGGTCCGGGCGCGCGATGTGGTCCTGCCCAATCTGCGCACCCGCGCCGACCTCGAAACCGCCAGCTACGGCGCGGGTCGTGCCGGGATCATGGAGGTGCTGGACGCCTTCACGGCCCTGGCCAACGGCCGGCTGGACGCCCTCGACAAGGAAGCCGACGTGGCGCGCCGCGCCATCCGATTCACCCTGATTTATGGACACGACCAATGATCCGGTTTGAACGCAAAACTCTGAAGCTTGCGGCTGTGGCCGCCGGCCTGATCGTTATCGGCGGCGCGGCCGGTCTGGCGCTGGCGCGCTTCGGGCCGGGCAATTCCGATCCCGTCGCTGCCTCTGCGGGCGAGCGCGAGGTCCTGTACTGGTATGATCCAATGACCCCGGGGCAGAGGTTCGACAAGCCGGGCAAGTCCCCGTTCATGGACATGCAACTGGTGCCGCGATACGCCGACGAGGAGCCGGGCGCGGCGGCGGGCGTTCGCATTGATCCCGCTCTGGTCCAGAACCTGGGGGTCCGTTTCGCCACGGTCCGGTCCGGGACCCTCGAGGGGGATCTGACCGCCAGCGCCGTGATCGATTACAATGACCGCGACGTCGCGGTGGTGCAGGCGCGGACAGCCGGCTTCGTCCAGCGGGTCTATGCGCGGGCCCCGGGTGACGTCATCGCCGCCGGGGCCCCGCTGGTCGACCTGCTGGTGCCGGACTGGGGTGGAGCGCAGATCGAATATCTCGCGGTCCGTCGCACCGATGATGCCGCCCTGATCGCGGCGGCGCGCCAGCGACTGGTTCTGCTGGGTATGCCGGAGTCCCTGATCACCGCGGTCGAACGCACCGGCCGTCCGCGAACCACGGTGACAATGACCAGCCCCATCAGTGGTGCTATCCGCAGCCTGGGTGTTCGGGCGGGCATGAGTGTGCCGGCGGGCCTGACCCTGGCCGAGATCAACGGCCTGTCGACCGTATGGCTGAACGCCGCGGTGCCGGAGGCCCTGTCCGGTCAACTCCGCGTCGGGCGGTCCGTCGATGTGACGCTGGCCGCGTTTCCCGGGCAGCGGATGACCGGTCGACTGACCGCCCTGCTGCCCGAGGTCACCGGCGACAGCCGGACCCTGACCGCGCGGGTCGAACTGCGGAATCCGGGGGGACGTCTCCGCCCGGGCATGTATGGGCAGATCACCTTCGGCGGGTCCTCCACCCCCGCCCTGCTGGTGCCGTCCGAAGCGGTGATCCGCACCGGCCAGCGCAATCTGGTCATGCTCGCCGGGGAGGGCGGACGCTATCAACCGGCCGAGGTCCGGGTCGGTCGCGAGGCCGGGGGGCAGACGGAAATCCTCGCCGGACTGCGTGACGGCGAGCGTGTCGTCGCCTCGGGTCAGTTCCTGTTCGACTCCGAGGCCAGTCTGTCCGGTGTCACCGCGCGTAGCCTTGAGCAGGCCAGGGCGCAGTCCGGAATCGCGGCCCCGGCTGCGGTTCCGGCTCCAGTCTCAGCTGCGGCCCAGACCTACCGGGCGAGCGGCCGGGTCCAGGCCCTGGAGGGTCGTTCA
>JAUCCG010000030.1:0-5089 GCA_034676465.1 Brevundimonas sp. | reverse complement strand
GGTTTTGTAGCCTTCGTTCGGTTCGTTGCTGTCGAGGCCGGTTACATGACCAAGGACCTGGCCCTGCTGGTCGGCGATCAGCAGAGCTGGCTGACCACGGAAGGCTTCATCGACAAGGTCGCCGAGAACCTGACCAAGGCGATGGCTTCCTCTTAGGGCGCTAAGCTCGCGACGCGGTCGCTCGCTACTTGAGCGCCGCGCGAAGCGCCAGGCCGCGTCGGGTCGGGAGGTCCCGTAGGGCCGACGATCGCGGCCCAAAAACAAGCCCGCCGGATTCGCGTCCGGCGGGCCTTTTGTTTGCGAGCGGGCCACCATGGTGCAAGGTCGCCGCGAACCTGACGGGAGTCCGCCTGTGAAGCGCTTTTTTCGGCAATCTGTTGGTCATCGCCCTGTTTGCGGCGGTCGTATCCTTCTTCGCCGCCCCGGCTGTGGCCTTCTTCGCCATCCGGTCAGCGGCGGACGCCAATGACGCGGCCGGGCTGGAGCGGCTGATCGACTATGGAGCGGTGCGCCAGTCACTGCGGCCGCAGCTGACCGGCAATCCGGCGGCAATGGCCCCCGCCCCGTCGTTTCTGGAAGATCCGATCAGCACCGTGCGCCGGCAGCTGGAACCGGCGGTGACCGGAGCGCCGGATCCGGACGTCTATCTGACCCCGGCGGCGCTGGCGGCGTTGAGCCGGGGAGAGGGGCGTTATCCCTCGCAGCGGACCGGTGCCGTGGCGGCGGCCGAGGCGGCCGATCCGATGCCGAAGCCCGTATTCTGGGGCGTCAATCGGGCACGGATGGCCGTGAGCGACGACGGGGGCTCGAAGACGGTCTTCACCTTCGAGCGCAAGGGGCCGTTCGAATGGAAGCTGGTGCATATCGGCCTGCCCGACGGCGTGTCGCCCGCTGTGAGGCCGACAGCCGCCACACAATAGGCCGGACTGGCGGACGGACCCGAAGTAGGGCAACCCTAGGGGGGCTGGCGTTGAGTGCCCGGAGGGTCCCTATGAACCGCAAGCTTCTGACCGGTGGTCTGACCGCCCTGATTGCCGCCTTTCTGATCGCCTATTTCGCCTCGCCGGTGCTGGCGGTGCGGGGGTTGACCGAGGCCGCCACTACCGGTGACGAGACCGCCCTGCGGGCGCGGGTCGACTTTCCGGCGTTCGGGCCAGCCTCAAGGAAGAGTTGAACGCCGAGCTGGTGGCGCAGATGCGCGCGGATGCGGGCAGTGACAATCCGGTGCTGTCGGGTCTGGGCATGTTGTTGGCGCCCCAGCCTGGTGTCGGGCATGGTCGACGCCTTCGTCACGCCCCAGGCTATTGCCACCATGGTGCGCTCGGCCAGGGCACCGGATCCGATGGACCGGCCCGGCCAGGTCGAGAGCCCGGCCCCGGCCGATGAAGACAAGGACACGGTGAGCCAGTCGTTGGCCTATCGCGACCTGAACACCTTCGCGGTGACCCTGACCAACAACCGCCACCCCGATCAGCAACTGGCGCTGCTGATGGAGCGGCGAGGCCTGTTCGGCTGGAAGCTGGCCGGGATCGATCTGACCGTGCCGTCCGAAGACGACGCGATCTAGCCCTGCAGCGCGGCGCGGATTGCCCGTCAGGCCGTCTTCGGCTTTTGAGCCGTAGGCGCGCCGCCCTGGGCGAAGTCGGGTTTGCCGCCGGCACCCTTTTCCGCCCATGGCGACGACCGCTGCGCGCGCCAGGTCGGCGGCATTGACGGTGCCGGTGATGTCCGAGGTAGCGGCCACGGTGATGGCGGCCTTGCCGTCGGTGACGCCGATCAGGGCCACGACGCCCGAGCCGACGTGGGTGCGGAACCCTTCGGCGACGCCGCGAGGCCCTGCCGTCGACCCCGTCAAGGACGCGGGCGATCAGCTGGACGCCGTTGATCTCTTCCACGACGACATTGCCGTCGTCGGCCCCGCCGAGGGCCAGCTGCTTCTTCAGCTCGGCGACCTGTTTCTCGAGCGCCTTGCGGTCGGCGGTCAGAGCCTCGACCCGGGCCGGGACGTCCAGCGGCTGGACCTTGAAGCTCTGGGCCAGCTGGCGGGCGACATTGGCCTGGGCCAGCAGGTACTGACGCGCGGCCTCGCCGGTCAGGGCCTCGATCCGGCGCACGCCCGCGGCGATGCCGGTCTCGGTCGTGATCTTGAACAGGGCGATGTCGCCGGTGCGGGCCACGTGGGTGCCGCCACACAGTTCGACGGAATAGGCCTTGTCGTCAGTCAGGGAGTGGCCGAGCGTCAGGACCCGGACCTCGTCGCCGTATTTCTCGCCGAACAGGGCGATCGCCCCGGCCTCGATCGCCGCCTCGGGGGCCATCAGCTCGGTGGTGGCGGGCAGGTTCTGGCGGATGACGGCGTTCACCTCATCCTCCATCCGGGCCAGTTCGTCCTCGGTGACGGGGGCGTTGTGGCTGAAGTCGAAACGCAGGCGATCGGCGTCGACCAGCTGGCCCTTCTGGGCCACGTGCGGACCCAGCACATTCTTCAGGGCTGCGTGCAGCAGGTGGGCGGCCGAGTGGTTGGCGCGGGTCGTCAGCCGGGCATCGGCGTCGACATGCAGTTGCACGGTCGCGTCGATGGCCAGGGTGCCGGAGGTGACGGCGATCTTGTGGGCGAACAGGTCCTGGGCGTGTTTCTGCACGTCGAGCACGGTGCCCGCGCCCTGCTGGCCCGAGGCATCGGTCCATTCGATCTCGCCGCGATCACCGGCCTGGCCACCGCCTTCGCCGTAGAAGGGGGTGCGGTCGAACAGGACCTCGGCGGTCTGGCCGGACTCCAGGGTGTCGACGGAGGCTCCGTCCTGGACGATGGCCAGCACGGCGCCGGTGCCGTCGGTGGTGTCGTAGCCGGTGAAGTCCGTGGCCCCGAGACGGTCACGCAGGGCCAGCCATTCGGCGGTCGAGGCGGTCTGGCCCGAGCCGGTCCAGTGTTCGCGACTGCGGGCCTTCTGCTGGCTCATGGCGGCGTCGAAGGCGTCGGTATCGACCGAGAAGCCCCGACGGCGGGCCTCGTCCTGGGTCAGGTCGAGCGGGAAGCCATAGGTGTCGTACAGGGTGAAGGCGGTCTGGCCCGACAGGACGCCGCCCTCGCCGAGGTCCTTCGATGCGTCTTCCAGCAGGCCCATGCCGCGACCCAGCGTGGTGCGGAAACGGATCTCTTCCTGCTTCAGGGTGTCGGTGATGAAGGCCTCGGCCCGTTTCAGCTCGGGATAGGCCTCGCCCATTTCGGCCACCAGGGTCGGGACCAGCCGGTGCATCAGCGGATCGGCCGCGCCCAGCAGGTGAGCGTGGCGCATGGCCCGGCGCATGATGCGGCGCAGGACATAGCCGCGACCCTCGTTGGACGGGGTGACACCGTCGGCGATCAGGAAGGACGAGCTGCGCAGATGGTCGGCGATGACCCGGTGGCTGGGGGCGCGGTCGCCCTCGGCGTGGGTGCCGGTCGCGTGTTCCGAGGCGGCGATCAGGGTACGGAACAGGTCGGTCTCATAGTTGGACTGGACGCCCTGCAGCACGGCGGCGACGCGTTCCAGGCCCATGCCGGTGTCGATCGACGGCTTGGGCAGCAGCGAACGGCTGCCGTCGGCCTGCTGGTCGAACTGCATGAAGACCAGGTTCCAGATCTCGACCCAGCGGTCGCCGTCTTCCTCGGGCGTGCCCGGAGGGCCGCCCCAGACATGATCGCCGTGGTCGTAGAAGATCTCGGTACAGGGGCCGCATGGGCCGGTGTCGCCCATCGACCAGAAATTGTCTGAGCCGGCGATACGGGTAATGCGGCTCTCGGGCAGGCCGGCGATCTTCTTCCAGAGCTCAACCGCCTCATCGTCGTCGATGTAGGTGGTGACCATCAGCCGGTCCCTGGGGATGCCGAAATCCCTGGTGATCAGGGTCCAGGCCATCTCGATGGCGTGTTCCTTGAAATAGTCGCCGAAGGAGAAATTCCCCATCATTTCAAAGAACGTATGGTGTCGCGCCGTGTAGCCGACATTGTCCAGATCGTTGTGCTTGCCGCCGGCGCGCACGCATTTCTGGGCCGAGGTGGCACGGGTATAGGGGCGCTTCTCCTGACCGGTGAAGACGTTCTTGAACGGGACCATGCCGGCGTTGACGAACAGCAGGGTCGGGTCGTTCTGCGGCACCAGCGGGGCCGACTGGACCTTTGCGTGACCGTCGGCCGCGAAATAGTCGAGGAAGCTGGAGCGGATCTGTTTCAGGCTGGACATGGGCGTACGTTCGGTCGTCGGGGAGGGAGGGCGAACGGGCGTCATATAGGGGTTTTGGCCGGAACGCATCACCCGCACGTGATCCGGTCGATAGAGATCGGGGCTTAGGTAATCGGCGCGGGGGTCTGGTCGTCTTCCTCATCGTCCTCGAGCAGGGCCACGAGGGCGTCGATGATGGCGTCGAGCTGTTCCGGGCTGGCCGAAACGGTCATTCCCTGACCGTCGGCCGCTTCGAACTGCAGCAGATAGCCGTCTTCGGAATCAGACAGGCTGAACTGGGTCAGGGCGGGGATGTCGGCCATCACGGAAATCCTTGCGGGAGAGAGGTCGCGTCAGCCGGCGGCTGATGCGGATGCTGTAACAGAAAAAGGGCCGCCCGGCGTCGGGGCCTGAAGCCCCGGGCCGGACGGCCAGCCTCGTCCGGACCGAACCCCGCGGGGGTCGGTGGCGGGTCGCAGGGACCGGCCGGACGGGGTGTTCGGTCAGACGTCCCCGTCAGGGGAGGCCGGAGGGATCAGCCTTCGAGGTCCTGGCCCTCGTCGGGCTCGGGCGTGCCCAGCAGCTCGTCGGCGATCTTGTTGGTTGATTTGCGCACCTTGTCCTCGATCGAGGCAGCCATGTCGGGGTTCTGCTTCAGGAACTCGCGCACATTCTCGCGGCCCTGACCGATGCGGGTCGAGTCGTAGGAGAACCAGCTGCCTGACTTCTCGATGACCCCGGCCTTGACCCCCAGGTCGATGATCTCGCCCAGTTTGGAGATGCCCTCGCCGTACATGATGTCGAAGATGACCTCACGGAACGGGGGCGCGACCTTGTTCTTGACCACCTTGACCCGGGTGGTGTTGCCGACAACCTCGTCACGGTTC
>JAUCCG010000029.1:0-14762 GCA_034676465.1 Brevundimonas sp. | reverse complement strand
TATTTTTTTGTGTCCTCTACTTCGTTAGGTAGCATTGCTTTAAACCGCGGCGTGGTGCATGGCCTGATCACCGTCGAGGCGATCCGCAAGGCGCAGGAGAAGTTCGCCCGTCCGAAGGCCCTGGCCGGCGAGCAAGTGCGCTGGGGTTTCGAAAACCTCGACATCGACGACAAGCGCCTGGCCGAACTGGGCGCGACCGGCTTCCTGCCGCCGCTCAAGACCAGCTGCATGGACCACGAAGGTTCCGGCAAGGTCAAGTACCAGCAGTGGGACGGCAGCAAGTGGAACGTCGTCACCGACTGGATCGATGCTGATCGTGGTGTTCCGCGCGGCATGATCGAAGAGTCCGCGGCGGCCTACGCCAAGGAAAAAGGCATCACCCCGCGCGATTGCTCGAAAGAGATGTAATCGCACGGGCACGCACGGCCGCCGCGGCGGCTGTGCGCGGCCTTCCCCGACCGGGGAAGGTCCGCCGAGCGCATCACGGTGTGCTGGGCGGACCCTCTCTTGAGAAGTTTTGCGGGGGAGGAGGGGACAACACCAAGTCGGCAGAGACATGACAATGACAACGCAGAACACTGCCGCGGCCACCGAGGCCGCACCCTACCTGAGCGTCAACGCCTCGGCATCCCAGAACGGCTGCAGCTCGCGGTACAACTGCGTAAACCGCCCCGCCAGCGGCGAATCCAGATAAATGCGCAGCCTGGCCCAGCGCTCGGCATGGCGCCCCGGCCGCACGCGCTGGCGGTGTACAGGATGTCTTCAAACTCATACAACAGCTCTTGCGTGCGCCCGATGCTGAACGCCGGCACAATCACCGTGCCGCCATTGCCCAACGCCCGCTCCACCACCGCCTGCAGCCGCTTGCGGCGCGTGGCGCGAGCAGGCCCTCGTGGTTGCGGTCAGCCATAGGTGCTCTCAAGCACCACCACGTCCGCCCGATACGGCGACTTGGGCGCCGGCAGCAGCGGCGCATACGGCGCGCCCAGGTCGCCCCGAAAACACCACCCGACGCACCGGCTGGCCCGGCCGGGCCAGCTCGCACTCCACATAGGCCGAGCCCAGAATATGCCCCGCCCGCTGCAACCGGATGCGGCACCGCCCCTGCGGCCCGTTCGCCACCGTCTGCCAGGTGCGCCACGGCAGGGGCCGAATGCGCGACTCCACCAACTGCAGGTAACGCTCCACCACCCGCCGGTCGCGGCTGACCGACAACGCAAACGCATCGGCCAGTACCACTGGCAACAACTTGGCCGACGGCTCGCTGCAATAGATAGGCCCCTTGAACCCGGCCGCCAACAACCACGGAATGCGCCCCACATGGTCGATATGCACATGCGTGGCCACCAGCGCCTGCACCCCCGCCAGATCAAAGCCAATCTCCAGCGCATCCGCCGCCCCCCGCCCGTCCGGCGACGTCTCCGCCCCCTGGAACAAGCCGCAGTCGATCAACAGACTGCGCGCGTCGTCGATAAACAGCTGATGGCAAGAGCCGGTCACGCCATGAAAGGCGCCGTGGTGGGTGATGTTGATGGGCATGTCATTGGCCTAAATTCATGAGTATTTGCACAGTCCCGGCCGACAATTCACGCCGGCCGCGCACGCCATCGTCGTCATTGTCCCTCACCTGTGTACGGGTTCGAACGACAGGAAGGCGCCCGGCCCAGGCGACTGTTGGACCACAACACAAGGGCGGCCGCACGCTCGCCGGAACGACGGTCAAGCGACCAGGGATGACAAGGCGCTACAGCCGCCCGCCCTCAGCTTGCCGCATCAGGCCCCGCCAATACACAGGATGACAAGGGGGTTCAATCTCGAGGGGCCCGGCGCGTTGACCGGTCAGCACACACGAGCCCGAAGTGTCCGTCTGGCATCACCTCAAATCCCGTCATCCACGGGACACGCCCGAGGATGACGGGTGCGATCAAGTCTGGTCGTCGCCCGCACCCGCCTGCCGTTCAAGGCCGGCGACAATGGTGGCGACGCGGGTGTCGTCCGGGTTCAGCGCCAGGGCGTGGCGGTAGTGTTCGAGGGCACCGGCATGGTCGCCGAGCGTCAGCAGGGTCTCGGCCAGGCTGTCGTGCGGATTGGCGGACCGGGGATGGCGCGCGACATTGAGACGGAAGGCGTCCAGCGCCGCCTCGGGGCCGAAGGTCGCGGACAGGGTGTAGCCGACGGTGTTCAGGAGCCCTTCGGCCTCGGCCGGAGACAGGTGTCGGTCGGCGATATGGGCGTCCAGCCGGGCCAGCGCCGCCGGCCAGCCCTGTGCGGCATGGTCGGTGACCCAGATCCTCGAACAGCAACTGGGTCGGGCTGGCGAAGCCGGGAATTAGCGCGTCGGCCAGCACCGTGGTGATCCGGCGGGTCGGGATCTCGCGCGGGCCGCCGTTGTCGAGGTAGATGACCGTGACGGTGTCGGACGGAATCGACTTGCGGAACCCGTGCATGAAGTTGACGCGATTGCCGCCGCCGTGGCCGACGGTAATGAAGTCGCCCAGATCCGAATACTCCCAGCCGTCCGCATAGGCCCCCGGCCGGCCGTTCGACAGCGGCAGGGGCTGCCAGTGATCGAGCAGGGTGCGGCGCGGGACCAGATCGCCGCGCACGAGGGCCCCGGCCCAGACCGTCAGATCCGACAGACTGGTGTTCAGGCCGACCGACGACCAGACATAGGGCGGATAGGTGGGGTAGATCTCGGGGGCCAGATCGCCGGTGGCGGCGTCGGGCCGGTAGCTGACGATGGTGCCCGCCTCGGCCAAGGCGTGACCGCCATAGCGCATATGGTCGAGGCCCAGGGGCGCGAACTGGTCATTGGCGACCAGATCGGCATAGGGGCGGCCCGACGCCTGTTCCAGCGCCAATTTGGCGAGCAGGATTGGTCTGGTTGTAGCGCGAGCGGCTGCCGGGCTCCGAGATGAAGTCAGCGTCGCGCACCCGGCCGAACGCGGCCGCGACGGTCGGCGGCACATCGGGGTGGCTGTAGTATTCCGGCAGGCCGGACGCATGCGAGAGCAGCTGCCGGACGGTCAGGCCGCGCCAGGCCCCGGGCAGGTCGGCGACATAGGTGGTGATGGGGGCGTTGAAATCCAGCTCGCCGCGGGCCTCGGCACGGATCATCTCGATCAGGAAGAACAGCTTGGACATGGAGAAGACGGAGTAGAGGGTGTCGCCGTTCGCGGGCGTCGCGCCGCCGAGCCGCTCGACCCCGGCGTGGCGCTCATAAACCAGCCGGTCGCCGCGCAGGATGGCCACGGACAGGCCGACGGGGGGGTAGACCTGCATCACCGCGTCGACCCGCCGGTCGAGGGTCTGCGTCACCGCCGCCGCGAGCGGCGTCACGGTCGCGGCCGGGGGCGTCGGTACGGGGACCGCCGGCAGATGGCTGCAGCCGCCGACGACACTCAGGGCCAGCGCCATGAGCCCTGTCTTCAGTCCGATGGTCGTCATGGTTCCCCCGTCGATGATCGACGCCCGCCGCGCCGGCACACAGGCCGGACCCGGCGGTTGCGGGGCCGGTTCAGTGGCGATCCCGACCTTGCACGAGGGGACGGTCCCTCACCACCCCAGCGCCGTCTCGCCCCTGAGGATGGCCTCGGCTTCCGGCGTGTGTTTGCTTCCGGTGCGGTCGTGCAGGACCAGGGCGGGGAGCAGGCGCAGGGGGGCCTTGCCGGTCTTTATGGCCTGGACCAACACGCGTTTGGCCGGGGCCTCGGCGTGGGGCTGGATCGGGCGGATGGCGAACGAGCCGGCCCCGGTGCCCAGCAAGGCCAGGATGTCGGCCAGGCGGTCGGCGCGGTGGATCAGCACGATGCGGCCGTTCTCGCGCACGGCCTTGAGCAGGAACCGGGTCCAGGCGGCGAGGCCGTCGTCGGCCATCCAGGCCCCGGCCTTGCCGGGGGCGGGGGCGCGCAGGGCGGTCGGGTCGTCGAAGAAGGGCGGGTTGGAGACGGCCCAGTCGGCCGGGGCGGTGTCCAGGGCGCGAAAGCCAGCGGCGACGTCGCCGGTCAGGATGGTGGTGCGCTCGGCGATGCCGTTCAGGGCGGCATTGTCGCGGGCCAGGGCGGCGGCGGCGAGGTCGCGCTCCAGCCCGGTCAGGCGGACGCCGGGGCGGCGGGCGGCGATCTGGGTCAGCACGGCTCCGGCCCCGCAGCCGGCCTCGATCACGGTCTGGCCCGGCGTGGCGGGCACGGCGGCGGCCAGCAGGGCGGCGTCCATGCCGGCGCGATAGCCCCTGGCGGGCTGGCGCAGCCGCACGCGACCGCCCAGCAGGGCGTCGTCGACGGTTTCGAGGCTGGCGGTGTCTGTCGATGCAACCGTCACGCGGCTTGACCCTTTAATGTGTGATCATCATTGTGCGCCGCATCGCTGCGGGGCAAGGCTGCGGCTGGATTTCAGGCGCGATTCTCCCCCGTATCCGCCCGCTTTGAAGAGTTCTCCGTTGGACGCAGTCACCGCCGCCGCTCCCCGCTCGAAGGGTGACGTTGAGCTTCTGGTTCGACTGGCGACCGCCGACATGGCGGCGGTCGACGCCCTGATCATCGAACGGATGCAGAGCCAGGGGCCGGTCATTCCGCTGCTGGCCGACCATCTGGTGGCGGCCGGGGGCAAGCGGCTGCGGCCCATGCTGACGGTGGCGGCGGCGCGCGCGGCCGGGGCGGTCGATGCGATCGAGGCCCCGCGCAAGCTGGCGGCGGCGGTCGAGTTCATTCATACAGCGACCCTGTTGCACGACGATGTGGTCGATGCCTCGGACATGCGGCGCGGCAAGGTGGCGGCGCATCTGATCTGGGGCGCGCCGTCCAGCGTGCTGGTCGGGGACTTTCTGTTCGCGCGGGCCTTCGAGCTGATGGTCGAGACGGGGCAGATGCGGGCGCTGGGCATACTGGCCAAGGCCTCCAGCGTGATTTCCGAGGGCGAGGTGCTGCAGTTGACGCGGGCCCACGACCTGAACCTGGACCATGACACCTATCTGCAGATCATCTCGGCCAAGACCGCCGAGCTGTTCGCCGCCGCCGCCGAGGCGGGCGCGGTCGGTTGCGGGGCCGGGGAGGCCGAGATCGCGGCGCTGCGGGCCTATGGGCTGAACCTGGGGCTGGCCTTCCAGCTGGCCGATGACGCGCTGGATTACGGCGGCACATCGGAAGCGCTGGGCAAGAACGCCGGCGACGACTTCCGCGAGGGCAAGGTGACGCTGCCGCTGCTGCTGGCGGCGGCGCGGACCAAGGGCACCGAGGACGCCTTCTGGGACCGGACCATCAATGGCGGCGAGCGGACCGAGGCTGATTTCGCCCGGGCCCGGGCGCTGGTGGTCGGCTCGGGCGCGATCGGGGCGACGCTGGACCTGGCCGGGGACTATGCCGACCTGGCGCAGGCGGCGCTGGAGGTGTTGCCGGCCGGGGAATGGCGCGAGGCGCTGGAACAGCTGGCCGATTTCGCGGTCAGCCGGGCCGCCTGAGCCGGGCGACCCGCGGATCGATCAGCGCAGGCTGGCGCAGAAGCGCTGGATGCGGCGGCAGCCTTCTTCCAGCACGCTGTCGCTGGTGGCGTAGCTGATGCGGAAATAGGGCGACAGGCCGAAGGCCGAGCCCTGGACCACGGCGACGCCCTCGGCGTTCAGCAGTTCGGTGGTGAAGGTCTCGTCGCTGTCGATGACCACGCCGCTCTCGGTGGTCTTGCCGATCAGGCCCTCGATCGACGGATAGACATAGAAGGCCCCCTCGGGTGTGGGGCAGCGGAGGCCGGTGGCCTGGTTGAGCATGGAGACCACCAGATCGCGGCGCTTTTCGAAGGCGCGACTGCGTTCGGCGATGAAGTCCTGCGGGCCGTTCAGGGCCTCGACGGCGGCCCACTGGCTGATCGAGGCGGGGTTGGAGGTGGTCTGGCCGGCGACCTTGCGCATCAGGTCGATCAGGGGCTTGGGCCCACCGGCGTAGCCGATGCGCCAGCCGGTCATCGCATAGGCCTTGGACACGCCGTTGACGGTCAGGGTGCGGTCATAGAGGTCGGGCGCGGCCTGGGCGAAGGTGGTGTATTCGAAATCGCCGTAGATCAGGTGCTCGTACATGTCGTCGGTCATCACCCAGACGTGGGGATGGCGGCGCAGGACTTCGGCCAGGGCCTCCAGCTCGGCCCGGGTATAGGCGGCCCCGGTCGGGTTGGAGGGGGAGTTGAGGATCAGCCAGCGGGTCTTCGGTGTGATGGCCGCTTCCAGAACGGCGGGGCGCAGCTTGAAGCCGTCGGCCTCGACCCCGACGATCTCGACCGGCTCGCCGCCGGCCAGCAGCACCATGTCGGGATAGCTGACCCAGTAGGGGGCGGGGACGATGACCTCGTCGCCGGGCGACAGGGTGGCCATCAGGGCGTTGAACAGCACGGCCTTGCCGCCCGGGGCGACATGGATCTGGGCCGGGCTGTAGGTCAGGGCGTTTTCACGGGCGAATTTGGCGACGATGGCGGCCTTCAGCTCGGGCAGGCCGTCGACGTCGGTGTATTTGGTCTCGCCGCGCTGGATGGCGGCGATGGCGGCGGCCTTGACGTTGTCGGGGGTGTCGAAGTCCGGCTCACCGGCCCCGAGGCCGATCACATCGCGGCCTTCGCGCTTGAGCTCGCGGGCCCGGGCGGTGACGGCGAGCGTGGCCGAGGGCTTGACGCGCGACAGGGCGGTGGACTGCAGGCTGGACATGGAATCTCCCGATGCTGTGCATGTCCTTACGCAGTTGCGAAGGCGTGATCAAATGCAACGGTTTCGTGATTGCAGGATCGGGATGCTAAGCGCTGAAACCATGCGTCGGCTCGTCGATATCCTGCTGAATATGGAAGGCCGTCGCTGGCGGGCGTTGGCGGCGACCGTGCTGCTTTTTGCCGGGGTGGCGGCGCTGTTTGCGTTCGGCAAGACGCAGCTGGGGCTGGGGGGCCGAGGCGCGGCTGGAGCTGTGGCTGAACGGGTTCAGCGACAGTCCGTGGGGTCTGCCGGCGACCGTGGTGGTGTTCGTGGTGGCGGCCTTCATCGGGGTGCCGCAGTTTCTGCTGATCGCGGCTTGCGTGGTGGCGTTCGGACCGTGGTCGGGATTTGTCGACAGCTGGATCGCGACGGTGGTGTCGGCGGCGGTGACCTACTGGCTGGGGCGCGGCCCGACGGCGCGGGCGGCCGAGCGGTTCGGCGGGCGCACGGCCGGACGGATGAAGCGGTTCGCGGGCCAGAACGCCTTCTATGCCAGCTTCATGATCCGCAATGTGCCGTCGGCCCCGTTCATCGTCGTCAATATGGCGTTCGGCGCAGCGCGGGCATCGTTCGGCGGCTTTCTGGCCGGGTGCGCCCTGGGGGTGCTGCCCAAGACGGCACTGGTGGCCTTTTTTCGGCGGGTCGTTCATGAGCGCGGTCAGTGGTGACGGCATCTGGACCTCGGCCCTGCTGGCGGGGATGGCCCTGATCTGGCTGGCGATCATGCTGGGGGCGCGGGAGCTGGTGAAACGGCGCCAGGACCGGCCCCTCAATAGACACTGAACTTGTTACGGATAACGACGTCCCCTATGTGCGTTGTTCCATCGAACCCTACCCGGAGGCCGCCATGCTGAAACTGTATTACTCGCCCGGGGCCTGCGCCCTGGCCTCGCATGTCGCGCTGGAGGGAGTCCGGTGCGCCCTATGAGGCGGTCCGCATCGATCTGGGCAAGGGCGAGCACAAGACCCCCGCGTATCTGGCGATCAATCCGGCCGGGGTGACGCCGGCGCTGGAGACCGAGCGGGGCGTGATCACCCAGAACGCCGCCATCCTGGGCTTCATCGCCCAGACCCGACCGCAGCAGAACCTGGCCCCGGTGGGGGATCCGTACCGGATGGCGCGCTTCAATGCGTTCAACGGGCGATCTGGCCTCGTCGCTGCATCCGGCCATCGGCAAGGCGCTGTTCAGCCGCCCGGCGCTGGAGGGTGAGGCCCGCGCCGACGCCGTCGAGGTGGCGCTGACCCGGCTGCAGCTGATCGAGGACAGCCTGCTGGAGGGGCCCTGGGTGATGGGCGACGCCTACACCCTGGCCGACGGCTATCTGATGGTGTTCGAACGCTGGGCGCGCGCGGCCGATCTGCTGGATTTGGCCCGGTTTGCCCGACTGAACGGCCATCTGGACCGGACCCAGGAGCGGGCGGCGGTTCAGCGGGTGTTCGCGGCCGAGGGTCTGGAGGTCGCCTGAACCGCGAAGATGCCGGTTTCGTCATCGCCTGCCCGGTGACGGATCGTCATCGGGCTTGTAATCCCCCCCGTCATGCGGGCAAACGAGCGCCTAGTCGGCTCGGCGAAGACGGTCAGAAGCGTTGTGCGTATGGGGATGCGTGCGGCGGGGCGTCGCTGAAGCGGACTGACACGACGATCGCCCTTCAGGCCTGAACCAGACGGTATCCCGCGCCCATGTTCTCACCATTTTTCGGCATGATGTCGAACGACATCGCCATCGACCTCGGCACCGCCAACACCCTTATCTACATGAAAGGCAAGGGAATTGCGCTGAATGAGCCGTCCGTCGTGGCGCTCAGGAACGTCGGTGGCCGCAAGATCGTTCATGCCGTCGGCATCGAGGCCAAGCAGATGCTGGGCCGCACGCCCGGACACATGGAAGCCATCCGTCCGATGCGCGACGGGGTCATCGCCGACTTCGAAGTCGCCGAGGAGATGATCAAGCATTTCATCCGCAAGGTGCATAACCGCAAGGGTTTCGTGAACCCCAAGGTCATCGTCTGCGTGCCGTCGGGGGCCACGGCGGTCGAGCGTCGCGCCATCAACGATCTGCCTGAATGCGTCCGCACGACGCGTGGGCCTGATCGACGAGCCGATGGCCGCGGCGATCGGGGCCGGTCTGCCGATCCACGAGCCACCGGTTCGATGGTCGTCGACATCGGCGGCGGCACCACCGAGGTGGCCGTGCTGTCGCTGTCGGGCATCGTCTATTCGCGTTCGGTCCGGGTCGGCGGCGACAAGATGGACGAGGCGATCATCTCGTACATGCGCCGCAACCATAATCTGCTGATCGGCGAGACCACGGCCGAGCGGATCAAGAAGGACATCGGCACCGCCCGTATTCCGGCCGACGGCGAAGGCCTGTCGATCGAGGTCAAGGGCCGCGACCTGATGCAGGGCGTGCCGCGCGAGGTTCGCATCAGCGAGCGCCAGGCCGCCGAGGCCCTGGCCGAGCCGGTGACCCAGATCATCGAGGCCGTGAAGGTGGCGCTGGAAGCCACCCCGCCCGAACTGGCCGCCGACATCGCCGACAAGGGCATCATGCTGACCGGCGGCGGCGCGCTGCTGCGCGGCCTGGACGCCGAGATCCGCGACCATACCGGCCTGCCGGTGTCGGTGGCGGATGATCCCCTGTCCTGCGTGGCCATCGGCTGCGGCCGGGTTCTGGAACATCCGCGCTGGATGAAGGGCGTTGACTCGGCGCTCTGATCCGGACGGTTTCCGGACCATTTCAAATCCCTGTCATCGCGGGAAGCGCGGCGGTTCCCAACCGGCCCGTATTTTGCGATAGCCTGTGTGGATCAACGGGACTGTCCCGCTGAATTCCGCTCTTTGCTGGAAGGCGCGCCGTGGCGTTTCGCGACGGACCGTTCGAAAATCTCAAGGTGCCGCTGGTCTGGACCGCGGCCGTCGTTGTCATGGCCGGAATTCGTGGCGTCGATTTTGCTGCTGTTGAACGATCATCGCGCGACCGACGGCCAGGCCGGATACGGTGCCGTGCGCTCGACCGCCGACGCGGTGGTTGGACCGGTGGGCGGGGTGTTCGCCGCCCCGGTGCGCTGGGCCGGGGCCGCCAGCGACTATGTCGGCGGCTATTTCTTCGCCGTGTCGGAAAATCGCAAACTGAAGGCGCAGCTGGCTGACTTCCAGCAACAACGCGACCAGGTGATCGCGTTGAAGAACGTCAATGCGCGCTATGAGGCGATGCTGGGCGTGCGCACCGAACCGCCGGTGCCGATGGCCACGGCCCGGTCGATCTCGGAGTTTGCGCGGACCGTTCAACCGGGCCCGACTGCCCGATGTCGGTACCAGCAAGGGCGTCCAGGTCGGCAATCCGGTCATCAACGAGCACGGGCTGGTTGGCCGGATCATCGGCGCTTCGCCGCGTGTCAGCCGCATGCTGAACCTGACCGACGTGGCCAGCCAGACGCCGGTGCTGATCGCGCGCAGCGACGCCCGCGCGATCCTGAAGGGCGACGGCAGTGGCAATCCGCGACTGGAGTTCGTCCGCGGCGTCGGCTCGATCGAGGCGGGGGACCGGATCCTGACGTCGGGTGACGGCGGCGGCTTTCCGCGCGGCCTGCCGATCGGCGTGGCCGCCAAGGGCATCGACGGGTCGTGGCGGGTCAAGCTGTTCAGCGACCGGGGGGCCATCGACTATGTCCGGGTGATGCTGTTCCAGGATTTCAGCCAGCTGCTGGAGTCCGATGACCTGAACGCGCCGCCGCTGGCCGGTCTGAACGCCGCGCCACCACCGTCCGCCGCCCAGGCGGCCGCGATCGGCGACGCCGCCGCCCGCCGGGCCGCGGTCTCGGCGGAAGCGACGACACGCAACCGGGGGGCTGCGCCGGCACCTGCGACACCGGCACCCGCCGCGACGCCACCGGTCGCCGCGTCACGCCCGCCCACGGCCACGACACCGGCCCAGACTCCCGCACAGACCCGTCCGCGGCCACCGGGACCGCGGCCCATCAGCCGGTGACGTCGCCACCGGCGAGGCCGTCGGCTTCGACCCCGGTGCCGACTTCGGCCGCGACGCCGGCCCCGGCCCCGGCCCAGAGCACGTCCGCGACGCCGCCCCCCGAAACGGGAGTGGACGGGTGAGACGTGCGATGGCGGTACGGGTCGTCGGCCCCCTGCAATGGATCGCGTATCCGACCCTGATCACGATTGCCGCGACCATTATCCTGGCCACGCCGGTCAAATTGTCGGCCTGACCCTGCCTGAACCGGTTCTGCCGATGGTGCTGGCCTTTTCGTGGCCGCTGATCCGGCCCTCTGTCTGTGGCGCCGGTCGTACTGCTGGGCCTCGGTCTGTTGGTCGACAGCTTCTGGAGCGGGCCGTTCGGCACGTGGGGGCTGGCCCTGTCGGCGGTCTATGGCGTGGTCCTGTTGTCGCGCAGCTTCCTGCTGGGTCAGGAAGTCCGGGTTCTGTTCGTCTGGTACACGGCCTGTACGCTGATGGCGTTTCTGCTGGCCTATGTGGTCGTCACCATCGGGTCGCCGACCGCACCCAGCCTGCTGGCGACGATCGCCCAGATCGTGCCCACGCTGCTGGTGTTCCCGCTGGCGCACATCATGATCGAGCGGTTCGACGACGGCGATGTGCGGTTCCGATGAGCCACGAACCGTCCATCTTCTTTTCGGATGTCAACGAGCGCCAGGGCTCGTTCCTGCGGCGCACCTTCGTGCTGGGCGGACTGACCACGCTCGGGGTCGTGGCCCTGACCGGGCGGCTGGCCCAGCTGCAGGTCGTGCAGGCGCAGGAATATGCGACCCTGGCCTCGAACAACCAGTTCAACTTCCGGCTGGTGCCGCCGCCGCGCGGACGCATCCTGGACCGCAACGGCGTGGTCATCGCCGGCAACCGGCCCAGCTTCCGGGTGCTGGTGGTCCGTGACGAGACCAAGGACCTGGACGAGACCCTGGACCTGCTGGGTCAGCTGCTGCCGGACACGGTGGAGCGGCGTCGGGCGATCATCCGCGACGTCAATGCCGCGCCGCGGTTTTCGCCGGTGCCGGTCAAGAGCGACCTGAGCTGGGAGGAGTTCGCGCGGGTCAATCTGTACGCCAACGAACTGCCGGGCGTGACGGCCCACATGAACGAGGCCCGCTACTATCCGTTCGGCGGATCGTTCGCCCATGTGGTCGGCTATGTGGCCAAGGTCTCGGACCGGGACATCAAGGCCATCCGCGACCGCGGCGAGGACCCGCCACAACTGCTCTACAATCCGGGCTTCCGCATCGGCCGCCAGGGCGTCGAGAAGGCGCTCGAGACCGACCTGCGCGGCGAGGCCGGGGGCACCCGGGTCGAGGTTGACGCCCGGGGGCGGGTCGTGGGCGAGGATGTCGGCGGATCGGTCCCGGCCCAGCCGGGCAAGGACGTGGTCCTGACCCTCGACGCCCACGTCCAGAACCGGGCGCTGGAAGTTTACGGTGAAGAAGTCCGGCGGCTGTGTGGTGATGGATGTCCGCAACGGCGACATCCCGTGCATGGTCTCGGCCCTGTCGTTCGACGCCAATCTGTTCGTCAGCGGCGTGCCGGGCAATATCTACAACGCCCTGCGGGACTATGAGCGCAAGCCGCTGCTGGACAAGGCCATCTACGGCACCTTCCCGCCCGGCTCGACCTTCAAGATGACGACGGCGCTGGCCCTGCTGGATGCCGGGGTCAATCCGTCGGAGCGGGTCGTCTGCACCGGCGGCTATCGCTACGGCAACCGCACCTTCCGTTGCTGGAAGCGTGGCGGGCATGGCGCGATGGACATGCACAACGCCATCAAGAACTCGTGCGACACCTATTTCTACCACATGTGCAACCGGGCCGGCATCGACCGGATCGCCCGGGTGGCCGAGGATCTGGGCTTCGGCCACACCTATGAGATCGGCATCGCCGGCCAGTCGAGCGGCACGGTGCCGTCCAAGCAGTGGAAGGCCGACTACGCGCGGCGTACCGGGGCGACCCATCCCGATGCCGGCACCTGGTATCCGGGCGAGACCGGTCGGTGGCGATCGGCCAGGGGGCCCTGTCGGTCAGCGCCCTGCAGCTGGCGGTGATGACGGCGCGTATCGCCAACGGCCGCAAGGCGATCCAGCCGCGTCTGGTCCGGTCTGTGGGCGACGCGGATCGGCCATCCGGGGCCGCGGCCCCGAACCTGCCGTTCAGCCAGGAGCATCTGAACATCGTCCGTGACGGCATGGCGGCGGTGGCCAACGACGTGACCGGCACCGCCTATCGGGCGTCGCAGCTGGGACTGGGCGACATCCAGATGGCCGGCAAGACGGTATGGCCGAAGTCGCGCGACTATGGCTCGGGCTCGCGCGGGCCACGCGACGCGGTCTGGACCCGGCGTGACCACGCCCTGTTCGTGGCCTTCGCCCCGCATGACGCGCCGCGCTACGCCATCGCCCTGATCATCCAGCATGCCCCGGCCGGCGGGTCGGCCGACGCCGCCCCGCGGGCGCGCGAAATCATGAAGACGGTCCTGCTGAAGGACCCGGACATGCGCGCCCGGATCGAGCGCCCGGCACCGCCCGAAGCCGCGACCGGCGAGGCCGACGAGGGGGATCCGGGTGCCTTGCCCGGCGGCGAAGTCACCGGAGACGCTGCAGCGGCCGTGCTGAGGCCCAGCCCGTCGTCTCCGGCCCCGCGGACGGCGACGTCCGGGCCGCGTCCCTATCTGTCGGAGCCGCAATGACCTCTTCGGCCCTGACCCGTCCCGGTGAGCGCGACCGCCTGTCGGTCAAGCTGACCCAGATCGACTGGCGTCTGATCAGTCTGCTGATCGTGGTCACCGGTATCGGTGCCGCGATGCTGTTTCGGTGGCCAAGGGGTCGTGGGACCCCTGGGCGGCCAAGCATCTGATCCGTTTCGGCGTGATGCTGGCGGTGATGCTGGTGCTGTCGATGGTCCATCTCAAATGGTGGTTCCGGGCCGCCTATCCGATCTATTTCGTGGTGCGTGATCATGCTCGTGGGGGTCGAACTGTTCGGCTACACGGCCATGGGGGCGACGCGCTGGCTTGATCTGGGCATCACGCGGGTCCAGCCGTCCGAGATCATGAAGATCGGTCTCGTCCTGGCCTTGGCGCGCTGGTACCACGGGGCCTCGGCCCGGGACGCCAATTGTGGAAACTGATCTTCCCGATCGGGATGATCGCCGCGCCCTTTCTGCTGGTCGCGCACCAGCCGGACCTGGGCAGCGCCATGCTGATCGGTCTGACCGGCGCGGCCATCATGTTCATGGCCGGGCTGAGCTGGCGGGTCATCGTCACGGCGGGGGCCGCGGCCGTGGCGGCGGCGGTGCCGTTCGTGATGTTCGTCATGCACGACTATCAGCGCAACCGGGTCCTGACCTTCCTGAACCCCGAGGGCGACCCGTCCGGCAACGGCTATCACATCATCCAGTCCAAGATCGCCCTGGGCTCCGGGGGGCTGCTGGGCAAGGGCTATGGACTGGGCAGCCAGAGCCAGTCGGAATTGCCGGAGAAACATACCGACTTCATCTTCGCCGCCGTGTCTCGTGAGGAGTTCGGCTTCGTCGGGTCGTTCACGGTGCTGGCCTGCTATGTCGCCATCATCGTCATCGCGCTGCGGATTTCGTCGCTGTCGCACAGCCATTTCGGCCGGCTGGGCGCGGCGGGCGTGACGGCGACCTTCGCCCTGTATGTGCTGATCAACGGGGCCATGGTCATGGGTCTGGCCCCGGTCGTCGGTGTGCCGATGCCGCTGCTCAGCTATGGCGGCACGGTGATGGCCACGGTGATGATCGGTTTCGGGCTGGTGATGGCCACGCGGGTGCACCGCTACGCCGAACTGCCCAAGGGTCACGGCCTGATCTGAACCGACGGCTTCCGGCGGCCCGGGCCAGGCGATAGGCTGGGGTCATGAGCAGTCCGATTCCCAAGGCCGATCCGGCCATGTTCGCCCCCTGTCCCAAGCCCGTCAGTGCCATGGCCCCGGAAGGGGCCGCGGCGATGGCCCGGGTGTCAGGATGCGCGACAGTCCGGCCGAATGGGCCTTTGTCCGCCTGTC
>JAUCCG010000028.1:0-20393 GCA_034676465.1 Brevundimonas sp. | reverse complement strand
GCGACACGGTCCCGGACCGGATGCGTATCCCCCGCATCCCTGACATCCGATCATCCCGATCAGACCCCGGGCGTCGCCTGCCTTTCACTGGCAGACCGGAACCGGGCCCCCGCTTCTCCACTCCCGCCGCACACCAGGTCGCAGGCCCGGCGGCCCTTCCTTGCGACGGGACCGGGGCAGTATGCGGCAGGTCGGAAGGGGGGCGGGTTTTTTGCGGGAGGATTTGGTTAGGGGGTTGTTTGGGTTGGGGTTTGGGTAGGGGAGATAGGGGGATTTTTGGCGAAGACCTCGCACTCCCCCGCTGTCGTCATCCTCCGGCGAGGCGCGGCCGAGACCGGGTTTGACCCGGCGGCGCCGCAGCGAAGCGAAGGCGAAAAGGGCCGCACCGACCGTGCCTGAACAGATCGCGCTCCGCGCGCCGCTGGGGTCCCCCGGTCTGCGCCGCGAAGACGCGGCTTGCCGGAGGATGACGACAGCTGTTTTGAGCGCTTTCCGCTGCGCAAAGCTGGGGGGTTACGGTGCGATCATGGCGAGACCGTACGCCCACATCCCAACCGATGGCTCCCCCGGGAGAGGGGAAGGGTACGGCACGCCGGCGGGACGACAGGAGAAATTCCGCAAAACCGGGCCACGACACCGGCCGGTTTTCGTCCCGGGCTTATCCCCGGAAGTCTCGCTTCTGCCTACCATATCTAGCGGTTTTGCAAAAAGTGATCGCAACATAGCCGCATTTGCCCTTGGCGCCGCCGTCATCCGCCCGCATGCTAGGAGTAGAGTCCCGTTTTCCCCAGTAGGAGCTTTTATCGATGAACGCCCACGCCATCATCAAGCCCACCACCCCGGTCTGTTGACCCGCTCGGCCGCCTACAAGCCGTTCCGCTATCCGTGGGCCTTTGACATGTTGAAGAAGCAGCAGCAGGTCCACTGGATGCCCGAGGAAATATCCGCTGGGCGAGGACTGCAAGGACTGGGCGGTCAATCTGAACGACAAGGAACGCAATCTGCTGACGCAGAACTTCGGCTTCTTCCCCCAGGCCGACATCGAGGTCTCCGACAACTACATGGAAAAATACGGCCGCGTCTTCAAACCCACCGAGGTGAAGATGATGCTGTCGGCCTTCGCCAATATGGAGACCATCCATATCGCGGCCTATGCCCTGCTGCTGGAAACCATCGGCATGCCCGAGAGCGAGTTCGGGGCCTTCATCGAATACGAGGCCATGCGCGACAAGCATGACTTCATGCAGGAGTTCGGCGTCGAGACCGAGGCCGACATCGCCCGCACCCTGGCCATGTTCGGCGGTTTCACCGAGGGGCTGCAGCTGTTCGCCTCGTTCGCGATGCTGATAAATTTCCCGCGCCAGAACAAGATGAAGGGCATCGGCCAGGTGATCTCGTGGTCGATCCGCGACGAGAGCCTGCACTGCGAGGGCATCATCAAGCTGTACCACGCCTTCAACAAGGAGACGGGGGCCATCACCAAGGCCGTGGCTGACGACATCGTCGGTTGCTGCGAAACCGTGGTGGCGCTGGAGGACAAATTCATCGACCTGGCCTTCGAGGCCGGCGAGGTCCAGGGCATGACCCCCGAGGACATATAGCAGTACATCCGCTTCATCGCCGACTCGCGCCTGCGTCAGCTGCACCTGCCCGAGGTCTACGGGGTCAAGGAGAACCCGCTGCCGTGGCTGCAGTCGCTGCTGAGCGGGGTCGAGCACGCCAATTTCTTCGAGGCGCGCGCCACTGAATATTCCAAGGGCGCGACCACCGGCTCCTGGCGCGGCGCCGACGGCGTCTAGGGCAATTTCGACGCGATGATGCAGCGCCGGACGGAACCGGCCGAGGTCTAGCCGGACCTCAGTCGGGCGCGTTGGCCCGGCAGTCGCGGCGGCCGCCGGCCTCGCACGCCCGGATCATCGCCTCCCAGGTCGCGCGGGCCCGTTCATATCCGCCCGGGCCGCCGCCGCCGTCCGCTGTTCAGCGTCGTAGTTGGCCTGAAGCCTCGCCGCTGCGGCGGCTTCCGCGCGATAGCGGGCCTCGGCCTCGGCGTATTCGGCGGTGTCGACAGCCTCTTGTCGGGCGGCCGCCTCATTGTGGGCGGCAATTCTGGCGTTCAGGGCCGCGGTGGTTGCCACTTCGTCCGGGTCCTGGGCCGTGTCGGGGGCCCGATGATAGGTCTCACCCAGGGCCTGGAGACGGGCCGCCTCGGCTGCGGACTCCGGCGGCGGTGGTGTCTGGGCCAGGACCGGTGCGGCCCCCGCGATCAGGATCAGGCCGGCGGCCAGGCCGGTGGCGGTTCTCAGGGTCGGTCGGATCATCGATCTGTTCTCCTCGGCGAGTGTCGCCGAACCTGACGGCCAAGCGGGGCCGTTTCGCGGCAAATCCGGCTAACAACGCCCGACCCGCGATTTGGGCCATCACTCCGGCAGTTGCAGCTCGAAGGTGGTGCCGCCCGGGCCGGTCCAACCAGACGCAGGTCGCCGCCGTGGTTGGCGGCCAGCTCGCGGGAAATGGTCAGGCCCAGTCCGGTGCCGTCCGTCCCGCCCCCGCTGACGAAGGGGTCGAACAATCGACCCCGCCATGCGCGCGTTGATGCCCGGCCCGTCGTCGCTGACCCGCACCCGGCAGGAGCCGCCGTCGCCGGTCGCCCAGACCCGGATCACGCCCTTGTGCCCGCCGAGGGCCTCGATCGCCTGCCGGGCGTTGCGCATCAGATTGACGAGGATGCGGTGCAGCTGGTCGGCGTCGGCGTTGATGCTGTAGCGGGCCGGGATCGACCGGACCAGCCGCACCCCGTCAGCCTCGAGGCCGGCATCCTCGGCCGCGGCCTTGACCGCGGCGGCCAGGGCGATGGGCGTGCGCTGGGGCAGGGGCTCCTCGCTGCGGCCGTACTCCAGCACATTGCGGGCCAGGGCCGCCGCCCGGCCCAGCGCCCGCTCCAGCCGCGGCAGGACCCGGGCCACCTGGGGGTCGGGCGAGGCGGCCAGCCGTTCGGAGGCGATCTGGGCCGAGGTCAGCATGTTGCGCAGGTCATGATTGATCTTGGCCACGGCCTGGCCCAGGGCGACCAGCCGGGCGCGCCAGCACAGCGACAGCCGGACCTCTTCCTGCATGCGCGCCAGTTCGCGTTCGACCCGGCCGATCTCGTCGTGCCGGGTGCTGGGCGGCTCACCCTCGATTTCGGGATTGGTGGCGAAATGCTCGATCGAGCGGGTCACCCGTCGCAGCGGCTGCAGCACCAGAAAGGCCAGCGCCGGGGCAACCAGCAGGCCACCGGCCACGGCCGAGATGAGCGGCGACACCAGCAGGCTGTTGAGCAGGAAGGCGCGCAGTTCCAGCTTCAGCGGCTGGGCCGGGGCCAGCACCTCGATGAAGTCGCCGGAGCGATAGCGCGGCCGGGCCTGGACCCGGATCGAGCGGTCGGGGTGGCCGACCAGGGTGCGCCACGGATCCAGCAGCCGGGCCCCGACGTTGCGCTGGCGCAGGTCGATCACATCGGGGGTGCGGGGCAGGTTGGGGGCCTGCAGCAGCAGGCGGCGCACGCCCTGGTCGCCGACCACCACGGCCTGGACCCCGCCGATCGTCAGCAGCTGTTCCGCCGTGGCGTCCTCGACCGCCGAATAGGGCAGGGCCTCGACCCCGACCGAGGCCAGCTCGGCCGACTGCAGCCGGTCCAGCAGCCAGCGCTCGTGGAAGGAGGCGGCGCTGGGCGCGATGATCAGGGCCCCGACCGCCAGGGTGAAGCCGACGGTCAGCAGCAGCAGTCGCCACGACAGGCCGTCCGGGGTCGGGACATGCAGCCGGGCGCGCAGCCGCTGGACCCAGCCCTCGGGCAGGCGCAGACGCAGGGGCGTGCGGGCGGCCGGGGGGCCACTGGCGCTCGTTCCCGAGACCGGAGGGGTGTCGATCGCCGTCGGGCCGGGTGCGGTCATGCGAGGGTCTCCTGGCCCCGGTTGCGCCAGACCTGTCCCAGTTTCAGGCCCAGCGGCAGCAGCAGCGACAGGAAGACCACCCCCATCAGCGGCCAGAAGAAGCGCGCCACCAGCATCGGCAGGTCGACCGGCTCACCGGCCCGGATCATCTCGCCGAGGCCCGCGCCGATCGAGGTGTAGATGAAGGTCGACGGCAGCAGGCCGAAAAAGGTGGCCAGGATATAGGGGCGCAGCGGGGCCGCGATCATGCCGGCGGTGGCGTTGATCAGCACGAAGGGCACGCTGGGGATGACCCGCAGGGTGAACAGGGTGACGAAGGCATTGCGGTCCACCCCCCTGGCCAGACGGTCCATGAAGCCCGCGTCGGCGGCGGTTTTCCCGCAGCCAGGTGCCGATGGCGGTCCGGTAGACCAGATAGATGACGATCGAGCCGATCGTCGCCCCCGTGGCCTGGGCCAGGGCCCCGACCCACGGGCCGAACATCATGCCGCCCAGCAGGGTCAGGAACACCGGTCCGGGGATGGTCGAGGCCGTGGCGGTCGCATAGACGGCGATGAAGACGACCAGCGCCAGCCAGAAATGATCCCCGGCATAGGCCTGCAGGCCCAGGCCGTGGTCGCGGATCATGTCCATCGACAGATAGCGGTTCCAGCCCAGGCTGAAGAAGGCGACCGCCAGGCCGGCGATGGCCATCAGCGGCAGAAGGCGGATGGCCCACTCTCTAGCTGATCGTTTCGCCATGCCTCAGAATGCCTTCCTGTGCCGGGTTCGCGTTGACACCTGCAGTCATGCGCCTTATACGCCCGCCCTCCTGCGGTGACGTTCCTTTTCGTCAGCCGTGCAAACCTTTAGACCCCGGAGCCCACCGTGAAGCGGACCTATCAGCCGTCGCGACTCGTGCGCAAGCGCCGTCACGGCTTCCGTTCGCGGATGGCCACCAAGAACGGACAGAAGATTGTTGCGCGGCGTCGCGCCAAGGGCCGCAAGCGCCTGACGGCCTAAGTCGTCGGGCCCTTGTGCCTCGCGTCCCGGTGGACGCATGACAGATGATCTCAAGATCGAGCGCCTGACCTCGCGGCCCCAGTTCCTGGCGGCCGCGAGAGGCGTTTCGGAGGCCCGTGGCGCGGTGGTTGTCCAGCGACTCGACCGTCATGACGGCGACCCCGTGGTGCGTGTCGGCTTTACCGCCACACGCAAGGTCGGGGGGGCGGTTGTGCGCAACCGGGCCAAACGCCGCCTGCGTGAAGCCGCGCGGGCGCTGGTACCGCTTATCGGACGTCCCGGAAGCGACTATGTCTTCATCGCCCGCATGGGCACGGCAGGCCGTTCTTGGGACCGTTTGCTTGACGATGTGAAATCGGCGCTTACAAGGCTCGCGACACCGCGGCCGGCGCCTGGCGCCATTCCACCCGCCCGCGACCCTTCCGGCCAGGACCGCTGAACTCCATGCAGAACGACAACAGCAGGAACACGATCATCTTCGTCGTGATCGCGATGATCTTCCTGCTCGGCTACAGTGAATTCGTGATGAAACCGCAGGCGGAGCGCCGTCAGGCGGCTCAGCAGCAGGCGACGGAACAGACCACCGGAACGTCTGCCGACGGCGGGGCCCTGGCTGCCAGCCCCACCGCCGCGGTGTTCGTGACCGACCGCAGCGCGGCCCTCGGGGCCGGCGCCCGCGTGCCGATCCAGACGCCGACGCTCCGGGGATCGCTGTCGCTCGAGGGCGGGCGTATCGATGACCTGTTTCTGACCCAGTATCGCGAGACGCTGGCGGCGGACCTCCCCGCCGGTGGAACTGTTCCGCCCCCAGGGCATGGAGCACAGCTATTCGGCCCTGTTCGCCTGGAACGGCCCCAATGTCCCCGGTGGCGTACCCGGCCCGCGCACGCCCTGGCGGCTCACCGACGGCTCGGTGCTGACACCGACCACGCCGGTCACCCTGACCTGGGACAACGGCCAGGGTCTGCGCTTCACCCGCGTGATCGCCATCGATCCGCAATACCTGTTCACCGTCACCGATACGGTCGCCAATTTCGGCACCCAGGCCATCACCATCGCGCCGTTCGGCCGGGTCGAGCGCCAGGGCGTGCCCGACCATGTCGGCGGTCAGATGATCCTGCATGAGGGCGCCATCGGCACCTTCGGCGGTGAGGATGGAAAATTCTCGACCCAGCAGTTGAAGTACAAGGACTGGGCCAAGAAGGAGCGGGTTCAGCACACCTCGACGGGCGGCTGGCTCGGCATCACCGACAAATACTGGCTGGCGGCGATGATCCCCGACCAGTCCGAGCAGATCGAGGCCGAGTTCCGCGTGCGCGGCGGTGGCGGGACCGATATCCACGAGGTCAATATGCTGGGCGAGGCGCGCACCATCGCGCCCGGCCGCCAGATCACCGAAACCCAGAGGCTGTTCGCCGGGGTCAAGCGCAACGAGATCCTGACCGGCTATCAGGACGAGCTGAACCTGCCGCGTTTCGTCTATGCGATCGACTGGGGGATGTTCTGGTTCCTGACCCGGCCGATCTTCATGGTCGTGGAGTTCTTCTTCGGGGTTCTGGGCAATTTCGGCCTCGCCATTCTGGCCCTGACCTTCGTCGTCAAGCTGATCATGTTCCCGTTGGCCAACAAGTCCTACGAGAGCCTGTCGAAGATGCGCAAGCTCCAGCCGCTGATGGAGGAGATCAAGAAGAAGAATCCGGACGATCCGGCTGCGCAGCAGAAGGAAACGATGGCGCTGTATCAGCGCGAGAAGATCAATCCGCTGGCGGGCTGCCTGCCCATCCTGGTGCAGATTCCGGTCTTCTACGCCCTGTACAAGGTGTTGTACGTGACCATCGAGATGCGGCACGCGCCGTTCTTCGGCTGGCTGCGCGACCTGTCGGCTCCGGATCCGTCGACCCTGTGGACCCTGTACGGCCTGATCCCGTGGGATCCGACCTCGCTGCCGCTGGTCGGCACCATCCTGGGCACCAATCTCGCCCTCGGCATCCTGCCGATCTTCTACGGCCTGACCATGTGGCTGCAGATGGCGATGAACCCGCCGGCGCCCGATCCGGTGCAGCGCAAGATCTTTGCCTTCATGCCGCTGGTGTTCACCTTCATCATGGCCACCTTCCCGGCGGGTCTTCTGGTCTACTGGGCCTGGAACAACATCCTCTCGATCCTCCAGCAGTGGTTCATCATGCACCGCTTCAAGGCCGAGAACCCGATCGACACCTTCCTCGCCCGCTTCAAGAAGACGGCGTGACCGAGTTCACCCCCGAAGAGCTGGAGGCCGCGCGGATCCTGTTCGCGCGGCCGGCGACTTTCGTCATGGGGGCGGCCAAGATCGAGCAGCTGCCCGAGCCGGACCTGCCCGAGGTCGCCTTCGCCGGGCGCTCGAACGTGGGCAAGTCCAGCCTGATCAACGGGCTGGTCGGCATGCACAAACTGGCCCGCGCCTCCAACGAGCCGGGGCGCACGCGCGAGGTCAATTTCTTCGATCTGGACGGCAAGACCCGGCTGGTCGACCTGCCGGGCTACGGCTGGGCCAAGGCGTCGAAGACGACGGTGCGCAAATTCCAGGACCTGGGCCGCGACTATCTGCGCGGCCGCGTCACGCTGAAACGGGTCTATCTGCTGATCGACAGCCGCCACGGCCTGAAGGCGGTGGACGACGAGGCGCTGGAGGCGCTCGACATGGCGGCGGTCAGCTACCAGATCATCCTGACCAAGGCCGACAAGCTGAAGAAGGGCGAGGCCGAGGTCGTTCAGGCGGCGACGCTGAAGGCCATCTCCAAACGCCCGGCGGCCTTTCCGGCGGTGCTGGTCACCTCGGCGGAGAAGGGCGATGGCCTGGCCGAGCTGCGGGCCGAGATCATGCGCACGACCGGCATCGCGCCCTGAGCCATTGGCCCGGGGGGGCGGGCCTCCCATATGGACGGAATGATCCCGCTTTCCATTCTCGACCTCGCGCCGGTTCCCCAGGGCGCAGATGTCACCCTCGCGCTGGCCAATACGATTGATCTGGCCCGCCACGCCGACACGCTGGGCTATCGACGCTACTGGCTGGCCGAGCACCACAATATGCCGGGCATCGCCAGCGCCGCGACCTCTGTCCTGATCGGGGCGGTGGCGGCGGCGACGCGCACCATCCGGGTCGGAGCGGGCGGTGTCATGCTGCCCAACCATGCTCCGCTGGTCATCGCCGAACAGTTCGGCACCCTGGCCGCCCTGCACCCCGGCCGCATCGACCTGGGGCTGGGGCGCGCGCCGGGCTCCGACCAGGCCACGGCCCGGGCCCTGCGCCGGACCCTGACCGGCGACGTCGACGCCTTCCCGCAGGACGTGATGGAGCTGATGCACTGGTTCGAACCGGCCCGACCTGACCAGCGCATCATCGCCAACCCCGGCGAGGGGCAAGACGTACCCGATCTGGATCCTCGGGTCCTCGACCTACGGGGCTCGACTGGCCGCGCATCTGGGCCTGCCCTATGCCTTCGCCAGCCATTTCGCGCCCGGCGAAATGATGCGCGCACTGCAGGTGTATCGTGATGACTTCCGGCCGTCAGAACGGCTGGCCGAGCCCTATGTGATGCTGGGCTACAATGTCTTCGCCGCCGCGACGGACGATGAGGCCGCGCATCTGTTCACCTCGCTGCAGCAGGCCTTCGTCAATCTGCGCAGCGGGCGGCCCGGAAAACTGCCGCCGCCGGTTGAGGGTTATGGCGGAACCCTGTCGACGTCGGAACGGGCGATGATCGATCAGGCGCTGGCCTGCTCCGCCGTCGGCTCTCCGGCCACCGTCCGGGCGCGGATCACGGAATTCGTCGACAAGACCGGCGCGGACGAACTGATGGTCACGAGCCAGATCTGGGACCACGACGCGCGGCGGCGGTCGCTGTCGCTGCTGGCCGGGGCCTGGCAGATGCCCGCTTCGGCTTGACGGGAGCCGGGTCCGGGATCGCGGTCTTCCAGGCGGCCCCCAGATCGATGGCCGCCAGCAGATCCTGGGCGGGATCCCCGGGCAGGAGCCCGTACAGTCGGCCCCGCAGGTAGCGGCACCGCACCAGCAGGCGCGAGGCTTCAGTCAGGGCCGGGATGGTCTCAAAGCCACCGATGTCTTCCAGTCGGGCATGCCGCCAGCCCTTTTCCGGCGGGTGTTCGACAATGGACGCCCAGCGCTCCTCGGGAGACAGGGCGTCACCGATGAAGGTCCAGCGCCTCGCGCGGGGCCCCCTCCCGGTAGTCTCCGGCCTGCACCGGCAAACCATGCTTGTCATAGACGCCGAGGGCCGCCTGTTCGATCCCCGACAGACGTTCGTCCAGACGCGGGTCAATCGGTGGCCGCTGCGGCCGGCGCGGCCCGTCATCCGCCGGTTCTTCGGCCAGATCGGAACCGGTCTCCGGACCGGAAGGCATGATCAGCCCGCGCCAGCCAGAGTGTCTGATCTGTGTCCACTTCCGGCGCAGGCGCGCGCCCAGGCCCCGCGCCATCTCAGTTCACCGACAGGGCGCTGGTGACCGACACGTCATAGATCACGCGGGTGATACTCTGGATGAAATCGAAGAATTTACGCGCCTCGGCCGCACCCGAGCGCGGCGCATACAGCATGTCGTCCGGCTGGATGGGGAAGTTACCGGCGGTGAACACCCCTGCCGGATCAGCCATGTTCAGGCGGTACACCACCGGCACGCCGCGCACCGTGGCGGGTTGGGTCAGTCCCAGGGCCGCGGCCACTTCCGGCCGTTCGAAGCGGAATACCAGCACCGAACGGGCGTCGGCGCTGTTGGTGTCCAGCCCGCCGGCCCGGCTCAGGGCGGTCCCGAGGGTGAGGGGGCCGGCCCCCATGTCGATCTGGCTGACCGTGCCCAGGGCTCCGAAGGCCGAGTAGCGACGGGGCCGGTAGCGCAGGTTGACCTGGTCGCCGCGGGCCAGTCGCACATTCTCGCCAAAGGTCGAGGTCACGGTGGAGAGCGGGGCGGTGAAGGTCAGTCCGTCGCGCTGGACGGCGACCTCGATATCCTCGACCGCCCGGGCGGTACCGCCAGCGGCGGCAATCACGTCCAGAACCCGATCGGCCCCGACCGCGAGTGGAGCCCGGCCCGGATTGCGGACCTCGCCCAGAACGGTGACCGCATTGGACGGGCTGGCTGCGATCGAGACGACCACCTGGGGCGCACCGACCTTGCCGATCAGGGCCCGCCGTACGGCTTCGGCGGCCTGGGGGCCGGTCATGCCGGCGACCTGGACGGGGCCCGCAAACGGGACGCCTGCCGCGCCGTTACGATCGACCACGACCGGCGGCAGGGACGACCCGCCCGACGAGGCGGTACCACTGGCCGAGCGGCCGCCGAACAACGCCCCGCCCGGTTCGAAGATGGCGATGGACAGGGTGTCGCCGACCGCGATCACATCGGACGGGGCCGTGCCTGCGGCGGCGGCGAGAGAGGCCTCATTGGCGGGGGTGGCGGTCTTGATCCGCTCGACCGTGGCATAGTCGAGGTCGACCACGGCATAGCCGCCGGCGATATCCGTACCGGTCGCCCCGGCATCGATGGCGCGTGCCGTCGGGCCGTCCGCGGGCAGGGTCGAACAGCCCGCCAGGGCGATCAGGATCAGCAGCGTGAACAGGGGTCGCGTCATGGTGCCTCGGAACCTGGGCGGTCCACCTCTGATTACCGGGCTTTCCGGCCGGGAGCCAGTCCACTCAGTCGGGCAGGCCGATGAAAGCGGCGACCTGATCGAAATGCGCGGTCCATGTGGGCGGCGCATAGTCCGGGGCGACAGGTGGCGAGTCGGTTGCGGCCTGCAGGGCCGACAGCCAGCCGAGGCCGTCCAGAGGGTCGATCAGTCGTGCCCCGGAAACCAGTTCCCGGTGCACGGCGATGTCCGACGCGATCAGGGGCACGCCCATGGCCATGGCCTCGACCGCCGGCAGGTCGAACCCTTCAATGGAGGAGGGGGCAACCACAGCCCGGGCGCCGCGCCATCAACCGGGCGAGCGAGGCGTCAGACAGTCCCGCTGACTGGTGCACCAGCCCCTGCAGATTGGGCGATCGCTGCAGGTGATCCAGCACGGCTTCATTCTCCCAGCCGTAGCGGCCGACCAGCACAAGTCCGGGCGTGGCGGGCCCCAGCCGCTCCTGAAGCCGCCGCCACAGGGTCAGCAGAAAGGCGAGGTTCTTGCGCGCCTCGATGGTGCCGACGTGGACAAAATAGGGCCGCGGCGAGGGGGTCGTTCCGCGGGTCAGAAAGACCGGTTGAAGACCCAGTGGAATGGCCTTGACCGGCGGTTGGCGCAGATCTTCGCCGGCGGCGAACGCCAGCAGCTGACTGGCGGTATAGGCGGAGTTGACGATGATCCGGTCGGCGTGCCGCAGGGCGTTGCTCGCCCGGCGATGATGCCGGGCCCTGTCGCCGGGTCGGCAGAATTCGGGATGGGTAATCGGGATAAGGTCGTGGATCATGATCGTCGTCGACACGCCCCGTCGGGAGAGGTCGGCAAGGATCGCGGGCGTGCCCAGAGCGGTGTGACCGACGCTGATATAGGCCTGGCCGGGGGCGGGAGGCGGCAGCGGCCGGGAGGTCAGGGCCTGGCTGACAGACCGGACGCGGCGGAGCGACAGCGGTGCCGCGCCGGGCTCGACGTCGAGGATCGACGGGCCGGGACTCTGGCTGGTCAGGGCCCGGATCAAGGCCCGTTCGATCGTGGTTTCCGGCCCGTCGCCGGACCAGCGTTTTCGCAGGATCCGGATCGCGCGCCGGCAGTGGGCCGGATCGACGGCGCGCAGCCGGTTGCGCACGGTCGCGACCGGTATCATCCCGATGTCCCGGCGTGCGGCCAGCCATTCGGCATAGGCCAGGCACACCCGGTCCACGCCGGTCGGGGCCTCGCGGGCGCTCCGGTCCAGCAGACGGCCGGCGTCGAACAGGACGACGGGCTTCATCGCACCCCGAGCCGACCGTACATTTCGGCCAGCCGGGCCTGGCAGACCTCGGGGCTGAATTTGGCGGCCTGCGACGGTCCGCGCGCCGACAGTTCGGCGGCCAGATCGTCGTCGGAGCCGAGGCGGCGGATTTCCCGGGCCAGGGCGGCGACGTCATAGGGGTCGACCAGGATCGCGGCGTCACCGGCCACCTCCGGCAGGGAGGCGGCGGTCGAGGTGATGACCGGGGTGCCGAGAAGCATCGACTCCAGTACCGGCAGGCCGAAGCCTTCATAGAGGGACGGGAACACCGTCGCCCGGGCCCCGCGGATCAGGCTGACCAGCATCGAAAACGGCAGATAATCATAGAGTTTGATCCGCTTCTTGCGGACCTTCTTGTCCCGACGCGCCTGGTGCATCAGCGCCGTTTCCTCTTCGTCCAGCCAGGCCCGCCCGCCGACCACCACCAGCGGCAGATCGGATCCGGAGGCCAGATAGGCCTCGACGATCCGGGCGAGGTTCTTCTTGGGCTCGATCGCGCCGAAAAAGAGGAAATAACCCTTCCAGCCCAGCTTGAAGACACCTTCGAGCTCGGCGGCCACGGCCTCGTCGCTGGCCGCGCGCAGGCGCTCCGGAATGGAGACCGACTGCCAGGTGGTGGTGACCCGCTCCTCGGCCACGCCCAGCAATTGGATGACATCACGGCGGGTCGCTTCGGAGACCACGGCGATATGATCGGCCTTGCGCGCTATCCTGCGGCAGGCGGCCAGGAACTGGCGCTTGTTGTCCAGCGTCGTGTGCGGCAACCGCAGCGGGATCATGTCGTAAATCGTATAGACATTGGCTGCCGCACGGGCGTGCAGGGGCAGGACGGTGGTCCAGTGGACGACGTCCGGGCGCGAGACCTCGGCGTGTCCGGCAAAGGTGACCGGCGTGAAGGTCTTGTGGTTCTTGAACGCCCGGTTGGCGGTGTGAAACAGGCGCGGCGCGCTCCAGAAGCCCGCAGCAACCGGGCGGCCGCCACCGCGGGCCGGCCAGATGATGTCGTCGGTCAGCGGCACGGCGCGGGCGGTGCGGCCGAACCGGGCGGTCGCGGCCTCGACCATCTGCCGAACCCGCTTGCCATCGGGCGTATAGGCATCGGTCAGGGCGATTTCGTTCAGGATCGGGCGTTTGCTGATGTTGGCGTGGGGGCCGTAGAGGACCTGGGTCTCCATGCCGATGGCGTTCAGGTTCGACAGCAGGTTGCGCCCGTAGGTGGCGATACCGGAGCCCTTGGGCAGGGCGAGGTTGAAGCCGTCAATACAGACCGTGGGCATGGAGGAAGGTATCCGTTGCGGGCTTCGTCTCCTCAGGAGACGTAACCGGCCTGCATGAGTTCAGCGATATGGATGATGGCGACGGGCCGCTCATCCACGGTCACGAACAGGTTGGAAATCTTGTTCTGGACGATCAGGTCGACCACGTCGCTCATCCGTGCCGTGGGTCCGACGACCTTGGGGTTGGGGCTCATGATGTCCGCGGCGACCAGGGCGGTGATGTCCCGGGTGAAGGCCCGGCGCACGTCGCCGTCGGTGATGATACCGACCAGGATACCGTCGGGACCGACCACAGCCACCGCGCCCTTGCGCCCCTCCGTAATGGCCGAGACCACTTCGCTGAAGCGGGCGTCGAGCGGAACGGTCGCCGGCGGAGCCGGGCTGTCGCCCATCCAGTCCCCGACCCTCTGCAGGCTCATGCCCAGTTTGCCGCCGGGGTGATGCAGACCGAAAGCCTCGGCGCTGAAGCTGCGCCGGTCCATCAGCACCATGGCCAGGGCGTCGCCCAGCGCCAGGGTCATCAGGGTCGAGGTGGTCGGCGCAAGGTTGTTGGGACAGGCCTCGGCCACCTTCGGCATGGTCAGACAGACGGCCGAATGGCGCCCGAGAAAGCTGGTCGGGCGCTGGGTCATGCCGATCACAGGAATGCCTTCGCGCTGACAGAAGATCAGCGGGTCCCGCAATTCCCGGCTCTCGCCGGAATTGGAAATGGCCAGCAGGGTCGTGTCATGGCGCAGCATGCCCAGGTCGCCGTGGCTCATTTCCGCCGGATGAACAAAGAAGGCGTTGGTGCCCGTGGAGGCCAGGGTTGCGGCCAGCTTGCCGCCGATGTGTCCCGACTTGCCCATGCCGGTGACGACCAGATAGCCGGGGCGGGCCAGAATGATGTCGCAGGCGCGGGCCAGGCTCTCGTCGATGGCCCCGTCAAGGGCCTCCAGCGCCGCGATGTTGAGCCGGATCACCGCGTGGGCGCGTTCAATCATCGAGGCGGCATCGGCCGGAGAGGAAGGCGTTATGGCAACGGTCATGCTTGGGAATTGCCGCATCCGGCCCCCTTTCACAATGCCGCGCGGTCAGTCTGTCGGTGCCCGGCCCGCAGAAATTCACAAAAGTCTCAACCTTTCGCCGCTTGTGGCGTTACCCTCGGCCTATGGGGATATCCGGCCATGACCCGCAGGCGGCCCCGCTGCCTGACACACCGACTCTGGCGAGGCCATTGCCGCCGCCGCCGTCGCGCCTGCCCTGTCCGGCGCTGTTTCTCGATCTCGACGGCGTTCTGGCACCGCTCGCGCCCACCCCTGAGGCGGTGGTGCCCGATACGCGCCGGACAGCCGTCCTTCGGGCCCTGATTGAGCGTCTCGACGGACGGGTCGCGATTATCAGCGGACGGACCCTGGCCGAGGTCGACCGGATCAGTGAGGACGCTGTGCGATCGGCGTCCGGCGTCCATGGTCTGGAACGGCGCAGTGATGACGGTACGCTGGTTGTCGGCGACGCCGCGCCGGAGGGCCGGGCGGCGGTCGCCGCCTTCATGACTTCGCCGCGGATCGTCCCGGCATGATCGTTGAGGACAAGGTGGTGTCGGCCGGGCTCCATTTCCGCGGTGCGCAGGATCAGGCTGGGGCGGCCCGTGACCTGGCGGAGCGGCTGGCCGAGGACACGGGTCTGTCGCTCCAGTTCGGTAATCTGGTCGCCGAGTTGAAAACCCCGGGCACCGACAAGGGCACGGCCCTGTCCGCCTTCATGGCCGAGGCCCCGTTCCAGGGGGGGGGGCGACGCCGGTCATGGTGGGTGACGACCTGACGGATGAGCACGGTTTCGAGGCGGCCGCGGCGCTCGGGGGGTTCGGGGTGCTGGTCGGGCCTCCGAGGCTGACGGCGGCGCGCTTTGGTCTGAAGGATGTCGCCGCGGTCCTCGACTGGCTCGACTTCGCTACCAGTGAGGCCCCGGAATGAAACAAAATCTCGACCTGGCCCCCGTCGGCAACTGTTCCGTCAGTGCCCTGATCGACCGCTGCGGTCGTTATGTCTGGGCCTGTGCGCCGCGAGTGGATGGCGATCCGGTTTTTTCGGCCCTGATGGACGGTGATGACCCCGAACATGGCTTCTGGGAGGTGTGTCTCGCGGATCTGAAAGATGTCGAGCAGGCCTATATCAAGAACACGCCGGTCCTGCGGACGGTGTTGACCGACACCAACGGGGCGGCCGTCGAGATCATCGATTTCGCGCCCCGGCATCACAAGCATCACCGCACCTATCGACCCGTCGCCTTCGGGCGGATCATTCGTCCGATCTCGGGTGCGCCCCCAAATCTGCGTGCGCCTGCGTCCTTCCGCGGACTGGGGGGCGCGTCGCGCCGAGGCCACGTCCGGGTCCAACCACATCCGCTATCATTGTACCGACCTGACACTGCGGCTGACGACGGACTGCCCGGTGTCCCACATTCTGGAGGAGCGGACCTTCCGGCTGGAAACCCCGCTGGCTTTCTTCCTCGGTCCTGACGAAGGCTATGACCAGGAAGTCGGACCCGGCGTGGCGGCGACGCTGGATCGCACGGTCGTCTACTGGAAGGACTGGGTTCGCACCCTCTACATCCCGCTGGACTTTCAGGATGCGGTGATCCGCGCGGCGATCACCCTCAAGCTCTGCGCCTATGAAGAGACCGGGGCCATCGTCGCGGCCATGACCACCTCGGTTCCGGAATTTCCCGAGAGCGGGCGCAACTGGGACTACCGCTTCTGCTGGATCCGCGACGCCTATTATACGGTCCGGGCGCTGAACCGGCTGGGTGCGGTCGACATTCTCGAGAACTATCTCGTCTATCTGCGCAACCTCGTCGACAAATCGGCCGGCGGGCACATCCAGCCGGTCTATGGTGTCGGTCTGGAAGCCGACCTCAGCGAGCGGATCGTCGACAGCGTTGAAGGCTACCGGGGCATGAAGCCGGTCCGGGTCGGCAATCAGGCGCACGAGCACCTGCAGCACGACGTGTACGGCCAGATCGTCCTGCCCCTGGTCCAGTCCTTCTATGACCAGCGCCTGATCCGGCCGGGATCGGTCGAGGATTTCTGCGCGCTGGAAGCGGTCGGCGACCGCGCCTACGCGCTGCACGACCAGCCGGACGCGGGTTTGTGGGAGTTCCGCACCATCGCCCGGGTGCACACCTATTCGTCGGTCATGTGCTGGGCGGCCTGTGACCGGCTGGCCAAGGCCGCGGACGCCCTGGGCCTCGCAGACCGGGCCGAGGTCTGGTCGCAGCGGGCCGACACGATCCGCGCCCGGGTCGAGGCCGAGGCCTATATCCCCGAGGAGGGGCGTTTCGGAGCCAGTTTCGGCGGCAGGGAACTGGACGCCAGCCTGCTGCAGCTGGTCGATCTCGGCTTTCTGCCGATCCGATGGATCCGCGCCAGGTGGCGACCTTCAACGCGATCGAACGCGACCTGAAGAAGGGCCCCTATCTGTTCCGCTATGTGGAACCCGATGATTTCGGCGAGCCCGAGACGGCGTTCAACTTCTGCACCTTCTGGTTCATCGAGGCCCTGCACCTGAATGGCCGTACCGCGGAGGCCCGCGAGATCTTCGAACAGATGCTGAGCCGGCGTACCCATGCCGGCCTGCTGTCCGAGGACATCGCCCTGGGCACCGATGAACTCTGGGGCAACTATCCGCAGACCTATTCCCTCGTCGGCATCATCAACTGCGCCGTGTTGCTGAGTCGCTCCTGGACGGACGTCCGATGAGCCGGCTGATCGTCGTCTCCAACCGGGTCTCGGCCCCGACCGACGCTGCGGCCGGGTCCGTCGGCGGCCTGGCCATGGCCCTGTCCGCGGCGCTGAGGAAATACCACGGCCTGTGGTTCGGCTGGTCCGGAGAGACGGTCGATACCTTCACCGGAGAACTGAAGGTCGAGGATCGCGCCGGGGTCAGCGCCGGCCTGGTCGACCTCGAGGCCCAGGACGTCGACGAATATTACAACGGCTACGCCAACAAGACCCTGTGGCCCCTGTTCCATCACCGTGTCGACCTGACCGCCTATGAGCGAAGTTACGGTGAGGGCTATGAGCGGGTGAACCGGCGGTTTGCCGAGGTTCTGGCCCCGCTGATCGAGCCGGACGACATCATCTGGGTCCATGACTACCATCTGATCCCGCTGGCCCGGGACCTGCGCCGGCTGGGCGTGAAGAACCGGATCGGCTTCTTTCTGCATACGCCGTGGCCGGTGCGGCAGTTGCTGGTGACCCTGCCGCACCATCGTCGGCTGGTGGAGGCGATGTTCGACTATGACCTGGTCGGCTTTCACACGCGCGAATGGCTGGACCTGTTCCGGGATTATGTCGCGGCTGAAGCCGGCGGCACCCTGACCGGCAACGACGGCATGGAGGCCTTCGGACGCCGCGTCCAGGGCGGGGTCTTTCCGATCGGCATTGATGTTGACGGCTTCCTGCAGGCCTGCAATTCGCCGCTGGGGGTCCGGACCTATGATCGCATGCTGTCCTCGACGGCCTTCCGTTCCCTGATCGTCGGGGTCGACCGACTCGACTATTCCAAGGGGCTGGAGGAGCGACTGCTGGGCTATGAGCAGTTTCTGAAGGACAATCCCGCCATGCGGTCCGAGGTCCTGCTGCTGCAGGTCACGCCGATTTCCCGTGACGACGTGGACACCTATCAGGATATTCGCGGACAACTCAATTCCCTGGCCGGCCGCATCAACGGGGCCTATGCCGATATGGACTGGCAGCCGATCCGGTACCTTAACCGCACCTACCGCCGGGACCAGTTGGCCGGGATCTACAGGACGGCCCGTGTCGGTCTGGTGACCCCGCTGCGGGACGGCATTAATCTGGTGGCCAAGGAATATGTCTGCGCCCAGAATCCGGATGATCCCGGCGTGCTGATCCTGTCGCGCTTCGCCGGGGCGGCGGCGGAGATGGGCGAGGCGCTGATCGTCAATCCCTTCAGTCGCGAGGAGCTGTCAGACGCCATCAAGCGTGCGCTGACCATGCCGCTGGAAGAGCGGAAACAGCGCTGGTCAGCCCTGATGCAGGTGGTGCGGGACACGGACGTCGCGATCTGGCGCGACGACTATGTCTGTGCCTTGCGCGGCGTCGAGATTGATCGGGCCGGAACACGGGCCTCGGATGGCCCCCCTTCCGGCCACAGCACTGTCTGAGCGACAACGCCCCTCAATAGATTTCGAACAACCCCGCCGCACCCATGCCGCCGCCGATACACATGGTGACGACGCCGTATTTCGCGCCGCGCCGCTTGCCCTCGATCAGGACGTGGCCGGTCATCCGCGCCCCGGACATGCCGTAGGGGTGGCCGATCGAGATTGCCCCGCCCGACACGTTCATCCGGTCGTTGGGAATGCCCAGCCGGTCGCGGCAATAGATGACCTGGGTCGCGAAGGCCTCGTTCAGCTCCCAGATGCCGATATCGTCGACGGTCAGGCCGTGACGCTCCAGCAGCCGGGGCACGGCGAAGACCGGGCCGATGCCCATTTCGTCCGGTTCACAGCCGGCGACGGCCATGCCGCGGTAGGCGCCGAGCGGGCTCAGGCCGCGACGCTCCGCCTCCTTGGCCTCCATCAGCACCGAGGCCGAGGCCCCATCCCGACAGCTGCGAGGCATTGCCCGCAGTGATGTACAGGCCCTGTTCGATCTCCTCGCCACCGCCGAACACCGGCTTCAGCGACGACAGACCCTCCAGCGTGGTCTCGGGCCGGTTCCCTCGTCCATGGCGAAGGTGACTTCCCGGGCCGAGGTCTGGCCGGTCGCCTTGTCCAGAACCTGCATGGTCGTGGTCATCGGCGCGATCTCGGCGTTCAGGTAGCCGGCGGCCTGGGCCGCGGCGGTACGCTGCCGGGACTGCAGGGCATATTCGTCCTGGGCCTCGCGGCTGATGCGGTAGCGGGCCGAGACCACTTCGGCCGTCTCCAGCATCGACATATAGATGTGCGGCTGCAGCTTCAGCAGCGCCTCGGCCTGCATCCGGTAAAGGTTCATATGCTGGTTCTGGACCAGGGAGATCAACTCCAGGCCGCCGCCGACGGCGACGATCTGCCCGTCATGCGTCACCTGTTTGGCCGCCGTGGCGATGGCCATCAGGCCGGAGGCGCACTGGCGGTCCACGCTCATGCCGGCCGTGGTCACCGGCAGGCCGGCCGCCAGCGCCACCTGTCGCGCCACATTGGTGCCGGTCGAGCCCTGTTGCAGGGCCGCGCCCATGATCACATCCTCGATCTCGGCCGGATCGACGCCCGAGCAAGCGGCCACCGCGTGGCGCACAGCGTGGGCCCCCAGCTGCTGGGCCTGGGTGTCGTTGAAGGACCCGCGATAGGCCCGGCCGATGGGGGTGCGGGCGGTGGAGACGATGACGGCTTCGCGCATGACGGGCTTCCCGGGATAGTTTTGTTTCAGTACCTACTTATGCGCGGCCTGCGCCTTGGACAACTCGATCATGCCCTGGGCGGCCCCCATTTCCGGCACGATCTCGCCGGTGCGGTCCAAAACGGCGTCGAAGTTCGCCGGCAATCTGTTCCGCCGCATCCTCGCCGACGGCATAGATGCCCTGGGTGAGCGTGATGTGCGCCCGCTCGAAGCCGCCGGCTCCGGCAGCGAGAATGCATCGGCTCGGCGCTTTCTCACTGACCAGATAGAGCAGGCCGGGTGTCACCCGTTCCGGCTCCAGCAACTCGAGGGGCAAACGGGCTCCGAGATCCTCGGTCATGCGGGTATGGGCTGTGGGGGCAAGGCAGTTGACGCGGATGTCGTTCCTGGCCCCCTCGATCGACAGGGTCTGCATCAGCCCGACCAGGGCCATCTTTGGCCGCGCCATAGTTGGACTGACCGAAATTGCCGTACAGGCCCGACGACGACGTGGTCATCACGATGCGGCCGTAGTTGCGCTCGCGCATGATGTCCCACACCGCCCTGGTGCAGTGGACCGCCCCCATCAGATGGACGTCCATGACGAAGCGGAAATCGTTCAGCTCCATCTTGGCGAAGGTCTTGTCGCGCAGGACGCCGGCATTGTTGACCAGGATGTCGACCTGGCCCCAGCGTTCCATCGTCGCCTCGACCATGGCCTGGACGGCGGCGACGTCGGTGACGGAGGCGGCATTGGCCATCGCTTGCCCGCCCGCCGCCTCGATTTCGGCCACGACGGCTTCAGCGGCGCTGCTGGATCCGCCGGACCCGTCCCGTGCCCCGCCCAGGTCATTGACGACAACC
>JAUCCG010000027.1:0-23677 GCA_034676465.1 Brevundimonas sp. | reverse complement strand
CTGGGGGGCCGGTTTGCTGCGCAATGCCGGGCTGGACATCTTCGGGCCCAATCCGGAAGCGGTTGGTCACGCTGGCTGGGGCGGCAGCTGTGCCTTCGCCGACCCGGCGACCGGGATCTCGGCCGCCTATGTGATGACGCGGCAGTCGCCGTACCTGCTGGGCGACCCAAGGGCGCTCAGATTGATCAAGGCGCTGTATTCGGCGGCTTAGCGTCCGTCCCAATACCGCTCATCCCCGCGAAGGCGGGGACCCAGATCTTTCGTAAGTCACGACGGCGGGGATCATGAGCGGTGTGAAACCGGTTGCAGTCATCGCCCAAAACACTGGGGTCCCCGCCTTCGCGGGGATGAGCGGAAGGGGGGAGTGTTACCGAACCCGTTTCGGGGCGGTCAGGCCGCCGATGATCCCCGGCCAGCACGGCGCAGGCGGCGCAGGTCAGGATCACCGCGCGGAAGGCGGCGTGGAAGGCGTCGGTCGCGACGCTGTCGAGGTCGCCGCCGGCCATCACCTGACCCAGCAGGGCCCGGTCATCGGGACTGTCGGCCCGGGCGACGAACACCGCCGACAGGAGGACCCCCAGCAGGGCGATGGCCAGCAGGCCGGCGACGCGGGCCACGGCGTTGTTGACGCCCGAGGCGACGCCGGTCTGGCCGGGGCCGACCTCGCCCATCACGGCGGCCGTCAGCGGCCCGACGGCCAGGGTCATGCCGACGGCCAGTACCGTCATCCCGGCCAGCGGCCCGTCGACATAGCCGGCCCCCCGGGTCGGGCCAGGCCAGCAGGGCCAGACCGACACCGGCGATGACCGGTCCCAGCGACAGCGACAGGCGCGCGCCGAAGCGGTCGGCCAGCCTGCCGGCCAGGCCCGAGAACAGCCCCATGATGGCGGCGAACGGCAGCATGGCCGCCCCGGCCAGGGTGGCGCTGAATCCCTGGACCCGGATCAGGTCGAAGGGCAGGAAGAACATGGCCCCGCCGAGCGCGAAATAGAGCAGCAGGGTCAACAGATTGATGCCGCTGAATACCGGCGACCGGAACAGCGCCAGCGGCATCATCGGATAGGTCTGACGCGCCTCGGCCACCAGGAAACCGGCCAGGGCGGCGAGACCGGCCAGCAGGCTGGCGAGAATCAGCGGCGAACGCCAGCCGAGGTCGGGGGCGGCGGTCAGGGCCCAGGTGACGGCGGCCAGGCCCGCCATGGCCAGCAGCGCGCCGGGCCAGTCGAGCCCCCGGGCCTCGGGGTCGCGGCTTTCGGGCACGGTCCGGATGGCGATGACGAAGGTCAGGGCTGCCAGCGGCAGGTTGATCCAGAAGATGAACCGCCAGTCCAGATGGTCGGCCACCCAGCCGCCGAGCAGCGGACCGACCATGCCGAACAGGGCCCCGAACCCGGCCCAGGTGCCGAAGGCGCGGCCGCGCCGGTCCGGCGGGAAGGTCGCGCCGATCAGGGCCAGGGCCCCGGGCGTCAGCAGGGCCGCCCCGACCCCCTGGAAGGCACGGGCGGCGATCAGGGCGTGGATGTCGGGGGCCAGGGCGCAGGCGATCGAGCCGAGGGCGAAGACGCCGATACCGATCAGGAACACCCGGCGGCGACCGAACCGGTCCCCGGCCGCGCCGCCGACCAGCACCAGGGCCCCGAGGGTCAGCAGATAGGCGTTGACCACCCACTGGGTCGCGGCGGGGCCGCCGCCGAGGTCGTTCTGGATCGTCGGCAGGGCCACGCCCAGGGCCGAACCGTCGATGAAGGTCAGGCTGGAGCCCAGCACCGTGGCGACCAGCACCCAGCGGCGCGTGGCGGCGGAAGCCGGGGCATCGGCCGGAGCGCGCACCGCCTGGATCTGGCCGGCGTCGCAGGGTTGGGGTCCGTGCATCGGTCTCTCCTGCCTGGCGGCGGAGTTAAACCGGTCCTGTCTGGGACTTCAATGACAGCCGGGCGGCGCGGGCCTGGGTCAGGGCGGCCCACAGGAAGACGGCGGCCCCCAGCCAGATGAAGCCGAACGACACGCCGCGCAGCCAGGTGAAGGGCTCGCCCTGGGCCACACCGATGACGAAGCTGAGGGTCGGGGCGATGAATTGCAGGAAGCCGACCGTCGACAACGGCAGGCGGCGCGCCGCCCAGGCAAACAGCACCAGCGGGCCGACGGTGATCGGTCCGGCCATCAGCAGCCAGAAGGTGGCGTCCGGGCTGGCCCCGAAATGGCCGGCCCCGTGCAGATGCAGCCAGACCAGCCAGGCCAGACCCAGCGGGGCCATCAGCAGGCATTCGACGAACAGGCCGGTCTGGGCCTCGGCCTTGACCTGTTTGCGGATCACTCCATAGGCGGCGAAGGACACCGCCAGGGTCAGGGAGATCAGCGGCAGCCGTCCCAGCGCGACACCCTGCAGGATCACCCCGGCGGAGGCGAGGGCGATGGCGACCAGTCCGGCGCGGCTGATGCGCTCGCGAAACAGCCACGCGCCCAGGGCCATGTTGAGCAGGGGGTTGAGGTAGTAGCCGAGGCTGGTCTCGAGTGTGTGGCCATGGTTCACCGCCCAGATGAACAGGCCCCAGTTGAGCGCGATCAGCAGGGTGGACAGCAGCAGCCAGCGCAGGGTTTTCCAGTCCGCCAGCACCCGCTTCACCTGCGTCGACTGGCGCGCGAACAGGACCAGGGCGGCGGCCCAGATCACGCCCCAGACCGCGCGATGGGCCATGATTTCCCAGGCGTCGGCCCCGGCCGCGCCCATCGGCTGATAGATCAGCGGCGACAGGCCCCACAGCACATAGCAGGCGACGCCCGCGAACAGGGCGGCCCGGGCATCGGCGTGGGGCACGGCGGGCATCGGCGCGGGCTAGACGGTCAGGGTACGAAAGCCGGTCGCGGGCTTGATCATGCCGGTCTCGTCCAGCAGCTGGGCGATCTGTACGGCGTTGAGGGCCGCCCCCTTGCGCAGGTTGTCGGAGACGACCCAGATATTGAGCCCGTTCTCGACCGTGTGATCCTTGCGGATGCGCGAGACATAGACGGCGTGTTCGCCGGCGGCGTCGACCGGGGTGATGTAGCCGTCGTGTTCCTGCTTATCGATGACCTGGACGCCGGGCGCGTCACGCAGGATGGCACGGGCCTCCTCGGGGCTGATCGGGCGGTCGAACTCGAGGTTGATGGACTCGGAGTGGCCGACGAAGACCGGCACCCGCACGCAGGTCACGGTCAGCTTGATGTCGGGGTCGAGCATCTTGTGCGTCTCGTCCCACATCTTGGCTTCCTCGTCGGTGTAGCCGTCGTCGCGGAAGGCGCCGATGTAGGGGATGACGTTGAAGGCGATCTGTTTGGGGAATTTCTTCGGCGTGGCGTCGCCGAGGCCATAGATGGCCTTGGTCTGGTTCCACAGCTCGTCCATGCCTTCCTTGCCGGCCCCGGACACCGACTGATAGGTCGAGACCACGGCGCGTGTGATCTTCGCCGCGTCGTGCAGGGGCTTGAGGGCCACGACCAGCTGGGCGGTCGAGCAGTTGGGGTTGGCGACGATGTTCTTCTTCGTCGCCAGCTTGATCGCGTCGGGGTTCACCTCCGGCACGATCAGCGGCACGTCGGGGTCCTTGCGGAAGGCCGAGGAGTTGTCGATCACGATCGGGCCCAGCTTGCCGATCTTTTCCGACCAGGCGCGCGACACGTCACCGCCGGCGCTCATCAGCACCAGGTCGACGGTCTTGAAATCGAAGGTGTCGATGTCCTCGCATTTGATCGTGCGGTCGCCCCAGGCCACCTCGATGCCGCGCGATTTGCGCGAGGCGAGGGCGTGCATCTTGTCGACGGGGAAGTTCAGTTCCTCGAGGATGTTCAGCATTTCCCGGCCGACATTGCCGGTGGCACCGATGACGGCGACGCGATAGCCCATGGGGAGTTCCTTCTCTACGCGGCCGCTCGTCACCGGGAGGCGCGGTGGAACTGGCCGTAGGCGCTGCATATGGTCTTTCGCAGGCGCGAAGCAACGGCTTTTCAGACTCGCGCCGGACCGCTAAGCCCCGTGACCATGCCCACACGCCTTCGTGCCGCCTATGACAAGCGTATCCTGACCGGAAAGCTGAGTCCCGATCCGGCCCAGCACGAGGCCATCGAGGCGCTGTCGCGGCTCAGCCACGATCTGAAGCGGCGCGGCCGGTTCGGCCAGGTGCCGACGGTGACCGGCGTCTATCTGTGGGGGCCGCCGGGGCGCGGCAAGTCCATGCTGATGGACCTGTTCTTCGCCTGCGCGCCCGAGCCGCGGAAGACCCGGGCCCATTTCCACGCCTTCATGGCCCGGGTACACGGGCTGGTCCGCCAGTGGCGCGAGGGCGACAAGGCCCAGCGCAAGGCCGTGTTCGGCACCCATCGCGGCGACGACCCGATCGAGCCGGTGGCCGAGCTGATTGCGTCGGAGTCCCGGCTGCTGTGTTTCGACGAGCTTCAGGTCACCGACATCGCCGACGCCATGCTGCTGGGACGGTTGTTTGACGCCCTGTTCGCGCGCGGCGTGGTGCTGGCGGTGACCTCCAACCGGGCCCCGGACCAGCTGTATCTGCACGGTATCAATCGCCAGCTGTTCCTGCCTTTCGTCGACCGCATCACCCGGCAATGCGAAGTGTTGCAGGTGGCCGGTACGCGCGACTGGCGGCTGGACCGGATGGCGGCGGGGCGGCTGTGGTTCGCGACCGGGGACGCGGAGTTCGAGACCCTGTGGGCCGACCTGTTGGGTGACGAGCCCGAGGAGCCGGCGCAGCTGACGGTGCTGGGTCGCGAGGTGGTGGTCGAACGCACGGCCGGCGGCATGGCCCGGGCCGGTTTCGCCGAACTGTGCGGCCAGGCGCGGGGGCCGCAGGACTATCTGGCCATCGCCGAACGGTTTCACACCCTGTTTCTTGACGCCGTGCCGGTGCTGAGCCCGGCCAAACGCGACGAGGCCAAACGGTTCGTCACCCTGGTCGACGCCCTGTACGAAGCGAAGGCGCGGCTGGTGGTGCGCGCCGCCGCCGGGCCGGACGCCCTGTATCCGGCCGGTGACGGGGCTTTCGAATTCGAACGCACGGCCTCACGCCTGCATGAAATGACCAGCGCCGACTGGCTGGCGCAATCGCGTGACTGAGGGTTAGGGTGGGCCAAACCGGAGTTGCCACCATGATCCACCGTCGTTTCGCCGCCGCCCTCGCCACCGCCGCCCTGCTGGCCGCCCCCGGGGCGGCGCTTGCCGCCACGCCCGGGGCCATGCCCCAGACGTCCTATCAGGCCGCGCCGGCCGCTCCGGCCCAGGCCGGGCTGGCCGTTACCGCCGTACGCGACTGGCTGGTCAGCGTCGGGGCCACGGTCAGTGAGGTCAACCGCGCCGAAGGCCGGATCTCGGTGACCGTCAATGACGGGCCGATGACCTGGCTGGTCTTCTTCAACGGGTGTGAGGCCGACGTCTGCGGTGACATCCAGTATATGGCGGCGTTCAGCAACGCGACGATCACCCCCGAACTGGTCAACCAGTGGAACCTCGAGCACCGCTTCCTGAAAGCCTATTATACCCCCGGCACCACGGCCGGCGCGGCCGGCACCGCCATCGTCCAGTATGACGTCCTGCTGGTGAACGGCGTGGGGACCGAGCAACTGATCGATCCGACCTCGGTCTGGGTCGGCGTACTGCCGACCTTCGCCACCCATGTCGGCTTCTTCGTACCCGAGGCGGCTCCGGCCCAGTAGGCCGGTCAACACCCCATGAAAAAGGCCCGCGGAGCGATCCGCGGGCCTCTTTTTTGTTGGGCCGCGGTCAGAAGGCTCCGCCTTCTCGACCCGACGCGGCCTGGCGCTTCGCGCATGCCCGGCGCTCAAGCAGCGAGCGACCGCGTCGCGAGCGTAGCGCCCTAAACGAGCGAGCTGTCGATGTCCTTGCAGGCCTGGAGCAGGCCCTGGACCGAGGCGACCGACTTCTCGAACATGGCCTTTTCCTCGGCATTGGTCGTGAACTCGACGACCTTTTCGACGCCACCGGCCCCGATCAGGGCGGGCACGCCGACGTAGAGGTCCTTGAGGCCGTATTCGCCCGACAGCCAGACGGCGCAGGGCAGGACGCGCTTCTGGTCCAGCAGATAGGAGCGGGCCATGGCGATGGCGCTCTCGGCCGGGGCATAGAAGGCCGAGCCGGTCTTGAGCAGGCCGACGATCTCGCCGCCGCCCTTGCGGGTGCGCTCGACGATGGCGTCCAGCTCGGCCTGGGTCATGAAGCCGGCCTTGACCGCGTCGGGCAGGGGCAGGCCGCCGACGGTCGAGTGGCGCACCATCGGCACCATGTCGTCACCGTGACCGCCCAGGGTCCAGGCGTTGATGTCCTGGACCGAGACGCCGGTCTTCTCGGACAGGAAGTACGCAAAGCGGGCCGAGTTCGAGCACGCCGGCCATGCCGACGACCTTGGCCTTCGGCAGGCCGGAAAACTGCTGCAGGGCCCAGACCATGGCGTCGAGCGGGTTGGTGATGCAGATGACGAAGGCGTTGGGGGCGTGCTGCTTGATGCCCTCGCCAACGGCCTTCATGACCTTGAGGTTGATGCCGATCAGGTCGTCGCGGCTCATGCCCGGCTTGCGCGGCACGCCGGCGGTGACGATGCAGACGTCGGCCCCGGCGATGTCGGCATAGTCATTGGCCCCCTTGAGGGCGACGTCGGTGCCGATCACGGCGGTGGCCTCGGCAATGTCGAGGGCCTTGCCCTGGGGGGTGCCTTCGGCGATGTCGAACAGGATCACGTCACCCAGCGCTTCGCGCGCGGCCACGTGAGCCAGGGTGCCACCGATCATGCCGGCGCCGATAAGGGCGATTTTTGCGCGAGCCATAGGGGTCGTCTCCAGGAGGAAAGGGTGCGGCGCAACACTCGCCGTTGCGCGGCGGTCTAGCCCCGCGCGCTTTCGCCTGCAACTGTGACGCCGCGTCAGCCGGAGCCGCCGTGACCCGAACCCCTGAACTCATCACCGCCGCCGACACGCCGGACGGGCTGATCCCCGTGACCGACGAGGCCGCCGTGCGCGCCGCGGTCGCGGCCTGGCGGGCGCGGCTGTTGAAGGGCCCCGGCCTGTGGGACCGGACCACACGCGGGGCCCAGGTCCGGATCAACCGCGCCATCCCTGAACGGGTCCACGCCGTCGTTACCGCCGGGGTCGAGGCCATGACCGGAGGCATCATGAGCGGGTCCGAACTGCTGAAAGTGCGCCCGCTGGCGGAGGGGTCGCTGGCGGCGCGGGAGATCCGGGCGCGGGCGCGGATCAAACGCTATCGCACTACCGCCGGCGTTGAGGGCGGGGTCACCGGGGCCGGCGGCTTCGTGCTGGCGGCGGCGGACTTCCCGGCCCTGATGGCGATCAAGGTGCGGATGCTGGGCGAGGTGGTCGGCTGCTATGGCTGGGGCGGCGGCACGCTGCGTGAGCGGCTGTTCGTGCTGCACATCTTCCATCTGGCCTTCGCCAGCGCCGCGCAACGGCCCGAAGCCCTGGCGACGCTGGAGGCGTGGATCGACAACCGCGACCAGCCGGACCGCATTGAGGACTACGACTGGCGCGGCTTCCAGATCGAGTATCGCGACCATATCGACCTGGCCAAGCTGGCCCAGATGATCCCCGTGGTCGGCGCGCCGATCGGGGCCGTGGTCAACTGGCGGCTGGTCGAACGGCTGGGCGAGACGGCGATGATGGCCTGCCGGATGCGGTGGCTGGCGGAGAGTTAGTCACTGCTAAGGGATGTATTTCCGTATATACACAAATCCCTTGCTGGGGAACGATTTATGTATATACACATATAGGCGATGGCCATTGAGTTCGATCCCGAGAAGGACGCCGCCAACATCGCCAAGCATGGCGTGTCCCTCTCGGCGGCGCGCGAAATGGTCCTCGACGACGCCCTGATCGTCGCGGACACCCGGTTCGATTATGGCGAAGAGCGGTTCAATGCCTACGGGCTGATCGGCGAGACGCTGCACGCGATGACCTTCACCCTGCGAGGTGGCGCGATCCGGGTCATCAGCCTTCGCCGGGCCAGACCGAAGGAAGTGAAACGCTACGCTGAATGAGGGCCGCGATTGCGATCCCCTCGAGCCACGGAGGCTTTGATGGACGACAAGGATGACGCCCCGGAGTTGACCCGGGACAGGATGAGGAAGGCCCGACGCGGTCGGGATATGCTGCCCGAGCCAGTTCTCGCCCAATTCCGGCGGGGACCCGGTCGGCCGACGGCAGACAACCCGAAAGTCCCGGTCTCCATCCGGCTCGACAAGGATGTGGTCGATCACTTCAAGGCCACGGGCGAGGGGTGGCAGACCCGGATCAACAGCATCCTGCGAGAAGCGACAACGGACCGGGCTCAGGACGCGAAGCCGGCTAGGCCGGCACTGAAGCGGCCGGCTTGAGTTCCTGTTTTGTTCATGTCTAAATGAAGGCTGAACGGGAGGCTTTCGAACATGATCGGCTATGTGACACTGGGCACCAACGACCTGGAACGGGGCGCGAAATTCTATGACGCCCTCGCCGCCGAGCTGGGCACGCCGCGGATGATGGAGGAACCGACCTTCATCGCCTGGGGCACGCCCGACGGCGGGGCCGGGATCGGCCTGACCCAGCCGCATGACGGCCAGCCGGCCACGGTCGGCAACGGGGTGATGGTGGCGCTGCAGGCGTCGTCGCGCGAGCAGGTGCGGCGGCTGTACGACATCGCCCTGGCCAACGGCGGCACCTGCGAGGGCCCGCCCGGACCGCGCGGCGGACCGTTCTATGCCGCCTATTTCCGCGATCCGGACGGTAACAAGCTGAACGCCTTCCTGATGGAAACGGGCGCGGCGGCCTGACGAAAGGCGGGCCTTTACCGGTCCCCCCGCGACGGGCAGTGTCGTTCCACAACCGGAGAGCGACCATGATGAAACGGATCGGACTGGCGGCGCTGATGGCCCTGACGGCGGCACCCGCCCTGGCCCAGACCCCGCCCGCTACCCTCGGGGCCCGCTATGTGCCGGCGCCATGGTGGATGCAGGATCCGGTCATCACCTCGACCGGTCAGGTCCGGGTCGAGATCACCGCCAACCGCGCCGGGTTCGGGGCCAGCTTCCAGTCGGTCGAGCGCAGTGTGGTCGAGGCCTCGCGCAAGGCCGCCGATAAGGTGCGGGCCCTGGTCAGGCCCTGGCGGCCTATGGCGTCGATGCCGTGCGGGTCGAGACCAGCCTGACCACCCGGCCGCTGTACGATCAGTATCGCGACGAGAACGGCGTGTTGCGCGACAATGTCCGGGCCGACAAGATCGAACGCTATCAGGCGGACGCCAGCGTCAGCCTGGCGATCCCGTGACATGGCGGTGCTGGAGCGGGTCTATGCCACGGTGGTGGCGTCGCAGCCCAATTCGATCAGCCGGGTTAGTTTCGAGCCTGGAACCCGAGAATGCCTGGGTGAGCCGTCTGGCCGCCGAGGCGGTCAAGGATGCGCGGGCCCGGGCCGTGGCCGCCGCCGGGAATGCCGGGGCGACCCTGGGGGCGGTGCGGGTCATCGATCCGACCGGCCGCGCCTGCCAGACCGACGTGCTGGCCGGCTGGCCGTCCTATCAGGCTTCAACCGGAGCCCCAACAACGGTCGATGAAATCGCCGTCACCGGTTCACGCGTCAGTCGCGCTTCGGCCCCGCCACCACCCCCACCGCCTGCGCCGTCCGAGGCCAACATCGAGGCCGCGCGACTGGCGCTGCAGCCACCATTACGCCAGCTGACCGACAGTCCCTGCGTCGTCTACAGCCTGAACTGAAGATGTCGGATTTCGCCGTTGATCCTGCCTTCGAGGGTGGCTCCGTCCTCGTGGCCGACTGGCCGCTGTGCCAGGTGCGGCTGCAGGACGACGCGCGGTTTCCGTGGTCCATGATACTGATCCCGCGCGTGGCCGGGGCGGTCGAGCTGGATGACCTGACGGCGGCGAACCGGACGCGGCTGATGGCGGAGGTCGTCCGGGCCGGGGATCGGGTGCGCGCCGTGGGGGAGGCCCGTGGGGCGGCCGGTCGAGCAAGCTGAATGTCGCGGGCCCTCGGCAATGTCACGGCCCAACTGCATGTCCATGTCGTCGGGCGGCGGCGCGATGACGGCCTGTGGCCCGATCCGGGTCTGGGGTCGGGGCGGCGCGCGGCCCTATCGAGCGCGACGGCCCGGGCCGCCATGGTGGCGCGTCTGACGGCCTGATCAGGGACGACGCAGGGTCACGGGGCGGGCCTGGCCATTGTGAACGAACTCCCCGCGCCAGCCGTCGCCCGTGCGCTGCAGCCGCAGGGTGTCGTGCCGGTCCAGGGCCGGCGAGGCGCGGGCCCCGTCGACGGAGATGGTGTTGACCAGACGGGCGCGGCCGTCGTCACCGCGACGCCAGGCCCCCTCGACCGTGCCGTTGCCGGAATCGCGCAGCACCAGACTGAGCAGCGGGCGGCCGTCGGGCCCCAGGGCCCGCCAGCGCCCGTCCAGCGGTCCGGCGCGCGCGTCGGCACTGCGCTCGGCGGCGGTCACGCCCTTGTCGAAGAAGCTCTCGACGTCGGTGACGCCGGGGCCGGGTGCGGTCTCGAACGGGCGGATGGCGGGGGGGCGGTAGGTCTGGCGGGTCGCGGCGGCGGCGGGCGTATAGGCGCGCGCGCCGGGATCCTGAAGCAGAAGGGCGGCGGTGGCGGCGGCAACAACGGAGAGGAGCATCCCGCCAGAGTGCCGCATCCAGGTCGAAAATCTCCAGCCCGGGCCCGGAAACAGTGGGGCAAATCGCCCCCGAAAATCACTGTAGAAACGGCGCGCGGGAGCCGGCTTCGTTGACACCGCGCCGCCGGGGTCACTAAAGCCTGTATGCGCCTTCGGGCAATTGAATTCCTTCGGTTTTGAGAACCATTCGCATGACGAGCCCCCTCCCGGTCTCGGGTGACGACCAGAGCGGCCGCCCGGCCCTCCAGCCCAATGGCCGGCCCCACCCCCTGTCTCCTCATCTCCAGGTCTGGCGCTGGCATGTGACGATGGCGGCCTCGATCCTGCACCGGATCAGCGGCAGCGCCCTTTCGGCCGGTGCGGTCCTGGTCGGGATCTGGCTGTTGGCCCTGGCGTTCAGTCCCAAATCCTATGCGACCTTCACCGGCCTGTCGGCCTCGCCACCGGGGCTGCTGGTGTGGTTCGGCCTGACCCTGGCGCTGACCTATCACCTGGCCTCGGGCATCCGTCACCTGATCTGGGATGCGGGCGCGGCGCTCGATCTGAAGGGGGCCAACCTGCTGGCCAGCCTGTCGATCTGGCTCGGTTTGCTGGCCGGTGTGGCCTTCTGGGTCTGGCTGTTCGTGTCCGGGAGTGTGTCGCTGTGAGCGTTTCGACCAAGACCTTCATCAAGGGCGTCAAGGTGTCCGAGCATCACGGTGCCGGAGAGTGGAAGGCCGAGCGTCTGTCCTCGCTGATCCTGGTGCCGCTGACGCTCTGGGGGCTGTGGAGCGCGGCGCAGCTGGCCGGTGGCGGCTATGACGGGGCCCTGATCTGGTTTCAGAGCCCGGTCAATGCGGTGCTGCTGGCCCTGACCCTGCTGGCCAGCCTGTGGCACATAAATCTGGGCCTGAAAGTCATCGTCGATGACTACATCCACAAGCCCGGGACGCGCGGAGCGCTGCTGACCCTGATCGCCCTTCTCTGTCTGGTGCTGGCTTTCGCCAGTGTCTTCCTCATCGTGCGGCTGGCGCTGGGCTCAGCGCCGCTGCCGGCCGGTTTCGGAGCCTGATCGCGTATGGCGACCTATGAATTCATCCATCACGAATATGACGTGGTGGTCGTCGGCGCCGGCGGCGCCGGCCTGCGCGCCACCTTCGGTGCCGCCCAGAAGGGCCTGCAGACCGTCTGCATCACCAAGGTCTTCCCGACCCGCTCGCACACCGTGGCGGCGCAGGGCGGCATCGCCGCCGCGCTGGGCAACATGGGCGAGGACGACTGGCGCTACCACTTCTACGACACCATCAAGGGGTCCGACTGGCTGGGCGACCAGGACGCCATCGAGTACATGGTGCCGCGAGGCCATCCCAACGCGGTCATCGAGCTGGAGCACTACGGCGTGCCGTTCAGCCGCACCGAGGACGGCAAGATCTACCAGCGTCCGTTCGGCGGCATGACCACCAAGTACGGCGAAGGCCCGTCCGCGCAGCGCACCTGCGCCGCCGCCGACCGTACCGGCCACGCCATGCTGCACACGCTGTACCACCAGTCGCTGGCGCACAACGCGCGCTTCATCATCGAGTACTTCGCGCTCGACCTGATCTTCGACGAAGAGGGCGTCTGCCGCGGCGTGCTGGCCTGGACATGGCCGAGGGCACCCTGCACCTGTTCCGCGCCCACGGCGTGGTGCTGGCCACCGGCGGCTACGGCCGCGCCTATTTCAGCGCCACCTCGGCGCACACCTGCACCGGTGACGGCGGCGGCCTGGTGGCCCGCGCCGGCCTGCCGCTGCAGGACATGGAGTTCGTGCAGTTCCACCCGACCGGCATCTACGGCGCCGGCTGCCTGATCACCGAAGGCGTGCGCGGCGAGGGCGGCTATCCTGCGCAACTGCAGCGGCGAGCGCTTCATGGAGCGCTATGCGCCGCATTACAAGGACCTGGCCAGCCGCGACGTGGTCAGCCGTTCGATGACCATCGAGATCCGCGAGGGCCGCGGTGTCGGTCCCAGCACAAGGACCACATCCTGCTCGACCTGACCCACCTGGGCCCGGGCGTGATCCACAAGAAGTCTGCCGGGCATCTCCGAGAGCGCCCGCATCTTCGCCGGCGTCGATGTGCACAAGCAGCCGATCCCGGTGATCCCGACCGTGCACTACAATATGGGCGGCATCCCGACCAACTATCACGGCGAGGTGCTGCCCAAGGTCGGCGACAACCCCGATACGGTGGTGCCGGGCCTGTTCGCCATGGGCGAGGCGGCCTGCGTGTCGGTGCATGGCGCCAACCGCCTGGGCTCCAACACCCTGCTCGACCTGGTGGTGTTCGGCCGCGCCGTCGGCCTGCGCGCTCGCTGAGGTGATCAAGCAAGGCGTCGCACAAGTGCCGTCGGCAACCCCGGCGCCTGCGACGAGGCGCACCTGGGCCTGCTGGACAAGCTTCCGCCACGCCAACGGCACGACGCCGACCGCGGTTTTCGAGACTGCAGATGCAGCGGGCGATGCAGGCGGACGCCGCGGTGTTCCGCACCAGCAAGACCCTGGAGGAGGGTGTCGACAAGGTGGCCGAGCCGTTCATGCCTGCAGCAGGACGTCAAGGTCACCGACCGCGGCATGGTCTGGAACACCGACCTGGTCGAGACCTACGAGCTGGAACAACCTGATCGACCAACGCCCTGGTCACGATCAACTGGGCCCAGCAGCGCACCGAAAGCCGCGGCGCCCATGCCCGCGAGGACTACCCGGAGCGCAATGACGCCAACTGGATGAAGCACACCCTCGCGTGGAAGACCTCCGGCGAGAAGGGCAAGTGAAGATTCGATTACCGGCCGGTGCACATGTACACGCTCACCGACGATGTCCCGTCGTGCCGCCGATTAGCATCGAGTCTAAGGATCACGGGTGAACCTACGAACATGGTTGAGTTTACCCTCCCGAGGAGCTCCAAGCCGATCACCCAGGGCAAGCATCCACAAGGCCCCGGCCGGCGCAAAGAACGTCAAGACCTACAAGGTCTATCGCTACGATCCCGAGGTCGATGCCGATCCCGCGCTGGGACGTCTATGAGGTCGACCCGACGATCACGGCCCGATGCTGCTGGACGCCCTGATCCACATCAAGAACGAGATCGACCCGACCCTGACCTTCCGCCGGTCGTGCCGCGAGGGCATCTGCGGCTCGTGCGCGATGAACATCGACGGGCGCAACACCCTGGCCTGCACCAAGGGCTGGGATGAGTGCACGTCCTCGACCATCGCCATTTCGCCCCTGCCGCACCAGCCGGTGGTCAAGGACCTGGTCTCGGACCTGACCCTGTTCTACGCCCAGTACGACTCGATCCAGCCGCATCTGCAGTCCGACGAGCCGGACCCGGAGGCCGAGCGTATCCAGCTGCCCGAGGATCGCGAGAAGCTGGACGGGCTGTATGAGTGCATCCTGTGCGCCTGCTGCTCGACCGCCTGCCCCAGCTACTGGTGGAACCAGACCGAATATCTCGGCCCCGCGGCCCTGTTGCAGTCCTATCGCTGGATCGCCGACAGCCGCGATGACGCGACCCAGAAGCGACTGGACGACCTGGAGGACCCGTTCAAGCTCTATCGCTGCCACACGATCATGAACTGCACCCAGGTCTGTCCCAAGGGGCTGAACCCGGCCAAGGCCATCGCCGAGATCAAGAAGTTGATGGTGGCCCCGGGGCGCAGGAAGGCGACGACGGCGTAACGGCGGTGATCATCGAACCGCCGGCCGCCCATCAGCCGTCATACCGCCAGCATCAGCCCGCACTGGGTAGCGAAATGGCGGAAGTCGGGGTCGTGGGCGATCAGCGGCACGCCGGCGTCGATGCAGCTCTGGGCGATCAGGGCGTCGGCCAGTCGTGCCTTCAGCCCCAGCGCCAGTAGGGTCCGCCGGTTCTGTCCAACGCGCATCCAGAAGCCGTCACTGAGCGGCAGGACGGGCGTCTGGGCCAGCATCTGCTCCAGCAGCGAGCGGGGTTTGGGATAGGACAGTAGTTCTGCCATCGCCGTCGGTGTCAGCCTGAAATTATCGCGGTCGAACGCGGACTGTATCCGTTCGACGTCGGGACCGTCCCGCCCCTCCAGATAGCGGACAAGGCTGCTCGTATCGGCGGATACCAGCATCATCGTTACGGCTGTTCCCAGCCGTGGGTCTTGTCTTCCCTTAACTCATCCAGCGACAGATCTCCGAAATCCACCTTCCCCCGCAAGGCCTCCATCCGACGATAAAACTGCTCCCGGCGCAATTTCTCGAGGCCCTGGCGCACGGTCTCGGTAATGCCGGCTCCGGTCGCCGCCTGGGCCCCGTCGATCAGCTCACTGGGCAAATGCACGGTTATTTTTCGCAAGGCGGTCATCAGCGAAGGGTGCCATAAAATGATGCTGGCATCAACATATGGCCTTGCCTCTCCCGCGCGCCTTTGCCAAGAGCCTTCCATGGCGAAGATCACCTATATCGAACACGACGGTCGCAAACACGCGGTCGAGGTCAAGGCCGGCCTCTCCGTGATGGAGGGGGCGATCCGCAACAATGTGCCCGGCATCGACGCCGACTGCGGCGGCGCCTGCGCCTGTGCCACCTGTCATGTCTATGTCGATGAAGCCTGGCGCGAGGCCACGGGCACGCCCAGTGCCATGGAGGAGTCGATGCTCGACTTCGCCGAGGAGGTCGAGGCCAACTCGCGCCTGTCGTGCCAGATCCGGGTGTCGGACGCGCTGGACGGCCTGATCGTGCGGCTGCCGGAAAACCAGCACTGAGATGATCGATCCGCGGCTGATCGCGGCCGTGGAGACGCTGATCGCGGCGCACACCCGCCCGGACCATGTGCCGCTGATCGCCATTTCCGGCTCGCAGGGCTCGGGCAAGACCACCCTGGCCCGCGCCGTGGCCGCCCGCACCGGGGCGGTGCAACTGTCCCTGGATGACGTCTATCTGACCCGGGCCGAACGCGAGGGGCTGGCCCGCACCGTTCATCCGTTGTTCGCCACCCGGGGTCCACCCGGGACCTATGATCTGGCCCTGCTGCACCGGGTGATCGACGCCATGTCCGGTGCCGGGCCGGACGAGCGCACCGCGCTGCCGGCCTTTGACAAGCGGGCTGACGATCGTCTGCCGCCGCAGACCTGGCCGGTGATCGTGGGGCGGCCGCCGGCCATCCTGCTGGACGGCTGGTGTCTGGGGGCGACGCCGCAGGACCCGGCGGCCCTGCTCGCACCGGTCAATGCGCTGGAGCGGAATCAGGACCCGGACGGCCGCTGGCGGCGGGCGGTCAATGATCAGCTGGCCGGGCCCTGTCGCGCCCTGTTCGCCCGGTTCGATGCCCTGCTGTTCCTCAGGGCTCCGAGCTTTGACGTGGTGCTGGACTGGCGCAGCGAACAGGAGGCCGGATTGATGGGGCTGGACCCGGGCGCGCTGCCGGTCGCCGAGCGCGAGCGGCTGGCCGGGTTCGTGCAGGCGTTCGAACGGGTGACCAGGCACATGCTGGCGGGGGGCGTACGGGCCACGGTGACGGCAGCGCTGGACGCCGGACGGCGACCGGGCGTTATCGAGCGCTGAGCGCCCCGTCGCGGGGGCGGCTCATGGCAGGGCGCTGATCGCCTTGATCGCCACATAGACCGCGACAATCAGGATCAGTCCGGCGAACAGGCGACGCCCGAGGGCGGCGTTCCGGCCCAGCCGGTGCGAGATCGGCAGACCCACGAGGGTGCCGGCCACACCGCCGATGGTCATGGCCGCGACCAGCGGCAGGTCGACCCAGCCGGACAGGGCATAGTTGACCGAGGTGGTGGCCCCGAAGGCCGCGACGCTGAGCAGGGAGGAGGCCTGGGCGAAGGCCAGACCCATGCCGGTCGCGGCCATCATGCCGGGCACGATCAGGAAGCCGCCCCCGATGCCGAAGAAGCCGGCGGCGGTGCCGACCCCCGCGGCGGTGATGCCGACCCGCGGGACCAGCGCCTTGGTCAGCCGGACGTCCGGGCCACCGTTTTCAGGTTTGGGGCGCAGCATGGACAGGCCGACCGCGGCCATGGCGATGGCGAAAAACAGCAGCAGCTGCTGGCCGTCGATGATCTTGGCCAGACTCGAGCCGCCCCAGGCCCCGACGGCGCCGACCACGGCGAACAGGCTGGCGCAGGGCCAGCGCACCCGGCCGGCGCGGGCGTGGCCGATCAGGGCGGTCAGGGCGTTGAGCGCCACCCCGGCGGCCGAGACGCCGATTGCCATATGGGGCTCCTTGACCCCGACCAGATACAGCAGCAACGGCACCGCCAGCACCGAGCCGCCGCCCCCGAACAGGGTCAGGAGCAGGGCGACGATACCGCCGCTGAGCATGGCCAGCAGCCACGGGATCAGGTCGGGGGGCATGGATCAGGCGGCCGGGACGGGGCTGCGGTTCCACGGCATCACGGCCAGCAGCCGGGCCATGACGCAGAAGCCGGTAGCCCCGGTATAGAACAGGCCCGCGCCGACGAAGGCGGCCAGCCCCCAGAAGCCCGGATGAACCAGCAGGCCCAGGCCGGCACCGATCAGGATCAGGCCACCGGAGGTCATCTGGACCTGGCGCATCATCTCGAGCGGTGCCTTGCGGTTGGCCTCTGTCGCCAGACCGGCCTTCTTCCAGCCGTCGATCCCGCCGGCCAGAACATAGGCCCGTCCCGGAACCCGGGCCGCCAGCCGGTCGCAGTTGCTCCGGGTGCGATTGCCCGAGCGGCACATGAAAATCACCTCATTGCCGGGTACGATCTGCAGGTCGGCCTTCTCGAACAGGGACAGGGGGGCGGTGGCCGCACCGGGGATGTGTTCGCGGGCGTATTCGTCGCGTTCGCGGATGTCGACCAGGACGGCGGTGCCGGCCTTCAGGCGTGCGGCGACATCGACCGCCGAGAGGGAAGTCAGATCAGTCATTGGTGCTATTCCTTGGTTCGGGAGGGGCAGTAGATGTCGGCGAGGGTCGCGATGACCCGGGTGACGGCCGGATCGGCCAGGCGGTAGAAGACGGCGACACCCTCACGGCGGGTACCGACCAGACCCTCCTCGCGCAGCCGACCCAGGTGCTGGGACAGGGCCGACTGCGACAGGCCGACGCGGGGCAGCATCTCGCCGACCTGCAATTCCTGGCCATCCAGCTGGCACAGGATCATCAGGCGCTTTTCGTTGGCCAGGGCCTTCAGCAGCCGCGCGGCGGAGCCGGCGCTGGCCTCAAGCTGCCGGAGGCGGTGTCGGTCGAGATCGGGCATGGCTCCCATATATAAGGGATTGCTACTTTAGCAAGCTATAATATATAGATGGCCAACCCAAAGGAGCTTTTCATGACCCAGACCTCCGTCCCGGCGTCGCGCCCTGCCGTTGAGGCCTTTTTCGAACCCGAGACCCACACCGTCACCTATCTGGTCAGCGATCCGGCGACCCGGGCGGCGATGATCATCGATCCGGTGCTGGACTTCGATCCGGCGACCGGCCGGACCTCGACCGGCTCGATTGACGCCGTGCTGGCGGCTGTCAGCGCCCGGGGTCTGAAGCTGGAGCGGGTGCTCGACACCCATGCCCACGCCGACCACCTGAGCGGCGGCGACACCATTCGCGCCCGCACCCGCGTCCCGCTGGGCATCGGGGCCAACATCACCAAGGTGCAGAAGACCTTCGGCCCCCTGTTCGAAGCCCATGACGTGTCGCCGGACGGGGTGGTGTTCGACGCCCTCTATGCCGACGGAGACACCTTCACCCTGGGCAATCTGCAGGTCGAGGTGTTGCACACGCCGGGCCACACGCCCGCCTGCGTCAGCTATCACGTCGGCGACGCCGTGTTCGTGGGCGACACCCTGTTCATGCCCGACTACGGCACCGCGCGTTGCGACTTCCCCGGCGGCGACGCCCGCACCCTGTACCGCTCGTTGCAAAAGCTGCTGGCGCTGCCGGACGAGACCCGGATGTTCGTCGGCCACGACTATCTGCCCGAGGGCCGGACCGAATTCGCCTGGGAGACGACAGTCGCCAGCCAGAAGGCCGACAATGTCCATATCGGCGGCGGTGTGTCCGAAGACGGGTTCGTCGCCCTTCGTGAGGCGCGCGACGCCACCCTGGCGGTGCCGAAGCTGATCCTGCCGTCGCTGCAGATCAATATCCGCGCCGGGGCCCTGCCGCCGGCCGAGGCGTCGGGCCGGCGCTTTCTGAAGACACCCCTGAACGAACTCTAGGGCCGGTCAGTCGGCCGGCATGCGCCCGGCGTTGACGGCGATGCGGCCGATCAGGCCCTTGACGATCAGGTCGACGGCCGAGCCTTCGCGATAGTCGGCGGCGGCGACGAAATTGACCCGGTCCTCGCTGATCAGCCGGTGCACCTTGTCGCGGTCGCGCGGGGTGCTGTCGGGGTCGTAGACGGCGATCGAGAAGCCGCCCTTGGTGTGCATCATCTTCATGGTCGGCACATCGGTGTCGCCGTCGCCGAGGAAGATCATCCGCTCGAACGGCACCGGGCGCTCATCGTCGGGGATGAAGCGGTTGATGCGTTCGTCGTCCCAGTGGTTGTGGACGCCCTTGTTGATGCGGAACAGGTACTGGGTCTTGGTCGTGTAGTTGACGCCGACCGCCGGCCAGACGGCGACATCGTCGGCGTCATAGACATATTTCGACGCGAACACGTGTTCGAAGGCCGGGTGGATCGGGCAGCCCTCGATCATCTCGGTCAGGCCGGCGGAGATGATGTAGTGCTCGACGTCCAGTCCGTACTGGGCCCCGAAAGTATTCATCCGGTCGAACCAGCTGAGGTCGCGCAGGCCCTCGAACAGGGCCACGTCCTGGCCGTGGTCACGCAACGCCTTGCGGGTCACCGGCTGGCCCTGGTCGCGGGCCACCTGCAGCATCATCTGCATATACATCAGGATGCCGTCGCCGTCGGAGGCGACCGTCTGGGGCTGGACCGTCTCGTTCCAGAACTGGGTCGGGGTCATGCCGATCGACGGGATGAAGCTGACCTCCTGCATGTTGCCGCGGGCCAGGGTGCCGTCGAAATCGTAGATCAGGGCGGTCTTGAGGGGCTTGTGGGCCATCGGATGTCCAGCGGTGGGAAGGGGTGGCGGCGGCTAGTTAGGGCCTGACGCGCAGGTGGTCAAAGCGGGTCACTCGACGCCGGCCAGACCGCCGAGACGCAGCTCCGGCGCCGCGGCGCCGGACGAGGCACGCAGCGGCAGGTGCAGGATGAAGGCCGCACCCTTGCCGGGCTCGCTCTCGACCTCGGCCCAGCCGCCGTGCATCTCGATCATGGCCTTGACCAGGGCCAGGCCGACGCCGGGGCCGCCGCGATCGCGGCGCACGAAGCGGTCAAACACATGCGGCTGCAGGTGATAGGGGATGCCGCGCCCGGTATCCTCGACGCGGATGCGCAGCTCGGAGGCGTTGGTCTCGGCCGACAGGGTGACCTCGCCCCCCTCGGACACGGCCCGGACGGCGTTTTCCAGCAGATGGTCCAGGGCCTGGGAGATGCGGCGCTCGTCGGCGCGCACGGTCGGCAGGCCGGCCGGGCATTTGGCCTTCAGCGTCGCGCCGCGGCCCTCGACCCGGGGCCGGTAGCGCGCGACGATTCCGGCGAACATGTCGCGCACGTGCAGGTCGCCGAGGCTGAGCTCCATCTCGCCCGCATCGATCTGGGCCATGTCGAGCACATCGTCGATCGACCGGGCCAGCTGGCTGGCGGCGACGCGGATGGCCCCGGCCTGCTGGCGGCTGCGCTCGGGCAGGCCGCCCAGGGTTTCCAGCAGTTCCGAATAGCCGACGATGGTCGTCAGTGGCGTGCGCAGCTCATAGGAGACGCTGCCGACGAACTCGCGCTTCAGCGCCTGGCTTTCCTCGAGGGCCGCGGCCTTGGCGGCTAGGGCCTGTTCCAGCTCGCGCTGGGCGGTGACGTCCGAGAAGGCCACCAGGGTCGCGCCGTCGGGCAGGGGCCGGGTCTGCCACGAGGCGATTCGGCCGTCGGCGGTGCGGCCCTCGCCCGAGATGGCGACGCGGCTTTCCGGATCGGGGTCGGCGACCCGCGCCTTCAGCCCCAGCCACAGGGCCGGGTCGGGCAGGACGGTCTTGCACAGCTCGGCGATGGCATCGAAGTCCGAAGCGTCGTTCAGCTGGTCGGCGGTCAGCGTCCAGAAGCTCTCGAACGCCTCATTGTGCAGGCGGATGCGGCCGTCCGAGCCGAACACGGCGACGGCGTCATTGAGCTTGTCGAGGGTCGCGGTCTGGACCTGGATCTGGGCGTTGAAACGACTGCGCAGCTGCAGTTCGTCGGTGATGTCCGAGAACAGCAGCAGGATGCCGCCCAGCGGGTGGGGCTGGCGCACGACGCGCAGGGTGCGGCCGTCGGGCAGCGACCAGCTGTCGTCGGGCGTGGCTTCGGACGCGCCGTAGAATTCCAGTTCGCGCGCCTTCCAGCCCGCATAGTCGATGACCTCGGGCAGCAGGCGGCGCTGGCGCAGCCGGTCCAGCAGCTCGGCATGGGTCGGGCGCTCGTCCAGCCAGGCCGGGTCGATGTTGAACAGGGCCTGGAAGGCGGTGTTGTGGAAGGCTAGCCGCTTGGACGGGCCGAAGATGGCGACCGCGTCGGCGAGGTGGTTCAGGGTCTCGTCATGGGCCTCGACGTGGCGGCGCAGGGTGTCGCGGGTTTCCTCGGCCTCGGTCATGTCGATGGCGAAGGCGACCACCGCCCCGCCGCCGCCGGGCGCGGGCTCGGCGATGATCTTCCAGGCGCGGCGACGACCGCCCCCGGTAGTCCAGCGGAAGCCTTCCTGACGCGCGTGCATCCGTCCCGCCTCGGCGACGATGGCGTCGGCCCCGCGGTCGAAGCTCAACGCGCGTGCGACGGCGTCCTCCAGGCTGTCGGCCTTCATCTCGCCCAGCCAGGCGCGATTGGCCCAGGCCAGACGCCCGGCCGGATCGACGATCCAGGTCGGGGCCGGCGAGGAATTAGCCAGCAGGCCAAGGCCGCTTTCGGCCACCTGGGTCACACCGGCCAGACGCGACAGGCGCAGCCAGGCGGTACCGGCGGCCGGGCGACCGTCGACCCGCCAGGCCCCGGACGGCAGGTCCAGCACCTGGTCGAAGGGTTCGCCCGCCGCGATCAGGGCCTCGAGCCGGGGACCGGCGCTGGCGCGCACGGCATCCAGCACGGCGTCGATCGGCCGGGCGTCGGCGCCGGGCAGGTCTCCGGCCATCTCGCTCCAGAGTTCGGGGGTGCCGATCACGCCGGTCACGCCGGTGGCGTCCAGCGACAGTCGGGTGTCGTCAAAGGCGGCCAGGGTCCCTTCGCAATCGGCCAGGGCAGTGCGGGTGGCTCCCAGTTCGACGCCGCCGTGGCGCGCCTGCGACGACAGACGCGCTCGCATCCGCCACGCCCAGGCGCTGACCGCCAGGGCCAGGCCTGCCGCTCCCGCGGTCGCTACATAGGCAATCTCGGCCTCGGCCATTCGCAGATCTATCCGCCGGTTCGTGCTAACTCGCCCGGGTAGCATAGCGCAAGCTGCGAAAAAGCCACGCCCACTGAACGCGATTGCCGCAGAGACCCATCATGCCGATATGAGAGGCATGAGCCCGATATGGACCGACCAGACCGCGCCCTGACCTTGATGACTTCGCCCGGCTGGCCCGTGCGGCGCTTGAGGCCCTGCCCGAGCCGTTTCGCTCGCTGGCCGGGGAGGTGGTGTTGCGCATCGACGATTTCGCCGACGACGAGGCCCTGGCGTCGCTGGGCATCGACGATCCGTTCGAGCTGACCGGCCTGTATCACGGGGTCGACATCGGCCGTCAGGAGGGGCTGGGCCCAGCGCCGGAGCCGTCGCGCGTCTTCCTCTATCGCCGGCCGATCCTCGATGAATGGTGCGAGCGCGGCAATGTCGGCCTGTACGAGATCATCAGCCATGTGCTGGTGCACGAGATCGGCCACCATTTCGGCCTCGACGACGACGAGATCCATCATATCGAAGAGCTCCGCCGACTGATCGGCCGCGTCCGCGACCCCCGGTAATCGAGTTCGGGGCGGGCGTTGAAACAGGCGGTTGGCGAAAAACACAGCTCCACTGAGTCCGACTGGGTCCACATCGACCTGGGACAGCCGGAGCCCCGTTGAGTATCGGGCGGGCATTATACGGGCACCGGAAAAGGGGGGTGGGTCGATGGCGGCCAGGCTTTTCCGGACCGGGCGGATTTCGCTGGGTGTTTCTTCGGGGTTCGCGAAAATTTCGGGCGAGGTTTTTCGGCTCCTGGGCGACTGCCGGAGGATCGTCTCCGGCGCAGGGCCCCGTGCGCGTCGGGGGCGCGCACCGGAAACATCGAGGCCGGACGTCGAAACCGCGCCCCTTCGCGAGGGTTCACGTATCGCCAGTGGCGGCAGCTGGTCGTTCGCGAACCCTGGGCCGTGCGTCGCCGTAACCGCGGTGGTCACCGGCGGCGGGACTGGGGGTGAGGGGTCAGGACATCGGAGCCCGGCGATCGGGCCTCTCCCTGAACAGGATGTCCGCGACTGGAAGACCGTCTACAGCCGCGCCTCGCCGCCCTGACCCTGGCCACCGCCGCCCCGGCTGGGCCTGGCGACGAGCGGCCCAGCCTGACCCTGACCTTCGAGACCGGCGCATCGACCGGCGCGGCTATATGGTCGCCCTGTATGACAGCGAGGCGGCATGGTCGGACGGACCCCCGGTGCGCAGCGCCCGCCTCGACGTCGCCGCCGGACAGCGGACCGCGACCTTCGACGACCTGCCGGCCGGCGACTACGGCATGAAGGCGTTTCATGACGTCAACGGCGACGGCACGATGAACACCAACCCCTTCGGCATGCCGGTCGAGCCCTATGCCTTCTCCAACAACGCGGTCGGGAACACGGGCCCCGCCCGCTGGGGCCAGGCCCGGGCCAGCGTCTCGGGCGCGGTCACCCAGACCATTGTCATTCGCCGAGTTGGAGGATGGTTGGCAACTGACCTTCCGTAGAGCCTTTCTGGATGTGCGCGGCCGCCGATTTGCCGCCGTCA
>JAUCCG010000026.1:0-56586 GCA_034676465.1 Brevundimonas sp. | reverse complement strand
ATGAACATCAAGAGTTCGTGCTGTTTGCGGGTAAGCATGGAGGCGTATTGTCCAGAACAAGGCGTGAACCGTTGCCAATGTTCTGTAAGTGTTCCTGTCCTCAATGTCAACTTAACGGCTCTGGACGTCTGAACGGCCGGTCGATTAGATGAACCCAGGGTTGGAGGCACTGCTATGTCTGAGATCAATTACCCGCTTCAACGTGCGCTCGACAGCCAGAAAGCCGCTCGCGCTTTCCGCAGCGCAGGCGCTCATTATTTCTGGTCAATGGCGGGGCTCTGGTCGCTCTGCTCGCTCTCGCCGGGGCCTACGCCGGCGGTGGTAGCGCCGTGCCGCAGGGACTCGCCGCCGGCGGTTACCCGTTCGCCATCGGACTTTCCCTGGCCGTGGGATCGGCTGTTGTCGCCTATGCCACCCAGTTCTCGCTGAGCTCCTATCGGGAGAGCCAGGCCGGCGACGCGCCGAGTACAGCGTGGAGGAGAATCTCCCTCGGGTTAGGCATTTTCACCCTCGTGCTGATGATCGCCAGTCTGGCCTATGCCATGCACGGTTTCCGCACGGTCGGTGCCGTCTTTGAAACGCTCCCGGCGATATCGGGTCAGGCCAGTAGTGCCCGTGTCGCCGACGCGACGTCCGGCTGACGCATCAGGCTTTCGCCGACCAGGATGGCGCGGGCTCCGGCGGCGGTGACGCGGGCGACGTCGTCGGGCGTGAAGATCCCGCTTTCGGCCACCAGCAGGGCGGTCGGCGGGGCGAGGGCGGCCAGGCGGGCGGTGGTGGCCAGGTCGACCTCGAAGGTCCGCAGCGAGCGGTTGTTGATGCCGACCAGATCCCCGCCGAGGGCAAGGGCGCGGGCCATCTCGGCCTCGTCATGGGTTTCGATCAGGGCGTCCATGCCGAGGCGACGGGGTTCGGCCAGAAGCTCGGCGGCCAGGACATCCTCGACCATGGCCAGGATGATCAGGATGCAATCGGCCCCCAGGGCGCGGCTTTCGGCCACCTGCCAGGGGTCGACCAGAAAGTCCTTGCGCAGACAGGGCAGGGTGACGGCGGCGCGGGCGGCGACCAGATAGCTGTCGTCGCCCTGGAAGCTGGGGCCGTCGGTCAGGACCGACAGGCAGGCGGCCCCGCCGGCCTGATAGGCACGGGCCAGTTCGGGGGGATCGAAATCGGCGCGGATCAGGCCCCTGGACGGACTGGCCTTCTTGATCTCGGCGATCAGGGCCGAACGGCCGGGGGTGGCTGTGCGGGCCAGGGCGGCACGGAAGCCGCGCGGGGCCGGGGCCGCGGCGGCGCGGGCCTCGATTTCCGATTGCGAGGTGGCGGCCATGCGGGCGGCCACGTCCTCGCGCTTGTAGGCGGCGATCCGGTCCAGAACGTCGGTCATGCAGGCTCTTCAGGCACAATCGGGGTGCTGGTGATCCGGGCCAGGGCCTCCAGCGCGGTGGCGGCGCGGCCGTCGTCGATGACGGCGGCGGCCTGAATTACCCCTTCGGCCAGATCGGCGGCCCGGTCGGCGACGACCAGGGCAGCGGCGGCGTTCAGCAGCACGATATCGCGATAGGCCCCGGCCTGTCCGGCCAGCAGGGCGCGCAGGGCGGTCGCATTCTCTTCGGCGTCACCCCCGCGCAGGGCGGCGATGTCGGCGCGGGGCAGGCCGGCGTCCTCGGGCGTGACGGTGAAGCGGTGGACCGCCCCGTCCTTCCACTCGGCGACCTCGGTCGGGCCGGTCGTGGTCAGCTCGTCCAGACCCTGACCGTGCACGGTCCAGGCGCGGGTGGCCCCGAGACGGCCCAGCACCTCGGCCAGCGGCGCCAGCAGGCGGGGGTCATAGACGCCCATGACCTGACGACGGGCCCCGGCCGGATTGGACAGCGGGCCCAGCAGGTTGAACACGGTGCGGAAGCCGATCTCGGCCCGGACCGGCCCGACGTGACGCATGGCCCCATGCCAGGCGGGAGCGAACAGGAAGGCGATGTTGGCCTGGTCCAGCGACAGGCGCTGCTGGGCCGGGGTGGCGGCCAGGTTGACGCCCAGCACCGACAACACGTCGGATGAGCCGGACTTCGAACTGAGGGCGCGGTTGCCGTGCTTGGCTACCTTGAGCCCGGCCCCGGCCAGCACCAGGGCGGCGGCGGTTGAGATGTTGAAGGTGTGCTGGCCGTCGCCGCCGGTGCCGCAGGTGTCGATCACCTCATACGGATGGTCCAGGGTCGCCGCGGCGTCGCGCATGGCCCCGGCGAAGGCGGCGATCTCGCCCACGGTCTCGCCGCGCATGCGCAGGGCGGTGACGGCGGCGGCAACCTGGGCCGGGCTGGGTTCGCCCCTCAGGCAGGCGGCGAAGAAGGCGTGCGCCTCTGCGTCGGACAGAACCTGCCTGTCGACCAGTTTCGCCAGCAGGGGCTTGAACCCGTCCGCCACGCCGTCAGACCATAGCCAGGCGTTTGACCCCGGCGAGGTCGAGGAAATTGGCCAGCAGGGCATGCCCGTGCTCGGTCGCGATCGACTCCGGGTGGAACTGGACCCCGTGGATCGGCCGGGTTCTGTGGGCCAGACCCATGATCTCGCCGTCGGCGGTCCAGGCGGTGACCTCGAGCACGTCCGGCAGGGTGTCCCGGCGCACGGCGAGGCTGTGATAGCGGGTGGCGGTGAACGGCGCGGGCAGGCCCTTGAACACGCTCTGTCCCGCGTGTTCGATCGGAGAGGTCTTGCCGTGCATCAGGCTTTTGGCGCGGATCACCTCGCCGCCGAAGGCCTGACCCATGGCCTGATGGCCGAGACAGACACCGAAGACCGGCATGTCGTCGGGGGCCGAGGTCAGCAGCGACAGGCAGATGCCGGCCTGGTCGGGCGCGCACGGACCCGGCGACAACAGCACCGCCTCCGGCTTCAGGGCCCAGGCCTCGTCCGTCGTCAGGTCGTCATTGCGCACGACGCGTGTCTCCGCGCCCAGTTCCGCAAGGTAGTGGACGAGGTTCCAGGTAAAGCTGTCGTAATTATCAACGACGAGGATCATCCCGCGCTTCTAGGGCCCCGGGACCCGTCCGCCAAGCGCTCGCGCAACGGTAAGGCTTCGTTAACCGTGTCAGGCTGCAATCGGGTGGTAGCGACGGGAAAGCCGATGACTGATTCCACGATCCCCGAGGCGCGCCGGCTGCTGCAGTCGCCGACGCCGGTTCACAGCCCCTGGGCCACCCTGGTCGCCAGCGCATTGGCGGCGACGGCGGCGGTGTTGATGGCGGGGGTGATGGTGCTGGGACCGGGCGTGCGCTTCAACGACAATGGCGTCCCGGTGGATCCGGCGACGATTCCGGTCCAGCAATACTGACCCTTCAGCGGTTGCCGCTGGTGTAGCGCCAGGCGTCGCTCGCGGCATTCATCGGCGCGCGGGCCTTGGCCCGGGTCTCGGCATATTCGGCCGCCGGATCGCTGTCGACCACGACCCCGGCCCCGGCCTGGACGAAGATCCGGTCATCGGTGAACATCGCGGTGCGCAGCACGATGCAGATGTCGGCCTCGCCCCCCGCCGAGATATAGCCGACCCCGCCGCCGTAGCCGACGCCGCGCTTTTCCGACTCCAGCTCGTCGATGATGGCCATGGCCCGCACCTTGGGCGCACCGGACAGGGTGCCGGCGGGCAGGGCGGCCAGAAGGGTGTCGACGGCGTCGAGATTTGGGTCGGCCCGGCCGCGTACGTCCGAGACGATATGCATGACCTGGCTGTAGCGTTCGACGCTGAAGCTCTCGGTGACCTCGACCGTACCGGGCACCGACACCCGGCCGACGTCGTTACGGCCAAGATCCAGCAGCATCAGGTGCTCGGCCCGCTCCTTGGGGTCGGCCAGCAGCTCGGCCTCCAGCGCCCGGTCGGCCTCGGGCGTCGCCCCGCGCGGGCGGGTTCCGGCCAGCGGACGGATGGTGACCGCCCCGTCCTTGAGCCGCACGAGGATTTCCGGGCTCGATCCGGCCAGCTGGAAGTCGATGAAGTCCAGATAGAACAGATAGGGTGACGGGTTCTGGCGGCGCAGCGAGCGGTAGAAGGCGAACGGATCCCCGGTCCATGGAGCCGAGAAGCGGTGGCTGAGCACGACCTGGAAGATGTCGCCGGCCTCGATATAGGTTTTGGCGGCGGCCACCATGCCGGTGAAGGCGGCTTCATCGATGCGAGAGTGGAAGTCCGGTGCCGCGACTTCGATCGGGGCCGTCTGCGCGGACAGCGGAGCCCGAATCCCGGCCTCGAACGCGTCCAGCCGGGCCACGGCGGCCTCATGGGCCGCTCGGGCATCCTGATCGCTGTCGGGATAGGCGGCCGAGATCAGCACGATCTCGTGCCGGACGGAGTCAAAAATGGCGACCAGGGACGGCCGGGCCAGAACGGCATCGGGCAGGTCGAGCGGATCCGGATTGGCCGCACCCAGCGGTTCCAGCAGGCGCACCATGTCATAGCCGAACACGCCGAACAGGCCCGCGGCCATCGGCGGCAGGTCGTCGGGCAGGTCGAACCGGGTGGCGGCGATCAGGGTGCGCAGCGACTCCAGCGCCGGTGCGCGGTCAGGCGTGAAGCGACCGGCGACAATGTCCGGTCCACGGGCATGCTCGGCCCGGCCGTCACGACAGCGCCAGACGACATCCGGGTCGCGGGTCAGGATCGAATAGCGACCGTTGACCGCGCCGCCCTCGACGGACTCCAGCAGAAAGGCATAGGGCCGGCCGTGGCCGACCTTCAGAAAGGCCGAGACCGGGGTCTCAAGGTCGTCGACCAGGCGGCGGACGACCACCTGGGGCCGACCGGCGGTCCAGCCTGCGGCGAAGGCGTCAAAGCCCGCCGCGCCCGGTCCGGTGGTCATGGGGCCGGGGCGGGTGCCGAAGTCGGCGCAGCGGCGGCCCCGGGCACGACTTCCGGCTCGGCGCTCAGGCCCAGCGCGACGCGGGCCCGGGCGACGTCGTAGGTTGCCTTGATCCGGGCTGCAGCGGCGGTCATCGACTGCTCGATCATGGCCTGGACCTGCTCCTCGGTCATGCGCGGACGGACCTGTTCGGCGATCGGTGCCGCCAGCGCCGGAACGGCGGCGTGAATCTGGTCGACCCGGCCAATGACATAGCTGGTGGCAGATTGCGGCAGGGTGAACACCTGACCACGGCCCTGACCGAACAGGCCCTGGAGCGCGCCTTCGCCCAGGGCCTCCTGGCTCTGGGTGTCCTGCTTGACGCCGGTGTGGACCTGCACCGAGGCCCCGACCGATCCGGCAACGGCGGCAAGATCCTCGCCGGCACGGATACGACCGGCCAGTTCTTCGGCCTTGGTCACGAGCAGACGGTTGTTTTCCCGCAGGAGCCACTGCTGTTCCAGCGGGGCGCGGATGTCGGCCAGGTCCGGCAGGGTGGACGGGCGGATGTCGTCCAGACGCAGCACGAAATACTGGCCCTGACCGGCGTCGATCACTTCACTCTCGCCGCCCTTGGTCAGGCTCCAGGCGGTGCTGAAGATCTGCGGCGGAGCGTTCATCGGCTGGCCGTCGGGAGTCTTGCCGTCCTGGGTAAAGGGCGGGAGCTGGATGATACGGGCTCCGACTTCCTCGGCCGCGGCTTCCAGCGACTTGCCTTCTGTCCGGGCATTCTCATAGCGGTCGACGCGGTCATAGACGGCCCCGCGGACGTCTTCCTGACGCAGTTCGGCGATGATGGCGTCGCGTACGCCGTCCAGGGTGACGGCCCGGCCCGGCTTGATCGCGGTGACCTTGGCGACGGTGAAACCGACGCGCCCCTGAACAGGCGCGGACACCTCGTTGACGGCCAGGCCGAAGACGGCAGCGGCGACGGCGGGATCACCGATGGCCGTACGGGCGGTGTCGGTATAGGGCGCGACCTGGGCCCCGTTGGCGGCCGCAGCCTCGGTCGGCGTCTGACCCGCGCGGAGGGCCACGACCACCTTGTCGGCGGCAGCCCGGTTCGGGGCGGTCAGGGTGACGAAGGTGCGCGTTTCGGCTTCGGACAGGGCGTCCTTGCGGAACTCGAAGCGTTCCTGGATCCGCGACTCGGCGATCGGGGCGGTGGCGGCGGGGCCGCCGTTGAACAGGATCAGGGCGGCCATCCGGTATTCCGGCTGGCGCAGACGGTCGGCATTTTCGTTCATGAAGGCGGTCAGCTGGGCTTCGGTCGGTTTGGGCGAAGTCCCGGCCATGGCCTGGGTCACCGTGAAGACGCGTCCGTCGCGGGTTTCCAGTGCCTGGCCGGCAATCAGGGCCCCGTAGATCCGGGGCAGACGGGTTCCGGCGAAGATGGCGGCGCTGAAATGGTTGCTGGCGTACTGGTCGCGGAATTCCTGCTCCAGCTGGGCCGGCGTGACGTTCTGGGCCGCCAGGGCCGTGCGATAGGCGTTGTCGTCAAACTCGCCGGTGACCTGGTTGAAGAACACCGGTGCCTGACGGATCTGTTTCAGCACCAGCGCCTTGCCCGGACGAATCCCGGCCTTCCAGGCCCAGGCGAGGAAACCGAGGCGCTGGGCCTGGCTATCGAGATATCGCAGGTGGATGCTTTCGTTGATCAGGTCATCGATCGACACCGGCCGTCCGGCCTGTTCCTGCAGATTGTTGCGGACCCGTTCGAAATCGACGCGGAACTGCTGCTGGTCGACGCTGCGGTCACCGGCGGTGATCACATGTTTGGGTCCGATATTCGCCAGCACATCCAGTTGCGTGCCGCCCGTCACCAGCAGGCCCAGGGCCAGCAGGACAATCAGGCCCATGGCCCATTTGGATTTGGCGAAATTGCGGAGCAGGGAGATCATCGAGAGAACCTGACGGGCCGGCGGCAAGGGGAACAACTGTGGCGTATAGGGCTCGTCAGGGTGGCACGGCAAGCGGCCGGTGCCGCAGACGGCTTGGCTTGAGCCGAGAGGATGCCTAAACAGGACGAATGAAACAATCCGTGAAGTTGATCGCCGGCAATTGGAAGATGAACGGCCTGGGCCGGGATCTTGCCGAGGCCGAGGCCCTGAAGCTGGCGCTTGAGGCCGACCCCGCAGCCTGTCGGGTCGTGCTTTGCCCGCCGGCCACGCTGATCGAGCGTATGGCGCGGTTGCTGGGTGGCGGTGCCGTTGAGCTGGGCGGGCAGGATTGTCACGCCTCCACCGCGGGTGCCTTTACCGGCTCGGTCTCGGCCGGGATGCTGACAGACGCCGGCGCCCGCCTGGTCATCCTCGGTCATTCGGAACGCCGTGCCGGGTTCGGGGAGAGTGACGCCGACGTTGCCGCCAAGACCGAGGCCGCGCTCGCCGCGGGCCTGGAGCCGATCATCTGTGTTGGCGAGACGCTGGAACAGCGTGAGGCCGGCGAGGCCATTGCGGTGGTCAGCCGGCAGGTCGCCGGATCGGTACCGATGAGCGTGGCCGGCCGGCCCTTCGCCCTGGCCTATGAACCGGTCTGGGCCATCGGCACAGGGCTGACGCCGACGCTGGAAGAAATCGAGGCGGTTCACCGGGCCGTGCGTCTGGCCCTTCAGGGCCGGTTGGGGGCGGCCGGCGACGTCGCGCCCATTCTCTATGGTGGCTCGGTCAAGCCCGGCAATGCCGCTGATATCCTGGCCGTGCCGGAGGTCGGCGGTGCGCTGGTCGGCGGGGCGTCGCTGAAGGCGAACGACTTCCTCGACATCATCCGCGCCGTCTGACCGGAAACCGGTGGCATCGATGATTGCTCACCGGGCGCATCAATGTTAGACGCCGCCGCTTGATCGGCGCAGCTTCGCGCCCACATGATTGACACCATGCTCCAGACCATTTTGCTCGTCGCCATGATCCTGATTTCGGTCGCCCTTACCGGGGTGATCCTGTTGCAGCGCTCCGAAGGTGGCGCGCTGGGCATGGGGGGTGGTCCCTCAGGCTTCATGACCGCCCGCGGTGCCGGCAATCTGTTGACCCGGGCGACCTCTGTCCTGGGTATCCTGTTCTTCGTCTGCGCGATCGGCCTGACCATCGCCGGCAACCTGTCGCGGGCCAATGAATCGGTGATCAATGCCGATGACGTGGGCGCGATCGCCGTCGGTGGTGAAACCCAGGCTCCGGCCACGACCGCGCCGGCCCCGACCTCGACCACACCGCTTCAACCCGCGGCACCGTCGCTGGACGACCTGGAAGCCAGCCTGCCGTCCGGCGCGCCGGCTCCGGCGCAATAGGGAATGTGGCCGGCGGTCGTTTCCGCCTCCGGCCTTCGCCCTAAAAGTCTCAAATCCCGGGCGCGCGCAGGCGCGCCCGATCTATTTTCATCAGATGGATCGCGCAAGCGCCATCACAGGCCGCGCGAATCGGCGGTAAGGTAAGCTCCCATGGCCCGTTATGTGTTCATCACTGGCGGCGTGGTTTCCTCATTGGGAAAAGGCCTCGCCTCCGCCGCTCTCGGCGCGCTGCTTCAGGCGCGCGGCTACAAGGTCCGGCTGCGCAAGCTGGACCCGTATCTCAACGTCGATCCGGGCACGATGAGCCCCTATCAGCACGGTGAGGTCTTCGTCACCGACGACGGGGCCGAGACCGACCTCGACCTGGGCCACTACGAGCGCTTTACCGGAGTCTCGGCGACCCGGTCGGATAACGTCACCACCGGCCGCATCTATTCGACCATCCTCGAGAAGGAGCGGCGCGGCGACTATCTCGGCGCGACGGTCCAGGTCATTCCGCACGTCACCGACGAGATCAAGGCCTTCGCCCTGTCGCCGGCCCTGACCGATGACGGTGAAGAGGTCGACTTCGTGCTGATCGAGATCGGCGGCACCGTCGGCGACATCGAGGGCCTGCCCTTCTTCGAGGCGATCCGCCAGCTGGGCCAGGACCTGCCGCGTGGCCAGTCGTGCTTTGTCCACCTGACCCTGCTGCCGTTCATCAAGACCGCCGGCGAGATGAAGACCAAGCCGACCCAGCATTCGGTCAAGGAATTGCGCTCGATCGGTATCCAGCCCGATATCCTGCTGTGCCGCTGTGAACAGCCGATCCCGGCCGACGAGAAGCGCAAGATCGGCCTGTTCTGCAATGTGCGTCAGGAGGCGGTGATCCAGGCGATGGATTCCGCCGACATCTATGCGGTGCCGCTGGACTATCACCGCGAGGGTCTGGACACGCAGGTGCTGGCCCATTTCGGTCTGACCGACGCGCCGGCGCCGGACCTGACGATGTGGGAAGAAATCGTCCGCCGCCGCCTGCACCCTGACGGTGAGGTCACCGTGGCTATCGTCGGCAAATACACCGTCCTGAAGGACGCCTACAAATCCCTGATCGAGGCGCTGCACCACGGCGGTGTGGCCAACAACGTCAAGGTCAATATCGACTGGGTCGAGGCCGAGACGTTTGAAGGCGACCGTGAGGCGTGTGACGCCCGGCTTCAGGGGGCCCATGCCATTCTGGTGCCCGGCGGCTTCGGCGCACGCGGTGCCGAGGGCAAGATTGAGGCGGCCCGCTTTGCCCGGGAACGCCAGATCCCGTATTTCGGTATCTGTTTCGGTATGCAGATGGCGGTGATCGAGGCGGCCCGAAACCTGGCCGGCTTTCCCGAGGCAACCTCGACCGAGTTTGGACCGACAGAGGAGCCCGTCGTCGGCTTGATGACCGAATGGAGCCAGGGCAACCAGCGGGTCCAGCGCCAGAAGGACGGCGATCTGGGCGGCACCATGCGGCTGGGTGCCTATGACTCGGTGCTGGTGCCCGGATCGAAGCTCGCTGAAATCTATGGCACCACCACGATCAGCGAACGGCATCGCCACCGCTATGAGGTCAATATCAACTACCGCGAGGCGATCGAGACGCGCGGCGGCCTGATCTTTTCCGGCCTGTCGCCGGACGGGGTCCTGCCGGAGACTGTCGAGCGTCAGGACCATCCCTGGTTCATCGGCGTTCAGTATCACCCGGAGTTGAAAAGCCGACCTTTCGCTCCGCACCCGCTGTTTGCCGGCTTTATCGGGGCCGCGGTGGTGCAGAGCCGTCTGGTCTGAGCGTTTGATCGCTCCGCCGCAGGCGTCAGGCCTGTTTGCGGTGACGACAACGGACGCAGGTCATCATGCCGGGGACGCTGTGGCTGTCGACCCAGCGATGGCCGCGAAACAGGCAGCGCAGATAGCAGAACAGGGCTTTCATGGTTACCTCCACCGCGAGCATGTGAGTTCCGGTAGCCATTGTAAAATATCATCGTTTCTTGAGTGGCCGCAGGATGGCATCCCTGCACGCCCTGTCCGGGCAGGCGGTGGTGCCTACAGAAAACGCCGGGTGCCGTGACCCGGTTGATCGGTCCTGCAGTGGCCACGTCGTGCGCATTGGCCTGCAACGCGATAGTCGCGGGCTGGTTCCGACCCGGCCGGACCGGGCACGGCCGGGCTGGGCGGTCCAGCCGTCGGCGATCGTGTCTGCCCCGGGACTGGAGGGCGAACGGTGGGGCCGGTGCCGGTGATAAACCCTTCGACATCAGGCGATCCGGCAGATGATGCCGTTCCGACCCCGGCCGCCGCGGCGAGCATGGCTATGGCGCGTTGTCCGGAAAGGGTGCTCTGTTCCCCTGTGGCGGGTCGGTAGAGCGTGAACCACGAGACGGCTGGTTGAGTGACCGCAAGTAATGGTGCATGACTATTCGTACATTACGAAGAAAAAGACAGTAATAATGCAGAAAAGCTTACTGTAACGGTAGAAAAATCCTGTTTGCATTGTAATTCGGCTAAATTTGTGAAATACTACAAGCAATGATAGACAAGATAGACTTTTTTGATGAGATGTATGGCTCAGGAGATGCTTCTCGTGATCCGTATAGAGCTTATTCCGGGTGGTTTGACCGACAGGATGCCGCAAGGCTTCGGCAGAAGTCCAAAGAGGCCGAGGTCTTCTTTCGCCGCACCGGCATCACCTTCAATGTATACGGGCAACAAGAGGCCAACGAGCGGCTGCTGCCGTTCGATATCGTTCCGCGCATTATCGCGGCGCGGGAATGGAGCCGACTGACCAGGGGGATCGAGCAGCGGGTTCGCGCCATCAACGCCTTTTTGCATGACATCTATCATCGCCAGGAAATCCTGAGGGCCGGTCGCATTCCGACAGAACTGATCGCCAGAAACGAAGCCTTTCTGCCGCAGATGATTGGCGTTTCGCCGCCCGGCGGGATCTATACCCACATCGTCGGGACCGACATCGTGCGGACGGGCGAGGACGAGTTCTTCGTCCTTGAGGACAATGCCCGGACTCCGTCCGGCGTCTCCTACATGCTCGAAAACCGCGAGACGATGCTGCAGATGTTCCCTGAGCTGTTCTCGAAGGTGTCAGTGCGGGAGGTCAGCGACTATCCCAAATTGTTGCGCCATCACTGGCAGGCTGTGCGCCCGAGGGCTGTGAGGGGACGCCGGTGGTGGCGGTGCTGACGCCGGGCATTCACAACTCGGCCTATTTCGAACATTCCTTCCTGGCCGACCAGATGGGAGTCGAGCTGGTCGAGGGGCATGACCTGCGCCTGGTCGACGGGCGGATCGCGATGCGGACCACCCAGGGCTACAGACCGATCGATGTCCTGTACCGGCGCGTCGATGACGACTTTCTCGACCCGCTGAATTTCAATCCGGCGTCCCAGCTCGGCGTGCCGGGCATCATGGATGTCTATCGGGCGGGCAAGATCACCATCGCCAATGCGCCCGGGACCGGGATCGCCGACGACAAGGCGATCTATAGCTACATGCCCGAGATCGTGGAATTCTATACCGGCGGGAAGGCCATTCTCAAGAACGTGCCGACCTGGCGGTGCGCCGAACCGGACAGCGCTGGCCTATGTGCTGGAACACCTGTCCGAACTGGTGGTCAAGGAAGTACACGGGTCCGGGGGTTACGGCATGCTGGTGGGCCCGGCGGCGAGCAAACAAGCGAGATCACCGCCTTCGCCGCCAAGCTGAAGTCACGGCCGGGCAACTATATCGCCCAGCCGACCCTGGCGTTGTCGACGGTTCCCGTCCTCTGACCAAGGCCGGTCTGGCCCCGCGCCACGTCGACCTGCGCCCGTTCGTGCTGGTTTCGCCCAACAGGATCCACATCACGCCCGGTGGTCTGACCCGGGTGGCGATGAAGCCGGGTTCGCTGGTGGTCAACTCCAGCCAGGGCGGCGGCACCAAGGACACCTGGGTGCTGGAGGAATGAGCGCGGTTCGGGGAGGACAGCCCATGCTAGGCAAGACCGCAGGCGGCCTGTTCTGGATGTTCCGTTTTCTGGAGCGCAGCGAAAATACCGCGCGCCTGGTCGATGCGGGATTCCGCATCGCCCTGACCCGGTCGGCCGCGGCCGAGGCGGAGTGGGCGTCGGTCATCGGCACGCGCCGGGGTCCGCAAGGCCTATCTGGCCCGCTATGAGGACTTCAAGGGCCGGCAGCGTCATCGATTTCCTGCTGCGGGATCCGACCAATCCGTCCAGCGTCATGTCGGCCATCGACAGCGCCCGAACCAACGCCCGGCTTGTGCGGACCGCCCTGACCCGCGAGGTCTGGGAAGCGACCAATGAGTGCTGGATGACCATCAAGGCCGTGCTGAAGCGGCCGCTCTCGGAAAGCGACCTGCCCGACGTTCTGGCCACCATCCATCGCCAGAACGCCTTGGTACGCGGGGCCCTCACCGGCACGATGATGCGCAATGACGTCTATAATTTCGCCCATATGGGGACGTTCATCGAGCGGGCCGACAACACCGCGCGGATCCTTGACGTCAAATACTATGTGCTGCTGCCGTCGGTGTCGTTCGTCGGCTCGTCGCTCGACAATGTGCAGTGGGAGACGATCCTGCGCTCGGTCTCGGCCCACCGGGCCTATCGCTGGGTCTATGACGGCACGACCAATCCGAAGCAGATCGCCGATCTGATCATTCTGGATCAGCGCATGCCGCGGTCGCTGGCCTACAGCGTCGGCCAGATATGCGCACAGCTCGACCTGCTGGCCGAGGCCTACGGCGAGTCACCCGCCTGTCACGAGCTGGCCCGGGCGGCGGTCAGCCGGCTGGCCGACCATTCGATCGAACTCGATCTTCGAAACCGGCCTGCACCAGTTCCTGGCCGACTTCATCGCCTGCAATACCGCGCTCGGTCTTCAGATCGAGCAGGACTACCGATTCTACGGATGACCCCATGCGCGTGAAGATCCGGCACACCACCGAATATACCTATGACCAGCCGCCCACGCATGGGCTGCAGCAGCTGCGGATGATCCCCAAGGCCTCGGCGGGGCAGACCATCGTGTCGTGGCGCACCGAGGTGCAGGGCGGCCACGAGGCGGTGGCCTTTACCGACCAGCACAACAACCAGGTCGAGCTGCTGACCCTTGATCCGGGGACCCGGTCGGTAACCATCGTCTGTGAGGGCGAGGTCGACACGGCCGACACGGTCGGGATCATCGGCCAGCACGGCGGCTTTGCCCCGCTGTGGTATTATCCAGCGGACGACGTCGCACACCCGGCCCGGTCCGCGGGTGCGGCAGCTGGTGCGGGACCTCGGCAAGGAGTTGCGACAATGACACGGCGCGTCTGCACGCACTGTCGGCCCTGATCCTGGGTACGGTCCCTTATGCGACCGGGACGACCGACCTGTCGACGACGGCCGAGCTGGCGCTGGAGGCGGGGCAGGGGGTCTGTCAGGACCACGCCCATATCTTCATCGCGGCGGCCCGCCTGATGGGCTACCCGGCCCGCTACGTCAGCGGCTATCTGGTGATGGACGATCGCGTCGAGCAGGAGGCCGGCCACGCCTGGGCCGAGGTCCATGTCGAGGGGCTGGGCTGGGTCGGATTCGATGTGTCCAACGGGGTGTCGCCCGATCCGCGCTATGTCCGGGTCGCCACCGGTCTCGATTATGGTGAAGCCGCGCCGATTTCGGGTATCGTGTTCGGCGGACACAACAAATCCATGATCGTGCAGCTGCAGGTTCAGCAGTAGCGATGTCTGCCCGATTGAACCCTGTGAGACCTTCATGACCTATTGCGTCGGCCTGCGCCTGAACAAGGGGCTGGTGTTCATGACCGACACCCGGACCAATGCCGGTGTCGACAACATCGCCAAGGTCCGCAAGATGTTTACCTGGCACAAGCCAGGCGAGCGGATGATCACGATCATGACCGCCGGCAATCTGGCCACCACCCAGTCGGTGGTCAGCACGCTGGACGAACGCAGCAAGGTCCCGGCCGAACGTAATCCGTCGCTGCTGGAAGTGCCGACCATGTTCCAGGCGGCGCGGCTGGTCGGCGAGACCCTGCGCGAGACCATCAAGTCGAACGGGACCGGTGGCCAGACCGCCGAGGCCAAATTCGGGGCCACGATCATCGTCGGTGGCCAGATCAAGGGCATGCCGCCGCGGCTGTTCCTGGTCTATCCGGAGGGCAATTTCATCGAGGCGACCGGGGACAACCCCTTCTTCCAGACCGGCGAAACGAAGTACGGTCGGCCCATTCTGGTGCGCGGCTTCGACCCCGACATGAGTTTCGAACAGGCGGTCAAGCTGCTGATGGTGTCGTTCAATTCAACCCTGAAGGCCAATCTGTCAGTCGGCCTGCCGCTGGATTACCAGATCTATCGCGCCGACGCCTATGCTCCGACCCACGAGGCCCGGGTCGAACAGGATGACCCCTATTTCCAGACCATCGCCAGCGGATGGGCGAGTGCGCTGAAGGGGGCGTTCAACTCCCTGCCGGACCCCAAATTCTAGAGCGTCTTTGTTTTAGTTAGACGCATAGCCGCTGTTGATAAAGTAGTTGGCGCACTCTGTCGGGCTGAAGCGGTCGAGAAGGCTGCCGATGCGTCGCCATGTGGCCTCGACGGTGCGCTCGTCGGCCTTGCGCAACAGGGTCTTCAGCTTGGAGAAGACCTGTTCGATCGGATTGAGGTCCGGGCTGTAGGGCGGCAGGAACAACAGGTGGGCCCCGGCCCTGCGGATGGCCTGCCGGACCGCCTTGCCCTTGTGGCTGCCGAGGTTGTCGAGCACGACCACGTCGCCGGGATTGAGGGTCGGGATCAAGGCCTGCTCGACCCAGGCCCGGAACCAGTCGCCATTGATTGGCCCGTCGAGCACCATCGGCGCGTCGATCCGGTCGTGGCGCAGGGCGGCGATGAAGGTCATCGTCGTCCAGTGGCCGTGAGGAACCCTGGCTACGAGCCGCTCACCCCGACGTGACCGGCCGTGGGTGCGGGTCATGTTGGTCTTGGCCCAGGTCTCGTCGATGAAGACCAGCCGGCGCGGATCAATCCGGTGCTGGTGTCGCTTCCACCGCGTCCGTTTTCTGGCCACGTCCGGCCGGTCCTGCTCGGCCGCGTGCAGGCTTTTTTTTGAAGGTGACGCCCTCGCGCCGGAGGAAGTTCCACACGGCATAGTCGCTGATCTTCACGCCCTGATCCGCCAGTTCCAGCACCAGAGCCCTCAGCGTCAGATCCGGCTTTTCGGCCAGCCGCGAGAGCACCCAGACCCGGTGGGGAGCCAGGGCGAAGGGACGGCGTCCACCCATCGGCCTGGGCTCGACACTGCCCGTCAGTCGCGCCCGCTGCGCCCATTTGACCGCAGCCGAAGGGCTGACGCCGAACCGCGCCGCCGCCGCCCGACGCGTCTCGCCGGCCTCAACAGCGGCGATCACACGTCCGCGAAGATCGGTGGAATAGGGCTTGGGCATGCAAGCTGGCCTCCCATCCAGCCCCCATGTTCAATCACAATCCGAGTACCTTGGGAATCCTCCGCGATTCCAACTCTGGCGAAGACGCTCTAGCGCCCGGGGCCCCTTCGGCCGCGGCCTTCAGGGATTGAGCGTGTAGCCCTGCTGCTGCAGCAGGGCAGTGGCTGTCATGGCCGACAGGGACAGACCGACGCCGGGCAACAGATCGTCCCTGGTGATCTGCTGGGCGACGGCCGTCTGGCCGCACAGCCAGATGTCGACGCCGTGGGCGGTCAGTTCCGCGATCGCCGGCGCGCTGCCGTTGACCGCTCCGTCATGGCGGGCGGCATAGGCATCCTGGGTCAGCAGATCGACGTAGGCCCCGCCATGCACGACGATGGCGACGTGGATGTCGGCGACCGGGATCCCGGCCTCGACATGCATGTTGATGAAGCGCGCGGCCGAGTCGATGGTCCAATTCAACTGGCCCGGCGTGGCCCTGTCGGTCACGTCGAACACCACGCGGAAGATCGTGCCCTCGGGAATGGGCAGGTCGCTCTCGACCGGGGCGATGTGGCCGAAGGTCGTGAACACCGGCCCGGTGTGGAAGCCGGCGCGCGGTTCGGCGGCGGCCTGTGCGGGCAGCAGGAGCAGGGCGGCGATCAGGGGCAGCATCTTCAGCATGAAATCCTCGCTTTCACGTCCTTGCTAGCAGCCGGCCTGCCCCGCGACGAGGTCAAGATGCCCTCCCTCCTGCGATCAGCGCGTCCTGTCGCGTCGACGCGCCCGCCACACGGCGATGTCGCGCCCGACCCGGATCCACAGCAGGATGAAACCCGTGATCACGATGGTGAAGGTCAGGAAGGTCAGCCCGATGAGGAGGGGATGGTTGAAATCCTCGCCCTTCTCCAGGTCCAGGATGTGGAGCCGCCAGAAGAAGTCATAGAAGCGCCAGACGTCCGAGTGCCGGGTGACGACCTCGCCGGTCTGTGGCGACAGATAGAAGGTGGTGCGTTCGGTGTCGTTGAAGTCCACGCGCCAGATCGGGCCCTCCCGCTTGGTTTCCTCCGGAGCGACGGCCAACAGGCTCGCCGAGACTGGCGTGCCGTCGCCGCGATAGGCGTCGGCCGCCATCTGCGTCGCGGTTGCCGTGTCGAGCGCGGGAAACGCCTGACCGGTCGTGGCGGACACGGTGACGGGCTCACCCTCGACCGGGGTCAGGACCCAGGCCGTACCGCGGGGCGTCGACTTCAGTTCGGCCCGGGCCACGTCGAGGTTTTGTGCCCGGGCGATGACCCCCGGGGCAACGACGTCATCAAAAGCCAGCGGTGCCGGCACCTGCTCTCGCACATGGTGCTCACTGCGCACCGTCTCAATCGGAATCGCAGTCATCACCAGACCGCCCGCAACCCAGAACAGGACCTGGATGCCGACGGCCAGGGCGATCCATTTATGGAGCTGGGTCGACAGTCGAAGCACCTTCATGAGCGATCCTCAGGCGTTGTGGCGGGCGAAGACCCGGGTTGTGCCGTCCCTGAGGACCAGCAGGGTGTCATAGCGGTCCCGATCGCCGTTGGGCGCCTCCATGCCGGGCGAGCCGAGCGGCATGCCGGGGACGCTGAGACCGATGGCGTTCGGGCGCTGCGCCAGCAGGCGGCGAACGTCTCCCGCCGGCACATGACCCTCGATGACATAGCCGCTGATCAGGGCGGTATGGCAGGAGGCCAGGGCGTCGGGCATGCCGTGACGGCGGCGCAGCGTCGCCAGATCCGGGGTCACGGTGACGTTCACATCAAAGCGGGCGTCGCGCAGATGCTGCACCCAGCCGTCGCAGCAGGCGCAGGTCGGGGTCTTGTAGACCGCGATTTCCGTCCGGCCGGGCGTTTGGGCACAGGCCGCGATCGGGGTGGCCAGGGTGACAGCAACGCCGCCGAGAAAGGCGCGACGGGCGAGGCGGGGCAGAGGGGTCATGGGCGAATTCCGTTGAATGGTTGCGACGGATGAATCGAACCTGCGCCAATTCCGGCCGACCGTTGGAGGGGCATTGTCCTGTGTCTGAATGGTTCGTCCCTCCCGACGATGGCCTGCTCTTCAGGGATACGCAGGGGAGCGGCAGGCCCCTCATTCGGGTGGGAACCAGCTCTGGGTTTCGCGCGCGGCAGGGCAAATCTCAACATGAGCCGAAGCAGCCGGTTGAGGGCCAGCCAGCCACCGACCACGAGGCTGGTGCCGATCGGCACGATCCACCAGCCCGGCACCTCGCGGGCACCGGGCATGGCCGCGAAGGACAGCGACCAGCTGCCGGTTTCATGCAGCCACAGTCCGGACGCCGGGACGAACAGCTTGCCGACGGTGGCGATGATCGTCAGTGCCAGGTAGCCGAAGGCAAACACCAGGCCGAGCACGGTCATGCCCAGGCCGCCGCCGAGGGCGGTGACCAGCCCCGTGGCCGTCAGGTCCGGCTGCCCGTTCGGCGCCCGGTCGACTCCGGATATCTCGGGAACGCCTGCGGCAATGCGCGCGGTGCCATCGGCAGCGGGGATGCGTCAAATGGCAACTCCTGCGGATCCAGCCATGCTGGCCCTGACCGAGCGGAACTCCAATCCTGATGACGCGTACTTTTCCCTGCTGGCCGCGACCAGCCTGATCGCGCTCGGTGCCTGTCAGACCGCGCCCGAGCGACCGTCCGGGTTTCTCCAGTCCTATGAAGGCCTGGCGGCACCGGGACAAAGTCTGCGCGCGTCGGTGCTGCAACGACGCGACGATGACAGTGCCGCCCGGATCGAGCGGGTCTACATCGCCCCGAGCGTGCTGATCGCGGGGGCGGGGGGGGGGGTCTCCGAAATTGATCGCGGTCGGGTGCTGCGCGAGGTCGACCGGCAGGTCTGTTATGAGGTCAGTGAACGGTTCACCGTCATCGCTGAACCGGCAGCCGACGCGGCGACGGTCCGGGCGGCGGTGGTCCGGATCGATGCTACCGGCCAGGCCGGTTCACTGGCGTCAGCGACGGCCGGCTTCTTCATCCCCGGCCCGATCGGCGTCCGGGTGCCGGGTGCGACGGGCCGCCGGGCTGCCGAGGCCGAATTGCCTGGGGCCGGATGCGCGCCAGGTCGCGGCCATCCTGTGGGCCCGCCATGCCACCGTGGTCGGAACCGATTCGCCGTCCCTGTCGCGGGTCGGTGATGCCCTGCAACTGGCGGAACCGTTCGGCGACGCCGTCGGCGACGCCTTCTCTCCGCCGGACCGCACACCCCCGCGCCATCGCCCAGCCGGATCCGTGCGCCGCCTTTGGTCCGCGCTTCAGCCCTACGGGATTGATCGCCGGCTTCGCGACCGGTTTGTATGTGCCGGAACTCGAGGGCGCCAAGGCGTCGCAGGAGACAATTGACCCGAAGCTGCCATAGACGCCGTCGGAAACCAGGTTCACTCCCGCTGTTCGGCCGGGAGGGGGATGCTTTCCCCCCGGCGGATACCTACATCATGTGGAGGCCCAGGAACGTCTGGGTTAAGCAGGCGGTGCGCTTTAAAACAAGCCGTAACTGCATGACGAAACCCCTTAATTCACCGCTCATGCTCTCAACGCCGGTTGGCGATGACGCTGAGGTTGAAAGGATCACCATGCTGTTCGTCGATATCCCCACGCGCCCGAATTTGCCTCTTCTGGCAGCCGTCCGGTCGGATGCCTGTGTTTCGCTCTATGTGAAGACCACGCCGGTCACGCGCGAGACCGACGCCTCGCGGATCGAAATGGGCAACCTCGTACGCGAGGCGCAAAAGCAGCTTGAGACGGCCGGATTCGACAAACTACGTACCTGGGGGCCCTGGTCGATCATCTCAATGATCTGATCGACGACACGGATTTCTGGCGGTTTTAGGGCCAACAGCCTCGCTGTTTTCGCCACGCCCGAGAGCATCCGCACCTATCGCCTCGCCAATGACCTGAATTTCATGGTGCAGGTCTCGGACCGTTTCCATCTGAAGCCGTTGTTCCGGGCGACCACCTTCCCGCACACCGCCTTTATCCTGGCCCTGTCGGAAAATGCGGTGCGGCTGGTGGAAACCCACGCCGACCTGCCCCCCAGGACGATCAAGGTGCCCGATATGCCGCAGGACGCCGCCTCGGCGGTCGGTCAGTCGGCACTGAATTACCGCTCGTACAGTGGACGACTGCACGGTCTGGAAGGCCACAATATCCGTATGCAGCAATATGTCCGCCAGGGCGTGGATGCCGCGCTGCGTCCCGTCCTCGCCGGCCGCGAAACGCCCCTGGTGCTGGCGACGACCGGCCGCCGTGGCGTCAGCTGTATTTACGCAGATCAACGGCTATCCGCATCTTCTGCCCGACACGATTGCCCAGAGCCCTGACCGGCTGACCGATACCGAACTGACCCAGCGGGCCCGCCCGTTGCTGGACAAGGCCTATGCCCGGCAAATCGCCGAGATGCGTGACCTGTTAGACCGGCGCGCCAATGACCGGCCAACCACCACCAGCAGATTTCGGACGCGGCGCGGGCCGCGACCTTCGGAGCGATCGAGACCGTGCTGGTCTACATCAACTCGGTCCTTCCGGGCTTTGTCGATGACCTGCAGAGCGGGGCGGTGAGCCTCGTCGAGACCACGAGGGCCAAGGCCTATGAGATCGTCGACGAGATCGCGGCCCGGGCCTTTGCCACGGGCGCGCGGGTTCTGGGGGTTCGTCGCGAGGACATCCCGGGTGGTGGCGAACTGGCCGCGATCCTGCGCTACCCGCTGTAGGTCGATCGGGTCGACAGGCCACCGGTTGTTCCCGGTGAGGCCTGATCGATCGGTCGTTCTGTCGACAGGAGATCTTCCTCGGACGCGCCGCGCCGCTCGGCCTCGATCGTTTCATCGATATGCACGTCGGGACGCAGCAGCCCGAGTAGCCGTAATCCGGCGCAGCGACGGTCCGCGTCGGCCGGGGGGCATCGGCCTCCCGCGTTACCCGGGCCGTGTCCATGGCCGCCAGGTTCGGAAACTGGTCGACGCGCAGGCCATAGATCGGTTCGGGCAGGGTGAAGCCCGCCGCCTCAACCGCCATCTTCGCCGCCCGGATCGAGCGGCTTCGCGCCTTCAGGAAGTCCGCGTCGGCCTGATTGATCCAGGCCATGAATTTCAACACGATATTACTGTCGCCGACCGCGACGATCAGGCCGCCTGGGTGGCCGGCGCGACCAGGATGAAGTCGAGCGCCATCAACGCCCCACACCGGTCTATGGCGGCCTCGGGGTCGTCCTCGGCGTCAACGCCCAGTTCAACTCCAGCCGTCGTTCGGGGTTGCGCGTGTAGTTCATTATCACGGCCTTGAACACGATGGTGTTGGGGATGCGCAGATGATTGCCGTCGAGGGTCATCAGCACGCTGGCACGGGAGGTCAGGCGCACCACCTTGCCTTCCTGGCCGTCGATGACGACGTGGTCGTTGGCCCGGAACGGCTGACGCAGGCTGAGCATGATGCTGGAGATGTAGTTCTCGAGCGCATCGCGCACCGCGAAGCCGATCGCCAGGCCGATCACACCGGCCCCGCCCATCACGGTGCCCATCAGGGCGGTCGCCCCGACCAGATTGAGCGCCAGCACGAACCCGACCACCACGCTGGCGACACGAATGGCCTGGGCCGCAGCAGGTTCGCCCACGAACGGGTTGGGCGTCACCGGCGGCCAAACCTGTTGAACGACGCCAGCCACCAGCCGAGGATCACAAACCCCGCCAGCACCAGACCGCCGAGCAGCAACAGCGGGGTGGCGTTGATCGCTGACCGCAGCAGGCCGGTTAGCTTTTGCAGGAAGGGCGAGACCCATTCACCGACATCGACACTGGCCTCGATGTCGTTGCGCACCGCGACGACGCCGTCGACCCGCTGGGCGATCTGTTCGGCCCGTGCCAGGTCGTCCCGGTCCGACAGGGCCCCCTCGAGCGTGACCACGCCTTCGGCGACCCGCACCCGCACCACGGAGAGGGCGTCGAGCTCGCCATAGATACGCCGCAGCCGCTCGGCGATAGCGGCGTCGGATTGGGCGTCGCTCTGGGTACGGATCACCGGCGCGTCCGGCGCGGCCTCGACCGCTTGGGCGTGGGCCCGATCCGCCAGCGCGCCGAGGCCGACGGCAAGCGTCAGACAGGCCACCAGATACACGCCGCCGAGTTTCGCTTTCACGTGGCCCATCCCGAAGTCACTCAACGAAACACCGCGTCCCGATAGGGCATTGTTCAGGAAACAGGAGAAACACGCAAAGAGGAGTCACGACGGGCGCAACGACGCCATCGAAGGTGGACGGCTTGTCTGTCACCGCGGCGAATATCCGACTGGGCCAGTTCACTCCGCCACGCAGTTTGCAGCCGGGCAGACATGGTCGTTGCTGACAGTGCAGTTCGACGGCGGTGGCCGGTGAACCGGGCTGACCGGTCCGTCACGACCCGAGTACGGCGCACGCAGATCCCACTAAACTCATATCGTATATTATATATCGTATATCCCATTGATGGAGTCATCAGGGGAGGAATGACGATGAGTGTGATCAGAGCAGGGTCGACGGCGGGCGGACTTTGGAGGCGGCGAGTGCTGGCCGCGGGAGTCAGCCTGGCGGCGCTAGCTGCACCGGCGATCGCCAGTGCCCAGAGCGCGCCCGCGCCAGAGGCTGGAGAGACGACCCGTGTCGATGAGGTCGTCGTCACCGGGTCCCGGCTGCAACGCAGCGGGCTGGATGCGCCGACGCCAACCGTCGGGTTGAGCGCGGAAATCCTTGAAGCCAAGGGCATCACCAACATCGTCGACATCCTGAACGAGATGCCACAGGTGGCGACCGGGCTTTCGAACGCCAACACCAGCTTCAGCTTCGGCAACATCGGCCTGAACCAGATCAACCTGCGCAATCTCGGCGTTCGTCGCACGCTGACGCTGGTCAACGGTCGTCGTCGGGCCGGCACGCCGGACAATTCGAACTTTCTGGCCTTTGATCTGAGCAACATCCCCGCCGCACTGGTTCAGCGCGTGGAAGTGCAGACGGGCGGTACCTCGGCCGTCTATGGGGCCGACGCGGTCGCCGGTGTGGTCAACCTCATCCTGAAGGACGACTTCGACGGCCTGGAGGGCCACATTCAGTATGGCTCGGACGAGGGTGGGGACTACGATACCCTGACCTATGGCCTGACCACCGGCGTCAACTATGACCGCGGCAATGCGGTCCTGCACCTCAGCCGGACCGAGAGCGGCCTGCTGACACGCCGGGATCGCAACCTGGGGACCCGCTACGCCTTCGTGCCCAACCCCGCGAATACGGGACCTGATGACGGTATCCCGGCGCGGATTCCGATGCGTGATCTGCGCTTCGCCTATTTCGGACTGAGCACCCCGACCTCCTACCTGCCGTTTGGACCGGGCGGCACCTGGACCGATGTGATCTTCGATTCCGGCCTGCAGACGTTCCGGCCGCTGGATGCCGGCCCGCTGGGCGTCCTCAACGGCTCCTACTCGCAGGTCGAAGGCGGAACCCAGAACGCCGACACCCTGGTCGCGCCGCTGGAACGCACCAACATCTACACCCGTGCCGATTACCAGCTGACCAACAACATCAAGATCTTCGGCGAGGCGATGTTCGCTGACATCACCGCCGAAGACCGCATCGGTGCGGTGTTCAACTCCTGGAGCACCTTCGTCTCGATCGACAATCCGTACATGCCCACCGCAGTGCGCGACGGGCTGATTGCCGCCGGTCAGACCTCCATGGGCTACGCTCGCCAGCATGACGAGTTCGGCATGCGCGGCACGGACATGAACCGCAAATACTACAGCATCGCCGCCGGGCTGGAGGGTGAGTTCGGTAATAACTGGCAGTGGTCGGCCGTCTATGAGTACGGCGAGTCCCAGACGACCAACCGCAATCTGAACGACCGGATTGACGCCAACTGGTTCGAAGCGTCAGACGCGATCCGCGACATCGGGAGCGGCGAAATCGTCTGTCGCAGCGTCGAGGCCCGGGCGCGCGGTTGCGTTCCGGTCAATATCTTCGGTTCGGGAACGATCTCGGCCGCGGCAGTCGATTACATCTCGGCCGACCACACCTCGACCACGGACACCAGCCAGACCCTGATCCAGGGCCTGATCGCCGGCGATCTGTTCCAGTTGCCGGCCGGCGCGGTGAAGGTTTCGGCCGGGGTCGAGTATCGCAAGGACGCGATCGACTTCCGCCCCTCCTATGTGTGGGAGCATGCGCAGGGCTTCTTCGCCAGTCAGTTCTCGCCGATCAGCGAGTCCAATGAGGTGCGCGAAGCCTTTGCCGAAGTGCTGGTTCCGCTGATCAGGGATCGCCCCTTCATCCACTCACTGGAAGTTGAAGGTGCCTACCGCGTGTCGGATTACGAACGCGCGGGGAATGTGAAATCCTGGAAGCTCGCGGGCTCCTGGGCCCCGATCCCGGATATCCGTTTCCGCGTCACCAAGGCCACGGCCGTCCGGGCTCCGTCGCTCGGCGAAATGTTCAACCCCGGTAGCCGCGGTGCCATGGGCCTGAGCGACCCGTGCGATCCCAATCTGCTGGACAGCGGCACGGCGAACCGCCGCGCCAACTGCCTGGCGCTGGGCTTCGACCCGGTGACCTGGGATCCCAATACGCGGCGGATGACCACCCTGGTGTTCAGTACGGGTAACCCGAACCTGGGCGTCGAGGAGGCCGATACCCTGACCGTGGGCGCGGTCGTGCGGCCGCGCTTCCTGCCGGGCTTCGCCTTCTCGGCGGACTACTACAATATCAAGCTGGACGGCGGCATCTCGCGCATCGGGGCCCAGCAGACGCTGGACAACTGCGTCGATCTTCCGACGCTGAGCAACCAGTTCTGCGACATGTTCACGCGCAGGGGCGACGGCAACATCCAGGAAGTCCTCGACAGCTATATCAACGTCGCCTCGTTCGAGGTGGAGGGCGTCGATTTCGAGGCGACCTATCGCACCGATATCGCCGAGCTTCTGGGCCGGAATGACGACCTCGGCCGGATCAGCCTGCAAGCGGTCGCTTCATATCTGAAGCACAACATCTACATCGATCGGGACCTGGCGACCGGTGCCGAGACGGCGTTCAACTCCGCTGGAGAGTCCGGCAATCCGGAACTCCGGGCCCTGATGAACGCGACCTACTACAGAAGCAACTTCAGTGTGAACTGGTCGAGCCGCTATGTCGGCGAGACGGTCACCAGCAACAGCGTGTTGAATCCGGCCGAGGATGTTGGTGCCTACTACAACATCCCGTCGGTCTGGTATCACGACCTCTCGGCGTCGGTGGATCTGCCCGGGGACGTTCGCGTCACCGCCGGCATTCGCAACCTGTTCGACGAAGGGCCGCGTGATCACCCGTTCACGGCCCGGGGCAATCAGGGCATGGACGATCTCATCGGCCGCTTCTACTTCCTCGGCGCAAAGTGGCGCTTCGGGGGGCAGTAGTCGCCAGCCTGTCACGATGAAAGGGGCGGCCGTTCGGTCGCCCCTTTTTTGTATCGGCCCCGATGCCTGCGCGGTCGCACGCAACAAAAAAGGCGGATCCTGAGACCCGCCTTCTTCGCCTTTGTTCGCGTGCCGTGGTCAGTCGAACGGCCTCATGTCGTAGGCCGGTGGCGGGGTTTCGCCCAGCAGTTCCCGCACGAAGAAGTCCCAGCGACGGCGCTGGAAATAGGGCACGGCGTCCAGGTAGTGGTCGGCGTTCGGAACGATCAGGAAGTCGAAATCCTTGTTCGCCCGGATCAGGGCGTCGACCAGCCGCAGTGTGGCGGCGGGCGGAACATTCTCGTCCAGTTCGCCGTGAGCCACGAACAGCCGGCCCTCCAGCTTGTCGGCCCAGGTGATGTTCGAATTCTCGTCGTAGAGGGGGCCGAGCTCGGTGCCCATCCACTGTTCGTTCCAGGTGGCCTTGTCGAGGCGGTTGTCGTGGTTGCCCGAGGCGGTGACACCGACCTTGTAGAATTCCGGGTGCCGGGTCATGGCGCGGACCACGTCATAGCCACCGGCCGAGAAGCCGTAGATTCCGACGCGATCGGCGTCCATCCACGGATTCCGCGCCGCCATGGCGCGGATGCCGGCGATATGATCCTCGAGCCCCACCGCGTGCAGGTTGTGGTAGGCGGGCTGCTGGAAGGCGCGGGACCGACCCCAGGTGCCGCGTCCGTCGATTGTCAGGGTGATGACCCCGAGCTGGGCGATCGAATTGGCATTGCGCCCGGTCATCGCCGCCTCGAAGGATTTCGGTGTCATCACATAGTGGGGTCCGGTGTAGATATCCTCGATGATCGGATAGCGCCTGGCCGGATCGAAATCGGCAGGCTTGAAGATGGCCCCGTAGATCGGTGTCGTGCCGTCGGCGGCCACGGTCTCGAACGGCTCGGGCAGGCGATAGCCGGCGGCCAGGTAGGCGGTGATGTCGGCACGGCCCAGTTCCATGACGATGCCGCCGTCGCTGGTGCGGCGCAGCACCGAGCGGGTGGGTTCATTGATCAGCGACATATTGTCGACGAAGAAGTGCCCGTTCGGCGAGACCGAGACATCGTGATCCAGCGGCTCGGGCGTCAGCAACCGCGGCGGACCACCCTGCGCCGGCACGGCATAAAGGTGTCGCAGATAGGGATCGCGACCGCCCTCCCCGACCCGAGCCGACGACCAGCACCTGCGCGGACTCGTGGTCCACGCCGGCCACCGAACGGGCCCGCCAGTCGCCGGACGTCAGCGGACGCCGCGCGCCTGTCGACGCGTCAACGGCATGGACGTGGGCGAATCCGGTCGGGTCGGCGGTCCAGTAGACGGTGTCGGACTGGTCGTCGTAGGTCCAGAAGTGACCATAGAAGTCGACATAGGTGTCGGACCGGTCCTCGGTCAGGAGGCGTGCCGCCCCGGTGGCGACGTCGATACGATGGAGTTGCAGCGCGCCGTAGCCTCGCGCGGGCCGCCGCTCGAACACGGCCTGGCTGTCGGCGCTCCATTCGAAATAGGGGCCGCCGTAATACAGGACCGGTTCGGCGGGCAGTGCCATCTCCGTGACTTTGCCGCTCGCGACATCAACGAAGACCCCTTCGGCCATTGTCGTTTCGGTGTCGCCGGTCAAGGCGTAGATGTAGTCAAACACCCGCGGTGGCCCGCCGTCCGCCGGCGAGGACTGGACCAGCGACAGGTGGCGCGCCTGGCCCGGTTTCAGCCGGAAGGTGGCGATCGTGCGCGAATCCGGCGACCAGCTGACGGCCGGGCGGACTTCGGGGTGAGAGGTTCCTTGCGCCACCATGTCGTTGGGATTGATGAGCGGGGTCGCATAGGCGGCGTCGGGTGTTCCGTCGCGGGTCAGGGCCCGCTCACGTCCGTCCTGTGTTGAAACCACGTGCAGGTTTCCGTCGCGCACCACGGCGCGCCAGAGCCCGTCGGGCGACTCGACGCTTCGGGTCTCATCGGCCAGGTCCGCGGGTTCAAGGACATCGGTCGCGGGATCGTAGCGCCAGCGCTTGCCAGTGTAGCCAAACGTCAGCCCGAACGTCGTCTCATCCACCTCGAGGTCGGTCAGGCGCAGGCCCCGGCGCGAAACGGCTTCGCCGGTCGCGGACGACAGGGCGGCGATCAGGGCGTCGTGGTCGAACAGGGGGCTGGTCGAGGCCGTGGCGGGGTCGACCCGCACGTAGTCGCGTCCGTCCGGAGTCTGGCGTTCGAACCAGAAGGTCGCACTTTCGCCGATCCATCGCGGGCGCACACTGAGGCCGAAAATCAGGTCGTCGACATGGCTCGGCAGCACAGCCTCGGCCCGGGCATAGATCCCGGCGGACAGGGGGGCGGCACGAGTCACGGCGGCGGGCGCGAGCGTGTCGGGCGATGCGAAGGCCGGCACGGCCACGAACGGGGCCGCGCTCGTCATCAGGATCAGGGCGAGTCTCGAGAGGCGTTTCATAGGTTTCCCCGATTTTCGGATATATTATTCGATCAAGTCGTGATGCTGATCGCGTCTGCCGTCAAGCGAATCGGCGTTGGATGGCCGGGTCGGCCTTGATTTCGACGGCCTTTCCACTAGTTATCGTATACGATTGTTGTCTGGAGCTGGATGAATGCGCGCGCTCGACGCCGGAGATACCGTCGCCCTCTCGGTCGATGAGGTGTTCGCCCTGTCGCGCCGGGTCCTGACCGGAGCGGGTCTGTCCCCGCCCCATGCCGAGGCGGTGGCGCGGGTCATCACGGCGGGCGAGCGGGATGAATGTGCCTCGCACGGTCTGTTCCGTCTGCCGGGCTGCGTTCAGACCATTCAGTCCGGCAAGATGTCGCTGGACGCCGAGCCTGTGATCACCGACGTGTCCCCGGCGCTGGTGCGGGCGGATGCGAAACTTGCCTATTCCCTGTTGGCCTTCGAGCGCGCGGCCCCGCTGCTGGCCAGAAAGGCGAAGACGGTCGGGGTCGCGGCCCTGGCGATCAACAACTGCTTCCACTTCTCGGCCCTGTGGCCCGAGATTGAGCATCTGACCGACATGGGCGTGGCGGCTCTGGCGATGACGCCCAGCCACGCCTGGGTGGCCCCGGCGGGCGGACACAAGGGTCTTCTGGGCACCAACCCGATCGCCTTCGGCTGGCCCCGTCCCGGCCCCCATCCCTATGTGTTCGACTTCGCCACCAGCGCGATCGCGCGGGGCGACATGGCGCTGCACGACATCGCCGACAAGCCCATTCCCGACGGCTGGGGTATCGACGCGGACGGTCGGCCCACCAACTCGGCCCGGGCCGCCCTTGACGGGGCCATGTTGACCTTCGGCGGCCACAAGGGGTCGGCCCTGTCCACCATGATCGAACTGATGGCGGGCCCCCTGATCGGTGATCTGACCAGCCGGGAATCCATGGCCTTCGACGACGGAGCCCGCGCAGCCCCCATGCACGGCGAACTGATTCTCTGGCCTTCGATCCGGCGATCATGGGCGGCGGCGACGTCGAGGCCCAGGCGGCGCGTGCAGAAGCACTGTTTGCCGGCTTTTCGGCCCAGGGGGCGCGTCTGCCCTCGGAACGTCGCTATGCCGCACGGGCCCGGAGCCTGGCGCACGGTGTGCGCACGCCGCAGGTTCTGTATGACCGTATTCTGGCCCTGGGTGCCTAATTCCTCCAACCTGACTCCAACATCGGAAGAGACCAATTCATGACCCACACGATCGCGCTCTGTCACTGGATCAACGGCCAGAAGATCGAGGCGGATCGGCCGTCGCAGAGTCTCAATCCGTCGGACACGCGCGAAACCGTCGCCGCCATGCCGGACGGCGGCTCGGCCGAGGTCGATGCGGCGGTGGATGCCGCCCGGGCCGCCTTCCCGGCCTGGTCCGAAGCCTCGCCCGAGGTCCGCTCGGATGTACTGGACCGGGCCGGCACCCTGCTGATGGAGCGCCGCGAAACCGTCGGCCGGCTGCTGTCTCGGGAGGAGGGCAAGACCCTGGCAGAGGGCATTGGCGAGACCGCCCGGGCCGCCCGTATCCTCAAATATTTCGCCGGCGAGGCCCTGCGCCTGCATGGTCAGAACCTGCCCTCGACCCGGCCGGGCGTCGAGGTCCAGACCTATCGTCAGGCGGTCGGGGTCTATGGCCTGATCACACCGTGGAACTTCCCCATCGCCATCCCGGCGTGGAAGATGGCCCCCGCCCTGGCCTTCGGCAACACGGTGGTGATCAAGCCCGCCGGCCTGACCCCGGCGACGGCCGAGGCGCTGGTCGCCATCCTGCATGAGGCGGGCCTGCCTGACGGCGTGGTCAACATGGTCATCGGTCGTGGCGGCGTCGGTCAGGCGATTGTCGACCATCCCGGGGTCGACGGCCTGTCCTTCACCGGCTCCCAGGGCGTGGGGGCAGGGGTGGCCATGGGCGCGGCCAAACGGCAGGCCCGGGTGCAGCTGGAGATGGGCGGCAAGAACCCGCTGATCGTTCTCGACGATGCCGATCTCGATCGCGCCGTGCAGATCGCGCTGGACGGCAGCTTCTTCGCCACCGGCCAGCGTTGCACCGCCTCCAGCCGCCTGATCGTCCAGGACGGCATCCACGATCGCTTCGTCGCGGCCCTGGCCGACAAGGTGAAATCGCTGCGGGTCGGCGACGCGCTGGATCCGGACACCCAGATGGGGCCGGCCGTGTCCGAGGCCCAGCGTGACGGGGTCTATGGCTACGTCGACATCGCCCGCGAGCAGGGTGGCCGTATTGTCACCGGCGGGGAACGGCTGAACCTCGACAAGCCGGGCTGGTACGTCCAGCCGACCCTGATCGCCGACACCACCGCCGACATGCGCATCAACAGCGAAGAGGTGTTCGGTCCCGTCGCCTCGACGATCCGGGTCAAGGACTATGAGGAGGCCCTGACCCTCGCCAACGGCACCGAGTTCGGCCTGTCGGCGGGCCTGGTCACCCAGTCGCTGAAGCATGCCCGAGACTTCCAGCGCCGGTCGCGCTCCGGCATGACCATGGTCAATCTGCCGACGGCCGGGGTCGACTATCATGTACCGTTCGGGGGCTCGAAAAAGTCCAGCTACGGTCCGCGCGAACAGGGCTTCGCCGCCGCCGATTTCTTCACCCAGACCAAGACCAGCTATTCGGCCGGGTGATCGGCACTATCAGCGCTTGATAGATCTGAATCTTGTATCGTATACGATCCTATCTATAGAAAGAGGACGCACTCATGGCGGGCACCAAGCTCAACTGGACCGGGGTCATTCCGGCGGCCACCACGCAATTCGATACCGGTCTGGCGGTTGATTTTGATGCCACCCAGAGGGTTCTGGACGCGCTGATCAACGACGGCGTCGACGGTCTGATCGCCCTGGGTACGGTCGGCGAAAACAACTCGCTCGAGCCCGAGGAAAAGCGCGCCGTCCTGAAGGCCGCCGTCGAGGTCACCGCGGGGCGGGTTCCGGTCATTACCGGTGTCAGCGAAATGACCACCCCGCGCGCGGTCCAGTACGCCAGGGACGCCGAAGCCCTGGGCGTCGACGCCCTGATGGTGCTGCCGGCGATGGTCTATGTGCCCAATGCGGAGGAGCTGGAAGCGCATTTCCGCGCCGTGGCCGCCGCCACCGCCCTGCCGGTCATGCTCTACAACAATCCGACCATGTATCGGATCTCACTGAGCAATTCGGACCTCAAGCGGTTGTCGGATGTGAAGAACATCGTGGCGATCAAGGAGAGCGCCCAGGATTCGCGCCGGATCACCGACATCATCAATGAGCTGGGCGATCGCTACGCGGTCATGGTCGGTCTGGACGACCTGGCCCTGGAAGGGCTGGTGCTGGGGGCCACGGGCTGGGTCTCGGGCCTGACCAACGCCTTCCCCGAAGAGTCCGTCGCCCTGGTCAAGGCCGTGGCCGACAGTGATCTGGCGCGGGCTGTGGCCATCTATCGCTGGTTCATGCCCCTGCTGCATCTCGATGCGGTTTCGGATCTGGTCCAGTCCATCAAACTGGCCGAAGAGATCATGGGCAAGGGCTCCGAGCGGGTGCGTATGCCGCGGTTGCCGTTGTCAGGTGATCGCCGCAAGGAGGTGATCGCCATGGTCGAGAAGGCAGCGGCGACGCGGCCGGTCGGCACCGGCAAGGCCGTCAAGCTCGTCTGAGCCGGGGAAGTGCGATGCGTGACGTCTTTTTCTGCATAGACGGACATACGGCCGGCAATCCCGTTCGCCTGGTCGCCGGGGGTGCGCCCCTGTTGTCCGGGGCGTCCATGGCCGAGCGGCGGCTGGATTTCCTCGCGCGATTCGACTGGATCCGGACGGCGCTGTGCTTCGAGCCGCGCGGCCATGACATGATGAGCGGCGGCTTCTTGTATCCGCCGACCCTGCCGGACACCGATGCGGGCATCCTGTTCATCGAGACGAGCGGCTGTCTGCCCATGTGCGGTCACGGGACCATCGGCATCCTCACCTTCGCCATCGAGCACGGCCTGATCCGGCCTCGCGAACCCGGTCGCCTGAAGATCGAGGTTCCGGCGGGCGTGCTGGATGTGACCTATGAGGCCGAGGGCGACCGCGTCAGCTCGGTGTGCATCCGCAATATCGCCAGCTATCTGGCGGCGGACGGGATCGAGATTGACGTACCCGGCTTCGGCCCGCTCCGTGTCGATGTCGCCTATGGCGGCAACTATTACATCATCGTGGAACCCCAGGGCCCGTACAGCGGACTCGACGCCCTGGGGGCGTCACGCATCATTGCGTTGAGCGGTCTTGTGCGCGAGCAGGTGAGGGCGGTCTTCCAGCCGGTTCATCCGCTGGAACCGTCCATCAACGGCGTCAGCCATGTGCTCTGGGCCGATGCTCCCAGGGGCGAAGGCGCGGATGGTCGCTGCGCCGTCTTCTACGGCGACAAGGCCATCGATCGCAGCCCCTGCGGCACCGGGACGTCGGCGCGGCTGGCCCAGCTGCATGCCAGGGGACGGTTGAAGGTCGGTGAAGCCTTCGCGCATGAAAGCTACATCGGCAGTCGCTTCATGGGTCGGGTCGAGGCCGAGACGACGGTAGGCGAGCACAAGGCGATCATCCCCTCGATCCAGGGCTCGGCGATCGCCACCGGCTTCAACACGATCTGGGTGGATCGCCAGGATCGCTTCTGGGAAGGATTCCAGGTCGTCTGACGACGTATTCCATTTCGTAATTGCGGTGGACGCAGGCTATGGCTTTGATGGGTACATATCTGCCCGTCGATCAGATCATCTCCATGGCCGCCAAACTGTTCCAAGTCCGCACCCTGTCCGACCGCCTGGTTGAGGTGGTGCGCGACATGATTCTGTCCGGGGCGATCGAGCCCGGCTTGCCGATCCGTCAGGACAGCCTGGCGAAAGACCTGAACGTCAGCAAGATCCCCCTGCGCGAGGCGCTGGTCCGGCTGGAGCAGGACGGGCTGGTCATTTCGCATCCCAATCGCGGCTTCTTTGTTCGGGCCATGAGTGTTGCGGAAGCCGAAGAGATCTACGACCTGCGCCTGAAGCTGGAACCGGACGCCGCCGCCGAGGCCTGTCTGGCCGCGACCGATGAGGAACGCGAGTTCGCCACCCGGACCCTCGCGCAACTCGACGCCGCGGCCGCGTCCGGCGCATCGGCCGTCGGCGCGCTGAACCGGGCCTTCCACATGGCCCTGACCCAGCCCGGTCACCGCATCGTGACGATGGAGATCACCGCCCGCCTTCATGTGATGGCTGACCGCTACGTGCGCAAGCATCTGGAATACAAGGGCCGGCATCTGACGGCCGAGGCCGAACACCACGACATCCTCCAGGCCTGGATGGAGCGCGATCCGCGCCGGGTCCGGCGGCTGGTGTCGGAGCATCTGGAACACATCCTGCGCGACCTGCGCGAGGAGTTCAGCCAGGCGGACGCCAGCCCGGTGCCGGCACAGACTCCGCTTCGCGAGAAGCGTTCGGCCACCTGAGTCGCGTCAGCGGGGGGCGTCGAGGCGGCTGCCTCAATCCGCCAGTCTGGCGGCGATATAGGCATCGATCTGGTCGTCCAGGACCTCGAGGGTGACACCGCCGTGCCGCATCACCGCGTCGTGGAAGTCGCGGATGTCGAAGCGGTCGCCCAGCGCGGTTTCCGCCCGGTGGCGCAGCTCCCAGATTTTCAGCTCGCCCCACTTGTAGGCCAGCGCCTGGCCCGGCCATGAGATGTAGCGGTCGACCTCGGTATTGATTTCGTGGGCCGTCATCGCGGTGTTGGCGGTCAGATAGTCGCGGGCCTGCTGCCGGCTCCAACCCATGGAGTGGATGCCGGTATCGACGACCAGTCGGGCCGCGCGCCAGGCCTCATACGAAAGCCGTCCGAACTGCTGATAGGGAGTGTGGTAGACGCCCATCTCAACGCCCAGCTTCTCGGCGTACAGACCCCAGCCCTCGCCATAGGCATGCGGATAAAAGCCCAGCCGAAAGGCCGGCACGTCTTCCAGTTCGCGCGCCAGCGCCCCCTGGGTGTGATGGCCCGGAGCCGCCTCGTGCAGGGTCAGGGCCGGCATGACGTAGAGCGGCCGGGTCTCCAGCGCATAGGTGTTGACCCAGTACTCGCCCGCCGCGCCGACGCGACCCGGATTGTAGCGACCGCCGGTATAGGTGGGGGCCAGATGGTCGGGCACGGGCTTCACGGTGAAGGGGGTGCGCGGCAGCCGGCCAAAGAAGTCGGGCAGGCGGGCGTCGATCTCCTTGGTGATCCAGGCCGCTTCGCGCAGCAGCTGTTCGGCCGTCGTCGGATAGAATTGCGGGTCGGTGCGCAGGAAGGTCTGGAACCCGGCAAAGCTGCCCTGGAAGCCGGTCTCGGCGATCACCGCTTCCATCTCGGTGCGGATGCGGGTGATTTCTTCGAGCCCTGTCTGATGGATCTGCTCGGGCGTGACGTCGGACAGGGTGGTGTAATACCGGGTCAGGTCCCGGTAATAGGCATCGCCATCCGGCAGGCTGGACGTCCCCAGGGTCCGTACCGCCCCCGGCCGGTATTCAGTCTCGAAGAAGCGGGCGAAGTCGGCATAGGCCGTCTGCACCGGCCCCTGCAGCGCTCGGACACCCGCCGTTCGCAGTCGCGTCTGTTCGGCGGCGGGGATACTGTCAGGGAAGCGGGCGAACGGGCGATAGAGTGGGGACTCCTCGACGGTCGCATAGACCGTGCCGGACACGACCCGGGACACATCCTCCAGAATCTCCGCCGGCTGGGTGAAGCCGTCGACCAGACCCTGGCGCATATTGGCGGTCTGTTCGCTGAAATAGCGCGGTGTGTCGTTCAGCAGCGCGATATAGGTCTCATACCCCTGCACATCGCGCGGTGCGACGGTCTCGCCCAGCGCCAGAAGCTCGCCGTAAAAGCCGCTGTCGCTGTTGAAGGGCCGCCGCCATTCCCTGTAGCGCGCCAGGGTGACGCGTTGTTGGACCATGAAGCGAAACAGGTCGTAGCTGACGCGGTCGTCCACGTTCAGCGCGGCCCGGTCGATCGCCGTCAGTCGAACCAGCAGGGCCCGGTTTTCGGCAAGGCGGCGATCCTGTTCGGCCGGGGCGACCGAGCCCAGCCACACCCGCTCCGGTGTCTGGCCGTCGGCGATCGCCTCGAGCGGGTAGGCGCGATGGTAGGCGGCGCGTTCGTCGTCAAACAGCTGCTTCAGCGCCTGCACCTGCGCCTGCGCAGGGTCCCCGGTCGCGGGCGTGGCGACGGCAACAGCCTGACAGTCGACCGGGCCGGCGGCGGCCGGGGCGGCGGTTGCGGCGAACACCGTCAGGGCCAGGGCGAGGGCACAGGGGCGGTAGGGTACAGACATCTCAAATCTCCTCGGCGGTCGCCGCCGGCGGTCAAGTTCTTTCAGGGCCGTGATCAGCAGGGTGACGGCAGCGTACAGCACGGCGACGACCACGCCCCAGCGCAGAATGGTCAGCGGCAGGGAGGTGATGACAAACGCCGCCAGCAGCACCGCCGGTATGCCCCCTATCGCCATGCCCAGAACCAGTCTGAGGTCGATGCGCTCACTGCGGATAAAGCGCAGGCTGGAGACCGGCATCAGGAAGGCGCAGGCCCCCATCATGATCGGAAAGGCCGCCGTCGGGTTCATGCCCATCAGGCTGAGCAGGATCAGCGACGGGGCGTACAGACCGATGCCGAAGCTCATCAGCGCCCCCATGAACAGGTGGGCGACGACGGCGATGACGAACAGATTGCCCTGCAGCGACACCGCATCGCCGCCGGCAGGCATCAGGTTCATATTGGTCATGGCGTAGAGCGCTGCGGCGATCAGCAGGGCCGCGCCGACGACGATCTGGACCGCGCGAACCGGCAGACGCAGAACGATCGGGGCACCGATCACCGCGCCGACGACAGCGGCGGCGATGCACGAGATCAACAGGACCGGATCGACCTGAACCAGGTGGATGAAGACCAGCCCCTGAACCACCGTGGGCAGGCAATGGCCGGCGTTCAGAACCGCCGGCAGGAAGCTGTCGGGAACCAGTTTGCGAAACCGCAGCCAGGCGGTGGTCGGGGCGAAGGAACCGATGCCCAGGGCGTCGAAGAAATTGGCCACGGCTCCGATCGCCACGCCTTCACCCTTTGGCCGCAGCGCCCCGCGCGCCCGCGCCGTGAGCACCAGACGCATCGCGTAATAGGCGGCCAGCAGCGCCAGCATCGACAGCAGAACGGTTACAATCACCCTGTATCCTCCCCCGAGGTCTCGTCGCCCTTGCTCCGCCGTCCGAGCCATGAAAAGAAACCATGGCTACAAATCAGATACAATATACATTCGGATGCCATGCCCTTCATTCCTCCCCCCGCCAGCCCGATCCGCGCCGATGAGCGCCAACGCCGCATTCAGGCGCTCGCCAGCGCCCTGCAGGCCCGGGGGCTTTCGGCCCTGCTGGTCGGCCCGACCACGTCGCTGCGCTATTTCACCGGGCTGGACTGGCATCCGTCAGAGCGTCTGACCGCCGCCCTGATCCATGCTGACGGGCGGGTGGAATATATCTGTCCGCGCTTTGAGCTGGACAAGATCGGCGACCTGACCACGGCGGAAGGCACCGTCTCCGGCGACATACTGACCTGGGAGGAGGAGGACTGTCCCTACGCCCTCGTCGCCGGTCGCGTACCGGCCGGCGGCAAGCTGGCGGTGGATGACCAGGTCGCGACCTTTGTCTGGCTTGGGCTGGCCGGGGCCATGGGCCCCGACCGTCTGGTCGATGGCGGGCCGCTGATCGTCGCCCTGCGCCGGATCAAGTCTTCTGCCGAGATCGCGCTTCTGATGCGCGCCAAGGCCATCACTCTCGAGGTCCAGCGCCGGACCCACGCCTGGCTCAAGGCCGGCGTGCTGACGTCCGAGGTCAAGCGGTTCATCGACGCCGAGCACAGCCGGCTGGGTGGCGAGGGCGGTTCTTGGTTCTGCCTCGTCTCCTTCGGCGACGATTCCTGCCTGCCGCACGGCGGTGAGGGCGACCGGGCGCTGCAGCCCGACGACGTGGTGCTGATCGATACGGGGACCCTGGTCGACGGCTATCACTCCGACATCACCCGCACCTATGTCTTCGGCGAACCCACGGCCGAATTCCCGCCGGGTCTGGGAGCATGAGAAACAGGCCCAGTTGCGCGCCTTCGCGGCGGCACGGACGGGCGCGACCTGCGAAAGCGTCGATGCCGCTGCGCGTGACTATCTGACCGGTCTCGGCTACGGCCCCGACTATACGCTGCCCGGCCTGCCGCACCGCACCGGTCATGGTGTCGGTCTGGACATTCACGAGGCCCCGAATCTGGTGCGCGGCGACCGCACCGTGCTGGAGGCGGGCATGTGCTTCTCCAACGAGCCGATGCTGGTGATCCCGGGCCGGTTCGGCGTCCGGCTGGAAGACCATTTCTATACGACCGATCGCGGTCCGGTCTGGTTCACCGTGCCGTCGCACAGTCTGGATGATCCGTTCGGCGCGGACGCGCCGGGATGACACCGGCCCGGACCTGGGCGGTGATCGGCGGCGGCGTGGTCGGGACGGCCATCGCCCTCAGACTTCAGTCCGCCGGTTTTGATGTGACGCTGGTCGATCGCGGCGATCCGCGGCGCGGAGCCTCCTTCGGCAACATCGGCCACATCGCCGCCGAACAGTGCGAACCGATGCCGTCGCCCGCCATGCTCCGGGGGGCATTTGCCCGGCTGTTCGCGTTGGGCGGACCGCTCGACTTCCGCGTTCGGGACGTCGGACTGTGGGCCCCGTGGGCCGCGCGCTTTCTCGCCGCGTCCCGGCCGACCGCCGTGGCGCATGGGGCGGCGACCCTGGCCAGCCTGCTGGCGGAGCCGCTCGAGGCCTGGTCGCGCCTGACGACCCTGGCCGAGGCCCCGCCCGATCTGGTGCGCCCGACCGGCCATGCCGTGGTGTGGTCGACCCCGGAGGCGGCCCGCCGGGGACAGAAGGCCTGGCGTGGCGCCCGAACCGGCACGGCGACCTTCCGGCCGATGGAGACCGACGAGCTGGGCGCCTATCTCGGACCATTGTCGCAGCGCCCGGCCGGCGGTCTTGTCTTCACCGGCACCGGTCAGGTCAGCGAGCCCGATCGCGTGCGGGTCGCCCTGCTGGACGCGTTCAAACACCGCGGCGGACAGGGGCTCGACGCCGAGGTCTCGGTGGTGCGCCCCCGGGACGGCGCGGTCGAGGTGGCCATGGCCGACGGCGCGGTTCTGGTCGTCGATCGCGTGGTGGTCGCCGCAGGGGCCTGGTCCGGCCGCTTGATGACCCCGCTCGGTATCCGCACGCCCATCATCGGCGAGCGCGGCTATTCGCTCCAGTCGACCGGGCACACCTGGCCCGATCACCTGCCTCTGACGGTGTTCGAGGATCGCGCCCTGGTCGTGGCGCGCTTTACCGGCGGCCTGCGCGCCGCCAGTCATGTGGAGTTCGGCGATCCGTCCGCCCCGCCGGATCCCCGCAAATGGCGTCAAATAGAGGCGCACCTCCGGGATCTGGGCATTGCTTTCTCGCAGCCCGACCGCTGGTGCGGGCCGCGACCGACGCTGGCCGACTACCTGCCGGCCATCGGACGGCTCGAAGCCCATCCGTCCATCCTCTACGCCTTCGGCCACCAGCATCTGGGCCTGACCCTGGCGGCGACCACGGCCGAGCTGATGGAAGCGCTGGCGCTGGAACAGCCGACCCCGGACTGGTTGCGTGCGCTGAGGATTGAACGCTTCAGCTGACGGGTGGCCCGGTCAAACCGCTGAACACCAGGCACCGGCCGCGCCTGGAAGCTCGCGTCGGTCATGGGGGACCCCGATTGAAGGAAAGACGGGAAAGCCAGCCGGTGCGCTGGACTTCGGGTCGGGGCGGGCGGCCATGCACGAGGCTGTAGAGGGCCGGCAGGACCAGCAGGGTCAAGAGGGTGGAGGAGATGATCCCGCCGATCACGACCGTGGCCAGCGGACGCTGCACCTCGGCCCCGGCCCCGACGTTAAGCGCCATCGGCACGAAGCCGAGACTGGCGACCAGGGCCGTCATCAGCACCGGCCGCAACCGGGTGAGCGCGCCCTCGCGGATCGCCTCGCCGAGCGGTTTGCCCTCGGCGATCAGGGTGCGGATGAAGCTGACCATGACCACGCCGTTCAGCACGGCTACCCCGGACAGGGCGATGAAGCCGACCGCCGCTGAAATGGACAGCGGCAAACCTCGTATCGCCAAGGCCGCGACGCCGCCGGTCAGGGCCAGGGGCACCCCGGAGAAGACGATGGCTGAGTCCCGCACCGACCGGAACAGGGCGAACAGCAGACCGAAGATCAGCATCAGAACCACCGGCACCACAAGCTGTAGCCGTTTCGCCGCCGAGATCAGTTGCTCGAACGTGCCGCCCTAGCTGATCCAGTATGCCCGCGGGGACCTCACCTCGGCTCCGACCCTGTCTCTGCACCTCGGCGACGAACGAGCCGAGGTCGCGGCCGCGCACATTGGCCTGTGACCACCACGCGCCGCTTGCCGTCCTCGCGGCTGATCTGGTTCGGGCCCTTCTCGACGACGATGGTCGCGATTTCCTCGAGCGGCACGAAGGCCGTGCCTCCGGATGCGGGTACGGGTATGCGCAGCCGGCCGAGGGCGTCGGTGTCCTGCCGGAGCGTCTCGGGCAGACGCACCACCACATCGAAGCGCCGGTCGCCCTCGAATACCTGACCGGCAACGGTTCCCCCGATCGCGGTCGACACCACCTGCTGGACATCATCCATGCTGATGCCGAGTTGTGAGAGGGCGGCGCGGTCCGGCCGGATCTGCAGCACGGGCAGGCCGGTAACCTGCTCGACCGAGACATCCTCGGCCCCCTCGATGGCGCCGATCACCCCCTCGACGGCATTGCCAACGTCCAGAAGCTGATCGAGATCGTCGCCGAATACCTTGATGGCCACGTCCGCGCGAACGCCGGAGAGGAGTTCGTTGAACCGCATCTGGATCGGCTGGGTGAACTCGTAGTTGTTGCCCGGGATTTCGGCGACGGCGGCCTACATCTCCGCCAGCAGGTCCGCCTTGGGCTTTCTGGGGTTGGGCCAGTCCTTGCGATCCTTCAGCATGATGAAGGTATCGGCGACCGAGGGCGGCATCGGATCGGTCGCAACCTCGGCGGTGCCGATCTTGCCTAACGACCCGTTCGACCTCGGGGAATTGGGCGAGCCGGCGTTCCAGTGACGTCTGCATCTGAACCGCCTGTGTCAGGCGAGGTGCCCGGAATGCGCAGGGCGTGCATGGCCATGTCGCCCTCGTCGAGGTTCGGGATGAACTCCAGACCCCATCCGGCTGGCCCCCAGGGCCGCAATGGCGACCAGGGCAACGGCCACGGCGACGAAGGCCACCCGAAGGCGCAGGGCCGTGTCCAGGGCCGGCTGATAGAAGCGCCGGGCACCGCGCATCACGAAGCTGTCCTTTTCCTCGACCCTGCCCGTGACGAACATCGCCACCGCAGCGGGGACGAAGGCCAGGGACAGGACCAGGGCGAAGGTCAGGGCCATGACGACGGTGATGGCCATCGGGTGGAACATCTTCCCCTCAACCCCGGTCAGGGCGAAGATCGGCACATAGACCAGGGTGATGATCAGCACGCCGAACAGCGACGGCCGGATCACTTCACCGGAGGCCGAGGCCGCCAGGGCGAACCGCTCATCGCGATCGAGCAGTCGCCCGGCCCGGTGCTGCGCCTCGCCGAAGCGGCGCAGGCAGTTCTCGACGATGATGACGGCCCCATCGACGATCAGGCCGAAGTCGAGCGCCCCGAGAACTCATCAGATTGCCGGACACCCCGGTCCGCACCATGCCGGTGATGGTCATCAGCATGGTGATCGGGATGACCGCGGCGGTGATCAGGGCCGCGCGGATGTTCCCGAGCAGCAGGAACAGCACCACGATCACCAGCAGTGCGCCCTCGACCAGGTTCGTCTCGACGGTGTGGATGGCCCGGTCGACAAGATCCGTCCGGTCATAGACGGGGACGGCGCGCACCCCAGCGGGCAGGGCCTTGGCGGCCTCGTCCAGTCGGGCAGCGACGGCTTGCGCCACGGCGCGGCTGTTCTCGCCCACCAGCATGAAGACGGTGCCCAGAACGATCTCTCGACCGTCTTCGGTCGCGGCTCCCGTGCGCAGTTCCTCGCCCATCAGCAGGTCAGCCACGTCGGCGACCCGAACGGGGACACCATTGCGGTTGGCGACGATGACGGCCCCGAGGTCTTCCAGGCTTTCCGCCTGACCGGGCACCCGGACGAGATACTGTTCGCCGTAGCGTTCGACATACCCCGCGCCGACATTGGCATTGTTGCGGTTCAGCGCCTCCACGACCTCGGCCGTGGTCACGCCATAGGCGACCAGCCGGTCCGGCCAGGGGGTGACGTGATACTGCCGCTCGAAGCCGCCGATGGTGTTGACCTCGGTGACGCCGGGTGTGTTGCGCAGCTGCGGCCGGATCACCCAATCCTGCAGCGTGCGCAGGTCCTCGGGCGTGTACAGCCCACCATCGGGACGGCGCGCGCCGGGCTCGCTCTCGATCGTATACATGTAGACCTCGCCCAGTCCCGTGGCGATGGGACCGAGTTCGGGCGTCAGCCCGTCCGGAAGCTGGCCCCGCGCGGCCTGGAGCCGTTCATTGACCAGTTGCCGGGCGAAATAGATGTCGGTGCCGTCGTTGAAGACAACGATCACCTGGCTGAGTCCGTAGCGCGAGATCGACCGGGTGTACTGCAGTCCGGGGATGCCGGCGATGGCGGTTTCCACCGGAAAGGTGATCCGCTGTTCGGACTCCAGCGGCGAGAAGCCGGGGGCCTCGGTGTCGATCCGGACCTACACATTGGTGATGTCCGGCGTGGCGTCGATGGTCAGACGCTGGAAACTCCAGACCCCGACCGCACAGGCCAGGACGACAAGGGCCATGACGATCCAGCGGAAGCGGATCGACAGCGCGATGATGCGTTCAAGCATGATGATCCGGCCTCTAGTGATCGTGGCTCGCGCCGGACTTCTCAACGTCCGCGCGGATCAGGAAGGCACCGTCCACCACATATTCTGTGCCCGGATCGATACCGCCGAGGACCTCGGTCCACTCCGGCGTGCGACGACCGAGTTCCAGCATCCGCACCTCATAGGTCGTGCCGAAGCGAGCATAGACCACGGTGAAGTCGCGGAACGGCTGGAGCGCCTTGGTGCGCACCGCCAGCGGCACCTGTCCCGAACCCACCTGCACCTCACCCGATACGCCGAGGCCGGGCCGCCAGATACCGCCCTGGTAGGGCAGGTCGACGTGGGCGATCAGAACCTGGCTGGTCAGGTTGGACGAGGGCAGCACCGACTCGATCCTGCCGTTGAAGGTGTAGTCCCCCGCGAGGCTCTTGACGGTGATCTGTTGGCCGGCCCGCACACGCTCGGCATCGCGCGGATAGAGCAGGAATTCGGCGTGCAGCCGGTGGGGTCGCCGATCATCAGCATCGGCGCGCCGCCGCCGGTGATCGACCCGACGTTGACGTTCCGGGCCACGATCATGCCGGAGATCGGGGCGGTGATCGCATAGGTCTGCAGGCTCTCGCTGGACTTGACCCGGGCACGCACCTGCCCGCGTGAGACCCGCGTCCCGAGACCGACGCTCAACGCCATAACCCGGCCCGGATAACGGGCGTGAACCTCAGCCTGGCCTTCGGGTGCGACCTCGACCCGCCCCGTCAGGGCCAGGATCTCGCCGAGGATGGCAGGTCCGGCACGCTAGACCGTCACACCGCCGGCGCGCGCGGCGTCGGCGGTAATGGCCGTGCGCCCCTCATGGGACTTGGAGCTCCAGCGGTGCTGGCGTCCGGCGTGGGCGGCGGCGACGGTCACGTCAAATGAGTGGGGCTCGAATACCACGCCCGGTGCCGCGAGGTAGTCGTTCTCGGCGGCGAAGACGAACCGGTTGGTTACGGGGCCCAGTCGACCAAGGGTGATGGTGGCCTGAACCTGACGGGGGTCGACCGGCTTGTCCTTGAGATAGGGGTAGAGCCGGAACAGCGGCTCCGGCCCATCCTCATAGATGGTGACTTCCAGCGCGAAATCACCGTCGCGCAGCATCCGCCCGCGATGGGGACCGCGCTCATAGTCACCGGCCGCGACCTCGCCCTCGGCCTTGTCCGGCGTTCCGCCCTGGCCGCAGGCCGAGACGGCGACCGCAAGGGCCAGCAGGGTGGCGGTGATAACGCGCCGTGATAGGCTGTAGCGGATCATGAGCGGGTCTCCAGGCCGAGCAGGTCGGCATGCGCGCCGGTCAGCCGATCAAGGCGGGCGCGATCAATGGGGAACGGTTTGAGGACGGCGACGCGACTGGCTCTGGTCGCAAGCAGCGCGGGCTGGGCGGCGATCACGTCGTTGGAGGTGAAACCGCCGCGCGCGAAGCCCTGAAGGACGAGTGTGACCCGCGCGTTCGGCCTGGGGCAGGATTTCCTCGGCAATGCGGCGCGCTTCGAGCGCCCGGGACGCGAGGAGCACCTGGAGCCGCGCGATCTCGCGTTCCCGTTCCTGCTGCAGCGCCACCATATCAGCCTCGGCGGCGACACCTTCGAACCTGGCCCGCGCGATGGCTCCCTCGTTGCGGTCACGACGGCCGAGAGGAAATGGAGCCACCGATCACCAGGCCGAGGTCCTGACCCTCCCAGAAATGGCGGACGCCGACGCTGACCGGGGCGTCCGGGCATGGCGCGCCGCCTCGACCCGGACCCTGGCCCGGGAAACTCACGCTGCGCGGACAGGACTGCGAGATCGATTTCAGAGACCGTACCGGCGACTTCGCGCGCGGCACTGGTATCCTCGAAATCGGTAGGATCCAGCGAGAAGTCGGAGGCTCCGATCAAGAAGCGCCCAAGGGCTGCCCGGGCGAGGCGCGCCCCGATCCCGGCCTGGTCGAAATCGATCTGGGCCTGCGCCAGTTCGGCCTCGGCTCGGGCACCTGCGAACAGGGGGTCGCGCGCCATGTCCACGCGCCGCTGCACCTCGGTCTGGGAGTGCTCGGCCAGATCCAGGCGGTCGCGGGCGATTTCCAGTTCGGCCTGGGCGGCAAGGGCGTCGGCCCAGGCGCGCTGCACCTGCTCAAGCCGGTCCAGTCTCCGAATGGCGTCTTCGGCCTGAACCACGGTCGCTTCGCCCCGGGCAAGAGCGACCCGCGCCGATCGGTCGCCGCCCCGTTCGAACCGCTGTTCGTAGGACAGGGTCGCCTCGCTCCGGTCGATGATATTGCCGCCGCCGAGCGTCGGCAGGTTTTCGACGGTCAGGAGCCTAGGGTCGGATTGGGGCGGACATCGGCCTCGACGCACAGCGGGCGGCGCCGGGCGCGCGCGGCGGGCTTCGCCGCCGGGCAGGGCGGGGTCGACCTCGGCAGCACGGGCCAGCGCCGTTCCAGCGACAGGGTGGGCAGGACCGGTGCGACGCTTGCGGACTGCTGCGCCATGGCCGAGTAGGAGGGCAGGGCCACCAGTGAGAGCGCCAGCGCCGATACGGTCGCCATACGCGCCCACGATCCGGCAGAGCCGGCGTTCGGTATCTTCAAGGGTATCTCCGGGAAACGGTTTGCGCGCGCAGCCGGGCGGCTGCGCAGGTTTCAGACGACCGAGCGCATCCGTTTCGGAGGATGTTGGGGGCCGTCGCGACCGAGGCCCCGCCAGCGCAGGATCGAACCCGGGCCATTGGAGGGCGGCCGTCGACGATGGCTCCGTCAGGCTCCGGTCGAGCGCGGGCAGTGCAGCCTGGACGTCGCCGCCGGCGTGGTGGTGATGGCCAACCGGGGCGGCGTCATCGGCATTGCGCTCAATGCCCGGGTCGGGCCGCTCGTCCGGTGCCCCGTGGACGTGCGCTGTCAGAGGGTCGCCCGCCGCCACGGTCACGGAACCGGAAGGCCACGCGACGGTGTGGCCCAAAGCGTGCTGCGACTGCGAAAAGCCGTGCAGGTTCATGGCCGCCAGCAGGGCGACACACAGACCGATGCAGAGATTGCGAATGCAGTACGGCAACCAATGAGAACTCCTGACGCCCGATCTAGCTTTCAACCCGACTGCACACAAGACTGCCGCAGGTCCCGTCGATTGGCTGCACCGGCGTGTCGAACGTCCGGCCACAACGACCCGGCCAGCGATGCTCTCCTGTAAAAAAAGATAAAATCGTTGGTTCGGCTATACCCAGCTGACCCTCGACGCACGAGGACGAAGGCTACAGGCGGCGGCCCAACGGGCGCGTTCAATGGACGCAGAGATGCCAGATACGTCTCCGCTTCCGAACAGGTCGTGGCGGTGTCGGGGCAGGATTTAGGGTAACAGCGAACCGTCCGTTGGCGACGGAAGGTGTGGCGGACAGGGTGGGATTTGAACCCACGGTAGGCTCACACCTACGGCGGTTTTCAAGACCGCTGCCTTAAACCACTCGGCCACCTGTCCTGCAGACCGGATTCGCAAATCCGGGGCGGGCGAGGGGGCATAGCAAACAAACGGCGGATTAACCAAAGCGGAAATAGCCTGGGGTATGGTTGACCGATCATGAATTCCGCACCGACCGCCATGACCGCACGTTTGATGAAGGGGGCCCTGATCCTGGGCCTGATGTCGCTGCTGGCCGCCTGCGCCAGTGCCGGCGCGCGGGACGGAGGCTATACGGCTGCGGCGCGCCTGCCGGTGGGGACCATCCGGCTCCGATCGTGTCGGGCACCATGCGGCCCTATCAGATCCGTGGGCAGTGGTACCGGCCGGTCGAGGACCCCGACTATGACGTGTCGGGTCTGGCGTCCTGGTACGGCGATCAATTCAATGGCCGGCCGACCGCGACCGGCGAGATTTTCGACATGCATGCCCTGACCGCGGCCCACAAGACCCTGCCATTGCCGGGTCTGGTCGAGGTCACCAACCTGGCCAACGGGCGCAGCGTGGTGCTGCGGGTCAATGACCGGGGGCCGTTCGTCGACAACCGGATCATCGACCTGTCGCGCGGTGCGGCCCAGGAGCTGGACCTGCTGTCGCGCGGCGTCGGTCAGGTGCGGGTGCGCTATCTGGGCCGGGCCCCGCGACGGGGTGGCGGCATGGCACTGCAGACGGCCTCGGCCACCGCGCCGGCCCGCACGGAAGCGTCCGCACCGGCTCCGGTCTACGGCGGCACCGTCTACTGGGTCCAGGCCGGGGCCTATGCGAATTGGCGTACCGCGCAGCGGATTGCCCGACGTCTGGGCGACACAGCGACCGTCGACGAGGTCCGGACGGGCCAGGGCACCCTGTACCGGGTTCTGGTCGGCCCCTGGAATGACGCCAATGCCGCCGAACGGGCCCGTCAGGCGGTTCTGGCGCGTGGAGTCGACGACGCCCTGTTGATATCCGCCTCCTGATCTCCGGCGAAGGCTTTGCACGGCGGCCCGGGGTCGCCATGGTGCGCCGGTGTCCCGTGGAATCTTCATCACCCTGGAAGGCGGCGAGGGAACCGGCAAGTCGACCCAGACCCGCCGGCTCGTCGACCGCCTGCGCGCCGAAGGCCGCAGCGTCGTGCAGACGCGCGAGCCCGGCGGCTCGGCCGGGGCGGAGGCGATCCGGAAACTGGTCGTGGCGGGGGAGGCCGAGCGCTGGTCGCCGCGCACCGAGATCCTGCTGATGTATGCGGCCCGCTCCGACCATCTGGAGCGGACCATCCGCCCGGCGCTCGCGGCCGGGGACTGGGTCGTCTGTGACCGGTTCGCCGATTCCAGCCGGGCCTATCAGGGGGCCGGGGGCGGGGTACCGCCGGCCTTCATCGAACAGCTGGACGCCGGCATCGTCGCCGATGACCAGCCGGACCTGACCCTGGTGTTCGACCTGCCGGTCGAGGTCGGGCTGGAGCGGGCCTTCGGGCGTGGCCTGTTCGAGACCCGGTTCGAAGTCCAAGGGTCTGGCCTTCCATACCCGGCTACGCGAGGGCTTTTTGCAGATCGTCCGCGATCATCCCGAACGCTGCGTGTTGATCGACGCCGACGGTGACGAGGACTTGGTCGAGGCCCGGGTCTGGGCCGCGGTTCAGGCGCGCACGTCATGAGCGAGCATCCCCGCGATCGCTTTGATTTGATCCCGGACCTGGCGGCCGAAACCGCCTTCGAGGCGGCGCGCGACCGCGGGCGGCTGCATCACGCCTGGCTGCTGTGCGGGGTCGAGGGCACCGGCAAGGCCAGCTTCGCCTATCGCGCCGCGCGACGGCTGCTGGGGGCGGCACCGGACCCGACGCGCGGGCCGCTGGGGGCACGCCCGGGGGATCCGGTCAGCCAGCTGGTCGCGGCCCAGTCGCATCCGGACCTGATGGTGCTGGAACGGCTGGTCGGGGGCGGCAAGACCAAGAAATCCATCTCGGTCGACCAGGCCCGCGAGCTGCCGGAATTCTTTTCCAAGAGTCCGTCGCGCGCCCGGTACCGGGTCGCGATCGTCGATGCGGCTGATGACCTGAATCCCAATGCTGCCAATGCCTTGCTGAAGGTTCTTGAGGAGCCGCCTGCGCGAGGTGTGTTGTTGCTGGTAACCCATGCGGCGGGGCGGCTGCTGCCGACGATCCGCTCGCGCTGTCGCCGGCTGGCCTTTCCGGTCTGGACCCCGGTGGCGCTGGAGCAGTTGCTGCGCGACCGGGCCGGGCTGGCGGCGGAGGAGGCGGGTCGCATCGCCGGGCTGGCCAACGGGTCGCCGGGCGCGGCCCTGGCGCTGGCCTCGGGCGCAACGCTGGAGGCCGACCGACTGGCGCGCAGCTGGGTCGAGGCCGCCACCGTCGACCGGGCCGAGGCGCTGAAGATCGCGGACGGCTTTCGCGGGGTCGAGGGCCAGGCGCGGTTCGAGACCCTGATGGACCGGCTGAGCGCGGCGGTGAAGGTGAGGGCGCTGGAGGGCGGGCCGGGGCAGGGGGGGCGCTGGGCCGAGCTGTGGACCCGGCTGTCCGAGTTGCCGGACCGTACGGCCGGACTGAACCTTGATCGCGGTGACGTGCTGGCCGGGGCGCTGGCGGATCTGGCGCGGACCAAGGCGGCCGGCTGATGCTGATCGACAGTCACGTTAACCTGCACGCGCCGCAGTTCGACGAGGATCGCGACGCGGTCATCGCCCGGGCCCGCGCCGCCGGCGTCGGCCTGATGGTCGAGATCTCGGACCGGCTGACGACGTTTGAGGCGACCCATGCCCTGGCCATGGCCCATGACGACATCTGGTGCACGGTCGGAGTCCATCCGCACGAGGCCAGGGATGCGGCCGACCTGAAGGCGCAGACGCTGATCGATCTGGCGGCACGCCCGAAAGTGGTCGGGATCGGCGAATGCGGTCTGGACTTTCACTATGACCTGAGCCCGCGCGACATCCAGGCGGCGGTGTTCCGCCAGCATATTGCCGCCGCGCGCGAGACCGGCCTGCCGCTGGTCGTCCATACGCGCGAGGCCGACGCCGTGATGGGCGCGATCCTGGCCGAGGAGCACGCCCGGGGGCCGTTCAAACTCCTCATGCATTGCTACACCAGCGGTCAGGAACTGGCTGATCTGGCTGTCGAACTCGGCGCATGGTTCTCGGTGTCCGGCATCGCCACCTTCAAGGCGGCCGAAGATGTCCGGGCGGTGATCTGGACCCTGCCGGCCGACCGGCTGATCATCGAGACCGACTGCCCCTATCTGGCCCCGGTGCCACATCGTGGCCGCCGCAACGAACCGGCCTATGTCGTTCATGTGCTGGACAAGCTGGCCGAGATCCGCGGCTGGAGCGCCGGGGAGGCCGACCGGCATACGACCGACGCCTTCTTCGCCCTGTTCGACCGCATTCCCCGTCCGGTAGACGCATGAGCGCCGCCGGCGAGCTGGAGGTCGTGATCCTCGGCTGCGGCTCGTCGGGCGGTGTGCCGCGCGGTGACGGCGACTGGGGCCACTGCGATCCGGCCGAGCCCCGGAACCGTCGCAGCCGCTGCTCACTGCTGCTGCGTCGCCATGGGTCTGAGGGCGTCACCAGTGTGTTGATCGACACCTCGCCGGATATCCGCGCCCAGGCGCTCGCCGCCGGGATCCACCATGTCGACGCGGTGCTCTATACCCACGATCACGCCGACCAGACCCACGGCATCGATGATCTGCGCGTGTTCGCCATGCGGGCGCGCGGGCGGCTTCCGGCCTGGATGGATGACGCGACGCGCGCGGCCCTGACCGGGCGGTTTCCCTATATATTCGACAGCGTCGAGGGCTATCCGGCCATTCTGGAGGTCCGGGATATCCCGCCGCATGGCGAGACGTGGAGTGTTAATGGTGCGGGCGGCCCCGTGCCCGTCAACACCTTCGATCAGGCGCATGGACCGATCCATTCGGTCGGCTACCGCATCGGTCCCGTGGTCTATTCCAGCGACGTTTCGGGTCTGGATGAGGCGGCCCTGGAGGCCGTGCGCGGGGCCGAACTCTGGATCGTCGACGCCTTGCGCTGGACGCCACATCCGACCCACGCCCATCTGGACCGGACGCTGGACTGGATCGCGCGGTCCGGCGTGCCGAAGGCCGTGCTGACGAAATTTGCATCTTGACCTGGATTACAATGCTTTGTCGGCGGTGGTGGTCCGGACGGTGTTGAAGTAGCATTGACGGCTGGAGCGGCCGGTTTTCGCTGTAGCCTTGGAGCGGGGTTGCCGAAGACTCGCGTATGCCGGGCCACAAGGAGGGGAAATGAAGGACCTGAAACCGTATGGCGACATCAATCGCCGGGCCTTCGCGACGATGGCCCTGCTTTCTGGTTTGGGAGTCAGCAGCGGAAGTCTCGGCCTGCTCCCGTGATTTGGAGACAGTCCTGACGTCCGGCCCGCTCTATCAGCGATCTTTTTCACGCATGGCACTGGCCGGGGACGGCTCGGCCTGTCTGGTCATGAACCGGCAGGGGCCGCCCAATGAAGTGCTGCTGATCGATCTGAAATCCGGCGAGCGACTGACGATTGCGCATCCCGATCCCACGATGGGGCTGCTGGAAGGCAGCTTCAGTCCGGATGGTCAGACGTTGGTGCTGGTGGTCGCCAAGCCGACGAGCCTCGGCTCCTATACGGGCCTTTCGGAAATCCATTTGCTGGACCGGAGTGGCGGTCTGAAGCGTCGGATCGCCTCGGCCTTCTATTATCGTGAGCCAGCTTTCTCTCCCGACGGATCACGGCTGGCCTATCTCCGCGACGTCACCGGAGATTCCAGTTCGACGGGACGACCTGATCCGCAGCCCCGGGAAAGGCAGTTTCGCGCCCTGGCGCTCTATGAGCGCGATATCGAGGGGGACAGTGAACAGCGGCTGGACGCCCAGGCGTTCGTCGGTGGGAAGGGGCTGAGCTATGGTCGAGCGACCGACGAGATATGGTTTTCGCCGGGAGAACCGCTGGGGCTGATCGATGGCAGCCCTGAGAATGGCGTGTGGCTTTCATCCAACCAGGCGCGCGCTACCGGGCCGGGGATGCCCTACGACCGGTGCGCTCTCAAGCGGCGCGGCGAACCACTGGACTACCCTCTGCTATCGATCGTCGATTTATCCATCGACCTGACCAATATGGCGCTCGTCGGCTTCTCTGAATGGGCGTGCTTCTGTCGAACTGGCGATCGACCGGTTCCGGCGGCGTTTCCGAACTCTATCTGCTCGCCGACCGTCGGTTAACGCACATCTGGTCAGGCCTGCCGAATGTGCCTTCGGACGTTCAAGCGATTGCTCGGGACGGCTCGGTGATCGCGGTCGGTGATCAGGGACCGCTTCGCCGGGCGCGGGATCCGCTGCGGCTTACACTTCTTCAGAGGGCGATGGCGGGAGGCTGGACTGGTCGTGCCGTATCGCTCGAGCCTGGTACCAACCGCAGGCTCATGGACGTTGATGAGTCATGAGTTTGAATATGACAACAAAAGTACGGAGTTACAATCGCGTATGTCGTATTGCTCTATGAGCACCGTAACGCGCAATTTCCCATAATATATCTTAGGCGATAAACGGATCGTGCAATCTGGGCCTGGTTTCGGCCCCTACGCGACGATGCCGAACACCGTGCCGATGCCGGCGGTGACGGCCAGGGCCGCTGCGCCCCAGAACACCACACGGGCGATGGGTCGCAGCAGACCCGCCCCGCCCGCGCGGGCCCCGGCCGCGCCCAGGATGGCGAGAAAGATCAGCGAGGTCGCGCTGACCAGTGGAATGGTCAGGCTGGACGGTGTCAGGCTGACGACGACCAGCGGTGCTGCCGCGCCCAGGGCGAAGGTCAGCGCCGAGGTCCAGGCCGCCTGGATCGGACGTGCTGTGCTGATTTCGGAGATTCCAAGTTCGTCGCGGGCGTGGGCTCCCAGGGCGTCCTTGGCCATCAACTGGGTGGCGACCTGGACGGCCAGGTCCGGAGTCAGGCCGCGCATGATGTAGATCCCGGCCAGTTCATGGTGCTCGGCTTCGGGGTTGGTGGCCAGTTCCTCGGCCTCGCGGGCCAGGTCGGCCGTTTCGGTGTCGGACTGGGAACTGACCGAGACATATTCTCCGGCCGCCATCGACAGCGCTCCGGCGACCAGCCCGGCCCCGCCGGCGATTAGGATGGCGCTCTTGGGGGACCCGGCCGCGGCGACGCCGACGATCAGGCTGGCGGTCGAGACGATGCCGTCATTGGCCCCCAGGACCGCGGCGCGCATCCAGCCGATGCGGGACACGAGGTGGGACTTACCATGGGTATGGAGACGGCTCATTCGGCCATTCGACGCTGTCCCGCCGCCTGAGGCAAGGCCAGATGGGCCCCTAGAGGTGGATCATGCGGCCATAGGCGTCGAGAGCCGAACTCGTGCATCGCCTCGGACAGGGTCGGGTGCGGATAGACGGTGCCGTGCAGGTCTTCCTCGGTCGCTTCCAGCGTGATGGCGGTGACAAAGCCCTGGATCATCTCGGTGACCTCGGTCCCGATCATATGGGCCCCGATCAGGGCTCCCGTTTTGGCGTCGAAGATGGTCTTGACGAAACCATCGGTGTCCCCGGCCGCAATCGCCTTGCCGTTCACCTTGAACGGGAAGCGGCCGACCTTGACCTCGCGTTTCGCCTCGCGGGCCCCCTGCTCCGTCAGCCCGACCGAGGCGATCTGAGGTTGGGAATAGGTGCAGCCGGCGATCGGCGAATGGACGTTGGGCGTCTTGTAAGCCGCGATATGTTCGGCGGCGTGGATACCCTCGTGCGAGGCCTTGTGCGCCAGCCACGGCGCGCCGGCGCAGTCGCCGATGGCGTAGAGGCCCTTGACGTTGGTCTGGCAGTGGCTGTCGATGGTGATGTGGCCGCGGTCCATCTTGACGCCCAGCGCCTCAAGACCGATGCCGTCGGTATTGGCGGTGATGCCGACCGCCGAGATGCAGACCTCGGCCTCGAGGGTCTCGGTCCTGCCGCCGGCCTCGATGGCGACCTGCACGCCCTTGCCGCTTTTCGACACCTTGGTGACCTTGGCGTCGACACGGAATTTGAAACCACGTTTCTCGAAGGATTTCCGGGCTGCCTTGGACACTTCCTCATCTTCTACAGGAAGGATGCGCGGCAGGGCCTCAACCACGGTCACGTCGACACCGAGGGCGCGATAGAAGCTGCCGAACTCGATACCGATGGCCCCCGAGCCGATGACGATGATCGATTTGGGCAGCCGCTTGGGGGCCATGGCCTCGCGATAGGCCCAGATACGTTCACCGTCCGCCTCGAGCCCGATCTGCGGCAGGGCCCGGGCCCGGGCCCCGACGGCCAGAATGACGGCTTTCGCTTCGACCGTGCGGCTGCCGCCGGCCTTGAGGGCGATGACCACCTTCGGGGCGGCGCTGGCCTCTTCAAGCTTCGCGGTCCCCTCGATGACCTCGATCTTGTTCTTCTTCATCAGATAGCCGACGCCGGCGTTCAGCTGTTTCGCGACGCCGCGCGAGCGGGCGATGATGGCGTCAAAGTCGAAACCGACCTTCTCGGCCGACAGGCCGAAATCCTTGAGGTGGGACAGGCTCTCGAACTTCTCGCCCGACTTGAGCAGGGCCTTGGTCGGGATACAGCCCCAGTTCAGGCAGATGCCGCCCAACGCCTCACGTTCGACGATGGCGACCTTCTGGCCCAGCTGCGTGGCGCGGATGGCGGCGACATAGCCGCCCGGTCCCGAGCCGATGACGATGAGATCGAATTCAGCCACGGTGTCGTCCTTACGCCAGCATCGTCACAGGGTTCTCGATCATCGCCTTGAACACCTGCAGGAATTTTGCACCGATGGCGCCGTCGACGACGCGGTGATCGCACGTCAGGGTCACGGTCATGATCGTGGCCACGGCCAGCTGGCCGTCCCGGACCACCGGGCGGGGCTCCCCTGCCCCGACACTCATGATCGCGCCCTGGGGCTCGTTGATGATCGAGGCGAACGACTGGATGCCGAACATGCCCAGGTTGGAGACCGAGAAGGTGCCGCCCTGGAACTCGTCGGGCTTAAGCTTGCGGTCGCGGGCGCGTTTGGCCAGATCCTTGGACTCGGTGGCGATCTGCGACAGGGACTTGGTCTCGGCCTTGCGGATGATCGGGGTGATCAGGCCGCCGGAGCCACCGTCCTGCCCCGGGATGGCGACGGCCATGGCCACGTCGGCATGGTGATGCAGGGCGATGCCCTCGGGCGAATAGCTGGCGTTGGCCTCGGGGACGGCCTTCAGGGCCATGGCGCTGGCCTTGATGACGAAGTCGTTGACCGAGACCTTGATGCCGTCTTTCTCGAGCAGGGCGTTGACCTGGACCCGGGCGGCCAGCAGGCCATCGATGTCGCAATCGATGTTCAGCGGGAAATGCGGCACGTCGCGGAAGCTGTCGGTCAGACGTCGGGCAATGGCCCTGCGCATGCCGTCCAGAGGAATTAGGTCGTAGCTGCCGTCCGGGATACCCATCTGGGCCAGGGACTGGACCTTGCGCGGCTCCGCACTGGCGGCGGCTCCGGCGGCGGGTCGGGCTTCGCCCTTGCCGGCGGCCTCGATGTCGCGTTTGACGATGCGGCCATGCGGACCGGTGCCGGTAACGGCCCCCAGATCCAGACCGGCCTGTTGGGCGAGGCGGCGGGCCAGGGGCGAGGCAAGGATGCGCGCGCCGTCGGCCCGTTTGGCGGCCGGTGCGGCCCTGGCGGGTGCTGCTTCGGTCTTTTCGGATTTCGCGACCGCGGCCTTGGGCGTCGCGTCCGGCTTCGGGTCTACCTCAGCCTTGGAGGGCTCGGCCTTCGTGGCGGGGACAGCCGTCTCGCCGTCCTGCCTGAGCCGCGCGATCGGCGAGTTGACCTTCACGCCTTCGGTGCCTTCGGCCACGAGGATCTCGGTGATTTCGCCCTCGTCGACAGCCTCGACCTCCATGGTCGCCTTGTCGGTCTCGATCTCGGCCATGACGTCGCCGGCCTTGACCGTGTCGCCGACCTTGACGAGCCATTTGGACAGGACGCCCTCCTCCATGGTCGGAGACAGGGCGGGCATCAGGATGTCGGTCATTGGGTCTCCCCGGATGCCTCGACCCTGGTCTCGGCCGCGGCGGCGGCGCGAATGCCGGCCGAACGGTCATGGGCGTCGGACCAGGACTGGCGGATGGTGTCGAGGACTTCTTCCTGGTTCATGCCACGGCGTTCGGCATAGGCGCGCGAGAAATGCCAGGCGGCCTCGGCCAGCACGCTGCCGACCATGCGTTCGTCGTTCAGGACCGGACGCAGGATCATTTGCGGACGGTCACCGCCCCACCAGATGCGGATCAGTTCGGAGACGTCATCGGTTCGGCCGCTTTCCAGCAGTTCCGGCGGGATCGGCAGGGCCTTGCTTTCAACGGTCATCGCATAACGTCCTTCACAGCCTTGATGATCTTGTCCACGCCCGGCAGGGACAGCACTTCCAGATTGGCGGCATAGGGCAACGGCACATCCTCCTGATGCACCCGCAGCGGCGGAGCGTCGAGATAGTCGAACGCGTGTTCGATGACCCGGGCCACGACCTCGGCGCCGACGCCCATCGGGCCCCAGCCCTCTTCGGCCGAAACCAGACGACTGGTCTTCTTGACGCTCTCGACGATGGTTTCGTGATCCAGCGGCCGGAGGGTCCGCAGGTCGATGACCTCGCAACTGATGCCCTCTCCGGCCAGTGTCTCGGCGGCCTGCAGGGCAAAGCCGACCATGCGGCTGTGGGCCGTGATGGTGACGTCGGTGCCCTCGCGCCGGATCCGGGCCTTGCCGATCGGCAGGACCCAGTCCTCGATCTCGGGCACGTCGAACTCGGTGCCGTAGATCATCTCATGTTCGAGGAAGATGATCGGATTGGGATCGCGAATGGCGGCCTTCAGCAACCCTTTGGCATCGGCGGCGTCATAGGGGGCCAGAACCTTCAGCCCGGAAATCTGGGCGTACCAGGCCGAGTAATCCTGGCTGTGTTGCGCCGCCACGCGGGAGGCCGCGCCGTTCGGACCGCGAAACACGATCGAGCAACCCATCTGGCCGCCCGACATATACAGGGTCTTGGCGGCCGAGTTGATGATCTGGTCGATCGCCTGCATGGCGAAATTCCAGGTCATGAATTCGACGATCGGCTTCAGGCCCGCGAAGGCGGCCCCGACGCCGAGACCGGCGAAGCCATGCTCGGTGATCGGCGTGTCGACAACGCGCCGGTCGCCGAATTCCTGCAACAGGTCGCGACTGACCTTGTAGGCCCCCTGATACTGGGCGACTTCCTCACCCATCAGGAAGACGTCCTCGTCCCGCCGCATCTCCTCGGCCATGGCGTCGCGCAGGGCGTCGCGGACCGTGGTGCGCACCATCCTGGTGCCTTCGGGAATGTCGGGATCGCGCAGCTCGGCCTTGGAAGCCGGGGTGCTGCCCCCCCTCCCCCGGCTTCGCCGGTACTCCCCCCGGCGGGGGGAGATTGAGTGGCCATTTGTCCCCCCCTCAGGGGGTACCGAAGCCGCAGGCTTCGAGGGGGGGCTGGCCGCGGCCCCGTCCTCCCCCGCCAGACGCGCGATCGGCGTGTTGACCTTCACGTTCTCGGCCCCCTCGGCGACGAGAATTTCCAGCACCTCGCCCTCATCGACGGCCTCGACCTCCATCGTGGCCTTGTCGGTCTCGATCTCGGCGATGACATCACCGGCGGAGACAGTGTCTCCGGCCTTGATATGCCATTTGGTGAGCGTGCCCTCTTCCATCGTGGGGGACAGCGCCGGCATGAGAATGTCGGTCATTGCATCTGCTCGCTGCTGGCCGCGGCAACCGCGGCATTGAAGGTGTCATAACCCCGGATGACCGGATCGGACTCAGCGACGACTTCCCAGCAACCGTTTCCGCCACAGATCACGTAATGCTCCAGATGTTCGCCCGCCGGGATAGTGGCGCGAGCGCGCTCGAGAAGCTCGGAGCTGCCCGGCGCGCATCAGCCCACCTCCGGTACGTTGCTCCGGCGCATGGTTGGCATCAAGAAAATCTCACTGTATGCGTAGGTCAGTTCGCAGGCGATAGAAGGTCACCAGATAGTTTTTGGCGGCCGGCCGATCAGGCGAAACCGTGGGCCACCAGAAGCTGGAACCGGAACTCCGGAGCCGCGTCGAGGGCGATAAGGTCGGGAAAATCGAGGTTGTTCAAGGCCGTCGGCACCTCAACCCACTCTTTTGAAAGGGGCTGGAGCACCTACGCCTCCACATAGACGTCGGTGTGAACTAGGACGGATCCGGCTCCGGGCTTTCCTGGGCGAAGCGGACGGCTTCGGCGACGATGGCCTTGATCTCGGCATCGATGGCCTTGAGTTCGTCCTCGGTGGCCTTCGCGTCCGCCAGCAGGAGCTTGATATGGTCGATCGGGTCGCGGGTCTTCTTGACCTCGTCGACCTCTTCCTTGGACCGGTATTTGGCCGGATCACTGATGGAGTGACCGCGGTAGCGATAGGTCTTCACCTCGAGGATGTAGGGGCCGTCCCCTTCCCTCGCCCGCTTTACGGCCTTGGCCACGGCGTCGCGCACGGCCAGCACATCCATGCCGTCGACCTGCTCCCCGGGAATGCAGAAGCTGGCTCCGCGCTGGCTGAGGTCGGTCG
>JAUCCG010000025.1:0-9882 GCA_034676465.1 Brevundimonas sp. | reverse complement strand
CGAGTCAATTCCTTGCCCACGGCCTGCATATGACCGAAGAACGCACAGGTGTGCTAATCTTCGCCGCCCTGTCGGATCACCAGGTCGAGGTCATCGCCGACGAGGGCATTCACACCCGGGTCGACCGCGAGGTCTGGGCCGGGGCCGTCGAGGTGCTGGTCCGCGGCCTGCGCGCGAACCGGCCGGTGGACGGCTTCGAACAGGCGATCGACCTGTGCGCCCGGATCCTGGCCGAGCAATTCCCGCCCGGCACCAGGAACCCCAATGAGATCGCCGACCGCCTGGTCGTGATCTGATCATTCGCGAGGTCGTTGCGGCGCTCCACCCGCCGCCGGACCCGACCCGCTACTCGTCAAGGATGCTATGCCTCGCCTTCTGACCTACAATGTCCACCGCTGTGTCGGAGCGGATCGCCAACTCGACATCGAACGTATCGTCGGCGTCATCGCCGAGCATGATCCGGACATCGTCTGTCTGCAGGAACTGGATGTCGGCCGGGCCCGCACAGGCTTTATCGACCAGGCCGGGGCCATTGCCGAAGGTCTGGACATGTCCTTCCATTTCCATCCGGCCATGCAGGTCGAGGCGGAACTGTACGGCGACGCCATACTGACCCGCCTCCCGGAACGGCTGATCCGTTCGGCCAGCCTGCCGACGGTGCGCGGAATTCCGGGGCTGGAGCCACGCGGGGCCCTGTGGTCGGTGATCGACATCGACGGCGTCCCCGTCAACATCCTCAACACCCATCTGGGTCTGGTCCCCCGTGAACAGCGCCTTCAGGCCGAGGCCCTGGCCGGCCCCGACTGGCTCGGCCATCCGGACTGCGCCGGCCCCACCATCCTGACCGGGGACTTCAACGCCACCTCCATGGCCAGGCCCTATCAGCTGCTGGCGCATTGCCTGCCCGACGCCCAGCGCACCCTCGGCCTGAAGCCGTCGATCAAGACCTTCCCGTCCAGCTTCCCGGCGATCCGCATCGATCACTGTTTCGTCAGCCCCGACATCATCGTCCGCGCGATGTCGGCCCCGTTCTCGCCGCTGGCGCGCATGGCCTCCGACCACCTGCCCCTGATCATGGATTTCGACGTCAATCCGGATGCGATTCGCCGTCGCGTTCCCTGAGATCGCTGAGCCGCCCCGGGGCCTTGCGCTGTGACGGATTGCGCCGTCGCCATGGCCGCCACGCGTCATCCGACGATGAGGGATCACCCAGTTGCCACTCGGCGATGAACCGTTCCACCGCCGACGGCGGGGCCGCCCCCAGCGACTGCATGCGGCCGGTGTCGAATTTCCGGATCGCCGCCCCGGTCGAACCCATCACGGCCTCGGCCGCGGCAAACTCCTCGCCCGACACCCCGATGAAATGGCCGATGCTCTGGTGACGGAGGCGGGCGATCGTCGCCCGCCCGGCCGCGGTGGTCGGCTCCGCCGCCACATCGCACTCTGTATCCAGTCCCAGCGACCGGTTGTTCAGATTGGTCGACCCGATCCGCACCACGAGGTCGTCGACAACCGCGACCTTGGCGTGGACGATGATCCGCCCGCCGGCGGCGGTCACCGGCGCAAAGGCCGAAAACCGCCCGTGGGTGTCCGCGCTTTCGAGACGAAACAACACCTCGGACCGCGCCGTATCCATCGTCATCCGGTCGAACCAGCTCGGGCTCCCGGCGGTTGAGATCAACACCACCTCGGGTCCGTCCGCCTCGGCCAGCCGTTCGGCCAGGGCCGCCGCGATCACCGGCGAGGTGAAATACTGGTTCTCCAGATAGATCAGACGCCGCGCCCGGCGGATCATCTCCAGATACAGGGTCTCGTTCTCGCGCACCTCACCGCGCCCGCGCCATTTGGGCTCGGTGCGGGCGATCGCCACCGGCGTGTCGAACAGGTCCGGCTCGACACCGTCGGGCCAGGGGTCGTGCGCGACCTTGTTGGGAACGGTCCGTTCCCATGTGGCCCGGAACCAGCGCTCGCGGGCCAGATCCCCCAGCGCCAGGGCCGCGGCCCCGTCCATCACGCACATGACCTCGTGTCGCGGATCCGATATCAGACCCGACGGCTGGCAACGCCGGGGGGGTCGCCGTCGAGGTGCTCGGAGGAATCCCAGCGGTCCGTCGAGATGTCGCCCCCGCCGCAGAAGGCGATCGCGTCATCGATGATCACCACCTTCTGGTGATGACAGGCCCCGATCGGGCCCGGCGAATCCAGGCGAAACTCCACCATCCGCTTGCGGAACCAGCGCTGGGCCAGATGCGGATAGAAGCCCTGTGACGCCGCGATCAACAACGGCGATTTCCAGATCAGCAGCCGCACATCCAGATCCGGGCGCGACTTGACCAGCATCCGCAGCTGATGACCGATTTCGGCCTGCCGGTCGCCGAACCGGGATTCCGGGTCCAGCCGCGTCCGCGGGTCGAATTGCCAGCCCAGCACGACGATCGAACGCCTGGCCTTGTCGAGCGACGACATCAGCGCATCGAAATAGGCCTCGTTTTCCATGAGGATGGCGAAGCGGTCAGCCGTCTCGACCCGCCAGCAATCCTGTCCCGGATGCAGCAGGCTCCCATCATGGTTGTCGGTCTCTTCGTGCATGGCATCAGCCTGACCGATTCGCATGACGTCCGGATACACGCCGCACCCATGACGCTCGAACCGGTCATCCGTTCCACGGAGCGTAGGGTGCGGTCAACAATGCGCCACCCCGGCCGGGGGAACGGTATTTGCCCGAACGCCTGTTTTGGCGCATAGAAACACCGTCGTTTTTGGAACCGGGGAGATCGGCGATGCAGGCGCTGATCCAGATGATCGCCAGTTTTATCGCCTTGCTGGCAGCCGCAGCCCTGTCCCAGTTCGGCGTCGACATGCACTCGCCGCGTCAGACGGACCGTGAAGTCCACAGAATCACCGATTGTGACAACGCCCCTGCATCCGTGATCGCTCCGACAGCCAAGACCGATCGCGATTGTTGAGCGATCGTCCGGACGTCGGGGGGAATCGCCCCGGCTGGCTTTGCTCCCTGCCGCTAAGTCGCTAGGGTTGCTGGCGCGCGCGCGCCTCGGCCGCGACGACGTCCCCGGGATCGAGATCGACGCTCCATGAAGCCTCCGAAACGTACGCCGCTGAACCTGACCGATCTTGAGCTCCCGTCGCCCGACGAGCCGCGGACGACCGTCGGCAGGACGACACCGGGACTCGACCGCCGACGCCGAACCGACCGTCGATTCAAACGCCCAGCCGCAGCGTCCGATGTCCGAGCGGCGCCGCCGTCGGCTGGCTGAGGAACGACGCCTGAGCGCAGAACGGGCCGCTGAATCGCCGCCGCCCGTCTCCCGGGACGAGGCCGAGGCCGAGGCCGAGCCTTCCGTGTCCCTCGATTTCGCGGAATCCGCCGACGCGCCGCCGGTCGCCTGGGACCCGCCGTCCACCCCGTCGGCCCCCGCGTCGTCGGTGGTGGCTTCCGACCTGCCCGCCCCGACCAGCCGGTCGGCCTATCTGATCGCCGGGGCCGGATCGGTCCTGTGGATCGGCGGCATCGCCTCGATGCTGGCCTATGAGATCGGTGCGGGGGCGGCGGAGCTGGAACCCCTCAGACTGGCCATCTACGCCCTGATTGCCCTCGCTCCGACCGGCCTGGCCATCATGCTGGCCCACGCCGTGCGTCAGGGAACCACCATCGCCGGGGAAACCCGCCGCGCCCGCGAACTGGCCCAGGCCCTGGTCGCCCCGACCGCCCTCGCCGCCCAGCAGGCCGGAGAGGTGCTCACCACCCTGCGTCAGGACATCGACCAGGCCTCCCTGGCCACCGAACGGGCCCGTTCCGAAATGACCCTGCTGCGCGAGGCGCTGGCCGAGGAAACCTCCCGCCTGAACGAGGCCGCCGAGACCGCCGGACGCACCGCGCGCCGCCTTGCCGAGCAGCTGGGCCGCGAGCGCGAGGGCATGCAGACCCTCGGCCTGCAGCTCGACACCCAGGCCGCCAGCGTCCTCGACGCGGTGGAACGTCAGTCGCGCATGGTCATTGACGCCTCCGACCTGGCCCAGACCCAGTTGCGCGAGGCCGAGGCCGCCCTCGCCGCCCGCGCCGCCGACCTGGCCGCCGCCGCCGGCGAAGCCCAGGACGCCGCCCGCATCGCCGCCGACGATCTGGCCCGCCAGACCCTGCGGCTGGAAAACGCCGGCACCGGCGTGTCCGAACAGATCCAGTCGGTCGAGGCCGGTCTCGGCCAGCAGCGCGCCGCCCTGGTCACCGCCGCCTACGCCCTGCGCACCGATCAGGAGGATTTCTCCGCCCAGGTCGAGAGCCAGCGGGCCCAGTTGATCGAACAGCTGTCGGCCGCGCGCGCCGCCGCCGCCGATCTGGGCCAGACCTCGTCCAGTTCGACCGAAGCCCTCAAGGAGCTGGTCGACGCGGCCACCGATCAATTCCGCGCCCTCGTCGACATGTCGCAGCGCGAGGCCGACGGCTTCGACAACGCCACCAAGGTCGCCCTCGATCGCTTCGAGGCCATGGCCGCCGAGGCCCGCGACAACCTGGTCGAGGAAACCCGCCGGGCCCTGGCTGCCCTGCAGGCCACGGCCGAGGACTCGCGGCTCGCCGCCTCCGGGGCTGCGGATCAGGCCCAGGTGCGCGCCGACCGGCTGGGTGAGGCCCTGTTTGACGCCGCCCAGAAGGCCGATCAGGCCGCCGACGCCCGTATCGAAGGCGCGCGTCGTCTGGTCGGGGAGACCGCCGGTCTCGTCGATGAGGCGGGCGAACGGGCGCTGGAACGCCTCGAGGCCACGGTCGAACGGATGAACATGGCCTTCTCCCGCATGGAAGAGGCCATCGGCGAACTGGACAGTCGGGCCGGCGACCTGCCGGCCCTGGCGCAACAGCGGGTCGATGCCGTGCGGACCTCCGTCGAGGAAGGTCTGGCCGCCCTGTCCGCCGCCTCGCGCAAGGCCGCCGAGGACACCGAGGCCCTGGACGCCGGCTTCCAGGAGCGGGTGCGCCGCAACTACGAAATGCTGACCGAGGCGGTGCGGCTGATGGGGGTCGTCTCCGGCGACACGCCCGCGACCCGCCGCAGGGAGCCCCCGCCTGCCGAAGAGCCGAAACCCGGCGACACCGCCGGCGCCCGCCCGCCGCGCGCCCCGGAAGGCCGCGGCTTTGGCCTGCGCGGCCGCCTGAAGCTCGAGCCCGCCGACAGAACTCCGCCCCCGACCCCGACCGACGACCGCCTCGACTGGAGCGATCTGGAGAACAGCGACCTGGATGAGGCCCCGCTGGATCTGGATACGCCGGTCATGCCCGACGCCCGGGACAACGATCAGACCGACGCCCGGCTGGATATCCTGACCGAACGGATCATCGCCGCGATCCGCCGGATGGGCGTCGATCCCAATGCCCTGCTGCCCCGCTCGCGCGTCGAGGAGTCCGGCCAGGCCATCGCCGACCGCGATCCCGACAAGGCCCGCCAGATCGTGCGCCGGGTCGCCCCGGCGGCCGTGCGCAGCGTCTCGCGCCGGGTGCTCAGCGATTCCGACCTGCGCAACGATGCCGAACAGTTCGTACACGGCTTCAGCCAGCGCCTGCGCGCCCGGACCGGCGACGCGGCGGCCGTTCAGGCCCTGCTGACCTCCGACGGTGGCCGCGCCTTCATGCTGCTGGACGCGGCCATCGGCGACCTCGGCTGATCGGCAAGGCCAATCGGCGCTTGACGCGAGCCGGGGGTTAAGGACACCGTCCCCAGCCGTCATGTAAATGTCATATGCAAGCAGGGTCCATGCTCGACACCCAGGCAGACGCCGCGTCCGATCGCCGGCCCGTGATCGTGATCTGCGCCTATGACACCAGCGAAACCGGCTGGGATCCGGTTGAGGATCTGTCCGGCAGTGCGTGGAATCCAATCGGCGCGCGGACCGTTCCAGTCGCGGCCGATGATCCTGAAACGCTCGCCGACACCCTTCAGGCGCACCTCGAACAGCGCGGATGTCGGGCCCTGCTGCTGGTCGGCCGCACCGATCACGGTGAAACCTTCCGCGTGCAGATGCGGGCCGAGAACCGCGTCCTCGCCGGTACCGGACGTCTCGATCCAACCGGCCCCGGCGTAGCCCGGGCCACCGCCCCGGTCGCGGACATCGTCCAGGCGCTGAACGACGCCGGCTTGATGGTGACGGCCTCGTCCAGATCCGAAGCTGATGCCGGCAGCTATCTGCTGTACCGCACGCTCTCCGGCCTGCCCGACGGCATCGACAGCCCGGCCATCGCCCTGCTGCGCGCCCCTGCGGCGGCGTCGGACGCCGCAATGCAACGCGCCGTCAAGGCCGCCGCCGAGGCCATCGCCCGTCACCTCGCGCCCTTGCCGCGTTATTCTGGCGGCTAGAGCATGACCTTTTTTGACGGAATCGGGATTCCCAAATCGGTAGCGATCTAATTCATCATTCGTGCTGGATGGAGGCCAGCATGTATGACAGCTCCCTATTCGGTTGATCTTCGATCGCGTGCCTTGGCGCGCAAGGCGGCCGGCGAGACGCACCGGGAAATCGCGGCAGCTCTTCGGGATCAGTCCGTCGTGTCTGTCGAAATGGGCGCGTCATGAACGCGAGACCGGGTCTCTGGAACCGGCCCGGATCGGCGGCTGCAAGCCCCGAACGCTTTCGGGCGAGGTGGCCGCGTGGCTGCGAGAGCGGATCGCCTCGGGCCCGATCACGCTGCGGGGGCTGACGGCCGAGTTGGCCGAGCGGGGGATCAAGACCCAGCCCCGCGCGGTGTGGGTGTTCCTGCATGCCGAGGGTTTCAGCTTCAAAAAAAACCCTGCTGCCCGAGGAGCAGACGCGGCCTGACGTGGCGCGTAAACGCACGCGCTGGAAGGCGTATCAGGGCCGGATCGACCCGTCCCGGTTGGTGTTTCTGGACGAGACCTGGGTCAAGACCAACATGGCCCCACTCCGAGGATGGGGTCCGCGCGGTGGTCGGCTGAAGGCCCACGCCCCCTTCGGCCACTGGAAGACCCAGACCTTCATCGCCGCCCTGCGTCACGACCGCATCGACGCGCCCTGGGTGATCGACGGGCCGATCAACGGCGAGCTGTTCCGGGTCTATGTCGAGGAAGTTCTCGCCCCAACCCTGAAGCCCGGCGACGTGGTCGTGCTCGACAATCTGGGCAGCCACAAGGGCAAGGCCGCGCGCGCCGCCGTCCGGGCCAGGGGAGCCCATCTGATCTTTCTGCCGCCCTACAGCCCGGACCTGAACCCGATCGAACAGGTCTTCGCCAAGCTCAAACACCTGATGCGAAAGGCCCAGCCCCGAGACGTCGAGGCCACATGGCGAAAGGTCGGTCAGCTCCTTGAGCTCTTCACACCCAACGAATGTGCCAGTTACCTCGTCAACTCTGGATATGGTTCCGTATGAACAACTCCCGCTCTAGGCCATGACTCATTCGCGCGCATCCAAATTCTGGCTGAGGCGAGCTTGACGCCGGCGAGGTAGTTTTCGGGGTTCTTGTCGTATCGGGTTGCGACACCCCGGTAGTGTTTGATCTTGTTGAAGAACCGTTCGACGCCGTTCCTGTAGCGATACAGGAAACGGCTGAAGGCGGGGATGTTGGTGCGGTTGGGCATGGGTTTGACGTTGGCCCAGGCTCCCCGATCGGCGAGGGCCTTGCGCAGTTTGTCGCTGTCGTAGGCCCAATCCGCCAGCAGGATGTACTTCCGGCCTCGAGTGTGCCCAGCATGTCCTCGGCCGACCGCCCGTCGTGGGCCTGTCCCTCGGTCAGCTTGAGCCCGATGGGCAGGCCGTTGGCGTCGACCATGGCGTGGATCTTGGTGGTCAGGCCGCCGCGCGAACGCGGCCCGTATGCAACGGGATCGGTCGTCTTTTTTTTGGCGTTGGCGGCATGCTGGTGCACGCGGATGCTCGATAAATCGATCATCTGGATGTCGCCTTCGTAAGCCGCTGACACGCCTTGCAGAATGCGGTCCCACACGCCCGCTCGACGCCAGCGGTTGAAGCGGTTCACGCAGGTCGTGTGCGGGCCATAGCGATCCGGAATGTCCGCCCACGGCGCGCCCGTCCGCAGCCGCCAGAAAATGCCGTTCAGCACCCGACGGTCATCCACCCGAGGCACGCCCCGGGGCTTGTTCGGCAACAACGGCTGGATCACCGACCACTCGAAATCCGACAGATCAAAACGCGCCATCCCAACCTCCCTGCTCAACGGCAAACAGAGTAAATCAGCGTTCGGCCCAATTGGGAATCCCGTTTATGGGTCTGTGTCCTAGGGTCCGCGCCTAGCCGGCGGGTGGCGGGCAATACTCGTCCAACAAAGCTCCGTTCCGGTCCAGAATCGCTCTCGGACCGAACCGGCTGACCATACGGGCATTCCACTCACGGCCATGGGGATCACCGCGGCTGCATTGCGACAAGGCTGTCTGCAGATACATGCGCATTGCCCATTCAGAACCGTTGTCCGACACGTAACCTCCATCCAGTGTGATCGTTCCTCATATGAAAACTGGTCTGAACGCTCCTGAGCGTACAGCGCCAGCGCTTCCGACGCCGCCAGGTCGCCCGCCAGCGCGAGGCTTTTCAGTTGCGCGACCTCAGCGGGGGGACGGATGGGTCCACGGTCGGGGGAAATGGCTGCCTCCTGCTCCGGACCGTCGTCGGACGCCGGAACGCAGGCCGAACAGAGCAGCAGGCTGATCACTGCGACAACGGTCATCCGGACAGACACGCGCACACCCCGTTCATTTCAACTTCCGGTACCGATCATGCCGCTGATTGTAATCCGGGATCAACAGATACCCCGCGGCTTTGGACGCAAACGGTCAACGATTTCCCAATTCGACCCGCAGCGATCGTCGCACCCAAAGCGACGCCACCGCCCCGGTCAGCGCCAGTCCCGTCATCGCCAGATAGCCGCCCGCCCGCCGTAGGCATCGTACAGCGGCCCCGCCAGGGCCGTGGCCAGGCCGATCAGGATCCCCGCCGACAGCACCGAACTCAGCGTCTGGGCCGAGGTATGGCTGCCCGGCGGACTCAGCTGTTCAACAATCTCGACCCCAGCCAGATAGGTGGCGGCGAAACTCAGCGCGTGCAGGGCCTGCAACGGCCACAACAGCCATAGCGGCGGGGCCAAGGCCATCGCGGTCCAGCGCACCGCCGCCGCCCGGGCCCCGATGACCAGCATCAGCCACGGCCCGACCCCGCGCCGCCGCCGCCACGGCTCGATCCACCACATGAAGCCGATCTCGACCACCACCGAAAACGCCCACAACAGACCGGTCAGGCTCTCGGCGATCCCCTGCGCCTTCCACAGGATGGCGGAAAATCCGTAGTAGAAGGCATGCGCCGCCTGGACCGCGCCGATGGCGAAGATGGCGGTCATGAAGGTCGGATTAACCACCGGCCGCCCCATGCCGCGGAACCGCTGGCCCCAGAGGCTGGGGCCCGCCTCGTCGACCGGTTCCGGCGGCAGGATGAAGGCCGCGACCCCGGCGATCAACACGGCCGCGACCACCATCCAGATGATCACCAGATCGACGCTGGCCCGCACCAGCAGCACCCCCATCACCACATTGGCGACGACGAAGGCGACCGAGCCGAAGCCGCGCGGCACCGAAAAGGCGAATGCGCCGTGCCGCGCCAGCCGCAGGCTCAGCACCATCGGTCAGTGGAATAATTCCCGCCGCCGCCCCGGCCCCGAGCGAACCAGCACACCAGCCAGGCCCCGTAGCCGTCGACCAGTCCCGCCGCGCCATAACCCAGGGCCGCCGTCAGACCGAGAATGGCAATCGGTGCGCGCCGGGTCGCGAAACCGTCGGCCCAGACCGCGATCAGCGGTCCGGTCAGCACCCGCGCCAGCATCGGCACCGCCAGCAGACTGCCGATCTGCGCGCCCA
>JAUCCG010000024.1:0-19240 GCA_034676465.1 Brevundimonas sp. | reverse complement strand
CTGGCCGTGGTCGAGCTGGTGGCGCTGGACGACGCCGAGATCAAGTATTCGACGGTGCAGAACTGGTACCCCGGCGACGCCGAGGGCAAGGGCGGGGTCTACAACTTTGTCACCAAACGCGCCGATTGCCGGGGCGATCGCTCCAAGGTCAGCTGGACCCAGGTCAGACCGGCAGTGCCGTGACGTGGAAATACCCGTCCTGCATCCTCAAGGGCGAGGACAGTTCGGGCGAATTCTATTCCATCGCCATCACCAACGGCCATCAGCAGGCCGATACCGGCACCAAGATAATCCATCTGGGCAGGAATTCGAAGAGCCGGATCATCGCCAAGGCCGTGTCGGCCGGCAAGTGAATTTGACCTACCGTGGCCTGGTCTCGGTGCATCCGAAGGCGACCGGGGTGCGCAACTTCACCCATTGCGACGGCCTGTTGATCGGCAAGGACTGCGGCAGCCACACCGTGCCCTATATCGAGGCCCGCAACGGCTCGGCCCAACTGGAGCACGAGGCGACGACGACGCGCCTGTCCGACGACCAGCTGTTCTATGCGCAGCAGCGCGGCCTGACCGAGGAAGAGGCCGTGGCCCTGCTGGTCAACGGCTTCGTCCGCGACGTGATGCAGAAGCTGCCGATGGAGTTTGCCGTCGAGGCGCAGAAGCTGGTGGCGATCTCGCTGGAGGGGAGCGTGGGGTGATCCGCTTCGTTCTCGCCCTGTCGGTACTCGTGATCGCTTCCTGTTCGCCTGCGGGGCAAGCGGATGAGGACGCGCGCCACGATCGGGATGTTTTCGTGGGGAACCTATCGATCTCGCTGAACGGTGAGCCGGTCGAGTCGGTACTGAGCGTGCGGTTCTATTCCACGGACGGCGATGATGTTGCCGACCGCTATTTGCTCTCAGTGACTGTCGTGACTCGGGATATTTCGATCAGGGACAGGACGCGTTTCTGAGTGGATATTCGCCCGGGGAACGGGATCGGAAAACGTTTCCCCCGAAGCCCTTCAGCAATCCGCAGAGGCCCACAAGTTGAGGCACTGCCCGGCCGAAGACCCCGCCAACTTCGCCCGGTTTGTGGACCTGATGTACGAGGGCGCGACCCTCGAGGTGGAGGGCGACCAGGCGCGTCTCACCACCAAAACCGGCCTCTCGGCAGGGCTGGCTCGCAAGCTGACACCCCTCACTCTGGACTGACCAATGCTTACGATCAAAAACCTCCACGTCACCATCGGTGACACGCCCATCCTCAACGGTCTGACGCTCGACATCCCGGCCGGGGAGGTCCACGCCATCATGGGGCCGAACGGGGCCGGCAAGTCGACGCTGGGCTATGCGGTGGCCGGACGGCCCGGCTATGCCGCGACCGACGGGTCGGTCACCTGGAAGGGCGAGGACCTGCTGGGTCTGGATCCGTCGGAACGGGCGGCGCACGGGGTGTTCCTGTCGTTCCAGTATCCGATCGAGATTCCCGGCGTGCCGGCGCTGACGTTCGTGCGCACGGCGCTGAACGCCCAGAAGCGGGCGCGCGGCGAGGACGAGGTCTCGGCCCCGGCCTTCCTGAAACAGGTCAAGGCGGCGGCAAGCGCGCTGAAGATGGATTTCGACATGCTGAAGCGGCCGCTCAACGTCGGCTTCTCGGGTGGAGAGAAGAAGCGGATGGAGATCCTGCAGATGGCCCTGCTGGAGCCGTCGCTGCTGATCCTGGACGAGACCAACTCAGGCCTCAACATCGACGCGCTGCGCATCGTCGCCGACGGGGTCAATGCGATGCGGTCGCCCGACCGGGCCATGCTGATCATCACCCACTACCAGCGGCTGCTCGACTACATCAAACCCGACCGGGTCCATGTGCTGGTGGCCGGGCGTATCGTCGCCTCGGGCGGGCCCGAGATGGCGCATCAACTGGAGGCGGAGGGCTACGACCAGTACCTTCCGGCCGCGGCATGAATGCGCCCGTCCGCATCGATCTGAACGACGCCACCAGCTTCCCGTCGCGTCGGGTCGAGACCTGGAAATACACCGACCTGCAGCGCGGGCTGCGCGAAGCGCCGCCGCCGTCGCCGCCGGGCGTGGTCGACGGGGGCGGGCCCTTCCTGCCGCTGGGCGGGGACGGGGTGGTGTTCGCCAACGGCCGCGCCGTCGGGGCCGATGCCTATGTCGGTCGGGGTGAGAAGACCCTGCGCCTGCGCTTTGTCTCGGACGCGGTCGGCACGGGCCATACGACGACGGTCCGCATCGCGGCCCAGGCGGACGCAGACCTGCTGATCCTCGAGAGTCATGAGGGGCGGGGCTCGGCCTATGCCGCGCACAACCATCTGACCATCGATGTCGCCGCCCGGGCCAGGGTGACCCGTATCGTCCTGGTCGAAGACGCCGTCTCGATCACCGAGGCCAGGGTCAATGTCGGGGAGGGAGGCGTCTATCGCCAGACGATCCTGACCACCGGGGCCCGGCTGCAGCGGCTGGAGACCCGGGTGGTTCACGAGGGCCATGCGGCCGATGTGCGGATGGACAGCCTGTATCTGTTGTCCGGCAGTCGTCACACCGACCAGACCAGCGTGGTCGACCATGTCGGCCCGAACGGCCTGACGTCACAACTGACCAAGGGGGTGGTGCGCGACACCGCGCGCGGCGTGTTCCAGGGCAAGTTCATCGTCGAACGCGGGGCCGACGGCACCGACGCCCGCATGGGCCATCACGCCCTGATCCTGGGCGAACGGGCCGAGGTCGATGCCAAGCCGGAACTGCAGATCTATGCCGATGACGTGCAGTGCGCCCACGGGAATACGGTCGGCAATCTGGACGAGGCGGCCCTGTTCTATCTGCAACAGCGCGGCCTGCCGCTGGATGAGGCCCGCGCCCTGCTGACCGAGGCGTTCCTGCGGGAGGTGACGGACCGGATCGAGCACAGCGCGGCGCGGGATCTGGTTAATCAATGGTTGACGGCGCGGTTGTGAACACCCTCGCTGTCATTAGCCCTCCCCCTCGAGGGGGGAGGGTTGGGTGGGGGTGGACGCACCCTGACGCCCGCCGCGCGCGGAGACTCCGTTCATGATCAAGTCTTCGGTGATCCCGGGTGCCGTCGTGCCTCCACCCCCAACCCAACCCTTCCCCCCCTCGAGGGGGAAGGGCTTCTGAGTTCGATCCCTATGCCGCCCGGGCCCAGTTCCCGATCCTGTCGCGGACGGTGAACGGCAAGCCGCTGGTCTATCTGGACTCGGCCGCTTCGGCCCAGAAGCCGCGCGCGGTGATCGACGCCATGAGCGGGCTGATGGAGGGGCATTACGCCAACGTCCATCGCGGCCTGCACACCCTGGCCAATGAGACCACCGAGGCGTTCGAGAAGGCGCGCGAAACGGTGGCCCGGTTTCTGAACGCGGAAACCGCCGACCAGATCGTCTGGACCAAGGGCGGCACCGAGGCGATCAATCTGGTCGCGGCCGGGCTGGGCCAGTCGATCAAACCGGGTGACGAGATCGTCGTCACCCAGATGGAGCACCACGCCAATATCGTGCCCTGGCACATGCTGCGCGAGCGTTTCGGGGCGGTGCTGAAATGGGCCCCGGTGCGGGACGACGGGGCGCTGGACATGGCGGCCCTGGCGGGCCTGATCGGGCCGCGCACGCGTCTGGTCGCCGTCACCCATATGTCCAATGTGCTGGGCACGGTGAATGACGTGAAGGCCGTCGCCGACCTGGCGCATGCGGCCGGGGCGCTGGTGCTGGTCGATGGTTGTCAGGGCGCGGTGCATTGCCTGCCCGACGTTCAGGCGCTGGACGCCGACCTCTATGTCTTCACCGGCCACAAGCTGTACGGCCCGACCGGGATCGGTGGCCTGTACGGCAAGCGCGCGGCGCTGGAGGCCCTGCCGCCGTACCAGGGCGGGGGCGAGATGATCGGCATCGTCGAACAGGACCGGGTCACCTATGCCGGGGTGCCGCACCGGTTCGAGGCCGGCACGCCGCCGATCATCGAGGCCATCGGCCTGGGCGCGGCGCTGGACTGGCTGTCCGGCTTCGACCGCGCCGCCATCGCCGCGCATGAGGCGGCGCTGTATGCGCACGCCCGCGACCGGCTGGCCGATTTCGACTGGCTGAACATCCTCGGGACCGCGGACGGGAAGGGGGCCATCCTGACCTTCACCGTGGCCGACGCCCACGCCCATGATATCGCGCAGATCATGGACCGCTACGGTGTGGCGGTGCGGGCCGGACTGCACTGCGCGGAGCCGCTGGCGAAACGATTTGGGGTGAGTTCAAGCGCCCGGGCCAGTTTCGCCCTATATAATACGACGGAGGACGCCGATGCCTTCGTCGATGCGCTGATCAGGGCGCGCGAGTTTTTTGTATGACGGACGATATGGACGACGGAACCCTAACCACCAGCAGTGGCACCTTCGCCGAGACCTGGGACGAATCGGCCAAGAGCGCCATCTCCCAGGCCGATCTCGACAAGCTGACGGATGACCTGATCACGGCGCTCAAGACCGTGTTCGACCCGGAAATTCCGGTCGACATCTATGAGTTGGGGCTGATCTACAAGGTCGACATTTCCGACGACAAGGAAGTGCTGATCGACATGACCCTGACGGCCCCCGGTTGCCCGGTCGCCGGCGAAATGCCGGGCTGGGTCGAGGACGCGGTAATGACGGTGCCCGGCATCAAATCGGCCCACGCCACCCTGGTGTTTGACCCGCCGTGGGATCCGTCCAAGATGAGCGACGAGGCCAAGCTGGCCCTGAACATGTTCTGAGGATCAATCATTGACCGCACTCCAGGCCACGCCCCGTCCGCGTCGACCCCGTCCCAAGGCTGTAACGCTGACGGACGCCGCGGCCGCGCGCGTGCGTGACATCATGGCCCGGGCCGAAACGCCGCGTGTCGGCCTGCGCGTCGGTATCAAGAACGGCGGCTGTGCCGGGCAGGAGTACACCTTCGCCTATGCCGACACGATTGAACCGCTGGACGAGGTGGTTGAGGACAAGGGGGTCACCATCCTGATCGACCCCAAGGCGATCCTGTTCCTGATCGGCTCGGAGATCGATTTCGAGACCTCGACCCTGTCGTCCAAATTCGTGTTCCGCAATCCGAACCAGACCGACGCCTGCGGTTGCGGCGAGAGTGTCACCATCATCCCGGCCGCCGCGCTCGAGAACTGAGCCATGGCCTATGACCGGGCCTTCGGGGACTGGGTGCGCGAGCATTTCGCCGCCCTGGGGCCGCTGGAGATCAAGCCGATGTTCGGCGCGGCCAGTGTCTATGCCAAGGGCCTGATCTGGGCCCTGCTGGACGACGGCGTGGTCTGGCTCAAGGCCGATGACGGAAACGAACCGGCGCTGCGGGCGGCGGGCGCGCGGCAGTTCACCTATTCGGCAAAGGACGGCCGCGTCATGGCCATGGCCTACTGGAGCCTGCCCGAACCGGCCGTCGACGATGCCGATGAGGCGGTGACCTGGGCCAGGGGCGCGATCGAGGCGGCTGTCAGGAAGGCTGCGAAAAAGAAGTCCCGCAAGGCGAAAGTCTAGGCCGCAGGGGCCGGTTCGTTCGGGCCGGTCACAAGCACCGCCGGGGTTATCGGTCGCCCGGTCGCCTCGGCGATCAGTTCGGCGGTGCGATCCTCGACCGCCGCTTCCAGCCGGGCCAGGAACTCGGCCTTGTCGAGGCCGGTGGGGATGGGGGGCAGGAATTCCAGCGTCGCCCGGCCGGGAGTCTTGCGATAGGCCTCCTGTGGCCAGAACAGGCCCAGGTTGCTGGCCAGCGGCACCACCGGCATGTCGAAGTCGCGATACATGTGCCAGACGCCGGACCGGTAGCGGAACTTTTCACCGACCTTCGCCAGGTTGCCCTCGGGATAGATCAGGATCCGCCGTCCCCTGGCGTGGGCGTCGGCGGCGCGGGCGGCGAGGGCCTGACGCGCGTCATGACCGCCGCAATTGTTGACCACGATGGCCCCGAGCTTGCGCAGGATCGTCCCCATCAACGGGAATTGTTCCAGATGGTCGCCGGTGACGAAGGCCAGGTCGTCGAACTGGTCATAGGTGGCGAAGCCGTCGCCCCATGACTGGTGTTTCGAGGCGACGATGAAGGCCCCGGCCGGCAGGTGTTCGCGGCCGCGCGCCTCGATATGGATGCCGGCGAAGATCTGCATCGCCTGCACCATATGGCGAACATAGCGGCGGATGATCCAGCCGGTCGCGGTCTGGCTGGGAGTCTAGGCCAGGCGGCAAAGGCTGCCGCGCCGGCATAGGTGACGGACAGGACCCAGTAGGAGACGCTGAGGCGGTGAAGCTTCGCATCAGCCGATTATGCCACCGCAGGCGGCGGATACATCCGCAAATCCGGTCGGCGCGATCAGGCGGCGGCCTGCTGCGGATCGCGGCCCCGGGTCGTCATGTCGCGACCACCGCGCTTGGAAAAGCCCTTGTAGAGGGCGGCGTCGGCCCGCTCGAGCAGGGAGACCGCGGTCTCGCCCGGCCGACGTTCCGCGAAACCGATCGAGATGGTCACGGCACCGAGATCGTCGTTGGTCGAGCGTCGGCGCAATGCGCGTGAACGGATCTCCTTGCGGATGCATTCCAGCGCGGCAAAGACCGCCGTCGTCTTCTCTGCCGGGAAGATCAGCGCGAATTCCTCACCGCCATAGCGGGCGGCGAAGCGTGGTTCCGCCGAGACCCGCGCCAGCACACTGGCCACATAGCGCAGGACCTGGTCGCCGGTCTGATGGCCCCAGGTGTCGTTGAATTGTTTGAAATGGTCGATATCGAGCACAGCGAGAGCCAGCGGCGTCGCCTTCGCCTCCGCGGCTTCGGTGGCGGCTTCAAGCTGGATGTCGAAAGCCTTGCGGTTGGCCAGGTTGGTCAGGGCGTCGGTCATGGCGTCACGCCGGACCAGTTCGAGGTGCTTGCGCAACCGGGCCACTTCCCGGGTGGAGCTGTCGAGCCGTTGTTCGAGGCTGGTATTTTCAGCCTGGACCTGGTGGGTGGCCGCGGTCAGGCCGGTGACCAGCACCTTGAGCTGTTCGGGATCGTCGGCGCTCTCGATGTTGGCCGAGGCCTCGGCCAGGGTGGCCCCGAAGGCAACATTGCTGCTGTGGGCTTCGGAGATCGCCTCGGCGACGCTGGTCAGTTCGCGGTCGAGGACGCGTCCGGCGTCACGGATTTCCTCGGTCAACCGGCCCCGCGGCAGATATTCCGCGGCCAGCATGTCGGCGGTCGCTTCACTGATCGGTTCTTTTGAAGCCAGCAGACGCTGGATTTCGCGACCCAGATCCCCCTCGGGCTCACTGAGGTAGTAGAGCCAGAGTTCGAAATTGACGGGCGTCGGCCAGACCTCGGCGGCCTCCATAGCCTCGAGAACCCGACGCGCCAGCGCGTAGGATTCCGGTCCTCGAAGCGTGGTTTCCACCTGTGCAGCCATTCTTAGCCCCCGCAGACCGTCGACCTGGTCCTGACCGCGGAAAGACTAGGGCCGGCTTCGGTAACGTCGGGTTAAACCGGTGCGGAAATCGTGCGGATCGGTGTGACTCAACCCTTGAGCGTGGCGGGCCGGCGCAGAAAGGCGGGGACGTCGGATTTACCGAAGGCCTTGCCGGTGCCTGTCGTCGTCGGCTCGGCAGCTTCGGCGCCGGCGCGGCGATCGACCTGACGCAGGCGCGGTTCCTGCACCGGACGGGCGTTCGGTGTGTCCGGTACAGCGGGGGCGACGTCGACGCCGGCCACGGGCTCGGGCTTTTTGGCCCGGCTGCGTGTGCGTGAGCGTTCAGGTGCCGCCGGCGCGACGGGGGCTTCGGCGACCGCGGTGTCGACGGGCGCCGGACGGGCGGTGGCGTCCCTGGGGGTGCGGCGGCTGCGGGCGCGACGCGGTGCATCCTCGGTACCGGTGTCCGACGCGGGTGTCGGCTCGGCCGCGACGCTGACAACGGGCGCTTCAACCGCCGGTGCCTCGACAGCCTTGCCGCGCGGCTTGCGACCGCCCCGGCTCTCGCCCTGGCTTGCGGCGCGGGGCTCGTTGCGGCTCCGGCCGGACCGGCCTTCGTCGTTGCGCGGGGCGCTGCTCTTGCCGTTGCCGAAATCGAGATCAAGGACCAGCTCTTCCGGGTCCATCTTGATCAGCTTCAGGACCTTATCCAGTGACTTGTCGTCACCGGGGGTCACGATCATGAAGGTCTGACCCTTCTTGCCGGCCCGGCCGGTCCGCCCGATGCGATGCACATAGTCGTCGGCATGGTGCGAGACATCGTAGTTGAACACATGGCTGACGTCGGGGATGTCGAGGCCCCGCGCGGCCACATCCGAGGCCACCAGCAGTTTCAATTCGCCGGAGCGGAAGGCCGCCAGGGTCCTGGTGCGCAGCGACTGGTCGAGATCACCGTGAATTGGCGCGGCGTCGAAGCCATGCTGCTTCAGCGACTTGGCGACGACATCGACCTCGGACTTGCGATTGCAGAAGACGATACCGTTGCGCACGTCATCGCGCCTGATCAGGGCCCGCAGCGCCGCGCGCTTGGTCTTGGGATCGCTGTTGGGAACCCGCACCAGATACTGGGCGATGGTTTCGGCGGTCATGGCCGGACGCGAGGCCTCGATCCGGGTCGGATCCTTGAGGAACTGGGTGGTCAGGCGGGTGATCTCGGGCGGCATGGTGGCCGAGAAGAACAGCGTCTGACGCTTGGGCGGGGTCAGTTTGAAGATGCGCTCGATGTCGGGGATGAAGCCCATGTCCAGCATGCGGTCGGCTTCGTCGACGACCATGATCTCGACGCCCGTCAGCAGCATCTTGCCGCGTTCGAACAGGTCCAGCAGCCGGCCGGGGGTGGCGATCAGGACATCGACGCCCTTGTTCAGGGCCGCGACCTGCTCGCCCATGGACACGCCACCAATCAGCAGCACCCAGGTCAGCTTGGTGCCCTTGGCGTATTTCTCGAAGCTGGAGGCGACCTGGTCGGCCAGTTCACGGGTCGGGGCCAGCACCAGGGCCCGCGGCATCCGCGCCCGGGCCCGGCCCTTGGCCAGGCGGTCGATCAGCGGCAGGGTGAAGGCCGCCGTCTTGCCGGTACCGGTCTGGGCGATGCCGAGCACATCGCGTCCGGCCAGGGCGACTGGAATGGCCTGCTCCTGAATGGGGGTGGCCGTGGTGTAGCCGGTATCAGCGACCGCTTGAAGGGTCGTGGGCGAGAGGCCCAGTTGATTGAATTCTGTCATGGATCCTTGGGAACAATAGGCGCCCCTCGTCAGAGGGCGACGGCAAATACTCGGAACCGCCCCTCGATGGGCGAGCGGGCGGCGCGAATTCGCCAGACCTGTTCCGGATGCCAGCGGTATAGAAGCCCTCACGCTCAAGTCAAGTTTTGCGCCCTGATCACGGCACCGCAACGCCGCTTGGCAATTCCCGAGGTATCGTTAATAGTCGCGTAACGGGATGGAAGTGGGGGCTTTGTCCATGCGGCTTATCGGTTTGATTATCGCGCTGGCCGGTTGTCTCGTGGCCGCCCCGACCCATGCCGGTATCGACGTCGTCTTCGGCAATACCGTCGTCAGCCGCTATCCCGACGGCGGCTGGGTCAAACACTGGTTCAATCGCGACGGCTCCTATCTGGCCCGGTTTTCCGACGGTCGCGAGCTTCGGGCCCAGTGGGCCATCAACGGGGATCGCGTCTGCCTGAACCGGATGCAGCCCAGCATGATGATTCCCCGTTTCTGCACGCCGATGATCGACGCCGCGGTCGGCGAAACCTGGCAGTCGCGTGATCCGCTGGGGCGCCGGGTACAGAACGAGTTGCAGGCGGGGCGTTAGGCGATCCGTATCCGGCGGGCTGGTGATCGGCCCGGCGTCAAACAAAAGATCTATCGCTGATTGACCATGTCCGTGATGTCCGCGATCCGGGCCCCGCCGACAGAAAAATAGCGCCTGCCCGCTACGATCAGCAGGGTCATCTGCTTCTGGATGGACAGGAAGACCTGGGTCTCTACCGGGCCGCGGGAGACGATCTGGGTATAGAACAGCATGGTGTCCCGGGTCCCCTCGGGCGCCGGGTCGGCGAAGAAGCAGCCGTTGCTCAGCTGATCGCGTCGCAGAACGGACTGGCCGTCCGGACTGATCCGGAAGCGATAGTGTCCGCCGACCGGTATCGCCCCGCTATCCGGTGTCGGAACCAGCAGCCAGACCAGCCAGTCGTCGGTGTCCGGATCCGGCATGATGACGGTGTTGACGCGGGCCGAACATCGGAGCTCGCCAATATTGGCCCGGGCCGTCGTCAGTGCGCGGGTCTGTGCCAGTTCCACCGGTGTCAGACGGGTCTCGGTTGTGGGCATTACGGGCCCGGCGGTGCGGGTTACGACGATATCCCAGCCGGGCACGGGATCGGGGTCACCTTCGCGATAGAACCGGACCCTGTGCCCGTTTCCGGCCGGCTCAACCAGCCAGCCGCGCACGGTCGTCAGTTCCTGCGCGGTAATGGTTTCGCGCAGGGCGTCCGTGGCCAGCCATGCCGCGCGGTCCAGCCGGTACATCTCCAATCCGATGCGTGAGACCTTGTCGGTCGTCCATTCCTCGATCGGAACGGGATCGGGCAGACGGGCACCATCGTCGCGACTTGACGGGGCCTGGGCCAGGCCGTGCGCCGGCAATCCGAGCGCAAGGACGGCAACGAAGGCGGCAATTCGCATGGACAGCTCCGGGTTGCGCGTCGACCCTAAACCTACACGTCCAGGTCGGCCACCGCGAACTGGGCATTGTCCTGGATGAAGCGGAAGCGGGCGTCGGCCTTCTTGCCCATCAGCCGCTCGACCAGATCCTCGATCTCGTCCTCGCTCTCGGGCAGGGTGACGCGGGCCAGGGTGCGCTTCTTCGGATCCATCGTGGTCTCCTTCAGCTGCGAGGCCATCATCTCGCCCAGACCCTTGAAGCGGCCGATTTCCACCTTCTTGCCCTTGAAGGTCGTGGCCAGCAGCTCGTCGCGATGGGCATCGTCGCGGGCATAGAGCGACATGGCGCCCTGGCACTGATCCGGTAGAGCGGGGGCAGGGCCAGATACAGGTGGCCCTGGCGGATCAGCTCGGGCATTTCCTGATAGAAGAAGGTGATCAGCAGCGAGGCGATATGGGCGCCGTCGACATCGGCGTCGGTCATGATGATGATCCGCTCATAGCGCAGGTCGTCGATGTTGAAGCGCGGGCCCGTGGTCACGCCCAGCGCCAGCTGCAGGTCGGACAGTTCGATGGTCTGGCGCAGCTTGTCCGCCGTGGCGCAGGCGACGTTGAGGATCTTGCCGCGCAGCGGCAGGATGGCCTGGGTGGCCCGGTTACGGGCCTGCTTGGCCGAGCCGCCGGCCGAGTCCCCTTCCACGATGAAGAGTTCGGCGCCGTTGCGGCGGACTGGGTGAGCAGTCCGCCAGCTTGCCGGGCAGGCGCAGCTTGCGCGTGGCCTGGGCGCGCTGGACCTCCTTGTCCTTGCGGCGGCGCAGGCGATCCTCGGCCCGTTCGATGACGAACCCAGCCAGGAGCATTGGCCTGCTTGGGGCTGTCGGCCAGCCAGTGGTCCAGCGGGTCGCGCAGCAGCTGTTCGACGATTCGCTGGGCGTCCGGCGACGACAGCTGGTCCTTGGTCTGGCCCACGAATTCGGGCTCACGCACGAACACCGAGAGCATGGCCCCGGGCGTTGGCGATCACGTCCTCGGCGGTAGATCAGGCCGGCGCGCTTGTTCTTGCTCAGTTCGGCGTAGGATTTCAGCCCCTTGCACCAGGGCGATGCGGAGGCCCGCCTCATGGGTGCCGCCGTCGGGGGTCGGCACGGTGTTGCAGTAGGAGTGGACGAAGCCATCGGACCCAGCGGGCTCCAGGCACGGCCCATTCCACCGCGCCGTGGCTGCCGGGCTTGCGTTCGCTCTTGCCCGCGAAGATCTCGCGGGGGTGACGCGTCTCCAGACCCTCGATCGGTTCGGCCAGGAAGTCGCGCAGGCCGTCGGGGAAGTGGAACACCGCCTTGGCCGGCACGTCGTGGCTTGGTGAGGCGTTCGGGCGCGCAGCTCCAGCGGAGTTCGACGCCGCCGAACAGATAGGCCTTGGACCGGGCCATGCGGAACAGGCGCGCCGCGGAGAAATGCGCGCCGGCACCGAAGATTTGCGGGTCGGGGTGGAAGCGGATCAGGGTGCCGCGCCGGTTCTGCACGCGGCCCACCGCGTTCGACATCGGGCCCACCGTCAGGCCGCGCGAGAAGACGTTGCGATAAAGGTTCTGGTCGCGCGCTACTTCCACCGCCATGTCGTCGGAGAGGGCGTTGACCACAGAGACGCCGACGCCGTGCAGGCCGCCCGAGGTCTCATAGGCCTTGCAGTCGAACTTGCCGCCCGCGTGCAGCACCGTATGGACGATTTCCAGCGTCGACTTGCCGGGGAACTTGGGATGGTTTTCGACCGGAATGCCGCGGCCGTTGTCGGTGACGGTCAGAAAGCCGTCGGCGCCGAGATGCACCTCGATCAGGCTGGCATGGCCGGCCACGGCTTCGTCCATCGAGTTGTCGATGACCTCGGCGAAGAGGTGATGAAGCGCCTTGGCGTCGGTGCCGCCGATATACATGCCCGGGCGGCGGCGCACCGGCTCCAGCCCTTCCAGCACTTCGATGTCGGAGGCCGAATAGCTGCCGGGGACGGGCGGGGTCGAGGGGCGGGGGGAGGGTGACGGCGCGGGTGGAACGGGTGTGGCCGGTGTGGTGGCGGCAGCCGGGGGAGCCACAGGCGAAGTCGCCGCCGCAGTCACCGGCGTCGGCTGGTCGTCGTCAAAGGCGGAAAAGAGATCTGCGGGCTGGCCCATAAGCGTACTCTGCGGCGATTCGGGAACGGGTCTGGTAGGCCGCATGGGGGTTCCGGGCCGACGATGTGGATATCGCCGTCCGCGGCGACACGGCCCGCGCCAATATCGCCGAACCAGGTCCAGGGCAGTTCGGCGTGGCTCATGAGCACGCTCTCCGACAGGCTCAGCAGGACAAAAACGCCCAGATAGGCGATCGCCCAGTAGCCCTCACGCACCCCGGATGACCCCAGTCGCGTCAGGGTCATGATCGTGGCCGTTACCATCAGGCTGCCGACGGCGATCGCGCCCGGCCAGCCCAGTTGCACCAGCAGGTCGATCCAGCCGTTGTGGGCGGAGGGTACCGGCCAGTCGGTCTCCTGGCGCACGAAGGCGGCCGGGATCGAACCCCCGGCCCCAGAAGGCACTGTAGCCATAGCCGGTCCAGGGCCGCTCGGCGACGAGGCGCATCAGGCTGTCCCAGATATGGGTGCGCCCGGTCAGGGACGAATACTTGCCCAGCGCCACGAAAATCAATTCCGGGTCGGTCAGGAACATATAGGCCCCGATCCCGACCACCACGATGCCCAGCCAGACACAGACCACGGCGAAGGCCGGGCCGCCGCGCCGCATGGCCCACAGGGCCGAGATCAGACCCAGGCCGAGCAACAGGCACAGCAGCGAGGTCTTCGACTGGGTCGCGATCACCAGGGCCGTGGTCAGCACCAGGGTCAGGGCCGGGGCTTTCCAGCGGCCGGTGCCAGCCGCCAGACAGGCCGCCGCCGCCGTGGCCGCGGCGACCATGACGATGCCCATCCGTTTTTCTCGTACCAGAGGCCGCGCCACAGCCCGGCATTGTCCTCCTGGTGGATGCCGATGGCCGGGAAGGCGAACACCATGACCAGACTGCCCAGCGCCATGATCAGTCCCGACTGCATCAGCAGCCGCGGCAGACGCTCACCGGGGAAGGCGGTCCCCAGATACAGGGCGAAACTGCCGGTCATGGTCAGGGCGATGACCCGGCGCCCGGGGTCACGGCCGGATCGATCGACCAGTATCTTGACGCGAAGGCCAGGGCGATCAGCCCCGCCAGGGCCAGCCAGGCCGGCCAGGCCCCCAGCACCTGCTGGAACCGGGCCGCGATCAGGCCGAATATGATCGCATAGACCGGCAGCCAGATCAGCCGCAGCATCGGCGTGTCCCCCTGGTTCGGGGCGAGCCCCGGCCCGATCAGGGCCCCGGTCAGAATGACGATACAGATCATAGCCCCAGCCAGCTCCCACAGGGACGCCTTGGGGTCGGTCAAAACGAGAATCGGGACGGGGCGGGCGCACCGGCGCAGGGTGCGCGGTCGTGCTTAACGAAGGGTTGGGAAGGGGCTCCACGGGCGACGCTTTTCGGCGTTCGATGGTGCCAATTCAGGAACGGTCCTGGGCCCCGTGGAAGACCCGGATGATGATCACCTCGTTTCGCCGCGCCTGATATCGAACGACAAAACCAAACCGGCCGAACCGCACTTGCGCCTCGCGCTCATCGCCGGCGGTTGCATGACCCGAAAGAGGATGGCTCTTGAGACGACTGATCGTGTCAAAGATGGCGCGGATTGCTTTCCGGGCGGAACGCGGCGACCGGTCGGTAAGCCAGTCGATCTGGAGGCGGAGATCGAGATTGGCCCGGCTGGTCAGCCGGACTTTAAACACCCCCAGAGCCTTCAGCTTCTCCTGCGATAGGCTTCGAGTTCCGGCCGCACCTAGTCCCAGTCCCGAGCACCTTCCTCCACAACGGGTTCGGCGACCGCCGTGCGGGGGTCGCCACCCTCCGGCCATTCGAAATCGTCCGTAGTCGAAGAGTTGGGCGCTCAGCAGCAACATCGCGACTACCTCGGGGGACACCCCGGCCGCCTTCGCCTTCTTCGCCAGCTTTGCAGCGGCGTAGGGGTCGAGTTTGAGGGTCAGAGCGCCGTCGGCCATGGCTTCAAACTATCCTACTCAGGCCAGTCTATCCAACCGCGCGCATTGCGTACCGGCGCAATCACTGTTTCGGCTAGATCGGCCATCAATTTGGGCTGACTACTGGGGCACCCACCGTCCCAATTGCCACGATAACAAAGATCGCAAACGCAAATATCCCACGCGCCAATGCCGCGTCCCTCGTAGTTGGTCGGTCCATGTTGAAAGACGCCCTCACAGATGAAGCACTGGATCATATGGGGGCGTGGCATGACGCTCATGTATGGTGCTTCCTACCGTTCCCGGCGAACGCCCTTTGAAAGGTGTGCCATCCTTTTTGCCCCGTCCATGAAACGGCCAGTGTCAGTGTCACGTTTGGTCCATGTCTGGGTGAGCGGGTTGTAGACCTGCGAACGATCCCCGAACCGCGCCATTTCGATGGCCGTCGCCAGAGGGGGGATTAGTAGCCATTGCCATAACTCCTAAGAACGAATTGGCAACCTATCCTAATTCGCGCGCTGCTGGTGAAGTAAAATCAAGTCTTCTTCACAAAGCTGCCGATGATCCATTTCTCGCCTTCTCGAGATCGACCAATAGCTTGCTGTCGTCGATCCGCACCTTGGTGCAGCCGGACTTATAATGGAAGACGCTTCCGACATCTCCCCGGCCTGCACTTTGATTTGCTTGAAGACCTATGCTTTGCCGTAAATTTTGGCCTTCATCGTCCGTATCAGATGACGATCATCAGCGATGAGAAGGAGCTCCATAACGTCGTAGCCCACTCCGGGCTTGTCGGCATGGCCCAGTTCTCTTCGCATCTGTTCATAGAGTTTCGCCATTCGTCCGAATGTCTGGTCTGGCAATTCTCCCGGTTCCGCCTCGCCGAATTCAATGAGGGCTCTAAGGAAGGCCTGATCACCCCAGATTATGGCTTTGAACTGAATATCTACGAGGGCTTGTGCGAGCTTCTTTTCGTCAGTTTCCGGGTTCCCATTTTTTCCTGCGAGATGTGCCTTTTTGAGTTCCTCAACGAGTGGCTCGTAGACACTGGCTTTCTGGCCGAACAACCTTGCTTCGGCTTCCTTCCGTTTCGTCGCTCGATAGGTCCAAACGGCGAAATCACCGTCACGAGCACTGTGACCGATTGAACCAAAGTCGCTGCCGTCACACCCGTCACGACGATCTTTGAAGCCCATCCAGCCAAGAAGGCAAAAACGGCCAAGAGTACGAGGGCAATGCAAATTCCGATAGATTTCACCCGACCTTCTCCACGAAGCTGTCGATGACCCGCTTCTCGCCGGCCTTTTCGAAATCGACCAGCAGCTTGTTGCCCTCGATAATGCGCACGGTGCCGTAGCCGAATTTCTGGTGGAAGACGCGTTCGCCTTTCGCCCATTTCGAGCCGGCTTTTGGGTCGGCGGTGGCAATCAGACGGCCCTGGCCTTCGATCACCGTCTTGCGGGCCTGGCGGTCGCGCGGGGTCGCGCCGGCGGTGAAGCTCTGGGCCCGTTTCCAGCCGGGCGAGGAATAACCGGCTCCGAAACTGGGGGCCTCGTCCCAGCGGGACTTGGCCTCCTTCATGCCGTCCGACGCGCCGTAATAGCCGGTCTCGCTCTGGGCCTCGACATGGGCGATGGGCAGTTCGTCGACGAAGCGACTGGGCAGCTGGCTGGTCCAGCGGCCGTAGACCAGCCGGTTGGCGGCGAAGCTGATACGGGCGCTGGCCTTGGCCCGGGTCACGCCGACATAGGCCAGGCGGCGTTCCTCCTCGAGGCCCTTCTCGCCCTTCTCGTCGATCGAGCGCTGCGACGGGAACACGCCTTCCTCCCAGCCGGGCAGGAAGACCAGCGGGAACTCCAGCCCCTTGGCCCCGTGCAGGGTCATGATCTGGACCGCGTGGTCACCGGCCCCGCGATCGATGTCCATGACCAGCGACACATGTTCCAGATAGGCCCCCAGCGTCTCGAACGCCTGCATCGCCTGGGTCAGTTCCTTGAGGTTGTCGAGGCGGGTCTGGCCGGTGGCGCGGTCGGCCTTCTGCATGTCGGTGTAGCCGCTCTCCTCCAGCACCGCCTCGGTCACCTCCCAGTGGGGGAGTCGACGGTCATGGCGCGCCAGCGGTCGATGTCGCGCACGAAATTCGACAGGGCGGTGCGGGTCCGGGCCTGCAGTTCGTCCGAGGTGATCAGGTCGCGCACCGCGGCCATGGCCGAGACGCCGGACTGGCGGGCGATCGACAGCACCTTCTGCACACTGGTGTCGCCGATGCCGCGCTTGGGCACATTGACGATCCGCTCGAAGGCCAGGTCGTCGTCCTCGGAGTTGATCAGGCGCAGATAGGCATGGGCGTCGCGGATCTCGGCCCGTTCGTAGAAGCGCGGCCCGCCGATCACCACATAGGGGATGGCCAGCATGACGAAGCGTTCCTCGAACGCCCGCATCTGGAACGAGGCCCGGACCAGCACGGCCATGTCGCTGTATTTCATGCCGGGTTCGCCGGCGTGGGGGCGGCGGGCGGTCTCGATCTCGTCGGCGATCAGCCGGGCCTCGGCCTCGCCGTCCCAGACGCCGCGCACCTGGACCTTGTCGCCGCTGTCGTCCTCGGTCCACAGCGTCTTGCCCAGCCGGTCGCGATTGGCCGCGATCAGGCCCGAGGCCGCGCCGAGGATGTGTTGGGTGGAGCGATAGTTGCGCTCCAGCCGGATCACCTTCGCGCCGGGGGAAGTCGCGCTCGAAGCGCAGGATGTTGTCGACCTCGGCCCCACGCCAGCCATAGATCGACTGATCGTCGTCGCCGACGCAGCAGACATTTCCGGTCGAGGACGTCAGCAGCCGCAGCCACAGATACTGGGCCACGTTGGTGTCCTGGTATTCGTCGACCAGGATGTAGCGGAAGCGTCGCCGGTATTCCTCGGCGATATCCGCATGCTGCGACAGGATGGTGAGGTTGTGCAGCAACAGGTCGCCGAAGTCGCAGGCGTTCAGACTGCGCAGCCGCGCCTGATAGGCGGCGTACAGGCCGTGGCCCTTGCCGTTGGCGAAATCCTCGGCCGGGGGCAGGGTTTCGGGCGTCCAGCCGCGGTTCTTCCAGTGGTCGATCAGCCCGTTCAGCGACTTGGGCGTCCAGCGTTTGGTGTCGATATTGGCCGCTTCCAGCAGCTGTTTGCAGACCCGTTCCTGATCGTCGGTGTCGAGGATGGTGAAGCTGGACTTCAAACCCACCAGTTCAGCGTGCCGGCGCAGAATCTGGGCCGCGACCGAGTGGAAGGAGCCCAGCCAGCGCAGCCCCTCGGCCGAAGGGCCGATCAGATGGGTGATGCGCTCGCGCATCTCGCGCGCGGCCTTGTTGGTGAAGGTGACGACCAGCAGTTCCCACGGCCTGGCCCGGCCCGTCGCCAGGATATGCGCCAGCCGGGTGGTCAGGACGCGGGTCTTGCCGGTTTCGGCCCCGGCCAGCACCAGCACCGGTCCGTCCACGCTCTCGACCGCCAGCCGCTGCTCGGGGTTCAACCCGGCCATATAGTCGCCGGTTTCGCCGCTGGGCGGACGGGCGCGGGCGAGGTCGGAAATCCTGGGAGCGGGCAGGTCGGTCACGGGGGCGGCGGGGTTCCGGATCAGTCGGGAGCGGGGAGGGCGATGTCTAGAACATAATGAGCACATCCGTCGACCGGCTCCCGACCAGCGTTGCCGTCACCCATGGCGCTGGAACCGCAAAGCCTGACCGTCGTTTGGATATCAACCCAACCGGACCAGGAGTTCCAGATGACTGACAACAACAGCAACAGTGGCGGCGGTGGCGGAAATGCCGGTCTGGCCTTTATCGTCGGCGGTATCGTCGTGGTGCTGGCGATCGTCGCCTATTTCGTGTTTTCCGGTGCCTCTCCCCAACCGAAACAGGTTGATGTCGACGTGAGCCTGCCTGAGGTTTCGGCCCCGTCCGTGCCCGCACCGGCCGGCTGAAATTCGGGTATGACTGCTCCCCGCGACAACCCACCCGACCGCCGGTCCCGTCCGGGCTGGCTGGGGTCTGGTGGTCGCGGGCGTGCTGGTCGGCCTGGCGGTCGTCGTGCTTGTGCTGATCGCCACAGGTTCCGCACCGGTGACACCCCGGAGCCCCGGTACAGGTCGACATCCCCCTGCCGGAACCGAGCCTGCCGGATACGCCACGCCTGCCGGAGGGTCCGATCGTGCCGCCGGTCGATCCACGCGTGGCTCCAGGCCCGACGACCGCTCCGGCGAGCTGATATCGCCGCCCGGACCCGTCTGGAGCGAAATCCGGACCGGACGCCGTCCAACTCAACCGGTTTGATCCTAGCGCAGGCGGTAGCTGATCGTCGTCACGACCCGCACCTTCTTGTCCGGCGAGGTGCTTTCATCGCCGACCTCGTCGCGCGCCAGAATCTGGAACGAACCCTGGTTGGCCTGGCTGATCGGGCCCAGCGGAGCGCCGAAATCCTTGGCGAACTGCTCGGCCCCGGTCCGGCCACGAGGCGGTGGCCTCGGCGATCATCAC
>JAUCCG010000023.1:0-27622 GCA_034676465.1 Brevundimonas sp. | reverse complement strand
GCGTGCTTCTGGCCGATCACATCATCGTAAGAACGTCGCGGATCTCCTTCGGAGTCGGCACGCCGTTAGCTTGGTCGTCTTGAAGGCAGTCTTGTGCTCTTCGCGGATCATATCCATTATCAATTCGACGCATTCATCGCAGATGAACACCGTCGGACCGGCGATAAGCTGGCGCACTTCGTGCTGGCTCTTCCCGCAGAACGAGCAGTACAGAGTGCTTTTAGCGTCGCCGCTGGCTGCTTTGGTCATAGACCCATCTCACTCCGACGAACGGCCACGATGTGCGGCCGAGCGCGTATCCAACGCGTAGATCCTAACTCTAGGCGCGAAGGTCTTCAAAATTTACAATCACCCATCATTTACCGCAACAAGCCCACCGGGGACCGGCGAGGCCAGAAGAACGGCACATGTTCACAGTCGACGGGCATCACGGCGAATGCGTGACATGGGCACCGGGCCGGTGATTCGCCATAGCCTTGACGACATACCCGCACCGGGCGTGCCGGTTGTCGCCTTCGATTTTGACGGCACCCTGACCATCCGTGACAGTTTCACCGCCTTCCTGCGCTGGCGGGCCGGTCCGGTGCGCTGGGCCCTGGGACTGGCGCGGCTGACGCCGGCGGTCATCGACTATGTCCAGGATCGCGACCGCGGACGGATCAAGGCCGCCTCGGTGCGGGAATTTCTCGGCGGTCTGGACCGTGCCACCCTCGAGGCCGAGGCTGAACGGTTCGCCAATTCATCTGGCCCCGGTTCATTCGACCCGACGCCCTCGCCTGCTGGCAGGACTGGGGACGCAAGGGGGCGCATCGCGTGATCGTGACCGCCTCGCCCGAGATCACCGTCGCTCCCTTCGCCCGTCGCCTCGGGGCCGAGGCCCTGCTGGGCACGCATATGACCTTCGACGCCGACGATCGCGTCACCGGGGCCTTCACCGGCCCCAACTGCCGCGGCGAGGAGAAGGTCTACCGCCTGCGCGCCGCCTATGGCGATGATCTGCAATTGGCTGCGGCCTACGGCGACACCAGCGGCGACACCGAAATGCTGGCCTTCGCCGCCGAGGCGGGCTTCCCGGGTATTTACGGAACGGCCCTAGCGGCCGTCGGCATCCACGTCGAACACCACCGGCTTGCCGCGTGAGGTGGGATTCCATCCCGCCGCGATCACCGACGTGACGGCGTTGCGTATCGCGTCGATATTGACCCGCTGCTTCTCCAGGTCCGGACGGCCGTTCGGGCGCATCGGCATGGGGAACTGCACGATCGCCTCGCGCTTGAAGTCCCTCAGCCGCACGGCGATGGCCATGCCGTCCCACGAGCCATCGGCCTGGGGCTGGGGCTGGCGTCGCACCTCCCAGTCATAGATGTCGCCGTCGATCTCGACCACGCCGCGGGTGTCACGTCCGTACTGCATGCGCTGCTCTTTCTCAGCACGAACCCGTCCCGGATCGCCGCATCCTGACCGCACAAAAAGAAGGGCGCGCCGTCGCCGGTGCGCCCCTCCCATCGTCCGACAACCCTTGCCGGATCAGACCGTCTTGATGCCGTCGCTGTCGGCCTCTTCGCGCTTCTCGTAGACGTGGTCGATGATGCCCCAGTCCTTGGCCTGTTTGGCATCCATGAAATGGTCGCGGTCGAGGGTCTTCTCGACCTCCTCATAGGTGCGGCCGGTGTGGTGGAGGCGTAGATCTGGTTTGAGCCGCTTCTTGGTTTCGACGATGTCCTCGGCGTGGCGCACGATGTCCGAGGCCTGGCCGCGGAAGCCGCCCCGAAGGCTGATGCACCATGACCCGGGCGTTCGGCAGGGCGATGCGCTGGCCCGGCTCCCCGGCTGTCAGGATCAGCGAACCGGCCGAGGCCGCCATGCCCATGCACACGGTCGAAACCGGGCTCTTGATGTATTGCATGGTGTCGTAGATCGCCAGCGCCGAGGTCACCTGACCACCGGGGCTGTTGATGTACATGCTGATTTCCTTCTTCGGGTTCTCCAATTCGAGGAACAGCAGCTGGGCGCAGATCAGCGAGGCCATCGTGTCCTCGAACGGCCCCGTCAGGAAGATGATCCGCTCGCGCAGCAGCCGCGAGAAGATGTCGAACGAGCGTTCGCCGCGGCTGGATTGCTCCACCACCATCGGCACGAGGTTGCTCTGGATGAAATCGATCGGATCGCGCATTCGGTGGCCTTCTCGGAGATGCTGCCCGTGGCCGGGCGTATGGCGCAACTCACCGGCCGCTGCCCTGTTGAACAGGATATCGCGTTGCCAAGTCGTTGACGCAAGGCATGTGCGGAAAAAGCAAATCCCCGCTCCGGGGACCGGAACGGGGATCGCTGTCGTCAAAAGTCGGGTGGGACGGCCTATTCCTCGTCGTCTTCCTTCAGAAGCTCTTCCTTGGTGATCGGCGTTTCCTTGATCTTGGCCTTGTCGAAGATCAGGTCGCAGACCTTCTCCTCATAGATCGGTGCGCGCATCGAGGCGGCGGCATTCTGGTTCTGGCGGTAGAACTCCAGCACCTGCTGCTCCTGACCCGGATAGTTGCGGGCCTCGGCCATGATCGCGTTGTTCAGCTCCTGGTCGGTGACGCCGACATCGTTGGCGCGGCCGATCTCGGCCAGGACCAGACCCAGGCGCACGCGACGTTCGGCGATCTTCAGATACTCTTCCTTGAGCTTCTTCTCGGACTTCTTGGCGTCTTCCGGCGGCAGGTTGCCGGCTTCCTTGTCGGCCTGCACCTGTTGCCAGATGCCCTCGAACTCGGCGTCGACCATTTTCGGCGGCAGGTCGAAGGTATGGGCCTTGTCCAGCGCATCCAGCAGGGCCCGCTTCAGCTTGAAGCGGGCCGCGCCCTTGTACTGCTGGTTCAGGTTGTCGCGCATCAGCTCCTTGAGCTTGTCCAGCAACTCCAGACCGATGCGCTTGGCGAATTCCTCGTCGACCGTGGCCTCAACCTCGGCCTTGATGGCCTTGACGGTGACATCGAACGTCACGGCCTTACCAGCCAGATGCTTGGCCTGGTAATCCTCGGGGAAGGTCACGTTCAGGACCGTCTCATCGCCGACCTTGGCCCCCTTGAGCTGCTCTTCGAAGCCCGGGATGAAGCGGTTTGAACCGATCACCAGCTGGGCGTCCTCGGCGGCACCCCCCTCGAACGGCTCGCCGTCCAGCTTGCCCAGGAAGTCGATGGTGACCTCGTCGCCCTCGGCGGCCTTCACGGTCTTGCCCTTCTTGTCCTCATAGGACTTGGCCTGACCGGCCAGTTCCTTCAGCGCCTCGTCGAGGTCCTCATCGGTGGCCTCATAGACCGGCCGCGACAGCTTCAGCGTCGTCGGGTCGACCGGCGTGAACTCGGGCATTACTTCCAGCGCCATCTCGAAGACGAGGTCTTCCAGACCGGCCATGACCTTGTCCATGTCCGAGGTCAGCTTCATGTCGGCCGGGGCGGCAGGCCGCACCTTGGCGTCCTCGATCGCCTTCTGGCTCAACTCGTTCAGGGCCGTGTTGATGATCTCGCCCATCATCTCGCGACCGAAGGTCTTGCGCACATGCGTCGCCGGCACCTTGCCGGGACGGGAGGCCCTTCAGGCTTAATTTGCGGCGCGACCTCCTTCAGCTTGGCGTCGAGCTTGGCGTTGAGCTCGGTCACGGGAATGGTCACCGCGAGGACGCGGCTGAGGCCTTCGTTCGACTTTTCGACGACTTGCATGGACAAAATCTGACGCTCTGGGGCAGCGCCGGAATGTCTGGCGCGCGCGGGGATTGAATAAAGCAGAAAGGCCGCCCCGGTGGGAGCGGCGCTCGAAGCCCGCCCTTATGTCGAGAAGGGCCGAAAAGGTCAACGCAGGCGACGGTTTCGCCGGCCGTCTGTCTCGCCTATGTGATGAGCATGAACCAGTCAGCGTCCCCATCGGCGTCTTCGTCACCCCGGTGACCCCGCTCCAGCAGAACTGCACCACTGTCTGGTGCGTAAAGACCGGCAAGGCCGCGGTCATTGATCCGGGAGCCGAGATCGATCGCATTCTGGCGGAAATCACCCGGCGCGGCCTGACCCTGGACGCCATCTGGATCACCCACGGCCACCTCAACCACGCCGGCGGCGCGGCCGAGATGCAGGAAAAATCGGGTGTCGACATCATCGGTCCCCATCCCGACGACCAATTCTGGATCGACGGCATCCCCGAACAGGGTCGCACCTACGGCCTGCCGACGGCCCGCGACTTCACCCCCAACCGCTGGCTGGCCCACGGCGACACCCTGACGCTGGGCGAGACCGAATGGGAGGTCCTGCACTGCCCCGGCCACACCCCCGGCCATGTCGTCTTCTTCAACCGCGCGGCGCGTTTTGCCCAGGTCGGCGACGTACTGTTCCGCGGCTCGATCGGCCGGACCGATTTTCCGCGCGGCAATCACAATGATCTGCTGACCGCCATCACCACCCGCCTGTGGCCGCTGGGCGATGACGTGACCTTCGTGCCGGGCCACGGCAGCCACTCCACCTTCGGGGCCGAGCGGCGCGACAACCCCTATGTCTCCGACGCCGCCATGCAGCGCGCGCCAATTGCCCGCCCGGCGACGGGTCCGTCCTGACCCTCGGCCGGTAGCCGGTACGCGCGGCTGAACATCCGCGCGGGCGTCGCGTTGAGAGGGGGCGAAAGGAAACTTCATGACCGATCCCGCCCCCGCCTGGCCCGACGCCCCGACGCCCGGGATTCTGCCCCCCGAAACGCCGGGCCCGGACATCGACCCCGGCGGCGCGCCCGTCGAACTGCCGGACCTTGATCCCCCGCCGGCGGCGGACCCCGGCGTGGAGGTCCCGCCGCCGCCGTCCGAAGACGATTGATCCCGTCCGGAACCTGCCGGCTCCGGATGGCTCGAATGACCTCGAGCCGGAACCTACGGCCAGCCCCCGGGTTCAGATGGCAACCGACACTGTCTTCTGGAAAGGACCGCACAATGGCCGAAGGTCAACCCACCCGGGCATCCGGTGTTTCGAGACGGGGTTTCGCCTCGATGGACCCCGAGCGTCAGCGTGAGATTGCCCGCAAGGGCGGTGCCAGCGTGCCCAGCGAAAAGCGCAGCTTCTCCCAGGATCGCAGCCTGGCCGCCCAGGCCGGCCGCAAGGGCGGCGAAGCCTCGCACGGCGCGCGCAAGGAACCCGCAGCCGAATAGAAGAAATGGGGCCCGGCGGCGTGCCCGCCGGGTTTCAGCCCTGCAGCAGGGCCAGGGCGACCGAGGGCGCGGGTCCGGAGCGGAATCGCGCCACCGTCCAGCCCGCCGCTTCAGCCATGCGCCGCAACGACGCCTCGGTGAATTTCCGCGAAGCTTTCCCGTGTGCACCAACTCCCCCTCGGCAAAGGCGATGCGCTGATCGCCCAGTTCGACGGCCATGTCCCGCGTCGCCGTCAGATGCATTTCCATACGCAAATCGGCCTCGTTCCAGACCGCCTGGTGCTGGAAGGCCTCCAGATCGAAATCGGCATCCAGTTCGCGGTTGGCCCGGCCCAGCAGGTTCAGGTTGAACGCCGCCATCACCCCCTGACTGTCGTCATAGGCCGCGACCAGCGTCGCCGGATCCCTGACCAGATCGACCCCAGAATGAACAGGGCCTTGTCACCCAGCAGGGCCCGCGCCGCCTTCAGGAAGGCCACCGCCTCGGCCGGTTCCAGATTACCGATGGTCGAGCCCGGAAAAAGCCAATTCGCCGCCCCTTGCCCGCCGCCTCGGGCAGGGCCTCCAGATGCAGGAAATCGCTGACCAGAGGCGCAACGGTCAGATGCGGATAGGCCTCATCGATCCGCGCCGCCGCCTCGCTCAGGGCCTCTGGGCTGATGTCGATCGGCACATAGGCGGCCAGGTCCTTTCCGGCATCCAGCAGGATACGCGTCTTCTCGCTGGCCCCAGATCCGAACTCGACAAGCACCGAACCGGGCCCGAACTCAGCGGCCCAGTCCGGCGCAACCTCGCGCAGCAGGGCCACTTCCTGCCGCGTCGGATAATATTCCGGCAGCCGGGTGATATCCTCGAACAGGCGTGAGCCCTCGGCGTCGTAGAACCATTTCGGTGAAACGGCCTTCTGCGGCTGGCTCAGGCCCGCGACCAGTGCCTCGCGGAAACCGGCGTCCTCGGCCGCCGGGGTTTCCGTGTTGTCTGTCGCCGGTTCGATGTCCCGTGCCAGTCGAAGTCCCATGAAGGCCCACCTTTGCTGCGGATAATAGAAATTTCGGTAGCTGACCCGCGCATGGCCCGGCGGCGTGGCGAAGGATCCGCCCCGCAACACCATCTGATTGGCCATGAACTTGCCGTTGTACTCGGACGCCGTGCCTTCGGTCGGCCGGAAGCCGGGATAGGGGGCGTAGGCGCTCGACGTCCACTGCCACACCTCGTTCGACAGGTTGGCGAACGCCGAGCCCGCCGTCGCCGCCGCATGCTCCCATTCGGCTTCGGTCGGCAGTCGCGCCCCGGCCCAGCGGGCATAGGCGTCGGCCTCATAGAAGCTGATGTGGCGTACCGGGGCCGCCGGATCGACCGGATGCCGCCCGCTCAGGCTCATGACTGTCCAGTCCGCCCCCGTCCCGTCGCCAGTACAGCGGCGCGTCCCAGCCGCCGGCCTGCACCGCCGCCCAGCCGTCCGACAGCCACAGTTCGGCGCGGCTGTAGCCGCCGTCGGCGATGAAACGCAGCCAGTCGCCGTTGCTGACCAGATCGTGCGCCAGCGCGAACGGCTGCAGCCACACCGGATGGGCCGGGCTCTCGTTGTCGAAGGCAAAGCCGCCTGCCCCCGAACCGATGCCGGTCCCGATCTCGACCCGTCCCCCGGCGAACCGCGTCTGCCCGCCGCGACCCGGTTCGGCAGCCTCCGTGCGTGGCTCTGTCTCATAGGCCGCCGGATCCAGCGGCGACCGCGACATCAGGTTCAACAGGTCCATCAGGAACAGTTCCTGGTGCTGCTGCTCATGGTGCAGGCCCAGCGTCAGCAGATAGCGCTGCGACGCGTCCAGCCCGCCGGCGTTCAACCGGGCGACCATCCGCCGGTCGATTTCGCCGCGATAATCCAGCACCGCCGCCAGCGACGGCCGGGTCATCAGTCCCCGCTCGGCCCGCGCCACCCGCGACCCCAGGGCCTCGTAATAGGAGTTGAACAGCGTCTGGAACCGGTCGTCGACGGGCTGATAGTCCGGCTGCGACGCCAAAATCATCGCCTCGAAGAACCAGCTCGTATGCGCCAGATGCCATTTGCCGGACTGCAGTCGGGCATGGACTGCGCCTGCAGGTCCTCGGGCGACAGCCCCGCGGCCAGTGCCGGCATCACCGCCCGCACACGGCGATAGGCGGCGATGTCGCGCGCTTCGGTCGTCTCGATCCGGGCCGGTGCATTCACCCGCAATGACGTCCGCTGTTGCCTGTCGTCACCGTTGACGCTCCCGTTCCACCCAATGCCCCTGTGGGGTCCGGGTTCCTCGTCAGGCCGGCAAGCCTAGCCGTAGATCGGCGCGGGATCACCCCGTTTCGGCCTGACCGGCCCCGGAACGTCAGTCCAGACCGGCGATCGCGTCCACAATCTCGTCGACCGCCTCGGCGCGGGTGGCCCCGGAACAGACGAACCGCACCGAGCCGTCATCGAACCGGTAGCAGGCCCAGCCCAGGGCGTTGAGCCGCGCGTGCGCCGCCTCGGGCATGCGTACGAACACCGCATTGGCCTCGACCGGATGGGCCAGGATGAAGGGCGAACGCGTGGCAATTCCCTCCGCCAGTCGCCGGGCCATCAGATTGGCGTGGGCGGCCCCGTCCTCCCACGCACCGCTTTCCAGCAGTCCGAGGAAGGGGGCCGCCAGAAAGCGCGCCTTGGAGGCCGTCTGTCCGGCCTGTTTCAGCCGGTTGTCGATCCGGCGCGCCAGGGTCTTGTCGAACATCACCAGCGCCTCGGTGCAATTGGCCCCGGCCTTGGCCCCGCCGAACACCAGCACATCCACGCCCAGCCGCGCGATCTGCGTCAGGTCGAACCCGGCCGCCGCCGCATTGGCCAGCCGCGCCCCGTCCATGTGAACGCCATGGCCCTTCAGCTTCACCGGCTCGATCAGGTGGCGCAGTTCCTCTTCGCTATAGACCGTCCCGTATTCGGTCGACTGGGTCAGCGACAGGGCGGCGGGCGGTTGCCGATGCCCGACCTCGGGCTCGGCCAGGGCGGCGGTCAGCGCCGCTGGCGCGATCTTGCCCGAAAATCCCGGCAGGCCGATCAGGCCGACACCCTGACCGAAAAAGCCAGGCGCCCCCGTCTCGTCGGTGCAGATATGGGCGGCGTGGTGCGCCAGCACGGCCTCGTGCGGAAAGGCCAGCATCGACAGGGCGATGGCATTGGCCGCCGTGCCGCTGAACACGAACCGGACCTCGGCGTCGGCATCCAGCCGCCGGCGGATTGGTCGGCGGCGCGCGCGGTGACATCGTCCGCGCCATAGGCCCGGGCGAAGCCGTCATTGGCCGCGACCATGGCGTCCATCGCCGCCGGAGCCATGCCGGCCGTGTTGTCGGAGCCGAAAGTCGTAGCGCATCGCCTTAATCTTTCCCGTCCGGGGCGTCGGTTTAATCCCGGCCTGTCGCGGCGCATCTCGTCCTTCTGCTCGACCGTGCGCACGGTCACCACCGGCATCACATCCTCGTCGCCATAGGGCACGGCGACCTGGTGCGGGAACGGGACCTCATATTGGCCGCGTCCAGCGCCTCCTTGCCGGCCTGCATCAGATCCGCCTGGGTCTGCCACCAGTCCCCGGACTTGACCCAGGCCTGAAGGGTCACCTGCACCGCACTGTCCAGCAGGCCGGTGACCCCGGTCCACGGGGCCGGGTCCGGCAACACCGCGTCATGGGCCACAGCGGTCGCGGCCAGTACCGCCCGTGTCTCGGCCAGGTCCTCGCCGTAGCCGACGGTGAATTTGATCTCGATGCGCCGGGTCGTCTGACCGGACAGGTTCAGGATCACATCGCCCAGCACCTTGCCGTTGGGCACGACGATCTTGTGATTGCTGGCGTTGGACAGTTGCGTCGTGAACAGGTCCAGGCGCTGCACCGTGCCGCCCGCGCCGCCGATGTCGATCACATCGCCCACCTTGTAGGGCCGCAGGATCAGCAGGACCACGCCGGCCGCCACATTGGCCAGCGTGCCCTGCAGCGCCAGGCCGACCGCCAGGGAGGCCGCGCCGAGCACGGCGATGATCGAGGTGGTCTGAACGCCCAGCCGCTGCAGCACCGCGATCAGGCCGATAATGTAGACGACGACCCGCACCACCTGGATCGCGAAGGCCAGCACGGTCTGGTCGTCCTGAAAGCCGCGAACGCGCGACAGGGTCCGGCGGGTGACCTTGGACGCCCAGCGCGACAGGAACACCGTGGCGACCAGGATCAGCAGGGCGATGATCAGGTTGACGGCCAGATCGCCCGCCATGTCCGTCATCTTGGCCAGCAGGGCGGCGTCGACGGTGATCGCAGCCCGACCGGCAGCCACGGCATCGGTCAGGGGAGTTTCGAGCTTGGTCATGATCCGGGTCTAACGCCCTGCGCCCGGATGTGAACCCCGGGGGCCGCAATTCGTTATCGCCGCGACCCGGGCGGGTCCGGGATCAGGCGGCGGCGACCTGACCGTCTTCGTCGGTCACGGCGCGCAGGCCTTCACGTCCACCCCCGACGCGGTTCATCACCCTGGCCAGGGCCGCGAAATCGATCGGCTTGTTCAGATAGGCGTCGGCACCGGCCTCGAGACCCGCCTCATGGTCCTCATGGCGGGCCGACGCCGACAGGACCACAATCGGGGTTTCCGCATTCAGCCCCGCGCCGTCACGGATCGCGCGGGTGGCCGTGAGCCCGTCCATGATCGGCATGTTGACGTCCATGATGATCAGATCGAACGCCTGGTCCTGGGCCATATCCACGGCGATCTGGCCGTTCTCCGCAGTGGCGGAGACATAACCGGCGGACCCCATCCAGGCCTCCAGGATCATGCGATTGACCGGGTGATCCTCAACCACCAGCACCTTCAGGTGACGCCCGTCCCCGACCTCGGCCTCGATCGCCTCGGCCGGCGCCACACGGGCCCATTCGACGACTTCGGCCTCGACACTGAAGGTGAAGGTCGATCCCTCACCATAGGTCGAGGTCACGGCGATATCGCCGCCCATGATATTGGCCATGCGCCGGGAAATGGTCAGGCCCAGCCCGGTGCCGCCGAAGCGGCGGGTCGAAGAGCCGTCGACCTGGGTGAAGGGCTGGAACAGGCGCTCGATATCCGCCGCCGTGATACCGGACCCCGTGTCCCGCACCTCATAGTCGAACCGCACGACCTTGTCCGACAGCCGCTCGCCACGCACGGTATAGGTGACGCCCCCGGTGTCGGTAAATTTCACGGCGTTTGCCAGCAGGTTCTGGATCACCTGGCAGACCCGCAGCGGATCGCCCTTGACCGTCGCCGGGGTCTCGCCCTCGAGCACGACGTTGAAGTCCAGCCCCTTGGCCTCGGCCTGGGCCTGGAACGGCCCGACCACCCGCTTGTGCAGGTCCTCGACCACGACATCGATGACATCAAAGGTCATCTTGTCGGCCTCGATCTTGGTCATGTCGAGGATATCGTTCAGCAGAGACAGCAGGTTGTCGCCCGAGTTGCGGATGATCGACAGATACTCACGCTGGGTGTCCTCCAGCCGTGTGGCGCTCAGCAGCTGGGCGGCCCCCAATACCCCGTTCATCGGCGTGCGCAGCTCGTGCGAGATGACGCCGAGGAAGTTGGACTTGGCGTCGCTGGCGGCATTGGCCCGGTCGCGGGCGGTCTCGAGCTCTTCGATCAGATGGGCCTGATGCTCCTGGAAGGCGCGAATCGCTCTTTCCCGCAGCATGGTCATCATCACCAGAACGAACAGGCCGGCCCCTGTGAACGGCACGACGCCGAGGAAGGACCAGAAGATCGGCGTACCCCACAGGCTCGCCAGAATGATCAGGGCCGACAGACCATACGGTGACGAAATCACCAGGGCCTGACGCGGAGAGCTTCGAAGCTGCGAAAACACCAGCACATAGCCGCAGACCAGCAGGGTCATGGCCAGGGCGCGGCCGAACGGCGCGTCGGAGAACCAGGCCAGCAGCGGCGCCGTCGCCCAGACGGCGGTGGGCACGGTTGCCACGGCCGGGAAAACCAGACCCCAGCCGGTTCCGACACGGTCGCTGATGCGCTTTTCGACGGCCCCGCGCAGCGTACCGGCCGCCAGGGTGCTGACCAGCCAGATGGCGGCCAGACCGACGCCGATCGTGCCCAGCAGGCCCAGGGCCCAGCTGAAGATGATCAGATAGCGGAGATATTGGGTCTGCAGGATTGCCCGCAGGGCCTGCGCGGCCTCTCCGGGGCGCTGATCGCCGGCAAGACCCTTATCTATCGCATCGGATTTAACCATTTGCCGCCCCACGGATAACAACCCACCGGGACGCTAGGCGGAACCCTCTAAGATGAGGTGAACGGGATTTTACCTAGGGGTTGGATATTGGCGGCTGATCAGGCCCGGCTTCCGCCGGCGTCAGGGTCCGGATTGACAGGGCGTGGATCGGTCCGGCCATTTTTGTGCGCAGGGCTGCCGTCACGGTGCGTTGCCGGGCCAGTCGCCCCTGGCCCTCAAAGGCTGCGCAAACCACCGTCAGATTGAAATGGCTCTCGCCGCCCGGACGCCCGTCCATGCCACCGTCATGATGATGTCCGGCGTGACGCCAGCTGTCGTCTTCGATCTCGAGACGCTCCGGATTGAGGGCTGATGTCAGTTTTTCGCGGATAATTGTCGTGATTGGGCCCTCCGGCATAGGTAGTTCCTTGATGATGACCAATTCAGCCCTACACTTGAGACCATGACCGCTTCTTTTCAATACACGCCCCGATTTAAGGATATGCGGATAAAGCCGCAACGCGCCGAGGAAGAAGCGGCGGAGAAGGACGTCCTTCATCTGAAGCCGGGCGAGAAGGCGTGCGACTGGCCGGACTGCAGCAAGGCCGCCACCGCCAGGGCTCCCAAGTCGCGCGAGCGACTGAACGACTTCTATGACTTCTGTCAGTCCCACGCCGGGGCCTACAACAAGAACTGGAACTTCTACGCCGGCATGAGCGAGGGCCAGGTCCGCGCCGCCCAGGAGAATGAGGCCATGACCGGTGGCCGCCCGACCTGGGACATGAAGGCCAGCAAGAATTTCGCGCGAGGCGGCGGGTAACGCTGCCCGGCTGGGCAAGGCCCACACCGGCCCCTCCGGCTCGTGGAACGACAGTTTCGGCCTGTTCGAGCGCCGCACCCGGGAACAGGTCAATCCGGCCGACGACCATCGCGTCGGCAAGCTGGAACGCGCGGCCATGGCGGACCTCGGCCTCGAACCGGGGGCCGAAAAGTCGGACATCAAGGCCCGCTACCACGAGATGCTGAAGCGGTTTCACCCCGACACCAACGGCGGCGACCGCGGGGCCGAGGCCAAGCTGCAGAGCGTGATCCGCGCCTGGAAGATCCTCAAGAAGGCCGGTCTGGCCTAGCAGGCCGTCCAATCGTCCCTAGGTAAGGTGCCCCTCGAACAGAAGGACACTGACGCCATGGACGTACTCTACAAGGCTCACGCAACCGCCGAAGGCGGTGGACGCGAGGATGGCCACGCCCGCACCGACGACGGCAAGGTCGACGTCAAACTCTCGGTTCCCACCGCCATGGGCGGCAAGGGTGGCGACGGCACCAACCCGGAACAGCTGTTCGCCGCCGGCTATGCCGCCTGCTACCTCGGCGCGCTGCGACTGGTCAGCGACAAGGCCGGCACGCCCGTCGGTCCGGACACAAAGGTCCAGTCCACCGTCGGCTTCGGCAAGAATACCCGCGGCGAGGGCTTCAACCTCGACATCGCCCTCAAGGTCACCGACCACGGCATGGACAGGGCCGTCATCGACGACCTGATCCAGAAGGCCCACCAGGTCTGCCCCTATTCCAACGCCACCCGCAACAATGTGGATGTCGCCCTGAGCGCAGGCTGATCCGGCCCCGGCCCTCTCCACGCGGAGGGGGCCGACGCCTCAGTCCAGCGTCGGGCGATAGCGAACCATCGCCAGCGCCCCGACCGCCAGCAGGAAGGCCGCCAGCGCCAGCAGGCTGGGCCAGGCGTCCATCACACCGCTGCCCTTCAGCAGCGAGCCGCGCACCACGCGCAGCACATGGGTCACCGGAATGATCGAGCCGATCACCTGGGCCCACTCCGGCATGCCGCGGAACGGGAACATGAAGCCCGACAGCAGGATCGACGGCATCATGTAGAAGAACGACATCTGCATCGCCTGCAGCTGGGTGCGCGACACGGTCGAGATCAAAAAGCCCAGCGCCAGAGACCCGACGATGAACAGCAGCAGCCCCAATGCCAGCGCCAGCCAGCCCCCGCTCATCGGCACCGCGAACAACAGCCGCGCCAGCACCAGAATCAGCGCCGCCTGGATCACGCCGACCAGGACATAGGGCGTCAGCTTGCCGACCATCACCTCCATCGGCTGCACCGGCGTGGCCAGCAGGGCCTCCATCGTGCCGCGCTCGCGCTTCGCGCGCCATGCCCAGCGCCGTCATCATCACCAGCGTCATAGACAGGATGATGCCCAGCAGTCCGGGCACCACGTTGAAGGCAGTGATGTTCTCGGGATTGTAGCGGCGGTGGACCACCACCTCGAACGGCGGCGCGGACCGGGGCCGCGCCAGCGGTCCGGTCAGCTCGGCGCCAGCGCCTGGGCCGGCAACCCGGCCAGCGCCGACACCGCGCCGCCGACGGCCGAGGGATCCGAGGCGTCGGCCTCGACCAGGATCGACGCCTTCTGCCCGCGCACCACCTTGCGGCTGAAATCAGCCGGGATCACCACCGCGAACTGCACATCGCCCCGCGCCAGCGCCCGGTCCAGCTCGGCCTGGCTGTTGGCGGCGACGGTGACGCGGAAATAGCCGGTGTTGGTCAGGGCGTTCAGCACCGGCCGCGCCATCACCCCCTGATCCTGCACCAGCACCGCCGTCGGCAGGTTGCGCGGATCGCTGTTGATGGCATAGCCGAACAGCAGCAGCTGCACGATCGGCATGATCAGGATCATCGCATAGGTCAGCCGATCGCGGGTCAGCTGGATGAATTCCTTGGACATCACGGCCCAGGCGCGGCTCGGCGACAACATCAGGCGGCCTCTTCCTGTCTCAGTCCGGCGATCAGATGGATGAACACATCCTCCAGCGTCGGCCGCGTCTCGGTCCAGGTCAGCGGCGGCTTGCGCAGCGGGGCGATCGCCTGCTCCAGCGCCGCCCGGTCCTGGCCGGACACATGCAGGGTGGTGCCGAAGGCCGTGGCCATCTCCACTCCCGGCTGCCCGCGCAGTTGCGGGGCCAGCCGGTCGGCCCCCGGCCCCTCGGCCAGGGAAGGTCACCAGCCCCGCCCTGTCGATGATCTCGTCGCCCGTGCCCCGGGCCAGGATCCGGCCGGTGGCGATATAGACGATCTCGCGGGCAGTGCTCGGCCTCGTCCATGTAGTGGGTCGATACCAGCACCGTCATCCCTTCGGCCGACAGGGCGTGAATCTCGTCCGAGAAGGTGCGCCGCGCCTCTGGATTTGACCCCCGCCGTCGGTTCGTCCAGCAGCAGCAGGTCCGCGGCTCGTGCAGGGTCGCCGCCGCCAGCGCCAGCCGCTGTTTCCAGCCGCCCCACAGCGTCCCGGCCAGCTGCGCCCGCCGGTCGATCAGCCCCAGTTTGACCAGCGCCGCCTCGACCCGTTGCTTTCCGCCGGTCCAGCTCGTGAACCCGGGCCATGAACACCAGGTTCTGTTCGATCGACAGGTCCTCATAGAGCGCAAGAATTTCTGCGTCATATAGCCGACCCGCCGCTTGATCGCCCGCGCCTGGGCCAGCACGTCCAGCCCCAGCACCGTGCCTTCCCCGCTGTCGGGCTTCAGCAGGCCGCACAGCATGCGCAGCGTCGTGGTCTTGCCCGCGCCGTTGGGCCCCAGAAAGCCGCAGATCCGGCCCTTCTCGACGGTGATGCCGAAGTCACGCACCGCATGCAGGCTCCCGAACGACTTGTTCAGCCCGCGCACGTCGATCACCGGGCCCTCGCCGGTTCGGGTCACGGCACCGGTTCCAGTGGCACGACGTCGACCGGCAGGCCGGGGTTCAGCGTCGTCGGATCCTCGGGCGTGGCCTCGACCATGAACACCAGCCGGTCGCGGCTGCCGCGGCTGTACAGCACCGGCGGCGTGAACTCGGCTGTGGCGCTGACCCATGAGATACGCGCCGTCCGCAGGCCGGGACAGCCGTCACAGCCGAACTGCACCGTGCCGCCCGGCCGATACAGGTTGGCCGACCGCTCCGGCACAAAGAACCTCAGCTTGATCCGGGTATCCGGCAGCAGGGCCAGCACGGGCTGGTTGGCCTGGGCCCACTCGCCCTGGCGGAAGAAGATCTGCTGCACCCGCGCCCCGGTCGGGGCCGGCGGCGACAGGGTCTGCAGCACGGCCTCGGCCCCGCTCAACCCGCCGCGCGCCTGTGCCGCCTGCTGATCAGCGGCCCTGATCGCATCGGCGCGGGCGCTCAGGGCCCCGACCGCGCGCTGGCGGCGTACCGTCTCGACCTGGGCCCGGGCCGTGTCGCGCGCCGCCCGTTCCTGATCCAGCCGCGCCGGGGCATAGATGCCGCGCGCCACCAGCGGCGCGATCCGGTTGTAGCTGGCCTCGGCCTCGCGCAGCTTCGCCTCGGCCGCCGCCAGCTGGGCGTCATAGACCGCCTGTTCCTGGGCTCTCTGGCCCTTGCGCAGATCCTCGGCATGGGCCTCGGCCGCGGCCAGCGCCGCCGCCGCCAACTCGGCCTGGGCCTGCGGCACCCGCGGATCGATCAGGAAGGTTGCCGCCCCGGCCGCCACCCGCTCGCCCTCGCGCACATACAGGGCCTCGACCGCGCCCGAAACCGGCGCGGCCAGATAGATCAGATCGCCCTCGACATAGCCCGACAGGGTCCGCGGCTCGTCGCTGCGCAGGAACAGGCCCCACACCAGCAGCACCGCCACCGCCAGCACCCCGACGATTCCCACAACCGGTCGAATCCGCTTCATGGCCGCATGCCTCCCAGCACCGTGTCCAGATGTTGCGCCGCCAGCGCCTCAATATCCACCGGCTCGGCCCCGACCGGCTCAAACGTCTCCCGCCACAGCACGCCCAGCAGCAGCGGCCCCATGATCCCCAGGGCGAACAGGCGCGGATCTCCGCACCGGATCTCGCCCTTCGCCTGCGCCTGTCGGATCAGGCCCGTGATCACGCCCATGGCGGGCACCACCACCGTCTCGTGCCAGATGGTCGCCAGTTCCGGCAGGTTGCGGCTCTCGACCAGCACCAGCCGGATCACGCCCGACACGCGCCGGTCACCGGCCAGGGTCTGGGCCAGCAGACTGATCCCGGCTCGAATCGCCGGCTCGAACGGCACCTCGGCCCCGGCCAGGTCCTTCAGATGCGCCATATTGCCACCGATGGCCGTGCTGACCACGGCCCGGAACAGGTCTTCCTTGGTCTCGAAATACAGATACAGCGCGCCCTTGGACACGCCGGCGCGCCTGGCCACGTCCTCCAGCCGGGTCGCCGCATAACCGCGCGCGCCGAACACCTCCAGCGCCGCCGCCAAAATCTCCGCCGGTCGCTCGGTCTTGCGCCGTCGCCATTTCGGTTCGCCGGGAGGCAGCATGGGCATCCTTTTAATAACTGACCAGTCAGTTATTAGCTCGAACGGCAGCTTTCGTAAAGCTCCCCGACGAATTCCCCGGCCACGGCGCTGGACCCCGCCCCTGCGGTTTCATAAGTGTCTGTGCATGACCTCCCCCCCTCGACGCCTCGCCCGACCCGCTGCTGACGCTGGAACCGCACCGCAAGGTGACGGTACGCGAGGCCTTCGGCATCGATTCCGACATGGTCGTGCCGATGTTCGAGGCGCGCGACAGCCATGTGCCCGACATCGACGACGCCTACCGCTTCGACCCGCAGACCACCCTGGCCATCTGCGCCGGCTTCGCCTTCGACCGGCGCGTCATGGTCCAGGGCTATCACGGCACCGGCAAGTCGACCCATATCGAGCAGGTCGCCGCCCGGCTGAACTGGCCGATGGTGCGCGTAAACCTCGACGCCCACGTCAGCCGCATCGATCTGGTCGGCAAGGACGCCATCGTGCTCAAGGACGGCAAACAGGTCACCGAATTCCGCGAGGGCATGCTGCCCTGGGCCATCCAGCGCCCGATCGCCCTGGTGTTCGACGAATATGACGCCGGCCGCCCCGATGTGATGTTCGTGATCCAGCGCGTGCTCGAGGCCCAGGGTCGCCTGACCCTGCTGGACCAGAACCGCGTCATCCGCCCGAACAAATGGTTCCGCCTGTTCAGCACCACCAACACCATCGGCCTCGGTGACACCTCCGGCCTGTACCACGGCACCCAGCAGATCAATCAGGGCCAGATGGACCGCTGGAACATCGTCACCACGCTCAACTACCTCGACCACGACGTCGAGGCCGAGATCGTCGCCGCCAAGGTGCCCGAGTGGAACGACGCCGAGGGCAAACGCCGCATCGCCGCCATGGTCCGCGTCGCCGACATGACCCGCAACGCCTTCATGAACGGCGACATCTCCACCGTCATGAGCCCGCGCACCGTCATCACCTGGGCCCAGAACGCCATCATCTTCGAAGGCGACGTCGGCCTGGCGTTCCGCCTGACCTTCCTGAACAAGTGCGACGAACTGGAACGCCCGACCATCGCGGAATTCTACCAGCGCGCGTTCGGGGAAGACCTGCCCGAGGCGGCGACGCGGGTGAAGGTGGGGTAGGCAGAACATCTCCCTCTCCCGGCGGGAGAGGGGTTGGGGAGAGGGCTTACGGTGCCACCGTGTTCGCACCGTAGCCCCTCACCCGCGTCGCACCGGCACTTTCCGTCCCGCTGTCGTCATCCTCCGGCCAGCCGCGCCTGCGCGGCGCAGACCGGAGGACCCGGCGGCGCGCGGAGCGCGATTTGTTCAGGCACGGTTTCAAGCCCCTCTCCCGGCGGGAGAGGGGTTGGGGAGAGGGCTTACGGTGGCACCCGCGCCGCACCGTAGCCCCACGCCGACGTCGCACCGGCACTTTCCGTCCTGCTGTCGTCATCCTCCGGCAAGCCGCGCCTGCGCGGCGCAGACCGGGGGACCCAGCGGCGCGCGGAGCGCGATCTGTTCAGGCACGGATTCAAGCCCCTCTCCCGGCGGGAGAGGGGTTGGGGAGAGGGCGTACGGTGTCACCATGATCGCACCGAAACCCCTCACCCTTTCGCGCAACCGCTCGCTGCGCTCACGGGCGCTCAAGCCCTCTCCCGCCGGGAGAGGGTATCGATGCGACATGTTCGCCAAAAATCCCCCTATGTTCGCTCCTCAAACCCCAGCCCCATCAACCCCTTACCCTCTCCCACCCGCAAACTTCCCGCCCTGGTCCCGGCCCGTGCCACAATCCCCCTGTCCCGTCGCCCGGGGGGCTCGCTCGGCCGGCGATCCGTAGCGGCGGCGGGAGCGGATGGAGCGGGCGCAACCCGGAGCCAGACCCTGCGGGGTCGCTTGCCGAGGGGATGCGAGGTCGAGCCGGGTGCAAGGCCGGACGGCCCAGGGGCGGGGAGGAGTACCCGTACCGGTCCAGGAGATGGTCGCTGCCATCCCTGCCCGCCGCGTGCAGACGGACCGCTCGTTAAGAGCGAGGCTCAAGGTCTCGGCACGTGGAAGCCCGTCCGCGCGGAGCGTCTGACGTTCGCCGAAACATCTACCCCTACGGTCTCCGGGCGAACGCCCGGCGCTCCGCCAACGCCCCTCACCGCCCGGGAAAGCCGCGCGGGGCTTCAGCCTGCGCTCAGTCGCGCCGGGCGTGGCCCTGATCGTCACCGATCATCGAGCCGGCGACCCAGCTGACCACCCCGGTCACCACCGCGGCGCCGATCCCCGGCCACAGGCCGGCCACGGTGAATCCGCCCAGCAGCCAGGCGACGATGCCGATGGTCGCGGCGTTCACCACCAGCAGGAACAGGCCGAAGGTCACCAGGGTGATGGGAAAGGTCAGGAACACCAGGATCGGCCGCACCACGGCATTGACGATGCCCAGCAGCAGGGCCGCCGCGATCAGCGACCCGGTCGAGGTGAAGTCGACGCCCGGAATCAGGCGGGCCGCCAGCCACAGCCCCAGGGCGGTGACCACGGCCTGGACGAGGAATTCAGCATGACGTCTCCTGGCGATGAGGGCGGCACGATAACGCATCCTGCGGTAGCGGGCTCCCCCTGCCCGCTTCGCTTTGATAGTCTCCTGTCGACGAGGAGATCCCATGAGTTTGACCGGCCCCTACGACCCGAACAATATCTTCGCCAGAATCCTGCGCGGCGAGACCCCCGCCGTGACGGTCTGGGAGGACGATCATGTGCTGGCCTTCATGGATGTGTTTCCCCAGTCCGAAGGTCATGTGCTGGTCATTTCGAAGACCTCCCGGGCCCGCAACCTGCTGGAGGTCGAGCCCGACGTCCTGACCCGGTTGACCGCCGCCGTGCGCCGTACCGCCCGCGCCGTCGACCGCGCCCTGTCGCCCGATGGCCTCAGCGTCATGCAGTTCAACGGCGAGGCCGGCGGCCAGACCGTCTTTCATCTGCATTTCCACATTATCCCGCGCTGGGCCGACCGGGGGTTGAAGGGGCATCGCGACGGCCCGATCGCCGAACCCGCCGTCCTGCGCGCCCAGGCCGCCCGTATCGCCGCCGCCCTCGATCCCGACTGATCACCATCTTGCATCGCGGTCCATGCGCCAGCATAAGGACCGCCGTCCGCGCACATCGGGCCGGTTTAGCTCAGTTGGTAGAGCGCCAGTTTTGTAAACTGGATGTCGCGGGTTCGAATCCTGCAACCGGCACCATGTCCGACCGCCCCGGCCGGCTGCCGACGTCAGCCCGCGCCCAGGGCCACCGCCACCTGATAGGTGACCAGCGACGCCAGATAGGCCAGGGCCGTCATATAGCCGACCATGATCCACATCCATTTCCAGCTGTTGGTCTCGCGCTTGACCACGCCCAGCGTCGCCACGCACTGCGGCGCGAACACATACCAGGCCAGGAAGGACAGGCCCGTGGCCAGCGACCAGTGGGCGGCCAGCACGGACGACAGGGCCCCCGCATTACTCTCGGCATCGGCGATGGCATAGACGGTGCCCAGGGCGGCCACCGCCACCTCGCGCGCTGCCATGCCGGGCACCAGGGCGATGACCATTTCCCAGTTGAAACCGATCGGCCGGAAGACCGGCTCCAGCCAGTGGCCGAGGATCCCGGCGAAACTGTAGTCGATGGCCGGTCCGGTCGCGCCCGCGGGCGGATACGGGAAGGTCGACAGCACCCAGATCACCACCATCAGCGGCAGGACGATCCGCCCCGGCCCGCTCCAGGAAGATCCGGGCCCGGATCCACAGGTTCATCAGCACCGACTTGAGATCCGGCAGCTTGTAGGACGGCAACTCCATCATGAACGGCCCGACCGCGCCGCGCCAGAAGATGCGCCGGATCACGAACGACACCACCAGGGCGCTGGTGATGCCCGCGGCATAGAGGCCGAACATGACCAGCCCCTGCAGATTGGCGAAGCCCCAGACCATCTGCTGCGGAATGAAGGCGGCGATGATCAGGGTGTAGACCGGAATCCGCGCCGAACAGGTCATCAGCGGGGCCACCAGAATTGTCGCCAGCCGGTCGCGGCGACTGTCGATGGTGCGGGTCGCCATGATGCCGGGAATGGCGCAGGCGAAACTGGACAGCAGCGGAATGAAGGCGCGTCCGTGCAGACCGGCTCCGCCCATGATTTGGTCCATCAGAAAGGCCGCCCGGGCCATATAGCCAAAGTCCTCCAGCATGATGATGAAGGCGAACAGGATGACGATCTGCGGCAGGAAGACGAGCACGCTGCCGACCCCCGAGATGATGCCGTCGATCAGCAGGCTCTGAAACAGACCGTCCGGAATGACCGTGGCCACGCCCGCCCCCAACAGGCCGAAGCCGGCCTCGATCGCGTCCATCGCCGGTGTGGCCCAGCTGAACACGGCCTGGAACATGACGAACAGCAGGGCGAACAGAATGATCAGCCCCCCGACCGGATGCAGCAGCACCGAGTTGATCCGGCCGGTCAGGGTATCGGGCCGCAGTGGCGGCTTCACACAGGCCTTCATGATCCGCTCGGCCTCGCGCGCGGTGGTCCTGAGGCCGGCGGCGTCCGGGGCCTGCCAGGCACTGTCGCCGACGGGCAGGCCTTGATCGATCCGGGGCTTCGACGGCCGCGACCAGATCATCGATACCGCGCCTGCGCGTCGCCACCGTGGCCACGATCGGGATACCCAGCTCGGCCTGCAGCGCCCCGAGGTCGATACGCAGCCCCTGACGCTGGGCGATGTCATACATGTTCAGCGCCAGAAGCATCGGGCGGCCGACCCGCTTCAGCTCCAGTACCAGCCGCAGCACCAGCCGCAGATTGGTGGCGTCGGCGACGCAGACGATCACATCCGGCGGCGTCTCGCCCGCCAGCTTGCCCAGCACCCGTCGCGGGTCACTTCCTCGCTCCGGGCTGCGGGCCCGCAGCGAATAGGTGCCGGGCAGGTCGAGGACGGACAGGCTCCGGCCGCTCGCCGAACGGATCAGGCCTTCCTTGCGCTCGACCGTGACCCCGGCAGAGTCGGCCACCTTCTGGTGGGCACCGGTCAGGGCATTGAACAGCGCCGTCTTGCCGCTGTTGGGATTGCCGACCAGGGCGACCCGGGTCAGACGCGTGGCCATGTCCATCAGGCGGCGATCACACTCTCGAGGCGCACACTGAGGCTGGCCGCCTCATGCCGGCGCAGGGCGACCCGCATGTCATCGACCTTCATGGCGATCGGGTCGCGCCCGAACAGGCCCTGGCGCAGCATCTCGACCTGCGCGCCCTCGACAAAGCCCAGTTCCAGCAGCCGGCGTTCCAGCTCGATCGCGTGTTCGTCGTGATGACAATGGTCGCCCACCCGGACGACGACGCCCCGTCAACCACCGCAGCGGGCGAAATTCAGCTCCTGGACGGCGTCGATCATGGAGCTCACTGGCGGTTCAATTCCGCACCCTCTGCATCTGACACTACATCATCAAGCGCGACGGTATGCCGTCCAGTCTTCCAGCGTCGCACCCGTTGCCGCAGCCCGCTTTTGCGCTATCAAAGGAGCCCGAAAACAGGAGTTTCGCCATGACCCGCCCCCTCATCCTGCTGTCTCTGCTGGGGCTGGGGCTCGCGAGCTGTGGCCAGTCGGGTGCCAGCGAAATGGCCCCGGCGAAGTTCCACCACGGCCCGAGCCCACCCCCGCCAAAAGGCCGTCCTGCTGGCCAGCCTGCCGGCTCCCTACAATGCGGGGGACCTCGACAACGGGACGCCGCGCCTCCGCGCGATCCTGCCGATCGCGCCACACCATCACCGAGGGCGGTCCCAATATGACCGGCCCCAATCTTGGGATCTTGGGCCGCACCGCCGGACCCATGCCGGCTATAACTATACCCCGGCCGTGAAGGGTGCCGGCTTCGCCGGGGACGCCGACCGCCTCGACCACTGGCTGCAGAACCCGCGCACCTTCCTGCCCGGCAACAAGATGACCTTCCCCGGTCTGCCAAGACGCGACCGATCGCCGCGACGAGATCGCGTATCTGAAGGTCGAGACCGGCTTTGTCCCGGCCACGCCGGCTACCCCGGAGTTTCCTAACGGGTCGTCCGAAGGAGGCGTGGTCTCACTGAGAACTCTCCTGCGCCTCCCATTCTTCGATCCTCGCGGGCCGTATATTCGGGTGAGCGCGTGAACCGGGCCAGCGCCCCATAGATCACCGGCACCACGAACAGGGTCAGCAGGGTCGCGAACAGCGCCTCGGAGAAGATCACCACCCCGATGGTCTGGCTGACTCCCGAGCCCCCGCGCCTGCCACAGCACCAGCGGCAGGGCCCCGAAGGCGGTGGCGATCGAGGTCATGATGATCGGCCGCAGTCGCAGGGTCGCGGACTCGACCGATCGCCTCACGGATGGTCCGCCCCTGGTCCCGCAGCTGGTCGGCGAATTCCACGATCAGGATCCCGTTCTTGGCCGCCACGCCGATCAGGATGATCAGGCCGATCTGGCTGTAGATGTTCAGACCGGACCCCGCCATGACCAGACCGAACAGACCCCCCGCCGCCGCCAGCGGCACGGTCAGCATGATCACTGCCGGCGCGATCCAGCTCTCGAACTGGGCCGCCAGCACCAGGAAGACCAGCAACAGGGCCAGACCGAACGCCGCCGCCACCGCGCCGCCCGCTTCCTGCTGGTCGCGCGCCGCACCGCCCCACTGAACGGTCGCCACGCCCTGCGGCTGCTCGGCGGCGACGTCACCCAGGAAGGTGATCGCGTCGGCGATGGTCATGCCCGGATTTAGGTCGCGCTCAGCGTAATGGCCCGCTGGGCGATCCAGCCGCCGCCGGTCCGGCGTAGCGCCCGAAGTCCGGGTCGTGACTACCGAGGCCAGCGGCACCAGCTGGCCACCGCCGGTCGCCACATACAGGGCTTCGGGGTCCGTGACCGAGCGGCGGTTGTCGCGTTCGGTCTGCAGAATGACGTCGCAATCCCGCCCGCCGCGAATATAGGTCGTGGCCCGGCGTGATCCGAACATCGTCTCCAGCGTCCGCCCGATCTGCTGGGAAAGACACACCCAGGGCTGCCGCCTTCTGCGGATCGACATTGACCGGACAGGCGCGGGGCATGGCTCATAGTTCATCCGTGGCCCTGCGAGAAGCCCGGATTGGCCTGGGCACGGGCCATCACCGGCTGGAGCCAGCGATACAACTCATCATATTCCGAGCTGGTCACCACCATCTCGATGGAGTCGAAAATGCTGCCGCCGCGCTGGAACGCCCCCGGAACGCTGGCATTGACCTGGGCATCTGTCTGGGCCCGCAATTTGCCGTTGAGCTCCTGGGCGATTTCATCGGCCGACCGCGTGCGCGAAGACCAGTCCCTGAGAATCATTCACGGCATTGCCGGAGTTGAAACCGCTGCCGCCGAAACCCGGTGCCGAAATCAGATAGCTGTCGACTTCACCGGCCGCCTTGTAGTCGGCGAGGATCGGTTCCAGCCCCAGCATGATGCGGCGCGATAATCGAAACCGGCCCCCTCGGCCCGTTTACGCGGATTGATACCCGGCCGCGATACTCCGGCGGCACCAGCTCATTGGGCAGGGTCAGGAACATACCGCCTGCCCCGAGCGCGACCAGCACTATCAGTCCGCTAACACCGGCAACGGCAATACGCCGCCCAAGCAAGGCCTCCAGTGAATTCCGATACCACCGCCTTAACCCGTCCATGGCCCGGTCAACGTTGCGCGCCAGCCAACCGGACGTCTTGGCCGGCTTCAGGATTTTCGAGGCCAGCATCGGCGACAGACTCAACGCCAGGAAGGCCGGAAAGGCCACGGCTCCGGCGATCGCCGCCGCCAGTTCGACGAACAGCCGACCGACATAGCCGGGCAGGAACAGCAGAGGTGCGAATACCGAAAGCAGCACGATGGTCGTGGCCACGACGGCGAAGAAAACCTGACGGGTCCCGCGTTCCGCCGCCACCAGCGGCGGCTCACCGAGGTCGAGCCGTCCACTGGATATTCTCGGTCACCACGATGGCGTCATCGACCACCAGGCCGATCGACAGGACCAGCGCCAGCAAGGTCAGCAGGTTCAGGGAAAAGCCCAGGGGACCCAGGATGATGAAGGTCGACAGCAGACATATCGGAGCCACGACCGTCGGAATGAAGGCTGCCCGGATGCTGCCCAGGAAGACGAAATTGACCAGCGCAACCAGCACCAGCGAGATGCCGATCGTGATCCAGACCTCGTCGATCGCGTGCGACGTGAAGACCGAGTTGTCAGAGCCGACAACCAGTTCCGTCCCATCGGGCAGGGAGGATTGAACCTCCTCCAACAGGGTGCGAACGCCATCGGAAATCGCCAGGTCGTTGGACTGGGCCTGCCGGGTCACAGCCAGACCGATCTGGTCCAGGCCGTTGCCGCGGAACAGGCGACGATCCTCCTCGGCTCCTTCCTCAACGCGCGCGATATCGCCGAGCCGGGTGACATAGCCGGTCTGGGCCTGCAGCGCGCCGGCCTGGCGCCACTGGAGACCACAGCCACTGTCGGGCCGGAGGCCGGCGCAGCCACCGCCCGATCCGCGGGTACCGATCGGCAGTTCGCGAAAGTCCTCGGCCCGGGCGTAGTTGCGGGCAACCCGGACGGTATAGTTTTTCTGTCCGGAAACTCCAGGGCCCCGGCCGGCAGTTCGACATTCTGACTGTTCAGGGCCGCCTCGACATCGCTCACCGTCAGGCCGCGGGCGCTCAACGCCGCTGCATCAGCCATATCCGCATCGCATAGCGCTGCTCGCCGTAGATCTGCACCAGGGCGACGCCCGGCACCGTGGCCAGACGGTCGATCAGATAGCGGTCGGCATAGTCGGTCAGCTCAAGCCGGTTCATGGCGCTGGAACGCAGGAACAGGATCATGATCGGCTGGCTGTCCGTGTCCGCCTTGGCCACCTCTGGTGGATTGGCCTGGTCGGGCAGCCGTCCACGACCCCGGGATATCCGGTCGCGGACATCGTTGGCGGCGCTGTCGATGTCCCGATCCAGCGAAAAAACTACGATACTCACGTTGGAACGCCCGTCCCCGACTGGTCGAGTTCATCCGCTCAACGCCCTGGATGCCGGCGATCTGTTGCTCGATCGGCTGGGGCCAATCCAGTTTTCGATGACCTCGCCGAGGCCCCCGCATAGGAAGTGCTGACCGAGACGATCGGTGGATCGACATCGGGCATTTCCCGCACCCGCAGGAAGAAGAAGGCCGCGGTGCCGATCACGCACAGGACGATCGCCGCTACGGCCGCAAAGACCGGGCGGCGGACCGCGACGTCGGACAACATCATCGCGTCGCGCCCTGGCCGGCAGGGCGCGCGGGCGCTTCACCCTGCAGGGTGACAGGCGCGCCGGGCTGAATGCGATTCAGACCGGATCCGACAATCCGGTCACCGGGATTGAGGCCGGACAGGATTTCGACGAACCCGTCCTCGACCGCGCCGGTACCGACCTCGACACGCTGGGCGCTCAGGCCGCGCTCGCCGCGAGCTATGCGATAGACGAAGGCACCGTCCCCTTCGTACTGGACCGCGGCCTCCGGCACGGCAGGTCCCTGACGCTGGCCGTGACTGACCATTACCCGCATCAGCATGCCGGGCCGGATGCGGCCGCCGGGGTTGGGGATCTCGGCCCGCACGGTCACGGCACGGGTCTGTTCATTGATACGCGTATCGACCAGGGCGACGCGTCCGACGGGCAATTCCTGGGGCAGGGATTGGCGGATGCCACTATGGCGGGTCCCCAACGCAGCACACTGACATAGCGCTCAGGTACCGGGAAATCGATGCGGATCACGCTGATATCGTCGAGGGTGGTGATCAAGGTTCCCGGATTGATCAAGGTACCGGGCGTGACACTGGTCAGTCCCAGAACCCCCGTGAACGGGGCGCGGATGACCCGGTCGCCACAACGGGATTGGCCGCTGACAACCGGCGCGGGCGGTTTCCAGCGCCGTCTCCGCCTGTTCGGCTGTTACGCGCGGTGCGATGCCCCTCTCGGCCAGGGCCTGAAAGCGATCATATTCCCGCTGGGCCTGGGTCACCTGGGCGCGTGCCTGAATGATCCCGGCGTCCTCTTCCCGGGCCCGCAACTCCACCAGCGGTGTTCCGGCGGCGACCCGCTGGCCGTCGGCGAACAGGACCCGGGTGATCAGCTCCGTGGTGGATGATGTGATATTGACCGAGCGGCGACCGCGGGCCGCTCCCAATACGCGAATTTCATCGGAGAAGGTGCGTTGGCTGACGATCGCCTGGGACACGGCCTGGGCACCGCCGCGCCGCTCTGAGCCCACCGCCCTTGCCGTCATCGGCAAGGACGAATTTCAGTACGACAGCAAGGACCATCAGCCCCAGAAGCACCGCTGCGGCAACGAGAAAAAAATGGCGTTTGATCACGCGGGCTATGGTCTCCTGACAGCGATTGCTGGCTTAACCGCTTCCGCGATCGACGCAACTGGCGTTCCTGTAACGGATGCAGTGCCTGATTCCGTCGCTGCAATACGTCGCCGCGGTAAAAAATGCGTCAGAAGCGCCGCCACAATGCCAGAACGACGCCGCTCGTCGCAGGCGTTTCGCGCCCGGCCATGGCCTGTCGCCAGCCGGCCTTAACGCTCCAGGGACCGAGCCGGCGGACCACTGAGGTCTCGACATTCAGCCAGCGCGGTCCCGAGTTTGTCGGCGACGCCTCCGAACATCTGCCCCAGAACCATCCAGTTGTCGTTGAGGTGAACGCCGACCGTCGCGTCGGCTCGCGCCTCGTCCGGCAGACCATCGCAAATCCGGCGGGCAGCCTGGAGATCGACAAAGCCCCGGCCGCGCGCCACTGAGCGGCCGACTGAAAGCCGCGCCTCCCAATCATGATCCCCGACCCCGGGGGCCGCATAACCGGCGTTGCGGCCCTCG
>JAUCCG010000022.1:0-30330 GCA_034676465.1 Brevundimonas sp. | reverse complement strand
AGTGAAGCTCTGAAGGTCCGGCCCCCGGGGATGGCGTGATGTCAGCGTATGGGTCCCCCCAATACGCGCGGGATGGGCGTTCCCCTCGTCCGCACGCCGCTTGCGTCGGTATATTTAATCGAGGCGGAACCCGGGCCACGGGTCTGGATTAAGTGTCACGTCGCTCTCCGACGCGCTGGTTAGCGACCGTCCCCGACTGACCAATGTCTCAAGTCCGTGCCATGCGTCAGCCTGTCGCGAGGGCAGGGGCCGCGGCATGCGTAAACACCTAGAGGCCGTCGCTCGGTCCCGCGAGCCGGCCGCATGAAACCCAGGAGTACCCCATGAAGCTCGATCGTCGAGGAGTGTTGCGCGGCGCGGTCGCCGGGGGCGGCCTGCTGGGACTGCAAGGCCTGATGCCCGCCTGGGCGCAGACAGGATCGCCCGGCCTGCGCGCCGATCTGCCGACCCTGACGGGCCCGGACATCAATCTGACGATCGGCCATTCGCCCTTCACCGTCGGCGGCCGCACCGCGACGGCGACAACGATCAATGGTACGCTACCCGCGCCATTGCTGCGTCTGCGTGAGGGTCAGAACGTCCGTCTGGCGGTGACCAATACCCTGGATGAGGACACCTCGATCCACTGGCACGGCGTCCTGCTGCCGTTCCCCAGATGGACGGTGTTCCGGGCATCAGCTTCCCCGGCATCAAGCCGCGCGAGACCTTCGTCTATGAGTTCCCGGTCCGGCAGTCGGGCACCTTCTGGTACCACAGCCACTCGGGCCTGCAGGAAGCGCTGGGGCACTACCGTCCGATCGTCATCGACCCGGCGGGCGCCGATCCGGTCGGCTACGACCGCGAGCATGTGCTGGTCCTGTCGGACTGGAGCTTCATGCATCCGCACGAGATTCTGGAAAAGCTGAAGAAGAGCCCCGGCTATTTCAATCGCCAGCGCACCACCCTGGCCGGGCTTCTGGACGGCAGCGACCGGATGGGTCTGGAAGAGCGGCGCATGTGGGGGCGAATGCGGATGGATCCGCGGGACGTCCTCGATGTCAGCGGCACGACCTATACCTATCTGATCAACGGCCACGGCCCGCGGGAGAACTGGACCGGCCTGTTCCGGCCCGGCGAGCGGGTGCGACTGCGCGTCATCAACGCCTCGGCCATGTCGATCTTCAATGTCCGTATTCCCGGCCTGGCCATGACCGTGGTCCAGGCCGACGGCGAGAATGTCCGCCCGGTCGAGACCGACGAGTTCCAGATCTCGGTGGCCGAGACCTATGACGTCATCGTCCGGCCAACCGAGGATCGCGCCTACACCATCGTCTCCGAGGCCATCGACCGCTCGGGAATGGGGCGCGCCACCCTGGCCCCCCGCCTGGGCATGACCGCCGAGGTCCCGCCGCTGCGCGAGGTCCCCAATCTGACCATGGCCGACATGGGCATGGGCGGGATGGATCACGGGGCCATGGCGGGCATGGACCACGGCGGCATGAGCGGCATGGAGGCCGGCGGCGACGCCATGGGCAGCATGTCGATGAGCGGCATGAACATGCGCGATCCCGAGAACGCCCCGCCCGACATGGCCGTCGGGGTCGGCGTCGACATGGTCAATATGTCGCCGAAGAACCGCCTCGGCGAGCGCCCGACCGGCCTGGCCGACGTGGACCATCGCGTGCTCGTCTATACCGACCTTGTCGCCCCTAACTCCCAATCGAGACCAGCGTCCACCCAGCCGCACCATGGAGATCCACCTGACCGGCAATATGGAGCGGTTCATGTGGGGCTTCGACGGGCGCAAATTCAGTGAACTGGTCGAGCCGATCCGTTTCGAGCGCGACGAGCGAGTGCGGGTGACCCTGGTCAATGACACGATGATGGCCCACCCGATCCACCTGCACGGCCATTTCTTCGAACTGGTCACCGGCGGTCCTGCCGGACACCAGCCCCTGAAGCACACCGTAAACGTCGCGCCGGGCGGCAAGGTCACCTTCGACCTGACCGCCGACAATCCCGGCGACTGGGCCTTCCACTGCCACTTGCTGATGCACATGCACGCCGGGATGTTCAACGTCGTCACCGTTCGACCCATGGAAGGAGCTGCCGGATGATCCGCTCCGTCGCCCTGCTGCCGCTGCTGATGGTCTCGACACCGGCCTTCGCCCAGTCCCACGCCGGTCATACGCCGGCGGTCCAGACGCAGCCCGTTCCACTGCCGCCCGGCTGCGTCCGTCGTGGCGCCCCGGATGCGGATGCCGCTCGAACTGGGACCCCCGGAGCCCCCGTCTGCCCGACGGGCGCGGTTCCGGCCCGGCTGCCGACGTCCTCGCCGGTTCCGCACGCGGGGCACGGTACGTCCGGTATGACCACGGACCGGACCCAGGGGATGTCGGCGGGCCACGACATGTCCGGCATGGCCATGGGTCAGACGCCGGCGACACGCCCGGCCGATCCGCACGCCGGTCATGACATGTCCACCATGGGCCAAACTCCGGCCGCACCGGCGATGCCGGCGGGTCACGACATGTCCGACATGGCCATGGGTCAGACGCCGGCGACACGCCCGGCCGATCCGCACGCCGGGCATGATATGTCCACCATGGGCCAGACTCCGGCCGCACCGGCGATGCCAGCGGGTCACGACATGTCCGGCATGGCCATGGGTCAGACGCCGGCGACCGCCCCGGCGAATCCGCATGCCGGGCATGATATGTCCACCATGGGGCAGACGCCGCCGGGGCAGACGATGCCTGCGGGCCATGACATGCAGGGCATGGCCATGCCGCCGGACGTGCCGACCAGCGCGGACAACCCTGGACGCCCTCCCGAAGTGCCGCCTCCGGTTTCGGCATCCAGTGGGCCGACGCACGCCGCGGACCTGTTATTCGATCCGGCGGAAATGGCGGCGGCCCGCGAACAGCTGCGCGTTGAAAACGGGGACATCCGCACCACGGCCGTCATCATCGATCGGCTGGAAGCCAGTTTCTCGGACGGTGAGGAAGGCTACACCTGGAATGCCCAGGGCTGGATCGGCGGCGACATCAATCGCTTCTGGTGGAAGTCGGAAGGCGAGGGTGCGTTTGGCGACGGGGTTGAGGACGCCGAAGTCCAGGCTCTCTACAGTCGGGCTTTCCGACCCTTCTGGGACGTTCAGACGGGTCTGCGCCAGACCTACCGGCCCGAAGGGGACCGGACCGATCTCGTGGTCGGAATACAGGGTCTGGCCCCGTACTGGTTCGAGGTCGATGCCGCCGCCTTTCTGTCCAACAAGGGCGAACTGACCGCCCGCGCCGAGGTGGAATACGATCAACGGATCACCAACCGCTGGATTCTGCAGCCGCGGGCGGAGATCAACCTCTCCGCCGAGGACATTCCCGAGCTGAGGATCGGCTCAGGCCTGACCTCGCTGCAAATCGGGGCGCGCCTGCGCTACGAAGTGCGCAAGGAGTTCGCCCCCTACGTTGGTGTCGAATGGACGAGGAGCTTCGGCAATACGGCTGACTTTCTGGAAGCAGACGGTCGGAGCGCGGAAGACACCCGGTTCGTCGTCGGCGTTCGGGCCTGGTTCTAGCGACGGTCGGACGGATCGCGACGGGTCGCGGAGCAGGGTTCGGGATGGAGGTGTTCAGAGACATCCGGGCTGTCGTGATGGATCTCGACGACACCCTGATCTCGGCCTACCGCCGTCCGGACCTGCTGTGGGAAACCGTCTGTCGGTGCTTTCAAGCCCAACTGGGCGCGCTTGACCAGGAGGAGGCGGTGCGTGCGCTGACGCGGGCCGGACAGGCGTTCTGGGGCGATCCGAAACGGCATGCCCTTGGTCGGCTGAATCCCCTCCGAGGCTCGGCGCATCATTGTCGCCGACGCGTTCGAGGCGTTACAGGGAAGCGGCTGGCAACCACCGTCTCGGGAGGTCGCCGAGCGGATGGCTGACGCCTTCAGCCTTCAACGCGACCGTGACATGCGGCTCGAGCCGGGTGCGGACGCCCTGTTGGCTCATCTGGGCAGGGCAGGATACCGGCTGGCGCTTCTCACCAACGGAACCGGTCCGTTGCAGCGAGCCAAGATCGAGCGGTTCGGCCTGACATCGCGTTTCCACCATATCCAGATCGAGGGGGAGGTCGGCGTCGGCAAGCCGGATCCCGCTGCGCTCAGACAGGCGTTCGAGGCCCTGGCCGTCGACCCGGCGACCGTCTGTGTGATCGGCGACAGTCTGGAATGGGATATTCGCCCGGCCAGGGCCTTGGGCTGTCGCACGGTCTTGTTCGATCCGGACAGGTCACCTGGAGACGCAAGTCATCGTTGTGAAACGGATATCCATGTGCGGACCTTCGAAAGCCTCGCCGTCTGCCTCCCCGGTCCCCGGGGTTGGTCCCTGGAGGAGGTCTGAGCCGCGCGGCGGCGAGTTCGGCAAGGCCATCCATGTCGTTGACGTTTGGCGGGGCGCGGCCAGATCGGCGAGATGACTCCGGACGGAACGGAAAGCGCCGCGCAGTAGACTGCGCGACGCTCTTTCAAATCAGGTTCCGACCTTTCAGGAGGTGGGTGGCCGGCCCTTCAGTGAACCATGAAGCGGACGACGCCATTCATATGGTGGCCGTCGGCCCCCATCGCGGCCCAGGCGGCGGAATAGGATCCGGGTGCCAAGGCGGGCAGGGACGCAATGACCGTGGGCGCGGGCGACGCGTCCGCGGGCACGGCCACGTCTGTGGCCTGCCCGGCGGGGCCTGTCAGCCTGAGCGATGTCAGGGTCATCGCGTGCGGAAACGTCACCGAAAACGCGGTCGGCGCGGCGGCCAGCATGGCATTGTCCGCAGGCGCGGTCGTGACGTCGCTGGCCGGGGCCTGCATGGCGGCGTGATCCTGCATCGACATGCCCGCGTGGGAATGGGTCTGGGCCTGGGCGAGCGAGATAGGGGCGAGCGCCGCGAGACTGGCCAGGCCGGCGAGAACTGAATGTTTCATGGGAGAACTCCTGCCTATGCGGCTTATTGGCTGGGCGGCATGGTCATGCCGTCCATCTTGGACATGTCATGACCGGCCATCGGATCAGCGGGCGGTGGCGTGGGGGCGGGGGCGGGCACCGGGGCCGGGCGAGCCGGCCGGGTCACTGAGGCCTTGGGCGCCGCCGTCGGCCCGGACACCGGGGCCGGGGCCGCTGGCACCGGCTCCGGCATGGTCGTCGGGGCGGCGTCCAGCGGGGCTGCCGTTGAAGCGGCCGGGGCCGCTTCGGCGTCGATCGGCTGAGGCTCGGCCGCAGGCTGGCAAGCGGCCAGGGCGGCCGCAGCCGCGGCGAAAACGACCAGAACTCTCATGGAATATACTCCGAAACAAAGGGCGAGGGTCGGGGTCGGTTTTCGCGACGCCGACGATCTACCGGTTGGGCCTCAGACGCCGTTCGAATGGATGGGCGACGCCTTCATATGGGTCTACGCGCGCCCGTACCGCATCCCTCGCCGGGATTCTGCGATTTCTCGCCGGTCGGCGTGAGTGTGAGATCCGGCAACAGGTCGTGCAGCTCATCATTCCGCCAGGGAATTCGAGGCCGCTGGATCGCGCAGGGCATCCGAAAGCATTCGGCGCGCGCGCGCCACGCGGGTTTCCACGGCCTTGACGGAAATCCCGAGAATCCCGGCCGCTTCCGACTGACTCCGGCCCTCGAGCGCTGTCAGCAGAAGCGGAGCCTTGAGGTGGGGCGGGAGGCGGCTCATTTCTTCGTTCAGTCGGGACAGTCGGCGGGCGGTCTCCATCCGGTCATCCGCTGATTCGGCTCCGTCCGGCACCGCCAGGGCTTCGGGCGAGGACAGGTCAGGACCGCCGCGAATCAACCGCCGGACAAGGCGGCGACGGCTCCAGTCGCGGCATTTGTTCAACGCGATCGTTCGAAGCCAGGCCTCGAAAGGTCGCGCCGGATCGTAGCGGCCGATGTTGAGCCAGGCCGCCGCATAGGTGTCCTGCAGCAGATCCCATGCCTCCTGCTCGTCGCCCACATAGCGCCGAATGACCCGGAACAGCGCGGCCCTGGTCTGCCGCATCAGCTCGCTGAAAGCCCCGCGGTCACCGCCTGCGGCGAGGACGGAAAGATCGTCCGGATACTCCACCCGAACGGCTAGCGCTCGTCGGGCGCGAGGGCCGAGACGATTCGGTCGTCGAAGACCTTTGCCTGGTCGGGCGTGAGCACGGAACGCATCTCGAAGACATGGGTGATGGTCTCCTTCTGCAAGGTGCCCATCGCGTCATGAATGTGGTCGACGGCGGCCTGGACCTGGGGGCCGTCCCCGGCACCCTGCTCAATCGCCCGGGCGAGTTCCAGGTTCGCTGCCCTGACATTCGCTTCGAGCACTGGTCGCCGCGCCGCGAACCTGACCTCGATCGCTTCAATCCGGCTGTGTTGCTCGGGCGAAAGCGTCAGATCGTCGTGAACGATGTCGTGAAGCGAGGGCGGCGCGCGGTTGCCCAGGACCCAACTGGCGCTGATCCATGTCCCGGCGCCGCCGGCCAGGGCAGCCAGCAAGGCAGTGACGACAATGGCCCGCCAGCCGCGCATCATCGAACCACATCCAGTCTCGCCAAGGGCACCAGGCTGGTATCGGCCGTGAAGATCGTCAGATCTCCCGCGGGTCTGGGTGCCGCGATCGCGCCGAACCCGCCCGCCGTCAAGCCGGTCGCCAGGGCCATGGCGACGGCACCCAGACGTAGCTGTGACACAAGCCGTTCGCCCCGAAGGATGTCGACCCGGCGCCAGACGAGCGGCTCGAGCCCCTCAAGCGCTGTATCGACGGGCGCGGCCGCCAGTCCTGTCAGAAGGTCATCCAGATTATGCGTCATCGAAACTCTCCTTCGGGGCCCCTGATAACTGTTACGCGGGACCGCGCCGAATCCCTCGGACGAGGGGGACGTCCCCAGGCTGCGTAGTTAGCAGAAGAGACGGAAGCGGAGCGGGTCATGGGATTGCGGAAAATGTTGGCGGCGTTCGCCGTTCTGGCCGCCGTATCGGTCAGTGGGCCAGCCCTTGCCCATGAGGCTCACGATCCTCCAGCCGCAGTGTCCGTCGCCGCCGCGCCGATGTCGGACGGTCATGGATCGGACATGGCGGGGATGCCGGCCATGTCGGTGGGCATGGATCACGGCGGCATGTCGGCCGATGCCGCGCCCCGCACGATGTCCCAGCGTCTCGTCCGTTGGTTGGGAGCCATGCATCCCGCGGCCGTGCACTTTCCTATCGCCCTGTTCCTCGTGGCCGCCGTGCTCGAGATCGCCGCGCTAACCTTGCGGCGACCCGTCCTTACCCAGGGCACGCGGGTAATCATCGCCCTGGCCGCGATTTCAGCGATCGGAGCGGTGGTGCTCGGCTGGTTCGCCATGGGCCTGCCCGGCAATGACGATGTCACCCACACCTACCACCGCTGGCTCGGCACATCGATCGCGGGTCTGGGCCTGGCGACCTGGTGGGCCAAGGAACATTGGATCCGCAGGCCGGGCCGGGGCCGCGAACTTATTTATATCGGTTTGCTGACCGTCACGGCGGCGGCCATCCTCGTCAACGCCCTGCTGGGCGGGATGCTGACCCATGGCGTGCGTCATCTGATGTTCTGATCGAGGAGGGGCGGGCTTGGACCGCCCTTCCGCCCTCAATCCACCGGCCGGCACCGCTGCGCGGACCGGCTTCCACCCGCCGGACCTGGTCGCCATCGCGGCCGCGGCCAACAGGAGAACCGACCATGATCCTTCGTTCCGCCCTCGCCGGGGTCGCCCTGGCCGCCGTCCTGGCGACGTCTGTCCATGCCCAGTCCGCTGACGAGCAACAGGTCCGCTCGGTCGTCACAGCCTACAAGGACGCCATCACCCGGATGGACGTGTCACAGACTCCGGCCCTGTTCTGGCCGGACTCGGAGATTTTCGAGAACGGCGGGGTCGAGGGGACCTTCGCCTACTATCTGGAGCACCATCTCGGGCCGGAGTTCGCCGACCTGGCGGGCTTCGAGTTTCGCAATCATCAGATGACGGTGGAGGTCGACGGCGATACCGCTTTCGTGAGCGAGACCTACACCTATCACATCACCTTTAAGGACGGTGCCCGGGGCCCGATCGAACGCCGCGGCGTCGCCACGAGCGTATTGCGCAAGCGCGATGACCAATGGCGGTTCGATGTCTATCACTCCTCGGCCCGACCCATTCGTCCGGCGGCCTGAGCGCAGGCTACCGGGCTCATCTTGCTCTTGATCATTAAAGGAATGAGACGATGACGGAGCTGCTTTCCCGGCGGGCCCTTTTGATCGTTGGGGTCAGCGCCGCGGCCACCGCGGCCTGTGCGCAGACCACGCGGCCCTCGTCGAAATCTTGCCGTCTACAAATCGCCCACCTGCGGCTGTTGTTCCGCATGGGTCGAGCACATGACGGCGGCAGGGTTCCAGGTGCAGACGACCGAGGTGGCCGATCCCGGCGTTGTGCGCCGCGCCAGGGGCGTCCCCGACCCGCTGGCGGCCTGTCATACCGCTGTGATCGGCCGCTATGTCCTGGAAGGGCATGTGCCTGCCGAAGATGTTCGCAGACTGCTCGCGGAACGCCCCGACGCCCTCGGGCTCGCGGTGCCGGCGATGCCGTTGGGCTCGCCGGGGATGGAGATGCCGGACGGTCGCCGGGAGGCCTATGAAACCCTGCTGCTACTCAATGGCGGCGGCACCCGCGTGTTCGCGCGTCATGCCTGACCGGAGACCGTCCTGAAAATCCTCAAGCTCTCTACCCAACTGCACAAATGGATCGCGCTGGTCGTCGGTCTCCAGGTCCTGTTCTGGGTCGGCGGCGGCCTGGTGATGGTGGCCCTTCCCATAGAGGCCGTCCGCAGCGAGCACCGAGTCGCCGAACAGGCCGCCGTCCCGCTGGCGCTGGCCGGCCTGCCGTCGCTCGACGAGATTGCTCGGCAAGCCGGCGTAGCGCCCACTCAGGCGGACCTGCACACCACGCCGCGTGGTCCGGCCTGGACCCTGAAACCGGTGAGCGGCGAGCCGGTGATCGTTTCGGCGGTGACGGGGCGGCCGTTCGCGCCCATGTCGGCGGATGAGGTCTGGGCCTTCGCGAAAGGGGCCTATCGCGGCGAGGCGGAGGTGACCGGCGTGGCCTATCTGGCGACCGCGCCCGAGGAGACGGGCAAGACCGGGCCGCTGTGGCGGGTGGATTTCGCGGATGGCGAAAAGACCTCCTTCTATGTGTCGCCGTCCACCGGTGAGGTGGTGTCGCGCCGCTCGGGGGTCTGGCGTCTGTTCGACTTCTTCTGGCGTCTGCACGTCATGGACTGGGACGACGGCGAGGACTTCAACCATCCGCTGATCATCATCACCACGGCCCTGACGCTCAGCATTGTCGTCTCGGGATTCATTCTGTTGTGGATCCGGATCGCCCGGGATCTGAAAGGATGGCGCGCCTCGAAACGGTCGACCAGGGACGATTGAGCCCTTCGCCTGGTTCAGGCTGAAGGTCGTTCCACCGCTTCGGGCGGGGCAAAGGGCACCGGGGTTGTCCAGCGGCCCATCCTCGTGGACTCTCATGGACCCCGGTTGAGTTCGCCCGTCTTGCTGGTCGGAGTTCGAGCGGACGTTTCGCAGCCAGGGCGCTGCGGGTGTCGTCTACTCAGCCGTCCGGGGGTCCCCGGGAGCGATGCGATCATGGCCGAGTGGTCCACCGATGTGCGCCGCCGGTCCCGGCGCGATACGTCCATGCCGCGTCATGTCCAGGCGCAGAATCCGGCCTTCGCTTGACTGGCGCCGTCACGGGTGTGCAATAAGGAGGCATGTGGAACCTGGTTCGCACCCTTCTGTTCGCCCTCGCGATGGCCGGCTTTGTCGGCCAGGCGTCGGCGCATGCCACGCCGTTTGAGGCTTTCGAGGCAACCGGCGTCATGGCGGAGATGGACTGCGCCGAGATGATGGTGATGACGGACGATACGGCGGGGAAGGGGATGGCTCCCTGCAGCGAGATGACACCCGACTGTATCGCCAAGATGGGATGCGCCGCTGTCGCGGCCCCCGTTCCGCCGGCACCGGCCCTGTCTCGTCCGATGGGACCGAGCGCGATGAAGTTCGCCACCGCGAACGTCGTCCGAAAGGGGGCTGGGCCGCTCCCTCTCAAGGATCCGCCGAAACCGCTGGCGTAGACCGCTTTCGCTGATTGGAAGACCGTGCGCGCCGCTTCGCGGCCGCAGCGTTTCCTGGTCCATTGAGCTCTACGCCTGTGTCTCGACCCGCGAGTCGACCGGGCGGATTCCGAGGAATTCCATGACCGTTCGTTTGAGGCCGGCGTTACGCATTCGTGCGTATCCGTCACCATCCGACGCCCTGCCGTCCATCGCCCTCGGGCGAACCACGGCTCCGGACATACAAATAGACGTCGCAGCGGCTTCCCGCTGGGCATTTCTGGCCGTGTCCGTCCTGATCCTGGCTGCCGGCACCGGGCCGGCCCGGGCCGAGCCACAGACGTTCGAAGAGGCCTTGGCGCGCGCCGCCGCTGATGCGCCCGGCCTGAGAGCCGGGGCGCTTGGCGTGGAGGCGGCGCAAGCCTCAGCTGAAGCCGCCGGGCGGCTGCCGGATCCGCGACTCAGCTTCGGTCTGGACGGCTTTCCGGTATCGGGTCCCGCGGCCGGACGGTTTGACGGGATCGAGATGACCAATGTCCAGGTCGGACTACAGCAGGACGTGCCCAGTCGTGCGCGGCGTCGCGCCGAACGCGGCATCGCCCGGGCGGACATCAGCGTGGCCCGGGCACGTGAGGACATCAGCCTTTGGCAGGTCCGGGCCGCGACGGGCCAGGCCTGGATCAACCTGCACTATGCCGAACGACGCCTGGAGGTGCTGGACGACCTGCTCGCCTCGCTTGAACCCCTGTGGGAGACCGCGCCCTCGGGCGTCGCCTCGGGGGCCAGTCGACCGGCTCAAATTCTGGGGCCCGTCGAACTGCGCGCCGCCCTCGACGATCGGCGTGATGGATTGCGCGCGGATCTGGCGCGGGCGCGAGCGGAGCTGTCTCGCTGGACCGGCGATCCGGTTCCGAGCGCCAGTGGTTCGCCTCCCGCCATCGATCTTGAGCCTGGAGCCTTCGATGTCGACCTCGCCCGGTTGCCGGCGCTGCGCGCCTACGGGGCTCTCAGGGACCGGGCGGAGGCGGATCTCGATCTGGCCCGCGCCGGCCGCCGCCCCGACTGGTCGTTCGAAGCCAGCTACGCCCGTCGGGATCCGATGTTCGGCGATCTGGTCTCTGTCGGGGCGAGCGTGCGCCTGCCCTTGTTCCAGGGTAGCCGGCAGGAGCCGGTGATCGCCGCCCGCGCCGCCGACGCCCGGCGCGTCGATGCCGAACAGGAGGCCGCTGAGCGGCAATGGACGGCGATGCTGCAGGGTGACCTCGCCGACTATGAGGTCGCGCGAACCCGGTGGATCCGGGCACGGGACGTGGTCCTGCCCAATCTGCGCACCCGAGCCGATCTCGAAACCGCCAGCTACGGCGCGGGCCGGGCCGGGATCATGGATGTGCTCGACGCCTTCACCGTCCTGGCCAACGCCCGGCTGGACGCCCTCGACAAGGAGGCTGACGTGGCGCGCCGCGCCGTCGGCTTCACCCTGACCTACAGGAGCGACCAATGATCCGGTTTGAGCGCAAAAACCTTCGTCTTGCCGCCGCCGCGGCCGGACTGGTGCTCCTCGGCGGTGTCGCCGCTCTGGGGCTGACGCGGCTGGGAGGAGGGGGCGACGCGTCCGTTCCCGCCGCGGGCGAGCGTGAGGTGCTCTACTGGTACGACCCGATGGTCCCTGCCCAGAAGTTCGACAAGCCCGGCAAGTCGCCGTTCATGGATATGCAACTGGTGCCGCGCTATGCCGATGACGCGGCAGGCGCGGCGGCGGGGGTTCGCATTGACCCGGCCCTGACCCAGAACCTCGGGGCCCGTTTCGCCACCGTCCGATCGGGAACCCTCGACGGCGATCTGACCGCCAGCGCGGTGGTGGATTACAACGAGCGCGACGTCGCCGTGGTGCAATCGCGCGCCAGCGGCTTTGTTCAAAGGGTCTACGGACGCGCTCCCGGTGACGTCATCGCCAGCGGTGCCCCCCTGGCCGACCTTCTGGTCCCCGACTGGGGTGGAGCCCAGCTCGAATATCTCGCGGTCCGTCGCACGGACGATGCCGCCCTGATCGCGGCGGCGCGCCAGCGACTGGTTCTGCTGGGTATGCCGCAGTCCCTGATCGCCGCAGTCGAACGCACCGGTCGTCCGCGCACCACGGTGACCATCAACAGCCCGATCGGCGGAGCCATCAAAACCCTGGGGGTTCGGGCGGGGATGAGTGTGCCGGCAGGCCTGACCCTGGCCGAGATCAACGGGCTGTCAACCGTGTGGCTGAACGCCGCCGTGCCCGAGGCCCTGGCCGGACAGCTCCGGGTCGGTCGGTCGGTCGATGTGAGCCTGGCCGCCTTTCCCGGGCAGCGGATGACCGGTCGACTGACCGCCCTGCTGCCCGAGGTCACCGGCGACAGTCGGACCCTGACCGCGCGGATCGAGTTGCGGAACCCAGGCGGTCGCCTTCGCCCCGGCATGTACGGACAGATCACCTTCGGCGGGTCCTCGACACCGGCCCTGCTGGTGCCTTCGGAGGCGGTGATCCGCACCGGCCAGCGCAATCTGGTGATGCTGGCGGCGGAGGGCGGACGCTATCAGCCGGCCGAGGTCCGGGTTGGGCGCGAGGGCGGGGGGCAGACCGAGATTCTCGCCGGTCTGCGCGAGGGCGAGCGGGTCGTCGCCTCGGGCCAGTTCCTGTTCGATTCCGAGGCCAGCCTGTCGGGCGTCACGGCACGGCCCATTGCCCCGGCCGGTGAGACGGCAGCGACCGTCTCGGCACCCGCGACCTACCGCACCAGCGGCCGGGTGCAGTCGATCGCGGGGCGTTCGATCACCCTGGCTCATGGGGCGGTGCCGGCGCTTCAGTGGCCGGCGATGACCATGACCTTCGCCCTCGCCGAGCCGGTCAGGCTTGAAGGGGTCGCGGTCGGCAGTCAGGTCGAGTTCGCCTTCGACATGGTCGGGGGCAAACCCACCATCCGAAGCCTGACCCGTCGTGAGGCGGGCCAGTGATCGCCGCCATCATTCGCGCCTCGGTCAAGGCGCGCTTCCTCGTCCTGCTGGCCGCCTTTGCCCTGGTTGCCGCCGGCCTCTGGGCCGTGCGCAACACGCCGGTGGACGCCCTGCCGGACCTGTCCGACGTGCAGGTGATCATCCGCACCTCCTATCCCGGTCAGGCGCCCCAGATCGTCGAAAATCAGGTCACCTATCCGCTGGCGACCACCATGCTGTCGGTGCCCGGAGCGCGCACGGTGCGGGGCTATTCCTTCTTCGGCGACAGCTATGTCTATGTGCTGTTCGAGGACGGCACCGACCTCTACTGGGCCCGCTCCCGGGTGCTGGAATATCTCAGCCAGGTCCAGGCGCGCCTGCCCGACAGCGCTCGACCCGCGCTCGGTCCGGACGCCACGGGTGTCGGCTGGGTCTACGAGTACGCCCTGGTCGACCGCACGGGCCAGCATGACCTGTCGCAGTTGCGCAGCCTGCAGGACTGGTTCCTTCGCTATGAGCTCAAGACGGTTCCCGGCGTGGCCGAGGTCGCCAGTATCGGCGGCATGGTGCGCCAGTACCAGGTGGTACTCGACCCCACCAAACTGGCCGCGTTTGGCGTAACGCACCAGCAGGTCGTCGCGGCGATTCAGCAGGGCAATGGCGAGGCCGGCGGCTCGGTTCTGGAGCTGGCCGAGACCGAATATATCGTTCGCGCCAACGGCTATCTGACCACGCTCGATGACTTCCGCGCGGTGCCGATCCGCACGGCTGCCGGCGGGGTGCCGGTTCAGCTGGGCGATGTGGCCACGGTCCAGATCGGACCGGAGATGCGACGCGGCATCGCCGAGCTGAACGGCGAGGGCGAGGTGGCCGGCGGCGTGGTGATCCTGCGCTCGGGCGGAAATGCGCGGGAAACGATCACCGCGGTGCGCGAGCGGCTGGAAACCCTCAAGGCCGGCCTTCCAGCCGGGGTCGAGGTGGTGACGGTCTACGACCGTTCGCAGCTGATCGATCGCGCGATCGAAAACCTCAGCACCAAGCTGCTCGAGGAGTTCTTCGTCGTCGCCCTGGTTTGCGGCCTGTTCCTTTGGCACGCGCGCTCGGCCCTGGTCGCCATTATCACCCTGCCGCTGGGGGTGCTGGCGGCCTTCATCCTGATGCATCTGCAAGGCGTCAACGCCAACATCATGTCGCTGGGCGGCATCGCCATTGCCGTCGGGGCCATGGTCGATGCGGCCGTGGTCATGATCGAGAACGCCCACAAACATATCGAGCGATGGGAACACGATCATCCCGATGAACGGCTGGCCGGCGAGGCCCGCTGGCGGGTCATTACCGAGGCGGCGGCCGAGGTGGGGCCGGCCCTGTTCCTCAGTCTGGTGATCATCACCCTGTCGTTCATTCCGGTCTTCACCCTGCAGGCCCAGGAAGGCCGGCTGTTCGCGCCCCTGGCCTTCACCAAGAGCTATGCCATGGCGGCGGCGGCGATCCTGTCGATCACCCTCGTGCCGGTGCTGATGGGCTATCTGATCCGCGGGCGGATTCCGGCCGAGCAGAGCAATCCGATCAACCGCTGGCTGACCCACATCTACCGGCGACCGCTCGACTGGGTGCTGCACCGTCCCCGGGCAACCCTGTTGATCGCGCTTGCGGTGTTCGCCACCTCGGCCTGGCCGATCAGCCAACTGGGCGGCGAGTTCATGCCGCCGATGGACGAGGGCGATCTGCTCTACATGCCGACCGCCCTTCCGGGACTGTCAGCGGCGAAGGCCTCCGAACTGCTGCAACAGACCGACCGGATGATCCGCACCGTGCCGGAGGTGGAGACCGTGTTCGGCAAGGCCGGGCGGGCCGATACGGCGACCGATCCGGCCCCGCTGGTGATGTTCGAGACCACGATCCGCTTCAAGCCGCGTGACCAGTGGCGACCCGGAATGACGCCGGAGAAGCTGGTCGAGGCACTGGATCAGGCCGTGCGCGTCCCCGGCCTGGCCAACATCTGGGTGCCGCCGATCCGCAACCGCATCGACATGCTGGCCACCGGGATCAAGAGTCCGGTCGGGGTCAAGGTGTCGGGCGCTGATCTTCAGGCCCTCGACCGCATCGCCGCCGAGGTCGAGGCGGTGGCCAAGACCGTGCCGGGCGTCAGTTCGGCCCTGGCCGAACGGCTGACCGGCGGGCGCTATATCGACATCGACATCGATCGACAGGCGGCCGGCCGCTATGGCCTCAATATCGCGGACGTTCAAAGCATCGTCGCCGGGGCCGTCGGAGGCGAGACCATCGGCCAGACGGTCGAGGGGCTGGCCCGCTATCCGATCAGCGTCCGCTATCCGCGCGAGATCCGCGACAGCCTGTCCGAACTTCGCGCCCTGCCGGTGCTGACGCCCTCGGGCCAGCAGATCACCCTGGGCACGGTCGCTGACCTTCAGGTCACGGACGGTCCGCCGATGCTGAAGTCGGAGAACGGTCGACCCACCACCTGGGTCTATATCGATGTCCGCGGCCGCGACCTGGCCTCGGTGGTCGGCGATCTGCAGACGGCGGTGGCGAACAAGGTGACGCTGACCCCGGGCGTGAGCATCGCCTACTCCGGGCAGTTCGAATATCTGACCCGGGCGGCCGAGCGGCTGAAGATCGTGGTGCCGGCCACCCTGCTGATCATCTTCGTGCTGCTGTATCTGACCTTCGGGCGGTTCGACGAGGCGGCCCTGATCATGGCCACCCTGCCGTTCGCCCTGACCGGCGGTGTCTGGCTGCTGTATCTGCTGGGCTACCACCAGTCGGTCGCCACCGGGGTCGGCTTCATCGCCCTGGCCGGGCTGTCGGCCGAGTTCGGGGTGGTGATGCTGATCTATCTGAAGACCGCGCTCAACGACCGGGGCCCCAATCCGGGGCCCGTTGAGGTCGAGAACGCCGTCCGTGACGGTGCGCTGCTGCGGGTCCGACCCAAGGCCATGACCGTGGCGGTGATCCTGGCCGGTCTGTTCCCGATCCTGATCGGCCACGGCGCCGGTTCGGAGGTGATGAGCCGCATCGCCGCCCCGGTCATCGGCGGCATGCTGACGGCACCATTGCTGTCCATGCTCGTTATTCCCGCAGGCTATCTGCTGCTGAGACGCCGCAGGTCTCGTTCGAACACATCAACCCAAGGAGAATCACCATAAATCACGCCCTGATCCTGTCGGCCGCCGCCGCCCTCGGCTTGAGCGCCTGCGGTCAATCCGAGACCGCGCCGCCTGCCGAGATGGCGCCCGCTTCTGAAATGCCCATGGCGTCGACCAGCTCCGATATGCCGATGGCGTCGGGTATGTCCGGCATGCCGATGGCGGGAGGGCAGGCCGCCATGACCGGTGCCGGCACAGGCACGATCACGGCTGTCGATGCCTCGGCCGGCACGGTCACCATCGACCATGGCGCGATCCCGGGTGTGGGCTGGCCGGCCATGGCCATGACCTTCACGGCGCCGGCCGCTGTGCTGGCGAACGCCAAGGTTGGAGACCGGGTCGCCTTCGACGTCTCGGTGCATGACGGGGTCAATGAGGTCACCGCCCTGCGCGCGCAGTAGTCGGACGCCTGGGCCGGGCGGGACGTCCGTCGCAGGACGGGCCTGAACGAGGAAGAAGAGCGATGATGGATGGAAATGGAATGGGCTGGATGATGGGCGGCATGGGGCTGGTCAGCCTCCTGGTGATTGTTGGTCTGGTGCTGGCGATCGCGGCCCTGATCAAATATCTGCGAGGGCGCGGCTGATGGCGACGCCGGCCAGCGAGCGGCCGGTCGTCATCGTCACCGGCTCCAGCGGGTTCATCGGCTCGGCCCTGGTCAAACGTCTGGCCAAACGGTTCCGGGTGATCGGTTTCGACCGCGACCTGCCGCCCCATCCGCCCGCTGACGCCGAATGCGTCTGCATCGACCTGGCGGATGACGCGAGCGTTGAGGCGGCGTTCGACCGGGTGCGGACGGGATACGGTCGTAAGATCGCTTCCGTCATCCATCTGGCGGCCTTCTTCGATCTCAGTGGCAAACCCGATCCGCGCTACGAGGCGGTGACAGTGCGCGGAACCGGCCGCCTCCTGGACGCTCTCCAGGCCTTCGACGTCGAGCAGTTCGTCTTCTCCAGCACCATGCTGGTGCACCAGCCGACGGAGCCAGGCCGGCCGATCGACGAAACCGCGCCTCTCGACGCAAGTTTGCCCTATCGCGAATCCAAGGTTCTCACCGAGGCCTTGATCCGCGAAAAACGCGGCAAAATTTCCGCCGTCTTCCTGCGGCCGGCCGGGATCTATGACGACGGCGGTCACTCTGCCTTCCTGGCCCAGCAAATCGCCCGCATCTACGAGAAACGGGCCAGCGCGCGGGTCTATCCGGGCAATCTGGCTACCGGCCAGCCCTCCCTGCACCTCGATGATCTGATGACCGCCATCGCTCGGGTGATCGATCGACGCGAGGATCTTCCAGAGGTCTTCCCGGTCCTGCTCGGCGAGACCGATGTCATGACCTATGACGAAATCCAGCGCGATCTGGGTCGGCTGATCCATGACGAGGCATGGGAGACCCTCTCCATTCCCAAGGCCGCCGCCAAGGCGGGGGCCTGGGCTGAAACAGCAGTCTTCGATGAGGACGGTTTCATCCGGCCCTGGATGGTCGACATCTCCGGAGACCACTATGAGCTCGACCTGACCGCAGCGCGAACCCATCTGGGCTGGTCTCCGAAACACACCCTTCGCAAGAGCCTGCCGGCCATCGTCGCCGGGCTGAAGGCCGACCCATTCGCCTGGTACCAGGCCAACCGGCTCAACGCGGCCCGGGTCGCCGATGACAAGGTCGAGGCGGCGGCGTCGCGGGCCCACGCCATGAAGCCGGCGGAACACAGCCGGATGCTCGCCGACCACGCCCGTTCCATGCGCGGTATGCATTTCGACATGCTGTGGGTGCATTGGCTGACCATGGGGCTGGGCCTGTGGCTGGCGACGGTTCCCTTGATCTTCGGCGTCTTCACCCAGACCGAATTCTCGACCGCCGTCCTGGCGGTCACCGAGGACCGGAACCTGTGGGCACCCGCCCTTCGCAATGCCCTGAGCGGCTGGAACGACGTGATCTGCGGCGTGCTGATCATGGTCTTCGCCGGATTGTCCATGTCGCCCAGGGGCGGCTGGGCCCAATGGGCCAATGCCGTGATCGGTATCTGGCTGCTCGGCGCCTCCATCCTGTTCTGGACGCCGAGCGCGGCCATATACAGCAACGATATGCTGGTCGGCGCCCTGGTGGTGGCCCTGACCATCCTGATCCCGATGATGCCTGGGATGAGCATGGAAGGGATGATGGACGAGACCGACACCCCGCCGGGCTGGAGCTACTGTCCCTCGACCTACCTCCAGCGCGTGCCGATCATCGCTCTTGGCCTGATCGGTCTCGTGCTGTCACGGATCCTCACCGCCTATCAGCTGGGCCACATCGACGCGGTCTGGGAGCCGTTCTTCAATGTTCCCGGACCGCTCAACGGAACCGAGCACATCATCACCTCCGACATGTCCAAGGCCTGGCCGGTGGCCGACGGCGGGGTCGGGACCATCACCTATATGATCGAGGTCCTGATGGGGGCCATGGGCGGCCGGGCGCGCTGGCGCACCATGCCCTGGATGGTGCTGTTGTTCGGCATCGTCGTGGTGCCGCTCGGCGTGGTCAGCATCTATTTCATCATCGCCCAGCCGATTGTCATCGGGACATATTGCACCCTGTGCATCGCGGCGGGCGTCGCCATGCTGGTCATGATTCCCTATTCGCTCGACGAACTGGTGGCCATGGGACAGTTCATGGTGCTGAACACCCGCCGGGGACGGCCCTTCTGGCGCGCCTTCTTCCGCGGCGACGCCCTGCCCGGAGGGACGATCGATCGCCGCCCCGGCTTCGCGCACAGCCTCCCGGCCGCCGCCGCCTCGGCGCTGCGCGGCGTCAACGCGCCATGGACCCTGGTGGCTTGCGCCGGACTTGGGGTCTGGTTGATGTTCTCACGACTGGTCTTCGGCGCGGCCCCACCCCTGGCTGACGCGGACCATCTGATCGGAGCCCTGATCATCACCGTGTCGGTGATCGCCATGGCCGAGGTGGCGCGCCCCCTCCGTTTCCTCAATCTCGTGCTCGCGGCCGGGCTGGTCGTCACGCCCTGGGTCCTGGGGGGCGGAACGGTCGCCGGTGGTCTGTCCGATACGCTCGTGGCCCTGGTCGTCGCGGGGCTCAGCCTGCCGCGTGGACGTCGTAGCCAGGAGCATTACGGGTCCTGGGATCGCTTCATCATCTAGAGACGTCTCCTCAGACCCGCCCTGGACTTGCCGCGATACCCGAGGCCTTGCGTCGCCCCGTTCGGGTTGGATTTCGCACAGCCAGCGGGGCGCTCCCGGGGGCTCACCCACCGGTATCGGCGTCGCGTCGGGCGGCCGCCGGGAACGTGGCCCGGAGCTCAGGGTCCCGGAGGGACGGCCCTTCGCCTGATCCAGGTCCGGCCAGGGAGAGAAAGGAAGGCCGGACGGCGGGTGCTCCGTGGTGGAGCGGAGAAGGAGAGACCGCCATGAGACCGAACCCGATCCAAGCCTGGGGCCCGGACCCCCACACCCGTCCGCCTGCACCACTGACCCTGGTTCACGCGGCGCTGGATGATCAGGCCCTGTTGGACCTGATGTTGAGGCGGGCGGTTGAGGGTCCCAACGGCAGTGCCGGCCGGAACACGCATCGGCTCGCCGGAGCCCTGCTGGAGCGGTTTGCGGGACTGGGCGCCGTCGTCGCCGCCGAGCCCGGCGAACTGGCGCGCGCGCCCGGACTTCGACCCGGTCGCCCTGTCCGATCTAAAGCTGTTGCGCGAGCTGGCGGTCCGCCTGGCGCGCGAAGAAACCTGCCGCCGCCCCGTGATCACCTCCTGGACAGCGCTCGTGGCCTATGTCCGTACGGCGCTTGCGCATGAGCCCCGCGAACAGTTCAGGACCCTGTTTCTGGACCGGCGCAACAACCTGCTCCGGGACGAACTGGTCGCTCACGGCACCGTGGACCACGCCCCGGTCTATCCCCGCGAGGTGATCCGTCGCGCCCTTGAGCTTTCGGCCTCCGCCCTGATCCTGGTGCATAACCATCCCTCCGGCGATCCGACGCCGTCGCAGGCCGATATCCAGATGACGCGCCAGGTCATCGAGGCGGCGCGGGTCTTCAATCTTCAGGTCCACGACCATCTCGTCGTCGGCCGGGAAGGGACGGCCAGTTTCAAGGCCCTCGGCCTGATCTGAGGCTGTCATGACCCTGCACCGCATCGTCGCCGCCCTGGGCGGCGAACTCTATTCCGAGGGGCGGCGGGCCAATATCCCCGCGCCTGGCCACAGCGCCCGGGATCGTTCGGTCTCGCTTCTGCTGACCGATGACCGGGTCGTCATTCACGGGTTCGGCAGCGCCGACTGGCGGATCGTCCGCGATCATCTGCGCGACGCGGGCCTGATCGATCACACCGGCCGACTGATCGGCGGGGCACGACCGGGTCTGTGGGCCCCCAGGGCCGATCCGCACATTCGCCTTCGGGTCGCCGCTGAACTCTGGGCCGGCTGTCGCTCTATCCGCTCCGGCGACGTGGCGGACCGCTATCTGCGTCATCGGGGTGTCGACGTCGCCTTGAACCTAGGATTCCATCCCCCCGGGTGCCGATCGCGGTCTACCAACCGTGCGGGCGAGGCCGTCCGGCCCTTGTCGCGCGGATCAGCGACACGGAGGACCGGTTGACCGGGGTTGAACTGACCTATCTGGACCCGAACGGGCGTCGCGCTGCGGGTCTTCGCCTGACACGCAAGACGGTGGGCCGGGTCCCGCCCGGCGCCGCTGTCCGTCTGGCTCCGGGCGCTCCGGAGATGCTGGTCGGGGAGGGGGGTGGTGACGACCCTGTCCGCCATGGATCGGTTCCAGCTTCCGGGCTGGGCGCTGATGGCGGCCAACAATCTCGCCGCCTGGACGCCACCGCCGCCGGTGCGCCGGCTGCTGATCGCCGCCGACCGGGGAGCCGCGGGCGAGCGCGCGGCGGAACGCCTCCGGCGACGCCTGACGACCGTCGGTCTGGAGGTTCGCATCCGGCTGCCGGACCCTTCGTTCGGGGACTGGAACGATGTGGCGGCGGACGCGCCCAAAGGGGAGGAGCGAGGGCGCTGACGGGGCGCCGGAGCGGCGGGGATGGGCCCCGTGGCCCGGCGGGAGAGCCCTCATGACCGACCTTGTTTCCCACCCCGTCCCGGCCGTGACCGTCGAGCGCGACGAGCGCACCGTCCGCCTCGGCGACATCGGGATCGCTCGCGAGAATTCTGCGGTTCAACGAGCCGCCCGGATGAGGACATCCCGACCCTGGCCGCCACATTGAAGGCCGCCGGCCAGCTGCACCGCCTCACCGTCCGGCCCGGGCGGGGCAGGAAGGAACAGCCCTGGATGGCGCTGGACGGACGCCGCCGCCGCCTCGCCCTGGGTCTGTTGCTGGACGCCGGCGAGATCGACGCGGACTATCCCGTGGCGGTCTATGTTGAGACCGATCCGGCCCGTCAGGCGGCCGCCGTCCTGCTCACCAACACCGCCGTGCCCGTCCATGTCGCCGACATCATCGCCGCCATCGGCCGGATGCTGAAATCGAAGCTGACCGTGCCTGTGATCGCCCGGGCCCTCGGCTACGCCGAGATCGACATCAAGCGGCTGGCCGCCCTGGCCGGACTGCCTGCGGCGGCCCTGGTGGCCCTGAAGGCCGGGCGGATGACCCTCAAACAGGCCAGGCTGTTGGCCCGGCTGCCCGACAAGGCCGAACAGGCCGAACTCGCCGAGGCGGCGCTTGACGGGCACGGGTTCCAGGACTGGCGCATCACGGAACGGCTCGACGAGGGGCGGGTCACCAGCCGGGATCGACGCTGCGCTCTCGTCGACGCGGACAGCTATGGCGGGGCGGGCGGGCGCACCGAGGCCGATCTGTTCGGGGAGCTGGCACCTGTCCTGCTCGATCCGGAGATCCTGACGGACCTGTGGATGCGTCGCGCGCGCGCCATCGCCGCCGTGTTCGAGGCCGAAGGAATCGCCGTGCATGTCACCGCCGGACCCGAACCGGACCTCCCGGACGACCTTGAGGCGCTGGGCTATGTCTACGGCGGTCAGCTCCCGGCCGACGACATGCGCGCTACCGCGCCGAACGCGAGGCGTTCAACGCGCGGGCGGACGCGGTCCGGCAGGCCCTCGCCGAGGCCTGTGATCCCGAGGCCGTTGACGCCGCGATCGTCGCCATGATCCGCGCCCGGGTGCAGGCCGACCAGACGGGGAGCGGCGGCCGGGTGGTGACGACCATGGTCATGTGGCCCGCCGCCGGCACGGGCGTCGATGTGCGCTGCTACACGCCCGAAGAGCCTGAAATCGAGGACGCCGGATCGTTCGACAGTGATCCGGCGGACCGGGCGTCGGCTCCGCCGGTCTATGTCGCTCCGGAGGGGCACCGGCGCCCGAGCCTGACACCGACGGCGTCAACCACGCCCTGCATGGCGTGCGCACCGACGTGGCCACACGCGGACTGATCCGCGCCCTGGCCGACGATCCGGGCGCGGCGCTGACGGCCCTGATCGCGCGCCTGTTTACCGTCCTGGTTCTGCGCACCCATGTGGCGCGGTCCGATCTCGGCGCTCACCATTGTCGCCACGGCCTTTGATCCGGTGGACCGACGGGTTGATCGAGACCCTGGACGGCGAGGTGCGCCAGCGGCTCGACGACCGTCGGGCTGCCTGGCAGGCGTCGGGTGAGACGGTCATCGCCTGGGTCCATGCCCTGCCGCACGGGGAGAAGATGGGGCTGCTGGCTGAACTGACCGCGATCAGTCTCGATGTCCGCGAAACCCGCACCACCCTGATCCGGCGCAGCGCCCGAACGGAGGCGGCCGAGCTGGCCGCCCTGTGCGCGGCGGACATCACGCTCCACTGGACGCCGGACGCGCCCTTCCTGCAGGCCCATTCCAGGGGACTGCTGCTGGGCATGCTGGAGAGCATGGGCGCGGAAGACGAGCGGGCGCGATCCTTGAAGAAGACTGAACTGGTCGACTGGGTCGCCGAACAGGCGGCGTCCCGGAGCTGGGCGCCGGCCGGCCTCTCCTGGGCGGGGTCCGCTGCCGGACGAGGGACCGGTGACGACCGACGAGGACGTTGGTGCTGACGTGTCCACCCACGACGACGACGGGATCGGGGCATTCACCGTCACCCCGGCCGGCGAGGCCGCCCTGGGGCCCGCCGCCGCCTGACGACGATCCGCCTTGAGCACGCCGCCCCGGTTCGCGCCGGGGCGGCGTTGTCGTGTCCGGATGCTGGTCCGGGGGAAAGGCGAGGGAAGGGCGGGCGAGGACGAGCCTGCAGGACCGAGAGGGAGGCGCCCTCCGCTCCAGGCCACCGGAGCTGATCCCATGTCCTCGACCCTGTCGCTGTTCGCCGACCCCGGCGGAGATAACGTCCGCCAACATCCTTGCCGCCGCCCGGGCGCTGGCGACCCATCTGGCGCGATCGCGTCCGCTCGACCGCCGGCTGGTCGCCGCCGTCATGACCACCGCCTTCGGCGCGTCCGACGCCGAGGGGGCCTGGGCCTGGCGCGACGCCTATGACGCGATCGAGGCGGCGACGGTCCTGCAGATCCGGCGTCTGGCGCCCCAGGTCAGTCGTCTGGAAGATGCACCGGCGGAGATCACCGCTCTTCTGGCGGCTGTCTCGGCCCTGGGGCTGACCCAGACCCGGCGCAGTGAGGTGCAGGTCGCGCTGGACCAAGTCCTCCACCCCGCCCCACCTGGCCGCGCTTGCGGTCCTGGCCGCCCGGGTGCGCCCCGGAGACCGCGTCCTGGAGCCATCGGCCGGCACGAATCTGCTGGCCGCGGTCGGCCGGGGCCTGCGGCGGAACGCTGAGCCTGAATGAAGTCGCACCGGGGCGCGCCGCTCTGCTCGAACGGTGTGTTCCCCCACGCCGATCGGACCCGTCATGACGGACGCCATATCCATGACCTGTGCGCGGACGCGGGCGGGTTCGACGTGGTGCTGTGCAATCCGCCGTTCTCGGATCTCGGCGACCATCTGTCAGCGGCCTTCAAGGCCCTGGCCGACCATGGCCGGTTGGCCGCGATCGTCCCGCTGACCGCCCTGGAGGACGCCAGCCTGCTTCGACGCTTCGGTGGGGCGCGACGTGTCGTGGGGCGGAACGCCTTTCCACCCCATGCCTTCGCCAAACACGGGACCGCCGTGGAGACGGGTCTGCTGGTGATCGATCGGGCCGAGGCGCCGCGGAGGCCGCGCCTGTCCAGACCTCCGACGATCTGCAGGACGCGGCGCGGAAGGTTGGGGCGCTTGCGCCACGGGTCGGCGCCAGGCCGCGGACGCGCCTGCCCGTGACGACCGACGCCCTGCTGGGACCGCGCGCGCGAGGCCTGGCCCTGCCTTCGGGCCGCCTGGCCTTCCTCGCGGGTGCGGTGCCCCTGGCCTATGAAGTGCAGGCCTGGACCGGGGAGGGGCGCGATGTGGCTCTACCAGGCCCATGCCCTGGGGCGCGTCGTCCTGGCCGCGCCGCGTCCCCGCATCCGTCGCCCCTGGTCGAGTCCGGACCCATGGCGTCAGTGGCCCTGCCGCCACCGACCTATCGGCCGGTCCTGCCGCCGGCCATCCGCGATGAGGGGCGGATCTCGGACGCCCAGACCGAGATGGTGATCCATGCCGGGGAGGCGCACGCCGCGCACCTGCCCGGATGGTGGCGGCCGGATCAGGCGCCGCACCAGATGGTGCTGGTCTCCGAGGAGCAGGAGGAGGCCGTCCAGCTGCGACGCGGGTTCTTTCTCGGCGACGGCACGGGTTGCGGCAAGGGCCGCCAGATAGCCGCCGTCATCGCCGACAACATGAGCCAGGGACGGGTCCGGGCGCTGTGGCTGTCCCGAAACGACGCCTTGCTCGAGGACGCGCGGCGCGACTGGGCCGCGATCGGCGGGGGCACCTACGACATCGTGCCGCTGTCGAGCTGGAAACAGGGGGATGCCATCCGGCTCGACCGGGGTGTCCTGTTCACGACCTATGCGACGCTGCGCCAGCCGGCCCGGGGTGACCGTCAATCCCGCCTCGACCAGATCATCACCTGGCTCGGCGCGGAATACGACGGCGTCATCGCCTTCGACGAGGCCCATGCGATGGCCAACGCGGCCGGCGGCGGCAAGGGCGCGCGGGGTGCGAAGAAGGCGTCGCTTCAGGGCATGGCCGGCCTGGCGCTGCAGAACCGGTTGCCCGACGCGCGGGTCCTCTATGTCTCGGCGACCGGCGCCACCACGGCCGAGAACCTGGCCTATGCCGCGCGCCTCGGCCTGTGGGGCGGACCGGAGGCGCCCTTCATGACCCGGGCGGATTTTCTGGAGGCCATGGATCGGGGCGGCGTGGCGGCGATGGAGCTGGTGGCGCGCGAGCTCAAGGCGCTTGGGCTCTATGTGGCGCGCAGTCTGTCGTTCGAGGGGGTCGAATATGAACCGCTCGTCCATCCCCTGACCTCGGACGACATCGCGATCTGGGACGCCTGGGCCGACGCCTTCCAGCTGATCCACGCCAATCTCGCCGAGGCCCTGAAGGCCACGGGCCTGAACGACGAGGACGGCAAGCCGAAGAGTGGCCAGGCGGCGTCCGCCGTATATTCGGCCTTTGAGAGCGCCAAACTGCGCTTCTTCGGTCATCTTCTCGCCGGCCTGAAGACGCCGAGCCTGATCGGATCGATCCGGGAGGATCTGGTCCAGGATCGCTCGGCCGTGGTCCAGATCGTCTCGACCAATGAGGCGGTCATGGAGAGAAGGCTCTCTTCCATCCCGCCGGAGGAGTGGAACAACCTCTCCATCGACCTGACCCCGCGCGAATACGTTCTCGACTATCTGCGCGAGGCCTTCCCCGTCCATCTGATGGAGGCGATCGAGGACGGGGACGGCAATGTGACCATGGTCCCGGTCATGGACGACGGTCGCCCGGCCGTCAGTCAGGAGGCGCTGGTGCGTCGCCAGGCCCTGATCGAACGGATGGCGTGCCTGCCCGCCGTACCGGGCGTGCTCGACGCCCTGCTGGAAGCCTTCGGCACGGACGCTGTCGCCGAGATCACGGGCCGGTCGCGGCGGGTGGTGGTGCGTGATGGACGGCGCATCGTCGAACGGCGCGGCGCCGCGGCGGCCCGCGCCGAGACCGATGCCTTCATGAGCGGTCGCAAGCGGGTGCTGATCTTCTCCGACGCCGGAGGCACCGGACGCAGCTATCATTCGGACCTGTCGGCGGCGAACCGGCAACGCCGGGTCCATTATCTGGTCGAGCCGGGGTGGCGCGCGGACGCCGCCATCCAGGGCCTGGGCCGCAGCCACCGCACCCACCAGGCCTCGGCCCCGCTGTTCCGTCCGGTCACGACCGACATCCAGGGCGAGAAGCGCTTCACCTCGACCATAGCGCGGCGGCTGGACACGCTCGGCGCCCTGACGCGCGGCGAGCGCCGGACGGCCGGCGCGGGTCTGTTCCGGGCCGAGGACGATCTGGAGAGCCCCTGGGCGCGCAGGGCCCTTCTGGTCTTCTACGGCGCCATGGCCTTCGGTGAACTCGCCTCGATGACGCTCGAGACCTTCATGAACAAGACAGGTCTCAAACTGCTCGACGCCGACGGCGGTCTCAAACCCTCCGACGACCTGCCGCCGATCCACACCTTCCTGAACCGGCTGCTGGCGCTGCGGATCGCCGACCAGAACGCCCTGTTCGAGGATTTTGACCGGATTCTCTCCGGCATCATCGAGCGCGCGGCCGCGTCGGGTGATCTGGACCGGGGCCTTGAGGATATCGAGGCCGGGGAACTGGAGGTTCTGGGCCAGGAAACCATACGGACCGACGTCTCAACGGGCGCCGAAACCGCCCTGGTGACCTTCTCGCTGAGGGTCCGTCGGGACATCCTCAATCCGGACGACGCGCTGGCCCGGGTCGCCGACATCGCCCATCAGCTCGTCGTGAACGCAAAGTCCGGCCGGGCGGCGATCGCCGAGCTGGGCCTGACCACCGCCACGGACGAGGACCGGCTCGTCGCTGCCGTCCGTCTAATCCGGCCGGATGGACGCCAGACCCTGTCGGAGAAGACGTTCGGGGAATTCCGCCTGGAAGCCGGCGGCGATCGGCGACTGGCGCCGGGTCTGGGATGAGGAGGTCGCGGGAACCGATCCCTGGCTGAGGCGTGAGCTCACGCTGGCGACCGGCCTGCTGCTGCCGATCTGGGGCCGGTTACCGGCGCGCGGGTGTTCGGTGCGTCGGGTTCGGGCACCCGACGGCCGACGCTGGCTGGGTCGGGTCCTGGACGAGACCCAGGCTCGGGCCCTCAAGGCGAGCCTGGGCCTGGGCGACATCGGCGACGCCTGGGCCGACGGCGCCAGGACCGCCGCCAGCCTCCTCGACCGCAGCGTCCAGCTCTGCCTGGACGGCGGTCTGTGGCTGAAACGGGCGCGGGTGATGGATCGCTGGCGGATCGAGGTGGTCGGGGGCCGGACCGATCGCGACGCCCTGGTCGCGCTCGGGTGCTTCGTGGAGATCATCGCCTTCACGCCCAGGGTCTTCATCCCGGTCGACCGGCCCCGGATCCTGGAAGCCGTGTTGCGTCGTCACCCGGTGCAGTCGGTCCTCGACGGCGCGGCGGCCTGAGATCGGCCGGACGAGGCGAAGGCCTCGTCCGGTCAGGAGGGGACGGGAGGAAGGGAGGATGAGGGTGAAGCGGGATCGGGGAGATCGGCTCCCCCGGCGCTTCGGATCAACAGGAGACTGACATGCAGACCATGGTGTTCACCGGCCCATTGGCGGCCGACCCCCAGATCAGCCCGGACTTCGCCGAGGCGGTGTTCCGGCTGCTGAGAAACGCGGCGTTGACGCCGCCGGCAAGGACCGGCTCGTCGGGGTCAATTGCGTGAGCTGGTCGAAGGGCCTGAACGAGAAGGTCATCGCCCGCGGTCTGGCCCAGGGCTGCGAAGCCGTCGTCGTCGGCGCCTTCATCGACACGGCCTATGCGGCCAAGGACGGGACCGAACGCACCGCCAAGGAACTGGTGGGGAACCGGCTGACCGTCCTCGACTGGGCCGAGGACCGCGACGCCGCGGGGCTCGGGGCGTCCGAAGACGGCCGCGTCGCCGCCTGACCTCGCGACCCTTCATTTCCTGCGACCTTCATTTCCAAGGAGACTGATCATGCAAACCCTCACTCTCGAAGGCTATCTGGCCGCCGACCCGTCCATCCTGTCGGCCCAGGGCTCGGGCAAGAAGCGCGCGAGTTTTCGCGTGCTGGAGACCACCCGCTTCCGCAAGGCCGACGGCACGCCCGGCGAGCGCACCACCGGCTTCAACTGCATCTGCTTCAACGAGGCGACGGCCGAGAAATACATCGAGGCCTTCGCCCGCAAAGGCAGCCGCGTCGTCATCCAGGGCCATGTCGAGAATGACACCTGGACCGGCAAGGACGGGGTCGAACACTACGACCTGCGCCTGATCGTCGGCGATATCCGGCTGAAGAACCGGCGTGCCCGGCCTTCTACGGATGACGGTCCCGCCGACAGACAGGTGCAGGAGCCGGCGAGCGGCTATGATCTGAACGACGACATCCCGTTCTGATCCGACGGCGAGAGAGACGGAACGGCCCGGCGCGCGAGCGCCGGGCCGTTTTCCTGTGTGGGGGCGGGAGGGGAAGGCGAGGGGAGAAGAAGGCGAGGGCGGGCGCGGGCGAGCCGTTGGGGCTCGCTGGCACCGGAGTTTCGCCATGACCGCCTCCGCCTGGACCGAAGACCGTATTGAGCGTCTGAGGACCCTCTGGCTTGAAGGCCGCAGCGCTGCGCAGATCGCGCGTGATCTTGGTGAGGGTCTCACCCGCAGCGCCGTCCTCGGCAAGGTTCACAGGATGGGCCTGTCCGCGGGTCGCCCGCGACCCCGGGGTCCGTCTGTCGTCGTCGTGTCGCCGCCCAGGGACCGCCGCCCGCCGCCCACGATCGTGGGTGAGGCCATTGCGGGGCCGGAACCCGTCCCCGACCAGGGGCGGACGACCCTGCTGTCCGTGCGGCGCTGCGAATGCCGCTGGCCTTATGGCGACCCCGGGGCTGAGGGCTTCAGCCTGTGTGGACGCCCGGTCGCGCGCGGCGCCTTCTGCGGGCCGCACGCGGCTGTCGCCTATCGCCCTGTGCGGCAGTCGCCTGAGAGCCTGGAGGCGCTCGCGGGGCTGCATTGAGGCGCGGGTTTCTGGCCGGTTTCGCGGTGAAGAAATCAGTGACTGTTTCGACGGCGGCCTCGATGAGGTCGCCGTTTTGTCTTCGGCTTGGGTCGAAGGTTCCAGGACCGGCGGTCGAGGGGCTTGAGGTCCTGCCGGTGTCGGCATCGATGGACGCCCAGGCGTGCGGCGCCGGCGGCTCGCCGCCGACGAGGCCGGCGAAGATCGATGTCCGATCGTCCGTATCGGCGCGACGGCGCCGAAAGGTGTCCTCGCCCGAAGGCGGGCGAGGACTTGCCCCCACACAACGCCCTCCGATTTTGTCACATCACCCCGGAAGTCAACGGCTGCGCCGTTCCCCTTCACGGACAGCCAAGGGGCTATCCGCTCCGGTGACTGCCGGGGACCCCGATGTGGCCAAAACCGGGGTGGTTGCGCATGGGGCGCTTCGACATCTCTTACAGGATGTTCCCGATGCAAGCCTTTCCCTCACCCTTCTTCGCCAAATCAAACTCCGCCTTCGACGACCTGACCGCCACGCTCGGCGACCAGCGACCGCATCCCACAGAGGAAGCCCTGATCCAGCTCGGGCGCGCGCTCATGACCGAGCTTGTGGACGTGATCTCTGACACAGCCCTGGAGGACTATCAGACGATCCTGGGAGAAGCCCTGATCGGTGCCTTCCATTCGGCGGCCGGACGGATCGAGCGCGACGCGGACCGGGCGCGCGACGCGATGCGCAGCCTCGACCGCGACTTCGACGGATCGGAGGCGGCCGACACCGAGCTTCAGGAAGCCACGGCCCGGGCCCGAGCCGGGGATACGGCGACCCGGGCGACGGAGTTGATCCGGGACGCGGCCGCGGAGACCTGGACCATCGCGACCGGCGAGGTCTGGACGGCCTGGCGCGGCAGCCGGCGGGGCACCCATCTGACGGCGGCCCAGCTGGAAGCCAAACAGGCCATCCGCGCGATCAGGAACCGCAGGACGGGGGACGCCGATCCGGGCGGTCCGGTG
>JAUCCG010000021.1:27500-103000 GCA_034676465.1 Brevundimonas sp. | reverse complement strand
AGGCCGGGGCGGTGAAGAATATCGCGGGCGAGATCAAGGGCCTGCGGGGATGACCTCCGCCGTCGAAGCCAATGCCGACGGCCTGATTGGCCCGACCCATTCCTATGCGGGCCTGAGCCCCAGCAATCCGCCTCCAGCCTGAACAAGGGCGAGGCCTCGAACCCGCGCGCGGCGGTACTCCAGGGGCTCGACAAGATGAAGACCCTGGCCGATCTGGGCCTGCCGCAATATGTGCTGCCGCCGCACGAGCGGCCCGACATCGCCTTCCTGCGCAGCCTCGGCTTCAGCGGCAGCGGCGCCTCCGTGCTGGAGGCGGCGTGGAAGACCGCGCCGTCGTTTGCCGTCGCCGCCTGTTCCGCCTCGCCGATGTGGGCCACCAATGCCGCCACCGTGACGCCCAGCGCCGACGCCGCCGACGGCCGGGTCCATTTCACGCCCGCCAATCTGCACACCAACCTGCACCGCTCGCTGGAGCACCAGCAGACCAAACGGGCACTGGACGCCCTGTTTCCCGACCCGAGCCGGTTCGCGGTGCATGAGGCCCTGCCCGCCGTCGCCCATCTGGCTGACGAGGGGGCTGCCAACCATGTGCGCCTGTGCGCCGAACACGGCGCGCCCGGGGTCAATCTGCTGGTCTGGGGCCGCGAGGCCTTCGAGCCTTGGGCCGACGCCTTCCCGGCCCGCCAGACGCATGAGGCCTCACAGGCCATCGCCCGCCGCCATCAGGCCGCCCGTCCGCTGTTCCCGCGCCAGTCGCGCGCCGCCATCGCCGGTGGCACCTTCCACAATGACGTGGTCTGCGTCGGGGCGCTGGACACCCTGTTCTTCCACGAACTGGCCTTCGAGGACACGGCCGGGACCAAGGCCGCGATCCGCGCCGCCGCCGACGGCCTGTTCGAGCCGCAGTTCGTCGAGGTATCCAACACCGACCTGCCGCTGGCCGACGCCATCAGCTCCTATCTGTTCAACTCCATGCTGGTGCAGATCCCCGGCGAGGACCGGCTGACCCTGATCTGCCCGACCGAGACCCGCGACAACCCGCGCAGCCATGCGGTGGCCGAGGCGCTGGCCGCCTCCAACGGCCCGATCGGGGCGGTGCGCTATGTCGATGTGCGGCAGTCGATGCGCAACGGCGGCGGACCCGCCTGCCTGCGCCTGCGCGTGGTGCTGACCGGGGCCGAACAGGCCGCGACCAATCCGGCGATGTCACTGACCGACGCCCTCCACGCCCGCCTGTCGACCTGGGCCAACCGCTGGTACCGCGAAGCCCTGCGCCCCGCCGACCTGGCCGATCCGCAACTACTGATCGAAAGTCGTGGCGCGCTGGACGAACTGACCGGCATTCTCGATCTGGGGGCCGGCTTCTATCCGTTCCAGCGCGGCTGACGCGGGATTTGGCGGGTCGGTTAAACCCGGCTAGCGTCACCGTACCAGTTCGGGGGAGTTCCAGCGTGATCAGAAATCTGGCTTTCGGCTCCGCCGTTCTCAGCGTCCTGATCCTGGCGGTCCTGACCGTGGCGGCGGGACTGGCCTATCCCGACTATGACCACATGAGCCAGTTCATCAGCGAGCTGGGCGCGACCGGCACCGCCACCGGCCCGGCCGTCAGCCTGGGCTTCATCGTCTCGGGCGGGCTGCTGACGCTGTTCTGGCTGCTCTGCATCGGCCTGTTTCCGCGCTCCCCGCTGGCCACGGCGGGCTTCATCCTCAGCGCCCTGAACGGCCTGGGTCTGATGTTCGGTGGCGTCTTTCCCTGTGCCTTCGAATGCAGCCTGGTCGACGCAACACCGTCCGCCGTGTTGCACGATGTATTGGGCGGCATCGGCTACCTGGCCGGAATCGCCGGCATCTGCCTGATCGCCCTGGCCGCGCGAGGCTGGCCCCGGGATCGCTTCCTCTATCCGCTGGGCCTGGCCTGCGGTATCCCCACCGCCGGCGCGATCTGGCTGCTGCATCCCGGGTTTGAATGGTACGGCGCGGCCCAGCGCGTGCTGGAAATCGCCCTCGCCATCTTTGCCCTGGCCGTGGCCTTTACCGCGCGCCGGTCAGAGCCTCAGGCGGCGAAACGCCCGCCCCGGGCCGCATAGGCCTGGGTGCCGCGGGTGAAGACCTGGTCCCCGGGCAGGATGGTGTCGATGGCGATGTCCTCCGCCCCCTGCAGCCGCTGATAGATGGGGCCGAAATCCTTCAGGGTTTCGGCCTTCAGCACCTCGATCGAGTCGATGACGAAATAGACCTGCTGGAAATCGTCGATCCGGTACAGGGTCCGCATCACCCGCTCCAGCTCGAAACCCAGCCGGTTGGGTGACGGATCCTCAAGGGCAAAGACACTTTCGGTCGCCGAGGAGACGATCCCCGCGCCATAGATGCGCAGGCCGTCGGCGTCCTGCATCAGGCCGAACTCGACCGTGTACCAGTACAGGCGTGCCAAATTCTGCAGCATGCCCAGACCGGCGGCGCGTTGCCCGCCCTTGCCATAGGCCTCCATATAGGCGGCGAAGTCGGGGTCGGTCAGCATCGGTACATGGCCGAACACGTCGTGGAAAATGTCGGGTTCCTGCAGATAGTCCAGCTGATCCGGCTTGCGGATGAACTGGCCGGACGGAAAGCGCCGGTTGGCCAGATGGTCGAAGAACACATCATCCGGCACCAGCCCGGGCACGCACACCACGGTCCAGCCGGTCAGGGCCTGCAACTTCGGGTTCATCACCGCAAAATCGGGAATGCCGCCGGTGTTCAGGTCCAGCGCCTTGAGCCCCTGCATGAACACGTCGCAGGCCCGACCCGGCAGGATCTTCATCTGCCGCGCATACAGGGTATCCCAGGTGCCATGCTCGACAGCCGTATAGGCGTCCCAGTCCTGCGGGATGGTCCAGTCGGCGGCCGCCCCTTCGGGCGGGGCTTCAAAGACGTGCTCGAAATCGGACATGGACGCGCTCCTGCACTGAACCCTGACGACGGATGAAACCAGTCTAGTCCTTCACTCCGATGGCGTCACCCGCGTCCGGAGTCGTCAGTGAATTTGATGCATCCGGGGGGCCATATGCCCACGGGCGTCGACGCGGAACATGCGGGCCTGGTCGGCGGGCGGCAGGCGCGCCAGCTCGTCGTCGACCTCCAGCATGGCCTCGGCGGCATAGACGACGAAACCGCTGTCCTCCCCGATGGCGTAGATTTGATAGAAGGGTTCATCGGCCTGTTCGGCATTCGGCTCGTCGGCCGGGCCGGCATAGGTCGCGTCGACGTCAACGACCACGCCCCGAAAGGCATTGTCACGATGACGGACGATCTGGCCGAGGCCAAATTTGGCAGTCTGGGAATTCATCATGATCCCATCCTGCACCTCCGCCCCTGAGCGGGATGCCCGGGTCCCCGTTCATTTTCGCGACAGATTGGCTTGGCACCGGCAACTCCCCCGGACTACGATGACCGGGACGGGCGCCGTTCTGGACCGCCCATTTGAAAGTTCGGCCATGCCGGAGATCGACGGCGCGCCTGCACGGCGCGACGACCGGTCCCGGCCCCGGCGACCTGACGGTCACGGGGCGACAGGCCGGGACGCGCCGCTCTATGGCGCGCTCGACCTGGGGACCAATAATTGCCGACTGCTGATCGCGAGGCCGTCGCGTGACGGCTTCCATGTGGTCAATTCCTTCAGCCGTATCGTCCGCCTGGGTGATGGTCTGTCACGCACCGGCCGGCTGGACGATGACGCGATGGAACGGGCCTATCAGGCACTGAACCTGTGCGCCGAACGCGTGGCCCGCAAAGGCCTGGAATCCACCCGCCTGTCCGCGGTCGCCACCCACGCCTGCCGCCAGGCCGACAATGGCCTGGCTTTCATCGAGCGGATCCGGGTCGGCACCGGTCTGAATCTGCGCATCATCGATCCGGTCGAGGAAGCCCGACTGGCGGTCGAGGGTTGTCTCAACCTGTTCAATTCCGGGGCCGAGGCGATTCTGGTGGTCGATGTCGGGGGCGGGTCGACAGAATTGTCGTGGTTGCGACGTGAGGACGGTCGCTTCCGCACGGTCGGCTGGATGTCCGCCCCGGTCGGCGTCGTCACCCTGGCCGAACGCCATCCCGAACCCGCCTCCGGCCATGACGACTGGTTCGAGGCCATGGTCGTCGACATGGGTGCCGCCCTCGGGGTGGCAAACGTGGACCCCGACCTGCATGCGCTGTTCACCGGCGGCCGGGCCCATATGGTCGGAACGTCAGGGGCCATCACCAGCCTGGCGGGTATTCACCTCGGCCTCGAGCGCTACCAGCGCAACCTGGTCGACGGTCTGTGGATGTCGCGCGATGATTGCGAACAGGCGACCGAAACCCTGCAACGTCTCGGCCGGAGCGGCCGCGCGGCCGAGGCCTGTATCGGCCCGGACCGGGCCGACCTGGTGCTGGCCGGTGCCGCCATCATGGCGGCCGTCCAGCGGGCCTGGCCGTGCGAGCGCGTCCGCGTCGCCGACCGGGGTCTGCGCGAGGGCCTGCTGCTGAAGCGCATGCGCGAGGATCGTCGCCCGGCCCGGCGTCGCCGCAACCGGGGTCGCAGCCGGTCTCAGCCGCCCGCGACGACCTGAGCCTGGGATATCTCGACCGGCAGGGTGATGTCGCAGACCGAGAAGTCCGCGCCCCGCGCCTGCCGCACCTGGTCGGCCAGGGTCCGGAATCCGGCCGACTGCGTATCCAGGACCCGCACCACCGGACGCCCCACCTCGGGCAGATCGGAAGCGACCCGAACCCGGGTCATCCGGTCCGGCTCGGTGACCATGCCGTTGTCACCACCACCTGACTTCAGCGCCCGCACCACATCCAGCCCGGACACCGCCGTGCCCCAGACCGTGTAGCGCTTGTCGAGTGCCGGATAGGCCTGACGCATCAGGAAGAACTGGCTGTTGGCCGTGTCATTGCCCTCGTCACGCGCCATACCGGCCACGCCCGGGCAGTACAGACCCCAGCCGTGCACCTTGCCGTCGCCGGTCAGGGCCATGGCCGCGTCCGGCTGGGTCTGGACCGGCAGCGAATGGACGAAGCCGACCAGGGCACCCGCCGGTGCGGCGACCGCGGTGAAGGGAATGGAGGCGTCACGGCGGAAGGTGAATTCGGCCGCCAGGTCCGGATAGGGGCTCTGACCCTCGCCATTGCCCAGCGGATCACCGGTCTGGGCCATGAACCAGTCGATCACCCGATGCCAGGTCAGGCCGTCAAAAAAGCCGGCGCGCGCCAGCAGCCGGATACGCTCGACATGCAGCGGAGCCACTTCCGGGGCCATCTCGACCAGAATCCGGCCCCGGTTCGTGTCGATGATCAGGAGGTTCGCCGCCGGCACGGTGCGCCATTCCGTGGCAACCTCGGCCGTGGCGGGCGCCATCGGCGGCGGCGGTGTCCCGCCGACATCCTGGGCTTGGACCATTCCGGCCCCGGCGCAGATGGCCAGTCCGGCCATTATCGCAGTCGCTCGTCTCATGGTGCCCCTCCCGCAGATAGAAATCAGCCGCCGACCAGCTCGGCGGCCGGTTGCAGATCACAGATGCTGAAACGGGCACCCCGCGCGGCCCGCACCCGCTCGACTTCGGCCTGGAACGCCGCCGACGTCGGCAGCAGCACCCGCACCGCCGGGCGTTCGCCCGCCGGCAGGGCCGAGGCTGTACGCACCCGCGTCATCGAATCCGGCGAGTCCGTGACCCGGCCATCCATCGCTTCAGGCCCCGTCTTCAGCGCCTTGACCACATCCTGACCGACGACCACCCGACCGAAGGTCGTGTACAGGCCATTGAGACTGTCGTTCTCATCCATCATCAGGAAGAACTGGCTGTTGGCACTGTCCGCACCGGACGACCGTGCCATCCCGGCCACGGCCGGACAACAGCCCACTGGCGGCGGTCTTGAAGTCAGCGGTGACGAACATCTGGGCGTCGGGCTGGGTGACGATCGGCATCGACCCCAGGATGCCGCGCTGGCCCTCGCCACTGTTCGGAACGGCAACAAAGCCGCTGTCGGCACCGCGGCGGAAACTGAACTCCCCGGCCAGATCCGGCAGTTCACTACCGTTCATGCCGGTCCCGGTAGGGTCCCCGGTCTGGGCCATGAAGCCTGCGATCACCCGGTGGAAGACGATACCGTCGTAAAAACCCTGATCGGCCAGGGTCCGGATGCGCGTGATGTGGTTCGGAGCCATACGCGGCTCCAGCTCGACCAGGACCCTGCCCTTGGTCGTGTCGATGACCAGCAGGTTTTCCGGCGCGATCGTGCGCCAGTCGCTCGCCGCCGGGGTCTGGGCTGCCGCCAGGCTCGCGCCCGCCAACAGGGCGACGGCGGCAGCGGTCGCCGCCAGAATTCCGATAGATTTGCTCATGCGTGTCCCTTGACCTTGGCCCGGACCTGTTCGGCGACCGACGGGCTTACAAAACTGTCGATCACGCCGTCCAGACGGGCGATTTCCTTGACCAGACGCGAGGCCACCGCCTGATGGCGCGGGTCTGCCATCAAAAACACGGTCTCGATGTCGGCATTGAGACGCTGGTTCATGGCCGTCATCTGGAATTCGTACTCAAAGTCCGCGACCGCGCGCAGGCCACGCACGATCATCTGGGCTCCGAGTCTCTCGGCAAAATGCATCAGCAGGGTCGAAAAAGGCTCGACCACGATCTCGGCGTCGATCCCGACCACCTCGGCGCGGACCATCTCGACCCGCTCTGCTGTGGTGAACAGTGGCCCCTTGTCATCATTCTGGGCCACGCCGATGACCAGCCGGTCCACCAGCTTCACGGCCCGGCCGATGATATCCATGTGGCCGTTGGTCACCGGATCGAATGTTCCGGGATAAAGCCCGATGCGCATGGCGTTTTCTCCGCTGCTGGCGACAGGTCTAGCAGCCACCCGGGGCCGGGCCTAGATCGGCTGACGCGGGTTTGACCGCCAGGCCTGCTGCAGGCGCGCGATCGTCGCGTCCGCTCCAGCGAAGGCCACCCTCCCGATCGCGGTGATGGCGCAGGCGGGCGTGGTGCTGTTGCACAGGAAGGCCGCCTCGAACCGGCCGAGCTCAGCCAGCCCTATCGGCTCACTGACGGCGTCCATCCCGACAGACGCAAGGCCGCGCCCGATCAGCGCCTGGGTCACGCCCGCCAGCATCGCAGCCTGCGGCCAGACCACCGTCTCACCGCGAACAAGGCCGATGTTCCAGAGCGTGCCTTCGGAGACCAGACCCGTATCGTCGACGAACAGGGCGTCGTCGTATCCGGCCGCCCGCGCCCGCCGACGGGCCCGGATCAGCGGAAGGGTGGCGGTATGTTTCAGGTGGACGGCGTCACGACCGGTGGTCACGGGCAGAACCCGCAGCGCCTCGCCCAGCGGTGGCGGCGACGGAAAGACAGCGGTCATCACCCGCGGGCAGCCATGCCAGCCGGCGTCACGCGGTCGAAATCTCGGGTGAAAACAGACTGACCCGCAGCCAGCCATCGGCCTGGTCCGCAACCGCCTGGCGCATCAGGTCTCGCAGCCGCATCTCGCCCGGAGACTCGCCGAACAGCTCGACAGCCGAGGCCTCGAGTCGCGCCAGATGAAGGTCCAGGCCCCGGACCCCGCCGTCCTCAACCCGAAACGAGGTGTAGGCCCCGTAGTTGACCAGGGCGAGATAGGTCAGTTCAGCCTCGGTGACCGGGGTGCCGTCGACCAGGATCACGCTGTCCGGGACCATGGATCAGGCGTCGCCGCCCTCGACCTCACCGCCTTCGTCCGGTCCGTCCATATCATCGTCACCGTCACCGTCACCGGCGACCTCGGCCAGACGTTCGACGGATACGACCCGTTCGCCCTCGGCGGTGCGGAAGATGGTCACCCCCTGGCTGGTGCGGCCGACGGTGCGGACCTGGCTGTCGCCTTCCACCGGGGTACGGATCATCTGGCCGCCCGGAGGTGACGAGCAACAGCTCGTCGCCGTCCTCGACCGGGAAGGAGGCCGACCAGACGGTCCCCTGCCCGACCGCCCAGACCATGGGCGATCAATGCCCTGGCCGCCACGCCCGGTGCGCCGGTACTCATAGGCCGACGACCGCTTGCCGAAGCCGTTTTCGGTCACGGTCAGGATGAACTCCTCGGCCGCGCCCAGTCTCGGCGATCCGCTCGATCGACAGGGCTCGATGTCGCCGTTGCCGCTCGTCCTCGTCGTCCACCGCAGGCCACCGCCGCCTGCTCGTCGTCGCCGGTCACCCGGCGCGCGGCGCATGGCCGTGGCGTGCTTGAGATAGGCGGCCCGCTCGTCCGGCGGTCGCGTCGACATGGTGCAGGATCGCCATCGAGATGACCTGGTCGCCGTCCTTGGCAGAGGTTGATGCCGCGCACGCCGGTCGAGTCGCGGCCCTTGAACACGCGCACATCGTCGGCCGTGAAGCGGATGCACTGGCCCAGCGCCGTGGTCAGCAGCACGTCGTCGTGCTCGGTGCACAGGGCGACGTCGACGATGTGGTCGCCCCTCTTCCAGCTTCATCGCGATCTTGCCGTTGCGATTGACCGTGGACGAAATCGGAGAGCTTGTTGCGGCGCACCGTCACCCGAGCGGGTGGCGAACATGACGTCGAGATTGCCCCATCTCGGTCTCGTCCTCCGGCAGCGGCATCACGTGGTGATGCGCTCGCCCGGCTCGAGCGGCAGCATGTTGACGAACGCCTTGCCGCGCGCATTCGGCGCCGCCCAGCGGCAGGCGCCAGACCTTCTCCTTGTAGGCCTGGCCGTGCGAGGCGAAGAACAGCACCGGCGTGTGGGTGGAGGCCGACGAAGAGGCGGGTGACGAAATCCTCGTCCTTCATCGCCATGCCCGAGCGGCCCTTGCCGCCGCGCTGCTGCGCCCGATAGGTCGAGAGCGGCACCCGCTTGATGTAGCCGCCATGGGTCACGGTCACGACCATGTCCTCGCGGGCGATCAGGTCCTCGTCGTCCAGCTCGGAGCCGCCGTCCGCGATCTCGGTACGGCGCGGCGTGGCGAACTCGGCCTTCACCGCGAGCAGCTCAGCCTTGATGATCGGCCAGGATGCGCTGGCGCGAGTCCGACAGGATCTCGAGATAGTCGTTGATCTCCTCGCCGAGCTTTTCGAGCTTCGTCGACGATCTCGTCGCGGCCGAGGGCGGTCAGGCGGGCGAGGCGCAGCTCGAGGATCGCCCGGGCCTGCTCGTCGGAGAGCTCAGTAGGTGCCGTCCACATGAATCGGATGGCGCGGGTCGTCGATCAGCTCGATCAGCGCCACGATGTCCTCGGCCGGCCAGTCGCGCTGGCCATCAGCGCCTCGTGCGCCGCCGGCGGAGTCGGCGCGAGCTGCGGATCAGGCGGATGACCTCGTCGATATTGGCGACGGCGATGGCCAGGCCGACCAGCACATGGGCGCGGTCGCGCGCCTTGTGCAGCAGTTAGAACGTGCGGCGGACCACGACCTCTTCGCGGAACTCGACGAAGGCCGGGAGCATGTCGCGCAGGCTCATCAGCTCGGGCCGCCCGCCGTTCAGCGCCACCATGTTGACGCCGAACGAGGTCTGCAGCGGCGTGTAGCGGTAGAGCTGGTTCAGGATCACATCGGCGACGGCGTCGCGCTTCAGCTCGATGACGACGCGCATGCCCTGGCGGCTCAATCTCGTCGCGCAGGTCGGAGATGCCCTCGATCCGCTTCTCGCGCACCAGTTCGGCGATCTTCTCGATCATCGGGTCTGCTTTGTTCACCTGGAAGGGCACCTCGGTGACGACGATGGCTTCGCGGTCCTTGCGCATCGCCTCGATAGTGCGCTTCCAGCGCATGATGATCGAGCCGCGGCCGGTCGCGTAGGGCGTTGCGAGGATGCCGGTACGGCCCATGATCGAGCCGCCGGTCGGGAAGTCCGGGCCCGGCACGATCTCATCAGGGCGTCGATCGTGATCTCGGGATTGTCGATCAGGGCGATGCAGGCGTCGATGACTTCGCCCAGATTATGCGGCGGAATGTTGGTGGCCATGCCGACGGCGATGCCGCCCGCGCCGTTGACCAGCAGGTTCGGAAAGCGCGCCGGCAGGACCGACCGGCTCCTGCTCCTTGCCGTCATAGTTCGGCTGGAAATCGACGGTGTCCTTGTCGAGGTCGGCTCGAGCAGCGGCATCGGCCGCCTTGTCCAGCCTGGCCTCGGTGTAGCGCATCGGCCGCCGGCGTATCGCCGTCGATCGAGCCGAAATTGCCCTGGCCGTCGATCAGCGGCAGCCGCAGCGAGAAGTCCTGCGCCATGCGCACCAGCGCGTTATAGACCGAGGCGTCGCCGTGCGGATGGTATTTACCCATCACGTCACCGACCACGCGGGCGCATTTGGTATACGGGCCGCTCGGGCAGGTCATGTTCTCGTGCATCGAGTACAGGATGCGCCGGTGCACGGGCTTCAGGCCGTCGCGCACATCGGGCAGGGCGCGGCACACGATCACGCTCATGGCGTAGTCGAGGTAGGGGAGCGTTTCAGCTCCTCCTCAATCGTGATGGTCGAGATATCGCCACCCGCGCCGGACGGAGGCACGGCAGTCTCAAAGGTATCGTCGGTCAAGGAAATCAGGCTTTAAATGGCCGGAATTCGAAACGTGATCCGCTATAAGGGTTTTCTAGCATCCAGGTCCCCGCGAGGCAAAGTTTCCGGACCTGCGAAAGCCGTCTGTGAAAGGAATTATTGCGATGCGCGCCATTCTCCTGTCCGCCGCCCTCCTGCTTCCCCTCGGGGCCTGTGTCAGCCTGACTGAAAACCACTACCAGCCGCAGCCCGTCGAGCGGGCCGTGACGGGAGATTTCGGCGAGGCGACCCTGCGAAACACCGCGGGCGAGACGATCGGGCGCGCCGTCCTGACCCAGGGGCCGACCGGCCTGCTGATCCGCATCGAGGCGACGGGCCTGACACCCGGCTGGCACGGGGTCCATATCCACGCCACCGGCCGCTGCAACTCGCCCTTCACCTCGGCCGGTGGCCATATCAATCATGCGAATGCGGTCCCGCACGGCCTGCTGAACCCCGACGGCCCCGACGACGGCGACCTGCCCGGCATCTTCGCCGATGGCGACGGGCGGGTGAACGCCGAGGTCTTCACGACCCGCGCCCGGCTCGCCACCACCGGTCCCGGCCAGTGGCTGTGGGACAGCGACGGTTCCGCCCTGGTCATTCACGCCGGCCCTGACGACCATCGCAGCCAGCCGATCGGCGGTGCCGGTGCCCGTGTCGCCTGCGGCGTGATGGCGGCGGGCTGACCGGGGTATCCCGTCCCGGGGTCATCGGCGGACCACAGGCGGCCGGCCACGATTTGATCTTCGCGACCGGGCGTTCGCCTGCTAACCCCGGGGGCTCATCCCAAAAGCGACCTGCATGAAAATTCCTCGTATCGCCTACGCCGCCTACGGCATTGCCCTGGTGGTCATCGTCATCGACCAGCTGACCAAGGCCTCAATTCTCGACGCCATGCAGATGCTGACCGCGAGCGGCCAGCTGATCGACCGCGAGATGTGGTCGTATCATTCGATCCCGCTGATCCCGCCGGTCCTGCGCCTGACCTTCGTGCTCAATGACGGCGTCAGCTTCGGCCTGCTGGGAGGCGGTGCCGCCCGCTGGGGTCTCAGCGTCTTTTCGATCCTTGTGGCCGGGGCCCTGGCCTGGTGGGCCCTGAAGGCCGACCGTCGCCTGCTGATCACCGCCATCGGCCTGGTCATGGGTGGTGCTATCGGCAATGTGATCGACCGCATCCGCTTCGGCGGCGTCGTCGACTTCATCGACTTCTCCGGCGTCATGATCGGCAGCCACCGGGTGTTTCCCTGGATTTTCAATATCGCTGACAGCGCCATCACCATCGGCGTCGTGATCCTGATTATCGACAGCCTGCTGTCGGAAAGGCAGCCAGTGGTTGGCGAAGCCGCTGAAAAGTCGTAATCAACCGCCCAACTAGCCGTTCCACAGCCGCGTCCCTGACGCGCGATCAACGAGCCGAATCCCTGATCATGCGAATTCGCAGTGCCGCCGTTATCTCCATCGTCGCCGTGTCGGCCCTGTCCCTGGGGGCCTGCACCGGCATGCGCCAGAGCATCGGCCTGGCCAAGATCACGCCGGACGCCTTCCTGACCGTGTCGACCGCTCCGCTGACCGTGCCGCCGGAATACGGCCTGCGTCCGCCGGCCCCCGGCCAGCCGCGCCCGCAGGAGCTGGCCCCCGAGAGCGCCGCCCGCCAGATCCTGCTGGGGCAGCGCCAGGCCGTGACCCGCACCGCGGGTGAGCAGATGTTCGTCGCCCAGGCCGGTGCCGATCGCGCCGACCCCCTGGCCCGCTATGTGATTGACGACGAGTTCGGCGATCTGGCCCACAAGGAAGAAAGCTCCGCCAGCCGCCTGCTGTTCTGGCGCAGTGACCGCCCTCGACCCAGGCCGAGACCGTCAGCCAGACCGCTTCCGGTCCGCTGACCATCGACGCCGCCTCCGAGGCCGAACGGCTCCGGGCCCTGACCGGCAGCGACGCGCGTATCGTGATCGCCCCGCGCCGGGCCGCCTTCAAGCTGCCCGGTCTGTAGGACCATGGCGGTGGCGCTGGCCGCCGTCACTTCAACCCGCTTTGTGAAACGGTCGGCCTACGCCCGCGCCGCGCCGGCCCGCAGGCCACGCTCGGCCAGAGCCACCACCGCGACCCCGCCCATGGTCAGGGCGGCACCGGTCAGGATCTGCACCGTCAGCACATCGTCGAGGAACAGCCAGCCGATGGCGATCGACACCACCGGGGTGGCCAGCAGATAGGGCGTCACCCGCCCCGCCTCGCGCCGCTGCACCAGCCAGAACACCAGGGTCGTGGCCAGCACCGACGAGACCAGCCCCGCCCACAGCACACAGGCCCAGATCAGCGGTGTTGCCGCCCGCACCGCCTCCATCTGACCCTGTTCGAACACCGCCGAGCCGAAGGCCAGGGTTGGCAGGGCCACCAGCGACAGCAGCCCCTGCATCTTCAGCGGCGGGATCGAGGTCGTGCGCCGGGCGATGACCGTGGTCAGGGCCCAGCAACCGGCGGCGGCGATGGCGACGGCGATGGCCTTCCAGTCCTGCAGCACATGCGGATCGCCCATCATCCAGGCCACGCCGATGAAGGCGATGATCATCCCGATCAGGGCGTATTTCGACAGCCGCTCGCGCAGCAGCAGAAAGGCGAACAGCGCCGTGAACGGAATCCAGAGCTGCGCCGCCACCGAAACGGGGCTGACGTCCTGGGCCAGGGCAAAGGCCAGAAAGATCAAACCGTAGTGGATCGGACCACCGACGAAGACGATGATCAGCAAGCTCTTCCAATTGGGGAACGGCGGCCGCACGAACGGGACCAGACAGGCGGCGGCGAGGGCGAAACGCATCGCCCCCATCAGCAGCGGCGGCAAAACCTCGGTCCCCACCTTGGCCGCGGCATTTTTGACCCCCCAGATCACGACCACCGCGATGATGGCAAGGATCTCCGGCAGGGTCAGGGACTGGGACGGGGCTGAAGACTGGGTCACGACAGGCCTATCGCACAACCGTTGACACCCGGCTCATCACATCCGGTGAACACCTGTGACGGGTTCAGAAAGCCGGCTTGGTGACCATCAGCATATAGATGCCGAGCACCCCCGCAAAAGCTGGCCAGCCGAGGGCGAACCACCAACGGAACAGACGGTAATAGGCGGCGGACAGGGGCTCCGCCTGGACGATCGCAGCCTCGGCCAGCCGTGTCATGCGCATCTGTATCCAGACAACCGGCAACCAGCACAGACCGACCAGCGCATACAGGCCATAGGCCACCACCAGCCAAGGCTCGAACGGCGACCACCCCTGAAGCAGGATCAGGCCAATTCCGGTCAGGGGCTGAACGACGACCGCCGTCGCGGTGAAGACCATATCGGCCAGGACCACGATACGGCCCACCGCCGCGATGATCCGCGGATCATGGGTCGCGTGGGCCCGCAACATGAAAAAGGCGATCCCGGCGCCCAGTGCCGAACAGCACGGCACCGGACAGGATATGCACGACCTTCAGCAGGAAAAAGAGCATCAGCGTCGCCGGTCCGTGGCGGCAATGAACAGGCAGAGGGCCATCATGGGCAGCACCTTGAGCCAGGGTCCGAGCGGGTCAACCCAGTACTGGGGCAGACTGACCGTCGCGGCGACCAGATATCCGAGCGTGGCTACGGCCATCGCCAGAGCCACGCGGGCGGTCCACGGCCGTACGAACAACGCCAGACCCAGCACGACATCCAGCAGAGCCCCCCACCAGGCCACCGGCACCGCGGCCTTGCCGTAGCCGCCCTCGTGCAGGATCGCCACAGCGGCCGTCCAACCGGGTCCAAAACTGATCAAACCCGTCAACAGCCAGAACAGACCCAGCGTCACGATCGCGACGGGACGCACAAACCACAGTCGCGCATGCCAGACGTCCTGCACCGTGGCCGGCATCCCGGACAACTGGTCGGCGAGAGTGTGCGGTGACACATTGAGCGCCTGCACCCAGGCCCCGGGCTCGCCCTCGACCCCGTCATCCATCTGCCGAAGGGCGGTCGAGCGCAGCGGTGATGACCATCCCATCCAGCCGGCGACATCGCCCAGCGCAATGACCGGCCACGCAAGGGCCCGCGGAACCCGGACCACCGGCGCGGCCGGCAGGCCGAGCCAGCCGCGGTACAATTCCAGGATCTGGACGAGAGTCAGGCTCTGGGTCCGGCGACATCATAGGTCCGGCACACCCCGGTCTCCGGCTTGACGGCAGCCGCGACGGCGGCGCAGACATCCGCCATCGGCACAGGACGAAATCGCTGATCGCCACCAATCACCGGAATCAGGCCCGGAAACGCCGCCAGCGCCCGGATCAGCCCCGTGCCACCGAACACCGCCCGTCCGACGACCAGCGACGGTCGAAGAATGATCCAGTCCAGACCGGACGCCGCCACCAGTCGCTCGCTCTCCGCCTTCGAACGCCCGTAGGCTGTTCGGGCCGTCTCGTCGGCACCAACGGCAGACAGATGCACAAACCGCCGGACACCCGCCGCCTCACAGGCCGCCACAAGGGCTCGCGGGCCGTCGACATGGGCGATGTCCGTACGGTCCCCGCCCCCATCCTGAAGCACGCCAACGCAGTTGACGACCGCCGACACCCCGGCCAGCAGCGGGGCCCAGGCCTCCGCCGTCGTCAGACGTCCGAAATCGACCTGCACCCACTCATGACCCGGGGCGCGACGGCGGGCTTCATCGGGCTTGCGCGCGCCCGCGCGGACCCGCCAGCCCCGACGAGCCAGTTCCCCCGCCACATGGGCCCCGATGAAGCCGTTGGCTCCCAGCACCAGAACCCGCGCGTCGCTCATCCCGGAATCCGGTCTGGATCAACGTCAGGCATCAGCACACAGACTGCGCCGCCCGGACCCGGTTTCATCCGGTTGCGGGCGACGAAATCATAGGCCCGGTCTCGCAGGCCCGCAGGCACGACCCTGAACACCGCCGTCAAAAGGAAAATCCCGCCCAGTCCTACCGCGATCCGCAGCACCGCCTCGGACCGCAGCCAAGCCCGGCCATCCTGCAGCAGGATCATGGTCGGATGATCGTCGAGATGGGGATCGAGGCCGTAATGGGCATACAGGGCGCGCCCCGGCACGGATCCGGCCGCCATCAGGCGAAACCGGGCATGGCCGTCATGGCGGAGCAGCAGTCGCGCCGACCGGGAACAGATGGGACAGTCGCCGTCATAGACCACCACCGGGCGGTCATCGGCAAAGACCGGGAACGGCCGGGTCGCTTCGATAGCTGAACGCCGGCCGCTCCATTGTGGTCCTAGAACGGGATGTCGTCGTTCAGATCGTAGCTTTCCTTGGGTCCGCTGGGCTTGTTGGCCCCGCCGGTCGAGAAACCCGAGGAATAGTCGTCGTCGCCGCCACTACGGCCTGCACCGCCGCCAGCCAAATCGCTGCGCCCGCCCAGCATCGTCAGCTCGCCCTTGAACTTGCCGACCACGATCTCGGTCGAATATTTGTCGACGCCGGACTGATCGGTCCATTTGCGGGTCTGGATCGCGCCCTCGATGTAAACCGTCGAGCCCTTCTTCAGATAATTCTCGGCCACCTTGATGATGTTGTCATTGAAGATGACCACCCGGTGCCACTCGGTCTTTTCCTTGCGCTCGCCCGAGGCCTTGTCACGCCACTGTTCGGAGGTCGCCAGCGACAGGTTGCAGACGCGCTCACCCGAGGTGAGCGAACAAATCTCCGGATCCTTGCCCAGATTGCCGATCAGAATGACCTTGTTGACGCTGCCCGCCATAGCCGAGCTCCCATGCTTGAGTTTGAAGCGTGCAACCTAGTCGATCACGCGCGAATGTTCCAGTTTTGTTCGTCTAGTTGGCCGGTTCCGGCGGCGGGGCAGCGACCCCCGATCGGCGTCCCGTCGATCTCGCGCTGGATCGCCGCCGGGATCGCCAGACGACCATCCCCTGTCCGGGCCAGGGCAATGAAGCGATTCCCGTCCAGGGTTCGGGAAAAGGACACGCCGATCCGGTCGATGAAGATGAATTGCCCCTGGTAGGCCCCGGTGATCTCGCGTCGCGAGCCGCCCATGCGCAGGAAGCGCAGGCGCATTTCCTCAAGCCGCGCGGCGCAGAACTCGATCTGCGGCTGATCGCTGGCCACGACGGTCAGTTCGGGCGCGCTCTTGCCGTCTTCGGCGGGCATGACGACATAGCAGACCCCCGGCGTATAGGGGGCCTTTGGTGCCGTATCGCAAGCGACCACGGCCAGGGTGGCGGCGGTGACGGCGGCGAGCGTCAGACCTCTCATCGGCCCAGCCCCGGGAACTGGCAGTTGCGATCCTGCTCGGCCAAAGTCCGGAAGCGACTGTTGTCGCTGGACTGTTCAACCCGACGCGGCACCAGTCGCAGGGTGGTGTCACCCCACCGTCCATACAGCGCCTCGCCCGGGCGCACACAGGTCCCGGAATACAGCGCCATTACACAGGCGTTCAGCCCCATGTTCGGCGACAGCGAGCGCCAGTCGGATCCCGTATGGCGCAGACAGGCACTGCCCGCAGCCACCGGAGCCGGCGCAGGTTGACTGGGCGTGACCGGGGCCGGCAGGGGCTCGACCTCAACGGTGGCGAAATCGACCGGCGGCAGACGCGGCGGCGGCGCGAAGGCCGCAGTCGGGGCCGCGGCGAGGGCCCCGGTCTCATCGAGACCGACGTCGAGAGCGTCGGTCGCCAGCCCATTGCGGCGGGCGCAGTCGGTCAGGGTCGCCATGCCGATAAATTGGCCATCGACGAAGCAGCGCAGCTCACGCGTCGGTTCGAGGCTCGGCACATCAGCCACATCGACGGTCAGTCCACCGCGCTCGGCCGGCGCAGCGTCGACACCGCGATCGGCACCACGGCTGAAAACCAGCGCCAGAATGATGGCCAGGACGGCGGCGACGCCAATGCCGATTGCCAGGATGGTGCGGTTATTGAGGGGCATTCAGGGCTCGCGCGAATGGATAGGTCCAATAACCCCGTCCGGGGCCAAGGCGTCAACCGGCAAGCCGTCCGGATCGACTCTATCCCCCGAGCCGTGCCAGTGCGGCCTGGTAGTTGGCCAGCTGGGCCGTGAGATAGGCCGGGGCGGTTCCGGTGATCTTCGGCTTGGTCGATGCCGGCGCAAGGGCGCGATAGGCATCGCGCACGGCCTTCATCGCCGCCTGCAGGCGTTCGCCGGTGGCCGTCAACGAGTCCGGATCCAGCGACAGATTGCGCGGCAGGTCGAGGCCAAACGTTCTGACAGCCCCGTCACCGCTGCTGACGCCGATGAAGCCCTGGGACAGACCCAGGCCGGCCAACGCGTCGCGACCGGGTTCCCCCGCCGTCAGGACAGCGCCGGCCTTGCCGTCGCGGGCCATGATCGACAGGCGCTGGACGCCGGTGCGCAGCGCCGTCTGCAGGTCGCCATCGATGCCCGTCGGCGCGGCCTCGGAAGCGACCGTGACTTTCAGCGTGTTCCGCGAGGCCTGCTCGATCTTGCGCGCCAGCGACTGCAGCGTGTCGCGCGCCTCGAGGGTCACCGCCACTGCCCGCCCGCCGTTCACCGGCGATACATAAAAGCGATCCCCCGACCTGACGGCGGTCGCGTCCACCAGCTTCCTGGAATCGCTCTGCTGGATTTCACCGTTGGGCAGACCCAGCCGATCCAGCACACTGGCGCCACCCGAAGCCACCGCCAGGGTCATCGGGGCCGCCTGCTGGCTGTCACCAGCCCATGTACGGGTCCATTCCACCGCACCCGTCAGCGGGTCGAGGCGCGTCAGATAGCCCTCGGTCGGATCCGTGTCCTTGGCCCCCTCGGCGCGGTTGCTGATGCCGGTAACCCAGACCTTGCCGCCCTGAACCTTCACATCAGCGGCCGTGTCGTCTCCGGCCGTACCGTAATAGCTCAGGCGGTCAGCGGCCGAGACGATCAGGTCGGTATCGAGAACGGCGATAAAAGCATCTGTACCTCCGGAGTGGGCGGTGTTCACCGTGCCGACGTCCAGCGCCTGGTTACGGGTCGTTCCGGACAGGATGACCCGGCCGCCCGAGACGGAAATACCCGCCACCTTGCCGCCGGCGTCCCCCAGATCCCGCGTCGCCGCCAGGGTCGGCGCGCCGCCGCCGCCCAGGGTGAACTGGCGAACGACCAGCCGTCCACCCTCGACGCCTGCCGAATAGAGATTCGAACCGTCAATCGTGATGGCCTGGACGCCGTCGTCGGCGGCGGTGCCGAACTGGGCCGTTCCGGCCGAAGTCGCGACGGTGGGGGCCGACGGATACGCCTGGCTTTCGCTGAAGGCCTGTACGTAACCATCCCAGCCACCCGAGGCCAACTCACCGGGCATGGCTGACTGCGCCCGTCCGGCGACATAGACGACACCAGTTGAACCGAAGTGGACCGAGGTCGCCTCATCGGCAGCCCTCGCGCCGCGGCGCTGGGTCCAGAGCTCCGAACCATTCGCGTCGAACACGGTGACGAAACTGTCCGCCACGTTGGCCAGATCACCGGACTTGCCCGATTCGAGAGCACCGATGACCGAACCGGCGACCGCGACGCGGCCAGTCGTATCAATGGCGATGGCATAGCCGCTGGCGGTCGAGGCGGCCCCCAGCGCCCGGGTGGAAACCAGTCGTCCGGCCGAGTCATATTTCATCAGGGCCACGTCGCGCTCGCCCTTGATCGGCTGGTTGCCCGAGCCGGCATCAACGTCGGCGACAATCCAGAGTGATCCGTCAGGGCCGGTTGCACTGGCCCGTACGGTCTCGATGCCCGGCGGCAGCCCCGTCTGGATCGACCGGCTGTCGACCCAGTGGGTATCGCCGATGGCCGGCCCGGTGACCGATGGGGCGGTGCCACCATCGGACTGGAATTTCAGAAGCTGATGACCGCCCGCCGTGCCGGACGCCTGGACCACATAGACAGCGTCCGACGTCTGGGCCGCGGTAAACCCGACAGTCTCGGTAAAATCGCCACGCACCGACAAGGCCCAGCGATCCGGACCGGTCGGCAGGCTGATGGTCTTGCCGTTGGCGCTGAACGTCCGCGGCTCCGCCTTGATCTGCTCGCGACCGATACGAGTATTGAAGCCGCTGGCTTCCAGCTTGCCATTGATATGCTCCAGCACGCTGGTCAGGGTCCGCGGCGTCGCGCCCATGTCGGCCAGGTCGATCTGGACAGTGGTCGTTACGTCCATCTGACGGATCGTGATGCCAAAGGCCACATCGCCGGAGAACGCCGCCACGACGCTGTCGGGCGAGCCCTCATGGATCGGGCCGGTGATGGAATTGGCGTTATCGCGCAGTACGCCGCCCGTCGACTTGCTCAGCGCACTGGTCGTACCCTGGACCAGCCGGACCGCATTCAGTTCGGTCTTGCCCACATAGGCACCAACCTCGTCGAGGCCAGAGCTGAATCGCTTGGCCAACAGAGCCTGCTCGGTCGCCCCCACGCCCTTGACGCCGGCCCGGTTGACGAGGGCGCTCAGGGTATCAAGCCCCTGATAGAGCGCGAAGAGCTTGCGATAATCCGATGACGCGCCCTTGACGTCGAGCTGGGCGGCATTCTCGTCGACGATCCGTCGCCCGGCCATCGCTGTGCGGACGAGTTCCTCAGGCTTGGGAACGTTGTAGCTGGCGCTCCACGGCGCGGTCGGCTGGGTCTTGCGAACAGGGGCCTTCACGCTGGAACCGACCCCCGACGAGGCCGCCCAGTCCGTCATGCCATACAGGCCGAGAAGGTAGCTGTTGTTGATCACCAGAGACTCCCGCCTCCAGTGTGGGGCGATCCCCGCAACAACATCTTAACGTGAACCGGGAACGACGGTCGGAACATCACGTTATCGGTCAGGATCGGAGTCGTGCCATGCCTGACCTGCGCAGCATACTGCAATCGATACTTGCCCTGTACGGCCTCTCGGTGAGCCCGCGACACCGGCGTCCACCACCGACCAGCATCGGACGGCCGGATCTCAGGCGGATGCGCGGCCTCAACCGATCCTGATTACTGGAACAGCGACAGGATAATCTGCGGGGCCTGGTTGGCGATCGACAGGGACTGGGCACCCAGCTGCTGCTGGACCTGCAGGGCCTGAAGTCGCGCACTTTCCTTGGCCAGGTCGGCGTCGACGAGGTTGCCGATCCCCGCTTCCAGCGTATCGACCAGCTTGGACACGAACGTCTTGTGCGCCTCGATCTGCTTGGCCTGCGAACCGAGCTCACCGAGCGATGCGTTCAGCTGGGTAATGAAATCGTCCAGCCGGGTCAGGGCTGCCGTCGCCCCCGTGACTGTCAGCAGACTGTCCGTCAGCGAGACCTCGATGATCGAGCCGCCCAGGGTCAGATCCTTGGCCCCCAGGGTTACGAAGGAGGAGGCGTCGGCATTGGCCAGGAACTGGATACCGGAGGTCAGCGCCCCGTTTAGAATGTTGCCACCATCGAACTCTGCGTTTTCGACAGCCGACGATATGGCGCGAAGCAGGGCCTTGAAGTCCAAATCCAGCAACTGACGGGATTGGGTTCCCAGTGACGCGTCCTTGGCCGCGACCACCTTTTCCTTCAGCTGGTTCAGCAGGTCGGAAATCAATTCTCCGGCCGACAGGGCGACATCGGCAACTGCCGTGGCGCGGTCAAGGCTCTGCTTGACCGCCCCCAGGGCTCCGACATCGGCACGCTGGCCCTGGGCAATGGCCCAGATCGCGGCATTGTCCTTGGCGCCCTGAACCTTGAGTCCGGTGCTGATACGGCTCTGCACATCACCCAGCCGTGTATTGGTCTGGGTGAGGTTCTGCAGTGCAATCGCCGCGGCGACATTGGTATGGACGCTATTCGTCATCCGTCTCGTTCCCTCAGGATTTCGAGACAGGCTAGAGCCCAATTCGTGTGTGTATGGTTAACGCGTGATAACCACGTGACTTAACCACGCGGATCGCTCCTGCGTGGCACCCGGCCGGATTGTTTCCCGCCGTCAGGCGGACGTATCGATCACGGTCCCCGCCGCATAGTCATCCTGGCTCTTCATATCGACCACCTGCTCTCGCGGCAGCTGGCGGACCACTTCACCGGTCAATCGATCGAGGGTCTTGTAGATGAACGACCCCTCGCGGGACCCTTCCTCGATGACCAGCCGGTACCGGGATGCGCGTTCGGCGTCCTGTTGGGCCCTGGATTGGTTGAAGTCTCCGCTGGCGGTGGACCCGCTGGTGGCGACGACGATGGGGGCGACGGAACCTATCTTTGCATAGCTGTTCATGACTTCTGCCGGCAGCGTTTCGCTGGCGGCCTCCGGTCGTCAGTGCCCGGCGGCGGGTCGGGTGGGGCCGCGTGCTGCGGCCCCACCCTTCCGCTTGCTGTTCCTAGCGGAACAGGCCGAGCAGGATGGAAGTGGACGAGTTGGCGATCGACAGGGCCTGCACACCGAGCTGTTGCTTGGTCTGCAGCGCTTGCAGTCGGGCGCTTTCCTTGGCCAGGTCGGCATCCACCAGGTTGCCGATGCCCGCTTCAATGGAGTCCTGAAGCTTGCCGACGAAGCTCTGGTGCGTGGCCAGCGAGTTCGCCCCGGTGCCGAGACGAGCCAACGAAGCACCGACGTTGGTGATCGAGGCATTGACCAGGGTCAGGGCCGAAGCCGGCATTGATCGCGGTATCGGCCGCAGTGCCCGCCGCCACCGTCACAATCGTGCCGCCCAGGCTCAGGTTCTCACCTGCCACCTTGATGGTGGTGCCGGCAGAGTTCGCCAGCGCCTTGTAACCGGCAGTGCCGGTCGAGTTGTTGAGCAGATTGACACCATTGAACGTCGCATTGGACACGACGGTCGTGATCTGGTCACGCAGCGACTTGAAGTCTTCGTTCAGCGCGCTTCGGGCAGAGGTGCTCAGCGACGTATAGAGTCGCTGCGAGAGCCTTCCTTCAGCTGGTTCAGCAGATCCGCAACGGATTCACCGGCGGCCAGGCTGACATCCACGGCCGACTGGCCGCGCTGCAGGCTGTCCTTGACAACATTCAGCGCACCCACTTCGGCACGTTGCCCCTGGGCGATAGCCCAGATGGCGCCGTTGTCCTTGGCGGAGGCAACCTTCTTGCCGGTCTTGATGCGGGATTGAACCTGCGAAAGTTCGTTGTTGGTGACTTGCAGGTTCTGCAGGGCGATCATTGCGCCCACGTTCGTGTTTACGCTGTTAGCCATGACACGGTCTTCCTTCTTCATGGTGTCCGACGCCATTTTGGCTGCCGGGAGCTTTCTGCTCAGGCCCTTCGACGCAAGGACGGGGCCACGAACGGCTTTTCGAGATCACTCACAACACGCTGTTTTCGCAATGGTACTTCTGGTTTACCACGCCTGTCGCCCGGCAAATCTGCCCGCTTCCACGCGCAGAGCGGCAAAATCTGCCGGGTGCCCTGCACAATGTGCCGCCTCCGGGGCCAATTCAGGGGTCTTCTGCGTCACCGACGGCGGTTCGCCGCCTTGCGCCACCGCGCCTGTAGCGCCCGCTCGGCCAGAAGCGTGTCAACGGCCATCTGCCGGGGCCGCGTCGCAGGCGATCAGGTCGCCACCTCGCGCCATATAGGCAATCTCCAGATCAGCCTGGGTGGGCGCGGCCGCCAGACGGGTCAGAGAGCATGGCGTCATCGCCGGCTCCGGCAGGGTCAACTGCGGCGGAACCGGCGCAGACGTCCGGGGCAAGCCGGCACAACTCGCGATCATGAGCGTGCAGACGGCGGGCACGGCTGATCGCCAGGGGAATGTCAGCATCATCATCGAGGTCTCGCTTCAAGCATGGCGGGGAGGGTGAGCCGGGTCACGGCCACCGTCCGGCGATGGAACTGGTCCAGGGCGCGCCGCTGGCCCGCGTCACCCTCGCGTTCAAGTCGACGGGCTGCCGCGTCGACCTCGGCCGTGGCCGCCCGGTCACGGGCCGCCTCCAGTCGACGCACCCCCAGGTTCAGGGGATCCCAACGCAGACCCAGCCCCCGTCCGATCAGAACCAAGGCCAGCAGCAGGCCGACCACCAATACCGTCCGGCCGGCGATGGACAGGGCGCGCCATAATGACAGACCGCTCACGGAAACACCTTCCGGTTCAGTTCGAAATGCGGCCCGTCGCGCAGCCTGGGCCAGTCCCGCCCCATACCAGCGGCGTGTCCAGCTTGACCGCGACCTGTTTGAAGGCCGTCGCGATCCGTCCGTACAGCGGCCAGTCCCAGCGAACCCGGCCGTCGACGATCGCCGCGACATCGACCGCATGACCAGTCAGATGGCGCGAATTCAGTGTCCGGCTGGCCCCGGCCCTGACCAGCGCGACCTGCCGCGCCCGCCGAGCGCAACCCTTCGGTGATCATGAAGTCGACCGGGCTGACGACGATGGCCGCCTCGACCACCGCGACCAGGGCGGGATGCACCCCGACCAGTCGGGCGCGCGAACGCAGCGACAGGCGGAAGCTCATGGCCGCCCCCGCACCCAGCCGCAGCCGCAGATTGGCCAGCAGGGTCACCAGCTGCTGCGCCGTCGGCGCCACCAGATAGAGCACCAGGGTCAGGGCCAGCATGCCCATCAACCCTTCAACCAGCCGCGGCAGGCTTGCCGCCGGCACCCGCGCCAGCGTCCGGTCCAGCAGCAGCCATACGGCTGCGCTGGTGCTGAACACATAAAGACGTCGCCACAGCCAGCGCCCTTCAGCCAGCGATGGTGCGCGGTCCACCGGACCGGTCATCGCTCATCCTCCGGATCGTCATGCGCACTGATCAGGCGATGTCGGTCCAGCCCGGCTTCGATCAGCCACTCCTCCGGCGACAGTCGGGCCGGAACGTCCCAGGTGGAATTCATCGAGCATCGCGGTTTCGCGCGGCCCGACGGCGGTTGAAGACGGGGGCGCGCTCATCCGACCGCCACCAGCCAGACGACGCCGGGAGCTCCCGCCCCACCGATCCCGCCCGCCGTCAGTCCGGCTCCGCCACCACCACCGCCTGCGCCGTACAGACCGCCCGCGCCACCGGAATAGCCGTCACCACCAGTCGCGGCACCGCCTCCGGCTCCGCCGCCACCGGCCCGATGTAGCGCCGGCCGGGGCGTATCCGCGCCTGCGGTACCCGCCGCGCCCGCGCCGCCGACACCGCCGACGGCCATGATCTCCAGCCAGGCCCCGCTCCCGCCCGCACCACCTTCCCGCGCGGTGTTCGCGGCATCCAGTCCGCCGCCTGCACCGCCGCCCCCGGGACCGTCCGGCCCGGCGATGGCCTGCCCGGCCTCACCGGGACCGGACACCGCCAAGTCGCCGCCGGCATTGGCTCCGCCCCGTCCGGCTCCGCCGTTCCCGCCCGCGCCGGACACACCATTACCCGGCGCGCCGCCGTCCCCCGGCGTCGCGGTCGGCGGGACCTGCCCGTCATCCAGTACCCGGCTCACACCGCCGTCACCGCCCGCCGCCGCATTGCCGCCTGCGCCGCCGGTCCCGACCTCGACATCCAGAACGCCGCCCAGCGCCGTTGCCGACCAGTCCCCCGGTTGGTGCCGCCCGCCCCACCGCCGCCACCGCCGAAGCGCAGTGTCCCGCCGGGCCCCACGGCCCCTGCGCCGCCGCCCCCGCCGCCGGCCACCGCGATGGCCTGGACGGTCCGGGCCCATGCGGGGACGTCGTAGCTGCCCGGTGCGACGAACACCGTCACCTCGACCCGTCCGGCCCCGCGCGGAAAAGTCACCCGTCCGCTGGCGGCGTCCACAGCAAGGGCCTCGACCCAGCCGCTACCGTCCGGACTGACCTTCAACCTCAGAGCGTCGTCGCCGATCAAACCCAGTTCGGCCCGTCCGCTCCAGCCGCTCTGGAACAACAGCGACAGCACGTCGCCCGGACCTTCCTTGTTCAGCGTCAGGCGCAGGTCCCCGTCACCGCCCTGCCCGCTTTCCAGCGCCGTCCACAGCGCCTTGTTGACCCGGGCGACAAACGGATTGCCGGCATCGGCGCTGGCGTTCAGCCCCAACCGCTGCAGCCCCTGCACCTGCCCCAGACGCGCCCCCAGCGGCAGCCAGTCACCGCCGATCCGGACGAGGACCGTCGCCTCGTCCAGTACAATAGCCAGCGCGCCCTCCGGCACGGACAGCACTGTCCAGCCTCCGCCCTCGGCCCGCATCAGATCGCCCGCGGCGGCCGGGGTCCAGGCCCCGCCCGTCGCCCCTTCGGGCAGGATGTACAGCGCCCCGTCCGTCGGGGTGTCCGGCTGGTCCGTGCGGGAGCGACTGGCCACCGCCGGCTGGACCAGGGCGTCCAGCCGCGTCAGGGCCTCGTTCAGGGTCACATGTTTCTGCATCTGGCCCGCCGCCAGATAGGGCAGGCCCAGCCGGGCGCTGGCGTCGTCGCTCATGACGGTCTCCGTATTGGGTTCGGAGATCAGTCTGCCGCAGCCGCATACCAGGGCGGGAAATCGACCCCGCCCCGGAGCTCATGCCTTTGATCGAGTTGGCTTTTAAGTAGCCGCCAAACGCGGATTCACGCGCAGAACCTCGCAGGAATCGCGAGGGACTTCCGGCTCAAAGCCTCTGCAGCTCGCCCGATGCGACGACCGGCCCGTCCGGCCGGGCCGCCCCCGGCGTGTGGCCCGGCTCCTCCATCGACACGGCAACAGAGGCAGCCTGTACCGCCATGCCCGACAACGCTCCGGTCAGATTGTGCCGCGAGGTCGCGGTCCCGTCGATTGCCCCGACCAACTGGACCCCGCCCTCGGGCATGACCAGCCACAGGTGCGGTACCCGGGTATCGCCGGCCATTTCGTGGGTCGGGGCCAGATAGAGCGTCCCGGTCACGCTGTCATAGGCGATGGTCATCGCCGAGATGCCATTGTCCAGCGACAGGGTTGCGACCCGCATCACGCCGCCCTCGGCCGGGGCGGCAACCACCACCGGGGCCGGTGCCGGCTGCATCAGCATAATGGCCATGGCGGCGACACTGGCCGCCAGCAGGCCGGTCGATCCCACCGCCCAGCGCCGCCAGAAGGTCAGGCGCGCATTGTCATTGGCCGGGGTGGCGATCCCGGCGACGATGCGCGGCCACACGTTTCTTGACGGTTCGACCGGGGCGATCTCCCCGGCAAAGGTCGCCAGATGGGCGTTCCAGGCCTCGACCTCGGCGGCGAAGGCCGGGTCATTGGCCTCTCGCTGGCGGGCCTCGGCCTCGGCCTCGGGCGACAGCACCCGCAGGGCCAGCTCACCGGCCAGGGCGTCATCGTCGTTGATATCGGTCGGTTCGGTCATTGTTCGAGACAGGCCCTCAGCCGCAAAAGCCCCCGTCGTATCCAGCTCTTCATCGTGCCCAGCGGCACATTCTCACGCACCGCCAGACTGTCATAGGTAGCCCCCTCCAGAAAGGCCGTGCGGATCACCCCGCCGACCTTGTCGTCGAGCTGGTCGAGACAGCCATGCAGCCGGCGGGCCTCGTCGTCCCGCTCGACCGTCTCGGACGGCAACAGGGCACCGTCGACCACCTCGTTGGCATCGTCGACCGGGGTGGACCTGCGGAAATTGGCGCTGGCCCGCAGCCGGTCGATCGCGCGGTTGCGGGCAATCGTCACCAGCCAGGTGATCGGACTGGCCCGCGAGGCGTCAAAGCTCCCCGCCTTTCTCCACACGGTCAGATAGGTTTCCTGCAACACGTCCTCGGCGATCTGTCGGTCAGCCAAGATACGCAGGCACACGCCCAACAGTTTCGCGGACGTGGCCAGATAGACCTGCCGGAACGCCGCGCGGTCGCCCTGCCCGGTCATTCCGAGCGCGTCGGCCAGTTGGTCGCGGGTCAGCATGGGTGTCGTCGGAGCCCTGGAATCGATTGCAGCTCAGCTAGGCGGATACGGAAGCGCGCCGTCAAGCGCAGGCTCGCCTAGTCGTGAAGATAGACGATGCGCCGCGCCTTTGCATTCGCCCGCATCGCCGCCAGATGTTGCTCATGTTCCCCGGAGGCGCGGGCCTCGCGCTCATTGGCCTCGACCCAGTGAGTGCTGGCGATATGTTTCTGCAGGGCGTTGGCCGCCATCAGCTGGCCGGGAAACAGGGTGTCGATCAGATCCCCCGCGATCGGCACCGTCCCGGTTGCCGTGTCCACCGCCATATAGCCCGCCATCCGGGCCAGGATGGACGGCGACGCGCGGACCCGCAGGCCCTGGATCAGCAGCCAGCCGCCGGTCGCCACCGTATAGACGGTCCCGACCACCGGCACCCAGGTCAGCAGGGCGTCCAGACCCAGACCGAAGGGACCAATTCCGATCACCCGGTCAGAAAGCTGTTTCACACCCTCGACATTCGTCCAGATCTTTTCGATATCCGCGATGGTACGTCTGGCCATTCACTTCTCTTTCCATTCGCGACCGTGACAGGACATCCCGACCAGTGTTCACCGAGATTGGCAAGGCCGGGTTTCCACGCCTGAAACGTCTCATTCCGTTGATAATCAGCGCGCCCGCGGGGATTTTGTTGCTGGTCGCCGTGGCGGCCCTGAGCGGGATCGGTCATCGCTGGGTCGATATCCTGGCCCAGTTCGGGGTGCCGGCCCTCGCCGTCGCCCTCGTCCTCATCGCGCTGACGCTGCTGTTGCGCCAGTTTCATGCTGCCCTGGCCTATGCCGTCGCCGCCCTGGCGCTGGTCGTCGCCGTCTGGCCACAGTGGATGCCGGACCGTGGCATCGCCCGCCCGGAAACCCCGATCGTCCGCCTGTATTCGGCCAATCTGTGGGCCCGCAACACCGACGTCGAGGCCATCACCCGCTCGATTGCGGACGCCGATGCCGACATCGTCATCCTGATCGAACTGGGTGATGCACCCGCCGCCCGCCTCGATCAGGTTCTGGCGGGCTATCCGCACCGGGTCGCCACCCCGCGCGTCGACCGGCACGGCGGGGCCGCCCGCTCGGTGATCGCATCGCGCTATCCCCTGACGGCCGTCGCCGATGTCGCCGACGGCCTGCAGGACATCACCGCCGTGGCCGAGACCCCGCTGGGGCCCCTCAATGTCATCGGCGTGCATCTGACCCGGCCCTGGCCGTTTCAGTATCAGTGGGGCCAGATCACCCAGGTCCAGGCCCTGGCCCGGGTCCGCTCGGGTCTGACCGGGCCGGTCATCGTCGCCGGAGACTTCAACAGCGTCTCGACCGGCCGCATCGGGCGGCAGGTACGGACCGAGGTCGGGCTGTTTCCCGCCCCGGGCTGGCCGGGCACCTGGCCCGCCGCCGCGCCGTCGATCGTGGGCCTGACCATCGACCAGGTCTATCGCTCACCGGACCTGGCCTTCATCAGCCGACGGCTGGGCCGGCCGACCGGCTCGGACCACCGGCCGGTCATCACCGAAGTCACCCTGGCGGCGGACTGACCGTCGGGTCCAGAAGGGCCCGCAGCCGGGCCTCATGGCCAGCAACGGGGAAATCGTCGGCGATCCAGCCCGCCTCGAATGCCTTCAGCAGTCGCCCCGTGTCCGGCCCCGGGGCCAGACCCAGCCGCGCCAGGTCGCGCCCGCCGACCGGCAAACTCGGTGGCGTCCAGCCGGAAATGAGCGTCGTCAGCCGGTCGTCATCGGCCGGATCACTGTTCATGGCCGCCCGCTGACGGATCAACGCATCCTCCACCGCCCGGGCCCCCAGCCGGTACACAGCCGCCCGTGCCGTCCGATCATCCATGTCCGGCCGCACCGCCGTCGCGGCCTCCGCTCCGGCCACCAGCCGGTCCCGCACCGCATTGGACAGCCGTAGTCGCCGCGCCAGCGCCCTGAGACCGTCCGCATCGACCGGCATCAGACCCGCCAGCCGCAGGACCGGATCGGTGGTCAACTCGCACAGGCGCTGGAACGCAACCCCGGCCACGGCTTCCGGCAGCAGTTGCGCCAGCACGCCCGTCGCGGCCATGGCCTGAACGGCACGACGCGGATCCGGCGCGTTCAGCAATTTCATCAACTCGGTCGACACCCGTTCCGCCGACAGCCGCGCCAGACCGTCGACCTCGGCGGTGCAGGCGGTCATCGCCGCCGCATCCGGCGCGTCCCGGCCATACCAGGCGTAAAAGCGGAAGAAGCGCAGGATGCGCAGGTAATCCTCGCGAATGCGCGTCACCGGATCGCCGACAAAGATGACCCGTCCGGCCAGGGCGTCCTCGATCCCCTGGCCCGTCGGATCGTAGATCCGTCCCGTCAGGTCGGCGTACAGGGCGTTCAGGCGAAAATCCCGCCGCGCCGCGTCCTCACTCCAGTCGTCGGTGAAGGCAACGGTGGCCTTGCGACCGTCGGTCGTCACGTCGCGGCGCAGGGTGGTGATCTCGTAGGGCTGGTGACCGGACACCGCCGTCACCGTGCCATGGGCCAGCCCGGTCGGCACCGCTTTCAGGCCCGCCGTCTGGATCGCGGCAAACGCCGCCTCCGGCTCCAGCGTTGTGGCGATGTCGAAGTCGGCGACCGCCTGACCCAGAAGGGCATTCCGCACACTGCCGCCGACGAACCGGGCACAGTCGGGTCCGCCCGCCGTCTCCAGCGCCGCGAACACCGCCCGCGTCGCCGCACTGGTCAACCAGGGCTGGTCCTGCAGGCGCACGCTCATATGGCGTCCTCCGCCGTTGCCACGGCGGGCTCCGGCTTTTCCCCGTACAGACGGGTGCGCAAGGCCCGGACGATCCCCGCCGTCACGCCCCAGATATAGCGTTCCTCCCACGGCACGGCCCAGAACCAGCGTCGCGGCTCGCCCTCACGATCATAGAAGTCCTGACGGTGGTTCAATCCGTTCATCAGGAAGTCCCACGGCACCTCGAACAGCTCCGCCACCTCGTCCGGCGAGGCTGTCACCTCAGGCGGAGCCTTCAGCCAGCCGACCACCGGCGTCACCAGAAAGCCCGTGCCGGTTTCATAGGCATCGCCCAGACCCAGGATCTCGACGGTGTCCGGCGCTAGGGCGATCTCTTCCCAGGCTTCGCGCAGGGCGGCCATGGTGGCGGTCTCTCCGGCATCCAGACGTCCGCCGGGAAAGGCGATCTGCCCCGGATGGCTGGCTAGCTGGTCGGAACGGCGCGTCAGCAGGACACTGGCCCCGTCCGGGCGGGCGATCACAGGGATCAACACGGCCGCCGGCTTCAGGGCGCGCGCCGGACGCTCCGCATCCGGATTGAGATCAAAGTCAGAGCGTCCCGCCGTTCGGTCCGGGGCCCAGTCCGCAACCGGCTCCAGCCGCGCGATAAAGCGCTGTTTCAGCGAGGTCAGGCTCATTCCACCCCCGCCCCCACCGGTCCCAGCGGAAACGACCCGCCGTCGCTGCGGACCACAAGTCGCCCGGCCTCAACCGTCGCCGTCTCGACCAGATCATAGAAGACCGGGCGCACGATCCGGGCCCACAGGTCGCCGCGCACATGCACGCGCGGCGCGGGCTCCTCCGTCACAGGATCCGTCTCGACCACGATCGGATGGTCCGCCCCGGCCTCGACCGTATCCCCGACATCGGTGGTGAACCGCAGCCGGTCGCCGTCGCGCTCCAGCGTCACGGCCCGGAATGGCAGGTCCTCGACCGTAATCTTCAGCTTCTCGACCGGCGTGACCAGATGATAGCCGTCCGGGTCCTTGCGCAACACCGTCGAGAACAACCGCACCAGCTCGGCCCGGCCGATCGGCGAGCCCTCATGCATCCACACGCCGTCGGCGCGGATCACGATGTCGATCTCGCCGCAATGCTCCGGATGCCACAGATGCACCGGCGGCAGGCCGCGCCCCGGTGCCTGTTTCGCGGCCCCGGCTACGGCCGCCAGTCCTCCGGTCTGTGTCTGTGGTCGATCGCTCATGCGTCAGACTTAGGCGCGCCCGGCCCCGCGGAAAAGGCGGGTCAGCGGATCGGTCGCACCGGACCGCACACCGAGCCGGTCGCCAGCGGCAACCACAGCAACCGCCGCCGGTCGACTGGTCCCGGCAGATCGACCTCCGGAGCCGGGCCGAATCCGAAGCGCGAAAAGTACGGCGTATCCCCGACCAGCAGCACACCCGACGCCCCCGAAGCCCGGGCATGGTCGACACAGGCGGCCACCAGATCGGCCCCCAGTCCGGCCCGACCAACTCCCGGCCTCAACCGCGATCGGGCCCAGGAACAGGGCCTCGGTATCCCCGACACGGATCGACCACAGCCGCACCGAGCCGATCACCCGATCACCCTCGCGGGCGACGAAACCGGCCACGGACACGGCCTGTTCGCGCAGGCGTTCCGCCGTCTTGGCGAACCGGCCGGGCCCGAACGCAGCCAGCACCACAGCCTCGACCGCCGCGGCGTCGGCGGCGGTTTCGGCGTCGATGCGCACGATCGGGTCAAGGGCGGCGGAATGGGTCATGGGCGGGCGCTGATAGGGCCACGGCCCGACCAGATCAACCGGCTTTGGAGAAATCCGGAGCCCGCTTCTGGCTGAACGCCATAAAGGCCTCCATCGCCTCGGGGCTGCGCATCTGGCTGCCGAAGGCCTCACCCTCGCGTTGCATCAGGGTCCACAGGTGTTCAGCGTCGCGCATCAACCGCTTGGTCTTGCGGATCGAATTGGGCGCGCGGGTCGCCAGCTTCTCCGCCAGGTCGCGGGCTGTGCCGTCGACCTGGTCCGCCGCAACGGCCCGGTTGGCCAGCCCCCAGGCCAGGGCCGTGCGTCCGTCGATGGCCTCACCCAGGGCGAACATCTCGAAGGCCCGCTGATGGCCCAGTCCGGCCGGCAACAGCATCGACGACGCCGCTTCCGGGGCCAGGGCCAGATTGATGAACGGGGCCGACAGCAGGGCGTCCTCGGCCACCACCACCATGTCGCAATGCAGCAGCAGCGTCATGCCGATGCCGACGGCCCGGCCACGCACCGCCGCGACAGCGGGCTTGTCCAGATCGGCCAGCGCTTTCAGAAAGCGAAATACCGGCATGTCCCCGGCCTCCGCCCCCTGCGAGCCCAGGGCGATGAAGTCGGCGATGTCATTGCCGGCCGAAAAACTGTCGCCCTCGCCGCGGAACAGCAGCACCCGCACCGCCTCGTCCGTACGCGCCCGCTCGGTCGCCTCGGCCAGGGCGGCGTACATCGCCTGGGTGATGGCGTTTTTCTTCCCGGGGCGGGCCAGGGTGACGGTCAGGATGCCGCCGTCGAGGGTGGTCAGGATATGATCGGTCACGTCAGGTCTCGCTGCTTGAGGTCGTTGTCCACCAGTCCACGCCATCGGCGTCGCGGGCAACCCGTGCCCGCCCGTGACGGACCAGATAGTTGAGATGCGCCAGACTTTCACCGGTCGCCATGCCCAGCAGCCCGTCGTCGATAGTCCGGGCGAACAGGGCCCCGAACACATCGACGGCGCGACACGGCCTGGCCAGCGTCCGCTCCAGCCGCTTCAGGCCGGTCTCGTGACCGCGGATCAGGGCGTCGAGCCGCGCTTGAATCCCGTAGAAGGGTTCACCGTGCGACGGCAGCACCAGGGTCGTTTCCGGGAACACCGTCTTCATTCGCCTCAATGACATCAACCAGTCGCCCAGCGGATCGCCGGCGGGCTCGGTCGGCCATACGGCCACGATCGACGAGATACGCGGCAGGATCTGGTCACCGCCCAGCAGCACATCGTCGGACTCGCGCCACAGGCAGGCATGCTCGGGGCTATGGCCCTCGCCGATGATCACGCGCCAGTGGCCGTCGCCGATCGTCAGGACCTCGCCCTCAACCATGCGGGTGAAGGCCGTCGGCAGCGGCTGTACCGCCTTGCCAAACCCGCCGAAATTCCTGCGATAGCCGGCGACCTGGGCCTCGTTCCAGCCGGCCGCGTGATAGAAGACTGCCCCGTCCTCGGGCGCAGGCCGACCTGTGTCGGCGATCAACATGCGTGCCGTCACATATTCCAGCCGCGTCATCAGCAGCGGTGCCTGGAACCGTTCGCACAGCCAGCCGGCCAGACCGATATGGTCCGGATGCATATGGGTGCAGATCACCCGCTTGACCGGCCGTCCGCCCAGCGGCCCGGCCAGGGCCGCCTCCCAGGACGCGATCGAGGTCGGCGTGTTCAGCCCGGTATCCACCAGGGTCCAGCCGTCGCCGTCCTCCAGCGCATAGACATTGATGTGGTTCAGCGACATCGGCAGCGGCAGGCGCAGCCACAGCACCCCGGCGGCCACGGTGACGGCCTCGCCGGCTTCGGGCGGCATGGAAAAGGGATAGGTCAGGCCCCGGTTCCCGCCCGGAATCAGTCGCTCGTCCGGGAGGGTCACGCCGTCCGCCATAGTCGGTTTCCTTTGAAAACCTTGCCACCATGCCCCACCCGGCCCGTCGGGTCCATAGCGTCCGCTCTCGACCCGCCACCACGGAACTGGGCGGCAATCCGCCGATTGGAGCGGTCATCCTGCGTTCATTCCACGACCACAGACTGGTCATTTCCCTGCCTTGACCGCGCCGCCGCCTGCCGCCAAGGCTGCACGCCTAAAGTTTCTTCGAGGAGTTTTCGGTGTCCAAGAGCCCTATCATCGCCGTCATCGGCGGCGCGTTTGCCCTGTCACTGGCGACGTTCCATCCCGCAGCCGCCCAGTCTGCCGGACAACAGGCGACCGATCCGACCTTCCAGCCGGAAGCCTCTCCGGAGGACAATGCGCGCCGCAGTCGCAGCCGTCACCAGCGCCCGCGCGCGCCGCGTCCCGACGCCGCCCCCGCCGCGCCGGCCGCACCGACTCCGGAAGAGCTGGTCGCCAGCGCCCAGCTGCTCGCCACCGCGGCCGGCACCGCCTGCCAGGTCACCGAGGCCACCGAACTGGGTCTCACGGTCACCCAGGAGGCCGTCTATGAAGCCGCCTGCGCCACCGGCCCGGGCTATATCCTGATCGCCACGACGCCGGCCCAGGCCGTCGACTGCGTTCTGCTGAACGGTCAGGCCAACCTTGTCCGCGCCTCCGATCCCGAGGCGGATGTCGGCCAGCAATGCGCCCTGCCGGCCAACCAGAACGTCGTTGCGGTCCTGCAGGCCTATGCCACGGAAGCCGGCGTCGACTGCATCGTCGACGAGGCCTCGGCCATCGGCAAAACAGACGACGGCAACCTGATGTATGAGGTCGGCTGCCAGGACAAGGACGGCTACTGGCTCGAGAAGACCGCCACCGGCTGGACCACCACTGCCTGCTGGGAGCTGGTCGGCCGCCGCACCACCTGCCGCTTCACCCCCGCCGCGGAGTCCTATGGAGCCTGGAAAGGCATCCTGGCCGGCACCACGGCCGCCGCCTGCGATGTCCAGCAGACCCGCCTGATGGGCAAGGATTCCGCCGACCTGACCATCTATGAGCTCAAATGCGCCTCGGGCGACGGCTATCTCGCCCGCGTCAACGCCGAGCATCGTGCCCAGCGCGTTCACACCTGCGCCGAGGCCGTCAACATCGGCGGGGGCTGCCAGATCGGCGTGGCCCCGGCCGCAACGACCGAAGACACCCCGGCGGCTGCGGCTCCGACCACGTAAAAAGAGCGACACGGGCCGGTTCAGCAGGCGTCCGCGCCTTGCCGGACCGGCCGGCTCCGCCTAGCGTCCAGGCCATGCGCATCGCCACCTGGAACGTCAATTCCGTCAATGCCCGCCTGGCCACCGTGCTCGAATGGCTCGAGGCGGCCCGGCCCGACGTCGCCTGCCTGCAGGAAATCAAATGCGTCGACGAGAATTTCCCGCGCGAACCGTTTGAGAGCCTCGGCTACAATGTCGAGACCCACGGCCAGAAATCCTACAACGGCGTCGCCCTGCTCTCGAAATATCCGCTGTCCGACGTCTGTCGCGGCCTGCCCGGCACCGACGCCTCGGGCTTCGAGGCCGAGTTCGAACAGGCCCGCTATATCGAAGCCGTGATCGAATGCCCGCGCCCGGTCCGGGTCGGCTGCATCTACCTGCCCAACGGCAACCCGGTCGGCACGCCCAAATTCGATTACAAACTGGCCTGGTTCGACCGGCTCAACGCCCACGCCCGCGACCTGTTGGCGCAGGAAGAGGCCTTCACCCTGTGCGGCGACTACAATGTCATCCCCACGCCCGCGGACGCCCGGAACCCCGAGGCCTGGACCGATGACGCCCTGTTCCAGCCCGAAAGCCGCGCCGCCTTCCGGGCCCTGAACCATCTCGGCCTGTCCGAGGCCGGGGCGTTGGGCAACCAGCCACCGGGCAGCTTCACCTTCTGGGACTATCAGGCCGGGGCCTGGCAGCGGGATCACGGCATCCGCATCGACTTCCATCTGCTGTCGCCCCAGGCCGCCGACCGTTTCCGGGGCATCGAGACCCATCGTGACGCCCGCGACATGGACAAACCCAGTGACCACGTCCCGGTGGTCGTCGAGCTGGAGGACTGACGCTTGGCCGATACGCTCCGCGTCATCCTGCTGCTCGCCCTGGCCGCCGCGGCCCTGACCACCGGCGTTCTGGCCCTGGCCTGGTGGATGGAACCCGGACGTCGCCTTGGCCGGGCGTTGCTCAAGTCACTCGGCGTCGTGCCCGAGGCCGAGGCCCTGTCGCCCGGTGAAGGCCGCGCCGCCGGGCTGGATTTCGACGGGGCCCAGATCGCCGTGCTGTGGAACCGCGGGGCCGACGGCCTGGTCTACGGCTTCGAGGAGATCGAGGGCGGTGAGGTCATCGTCGACGGCCATGTCGTGGCCCGCATCCGCCGTGGCGAGGTGCGCAAGACGCTCGATGTGATGGCCCCCGACGCCGAGACCGTGGTGCTGCGCCTGCTGTTCTCCGACGCCCGCAATCCCGAATTCGAGCTGTCGCTGTGGAACGCCACCCTGGCGGTCCAGACCGGCTCCCCGGCCGAGGCCATGCGGCTGGGCCGGCGCTGGCTGTCGCATCTCGACGCCCTGCTGAAGGCCTGATCGGTCACGTGGCCCTTCCGGTCCGGTCGGCGGGGCGCTAGAACCTCGCATCCCGTTCGTCCCGAGTTCCTGAGGAGCCCGCCGTGGCCCGCCTTTTCGACGCCTACATCATCGCCGACTGGACCGCCGCCGAGGGCAGGAAGCTGGGCGACCAGTCGATCTGGATCGGCGTGGCCAAGCGCGACGTACGCTTTCGCCTGTACAGCGAGACCCACAATGTCGCGACCCGGGCCGAGGGCGAGAAGCTGCTCGTCTCGCTGCTGGCCGAGCACCGCAAGCGCGGCGACAAGGTTCTGCTCGGCTTCGACCTCAACCTCGGCTTTCCGACCGGCACGGCTGAACGGCTGAAACTGACCGGCACGCCGTGGGCGGCGATGTGGAAATTCCTTGCGTCCAATGTCGTCGACAAGGCCGACAACACCAACAACCGCTATCAGGTCGCGGCCAAGATCAACCGGCTGATGACCGACAACGCCTGGCCGATGTGGGGCGCGCCCGCGTCGCAGGCCCAGCGCTGGCTGACCACGACCAAGCCGCCCGCGGGATCACTGGCCGACATCCCCGAATACCGCGCCACCGAAATCGCCGCCCGCCGCGGCAAGCTGCACCCCAAGAGCGTCTGGCAGATGCACGGGGCCGGGGCCGTCGGCGGCCTGACCCTGGTCGGCATCCCGGCCGTGCGCCGTCTGGTCGAGGCCCTCGGTAGCGCCGCCGCCGTCTGGCCGTTCGGCACCGGCTGGCGCGAACTGACCGCCGAGGACGTCGAGCCGCTGTCGACCCTGGTGGTCGAGGTCTGGCCCGCCCTGTTCGAGGCCACGCCCGCCCCCGGCGAGTTCAGGGAACAGGTCCAGGTCCGCACCGCCGCCGAGGCCTTCGCCAGAATGGACGACAAGGGCGACCTCGCCCGCGCCTTTGCCCCGCCCGGGGGCACCGACGAGGCCCTGATCGCGCAGGTCGAGACCGAAGAAGGCTGGATCCTGGGGGCCTGATCGCCGCAGGACGTCGGGTGTGAAGACAGGCTAGGGTGGACAGGCCGACAGCGGTGAGCGACCGAGTTTCATGCACGACCTGACCGCCATCGTGGCCGACATAACCGAAGAGATGCTGGCCGCCCCGGATCGGGGCCGGCCCGCCGACTACATTCCCGCCCTGGCGCGGGCCGATGTCGGTCAATTCGGCATGGCGATCGTCACCGCGGACGGCAGCGTCTTCACCGGCGGCAGCGCCGACAAGCCCTTCTCGCTGCAAAGCGTGACCAAGGTCTTCGCCCTGACCCTGGCGCTGGGCCGGGTGGGCGACCAGCTGTGGGACCGTGTCGGCCGCGAGCCGTCCGGCAGTGCCTTCAACTCCATCGTCCAGCTGGAATCCGAACAGGGCATTCCCCGAAATCCCTTCATCAACGCCGGGGCCATCGTGGTGGCCGATGTCAATCTCGCCCGCGGCGCGCCGCGGGCCGCCGTCGCCGAACTGATCAATTTCTCCGCTATCTCGCCGATGACGACACCATCGCCGTCGATACCGAGGTCGCCGCCAGCGAGCTGGAGACCGGCTTCCGCAATGTCGCGCTTGCAAACTACATGAAGTCCTTCGGCAATTTGCGCCGCTCGCCGGAAGAGGTCCTCGACCTCTATTTCGGTCAGTGCGCGATCGCCATGAGTTGCCGCCAGCTGGCGATGGCCGGTCGCTACCTGATGGCCGCCGGCCGCAACCCCAGCAGTGGCCACCGGGTCGTCTCCGAAGCCCGCGCCCGGCGCATCAACGCCCTGATGCTGACCTGCGGCCACTATGACGCCAGCGGTGATTTCGCCTTCCGGGTCGGCCTGCCCGGCAAGTCAGGGCGTCGGCGGCGGCATCCTCGCCGTGGCCCCCGGCCGCGCCGCCATCGCCGTCTGGTCGCCCGGCCTCAACGCCCAGGGCAACTCCCAGCTCGGCACCCTGGCCCTCGAGCGGCTGGCGACCCGCACCGGCTGGTCTGTGTTCGCCGGGGCGGCCGTTCCGGATAGCTGAGCCTGCGGTTACCCCTACCCGATCAGCACCTTCGCCGCCGCCCGCCCCCCCCCCCCCCCCCCCCCCCCCCCCCCCCCCGCCCCCCCCCCCCCCCGCCCCCCCCCCCCCCAACCACCCACCCCCCCCCCCCCCCGGGGGAAGCCGCACGGCCCCCCAACGCCCCCCCAAGGAGAGCGGGCGGCCCCCCGCCCCCCCCCACACAGAGGAGCCGCCGGCGCCGCGCGGCCCGGCGGACCACGACCCCCCCCACCCACCCGCGCCCCAAGGGAGAACGCGGGACGGCGGGGGCCCCCGGGCCGGGCCCCCCGCGCGGGCCGGCGCGGGCGCCGGGCCAGGAGCCCCTCCCACAGCCCCCCCCCCCCCCCCCCCCCCAAGGACGGCCGGGGCCCCCGCACCACCCCAAAAACGAAAACACCCCCCCCGGGGCACCCCGACCCCCCCACACCCCCCCCCGCCCCCCCGCCGCGCCCCGCCCCCCCCAACCCCCCCCCCCCCCCCACGCCGGCACGGGGACCAACCCCCCACCGGGGCGGCCACCAGGAACGCCCCCCCCAAACCAACCAACCCCCCACAACCGGCCGGCCACGGCCCCGCCCCCCCCCGCCCCCACCCCGGCCCCGGTCCCCCCCCCCCCCAGGTCCCCAACACCTTCCCCCCCCACCACACACCCCCCCCCCACCACCCCACCCGGCCCCCCACCCCCCCCCCCACATCAATTCCCCCCCCCCCCCCCCCCACCCCCCCCCCGCGCCTCATCCGTGATGGTGGCCCCCGCCAGCATGCGGGCGATCTCTTCCTGCCGGGCACCATCGTCCAGCGTGTCGACCGTGGCCGTCGTCACGCCGTCGGCGTCGGCCTTGCGCACCTTCCAGTGGGCGTGACCGCGCGCGGCCACCTGCGGACTGTGGGTCACCACAAGCACCTGGGCCCCCGTCGACAGCCGCTTCAGCCGCTGACCCACGGCCTCGGCCACCGCCCCGCCGACGCCCTGGTCGACCTCGTCGAAGATCATCACCGGCTGGCGCTGGTCGGCGCGGCTGGCCAGGGCCGCCTTCATGGCCAGGGCGAAACGCGCCAGCTCACCACCGGAAGCAATGGCGTCCAGCGGCCCGAACGGTGTGCCGGCATTGGTGGCGATCTGGAAGCGCACGGTTTCGAGGCCATGCGGCCCGCGCCGCCCCTCCGCGACCGGCTCGAAATCGACGCGGAACCGGGCCCGATCCAGCTTCAACGGCCCCAGTTCATCCATCACCGCCGCCGCCAGCCGCTCGCCGGCCGCCTCGCGCGCCGAACTCAGGAAGGCGGCGGCCACGTCATAGGCCTCGCGCGCCACGCTGGTGGCCCGTTCCGCCTCGGTCAGGGCCTCGGCCCCGTCCTCGATCAGCCGCAGCTGCTCGCGGAACCGGCCGCGCAACACCGGCAGCATCTCGACACTGGTGTTCAGCTTGCGGGCGGCGGCGCGCAGGGCGAACAGCCGCTCCTCGGCCTTGTCCAGACGACCGGGCTCGAAATCAAAGGCGGCGGCGGCGGCGTCGACCTCGGCGATCGCCTCGACCGCCTCGACCAGGGTCCGGTCGATGGCCTCGGCCGCGGCCAGCAGCCGGGCGATCACGGGGTGATCCTCTTCCGCCCCGGCCTGCAGGGCCCGCTGGCGCGCATGTTCGACCGCGCGCAGGGCCGACGACAGCTTCTGGCTCAGCTTATCGCCGCCCAGGGCCGTGCGCGCATCCGACAGATCGGCCAGCGCCTTTTCGGCGGCCCCCAGAATGGCCCGCTCCCCGGCCAGCTCGGCCTCTTCCTCGGCGCGCGGATCCAGTGCGTCCAGATCGGCCAGGTTCAGCGCCAGATCCTCGGCATGGGCCGCGGCCTCGGCGGCGGCGGCGCGCAGCTCGGCCAGCCGGGTGGTCGCGGCCTTCAGCGTCTCCGCCGCCCGCGCCACATCCGCCAGCTGCGGGGCCAGACCGCCATAGGCGTCCAGCAGGGCGCGGTGGGTCTTCCAGTCCAGCAGGCCGACGGTCTCGTGCTGGCCGTGCACCTCGACCAGCGCCTGGCCGATCGCGCGCAGGGCCGTGACCCCGGCCGGCTGGTCATTGATGAAGGCGCGGCTGCGCCCGTCGCTCGACAGGATGCGGCGCAGGATCAGCTCTTCGCCCGCCGTCACCTCGAAACCGCGCTCGGCGATCAGGGCCATCAGATCGGGATCGTCGGGGGCCGAGAATACCGCCGTGGCCACCGCCTGTCTGGCCCCCTCGCGCACCAGTCCGGCGTCACCCCGCCCGCCCAGGGCCAGACCCAGGGCGTCGAGGATGATCGACTTGCCGGCCCCGGTCTCGCCGGTCAGCACGGTCAGGCCCGCCTCCACCTCAAGGTGGAGCGCGTCGATCAGGACGATGTCGCGAATGGTCAGGGCGGTCAGCATGGCGGGGTGATTCGTTGGCTTTCCCCATACTAGCCACGAAAGCCGGCGTCCGGGCGCGTCAAGACGCACACCGGACTGCCGAACCCTCGTCGGTCAGGCTCAGCCCGGAATGATCCGGCGCAGCCAGCTTTCGCGCTGCCCCTCGGGGGCCACTTCGGGGCGTTTGCCCTGTTCGGTCAGCAGGGCATAGGCCTCGGAATACCAGGGGCTGCCCGGATAGTTGAAGCCCAGCACGGCCCCGTTGCGTACGGCCTCATCCTTCAGGCCGATGCTCAGATAGACCTCGACCAGACGATACAGGGCCTCGGGCGTGTGCGAGGTGCGCTGGAAGGCTTCGTTATCGATCACCGTCTTGTAGCGGTTGATCGCCGCCAGCGGCTGGTGGCCGCGCTGGTAATAGCGGCCGATTGCCATTTCCTTGCCGGCCAGCTGGTCATTGACCATGTCGATCTTGATCGTGGCGTCGCTGGCATAGGCGGTACCGGGATAGCGGCGCGCCACGTCGCGCAGGCCCAGCAACGCCTGTTCGGCATAGCCCTGGTCACGGCCGACGTCGGTGATCTGTTCGAAATTGCTGATCGCCTTCATATAGAAGGCATAGGCGGCCGACGGATTGCCCGGGAACAGCTGGATGAACCGGTCCGAAGCGGCGATGGCCTCGGGATAATTATTGTTCTGATAATAGGCGTAGATCTGCATCAGGATCGCGCGACGCGACCATTCCGAATACGGATGCTGGCGCTCGACCTCCTGGAAATAGTCGACCGCATCGCTCCAGCGCTCACGCTGCAGGCGCTCGTAGCCGGTATTGTAGAGCAGCTCGACCGGCCGCTCTTCATAGGCCAGCCGGGGCCGTTTGTTGGTGCCGGAGCAGGCACTGACGGCCAGAACCGACAGGGCGACCGTCGTGATCATCAGACCGGTACGAAACTTCGAAGCAGGCAAGGGCGACCTCATGACATGCCGACGCGGGTGCGCCCCACGCGGCGCTCCGGAAACACAGCGAGACCTCTACACCAGCGACAGGACCGCGCCAATGCAGACGCAAATTGAAGATATTGCGTTGCCGCGCCTTGAAGCGAGGCTGTCCCCTGATAAGAAGCGCGCTTGAAAGCGCCACCTGATCTGGCGGTTTGATGACGGCAAAAGGATGACCGGCGATGAAGCTGCTTTCTGGCAATTCGAACCGGACCCTGTCCCAGGCGATCGCGACCCACCTCGACATGCCCCTGACCAAGGCCCAGGTGAAACGCTTCGCGGACAATGAGGTCTTTGCGGTCATCGAGGAAAACGTGCGCGGCGAGGACGTCTTCATCGTCCAGTCGACCAGCTATCCCGCCAACGACAATCTGATGGAATTGCTGATCATGACCGACGCCCTGGTCCGGGCCTCGGCGCGACGGATCACGGCGGTCATGCCGTATTTCGGCTATGCCCGCCAGGACCGGAAGACCGGTGGCCGCACCCCGATCTCGGCCAAGCTGGTCGCCAACATGATCACCCGGGCCGGCGCGCACCGGGTACTGACGATGGATCTCCACGCCGGTCAGATCCAGGGCTTCTTCGACATTCCGACCGACAACCTGCTGGCCACCCCGGTGCTGGCCCGCGATATTCGCGAAAACTATCCGCGCAGTGGCGAACTGATGATCGTCTCGCCCGACGTCGGTGGCGTGGTGCGGGCCCGGTCCCTGGCCAAGCGGCTGGATGCTGACCTGGCCATCGTCGACAAGCGCCGCCCCAAGGCGGGCGAGAGCGAGGTCATGAACATCATCGGTGACGTCGAGGGGCGCCGCTGCATCCTGTTCGACGATATCGTCGATTCCGGCGGCACCCTGGTCAATGCGGCCCAGGCCCTGATGGAACGCGGGGCCGAGTCGGTTTCGGCCTATATCAGCCACGGTGTCCTGTCGGGTCCGGCCGTCAAACGCGTCACCGAAGGCCCGCTGAAGGAACTGGTGATCACCGACTCGATCGAGCAACCCCACGAAGTTTTGACCTGCGATAAAATCCGCAGCGTCTCCGTGGCCCCGTTGATCGGCGAGGCGATCCGGCGCATCGCCAACGAGGAATCGGTGTCCAAACTTTTCGATTAACGGTCGGAAAACCCCTCAGACCGCGTTATACAGCCCATCAGGATGCCGGTCGCCGCCGGCGTTGCGCTTTATACGTGGGGTTTCATGTCTATGTTCCAGACCTCTGTACGTTCCGGTCTGTCGATCGCGGCTGTTGCCGCGACTGTCCTTCTTGCCAGCTGCGCCACGCCCGAGCCTGAACCCGTCGCGCCGCCCCCGCCACCGCCGCCCGCGGTGACCCTGAACGAGGGCGTGGCCGAGGCCGCCTCCATCTATGTCACCTTCATCCGCGAGGTCGGCTCGATCCAGGCCGGCTTCCCCGACGCGGAATTGATCCAGGCCGCCATCCGGCGCGGTGCCGCCTATGAGCCGGCCCAGTTGTCGCGCGGCATGATCGCCTACGGCTCGATCCTGGCGCTGCAGTCGCCGGAATTCGTCGCCGGCGTCCGCACCTTCGGCGTCGACCCGGCCCAGCGCCGGATGATGGTCGAGCGGATCATCGCCGACCCGGCCTATGCCGCCACCCTGCCGGGTGCCGACGCGGCCGCCGGTCTGATCGTCGAGGTGATCGGCAGGGACTCCGCCTCTCTGATGACCATCGCCAATGCGGTCGAGGAAGACGCCTACACCATCCAGGGCCGCGGCGACCCCCGCCGTCGCTGGGCCTCGACCCACATATCGAACCGCGACGACCGCCTGGAGAGCGCCAAGAGCCTGTCCGCCGTCCAGATGCTGCCCTCGGCCGAGGAATCGGCCCGCCTGTTCGCGGCCGCCAACGCGGGTACGGGCCTGGCCCTGACGCCCGCCGAGGCCGGACCGCCCTACACGCCCGCGGTGGTCAATTCGCTGGCCATCGCCGCCCTGGCCGCCCTCGGGGCCGGCGGTGACGACGCCCGGGCCAACACCGAAGCCCTCGTCGTCGAATCGAACAGCGAGTTCTGCCTGAACATGTCGAAGTTGATGCTGTTCCAGTGCCTGGCGGCCTCGCGCCCCAGCTATGAGGACATCTTCTGCGTCGGCCGCCACATCATGCGCGACCTGGCCACCTGCACGGCCAGCAACGTCACGCCGGTGCCGCGCATCAGCCCGGCCCCGGACACCGCCGTGGCCGGTGCCGGTGGGGTTTCGACCCCGGTCGCCGCCGGTGCCGCCGCCGCCTCGCTCAGCGCAATCCAGTCCGCGTCCCGCTAGGACGTCATCGCCGCGCACGACCCGAATGCGACGCTGTCGCGCACGGGCAGTTGCGCACCTGCCCTTGAGCGTGTAATGACCCGCGCTCTTGAATTCGAGGGTCCAAGACCCCGCCGCGCGGGCCTGCCCAGCGGCGTTTGTGTTATTGAGGCGAGCCAGATGGCCGAGATCATCCTGAACGTCGACGTCCGTGAAGGCGTCGGCACCGGCGGCGCCCGCGCCGTGCGTCGTACCGGCGGAGTGCCGGGAATCCTGTACGGCGGTGACAAGCCGCCCGTGTCCATCGCCGTGAACGAGAAGGACTTCCGCAAGTCTCTCTACACCGGCAAGCTGCTGGGCCATCTGGTCACGCTTAAGTACGGTGACGAGCGCCAGCCCGTCATCGCCAAGGCGGTGCAGTTCGATCCGGTCACGGATCGCCCCCTGCATTTCGACCTGATGCGCGTCAACACGAAGCAGGTCATCAAGATCGACATCCCCGTCAGCTTCATCAACCAGGACCTGTGCGAGGCCTTCCGTCAGGGCGGTTCGCTGGAAATCGTCCGTCACACGGTCGAGATCTCGGTCCGCGCCGACCAGATCCCGCAGGACCTGACGGTCGACCTGTCCAGGCACAAGCTGGGCGACGCGATCCGTATCTCGGACATCGCCCTGCCGGAAGGCGTTGAGCCGACGATCACCGACCGCGACTTCATGGTCGCCGCGATCAAGGTCTCCTCGGCCGCCATGTCCGAAGCTGCTGACCAGGCCGCCGACGCCGAAGCCGCTGAGACCGAAGCCGAATCCGTCGAGGTTCCGGCCACCGCCCAGGGCGACGACGCCGTTGCCGACGAAGGCGACAAGTCGGAAGACTGATCGTCCCGCGATTGACTGTTGTGGAGCGGCCCATTCCCTTGCTGGAATGGGCCGTTTCCATGTTCGGAGCTGAGCGATGATGATCCTGGCCGGGCTCGGCAATCCGGGCCCCAGATATCAGAACAACCGCCACAACATCGGCTTCATGGCCGTCGACGCCATCGCCCGGCGCTGGCGCTTCGGGCCCGAGCGGGCCAAATTCCAGTCGGTCATCAGCGAGGGCGAGGTCGACACGCCCGACGGCCCGGTCCGGGCCCTGCTGATGAAGCCCCAGACCTATATGAACGAGAGCGGCCGGGCTGTCGGCGAAGCCGCACGTTTCTACAAGATCACCCCGGACCGGATCATCGTCTTTCACGACGAGATCGACCTCGCGCCCGGGCGTTTCCGCATGAAGACCGGGGGCGGGGCCGCCGGCCAGAACGGCGTCCGCTCGCTGATCAGCCACCTCGGCCCTGATTTCCGGCGCGCCCGACTGGGCATCGGTCATCCCGGCGAGAGCCATCTGGTCATGCCCCATGTGCTGGGCGATTTTCACAAGGCCGAGCAGCCGTGGCTCGAGGCCCTGCTGAACGCTGTGGCCGACGCCCTGCCCTTCGCCGCGGCCGGAGACGACGAACGTTACCAGGGCGAGGTCATGCGCCTGGCCCCGGCCCCGAAATTCAGCCCGCGCCAGGTGGCCCGCGACGTCTGAACCGGCCCCGGGCGCGACAACAAAACACCGGACGGGGGCATCGTCCTTATCGCTGCCATCGTCTAGGTTCAGAAAAGATTAAATCTGATGTCCGATGTCCTGCGCATACGTTTGGTCCGGGATCGTAGGTCGGTGCCCCCCGGGGTCCCGAAAGGAGTATTGCCATGATGCGTTTTATGACCGCCGCCGTTGTCCTGTTCGGCCTGGCCGCCTGCCAGCCGGGTGAGCCTGTCGCCACCACGACCACCGTCGACACGGACGGCACAAAGAATGTCATCACGGCGACCGCCGCCTGGTGCCGGCCGACGCCGAACGGGGCCCAGGCCGGAGCCTGTTATCTGACGCTGAAGTCCTCGGCCGGGGATCGCCTGACCGCCGCCGCCACGCCCGTGTCCACCGCCACCCAGATCCACAACATGACGATGGAAGACGACGTCATGCGCATGGCCGAGATGGCCGAAGGCCTGCCCCTGCCCGCCGGGCAGTCCGTGGCCCTGGCCCCCGGCGGCGTGCATTTGATGCTGGTCGGACTGACCGCACCGCTGGTCGCCGGCCAGACCGTGCCCCTGACCCTCGGGTTCGAGAAATCACCGGCCATGACCGTCCAGGCCGAGGTGCGTCAGCCGGTTCCCGCCGCCGGGACCGTCCCCGCCAAGGCCACCGATACCCCGCCTGCCGACCAGCCCTGACCCCTCGCTGCAAGCGCGAACCTGACAAACCGACCGCGACCGGCTAAAGGCTCGCGCTCACGAGGAATCCCATGGCTCTTAAAGTCGCGATCGTCGGACTGCCCAATGTCGGCAAGTCCACCCTGTTCAATGCCCTGACCAAGACGGCGGCGGCCCAGGCCGCCAACTATCCGTTCTGCACCATCGAGCCGAATACCGGCGACGTGGCGGTCCCGGAACCGCGCCTGCAGGCCCTGGCCGACATCGCGGGCTCGAAGGAGATCATCCCCTCGCGCATCACCTTCGTCGACATCGCCGGCCTGGTGCGGGGCGCGTCCAAGGGCGAGGGTCTGGGCAACCAGTTCCTGGCCAATATCCGCGACTGCGATGCCGTGGCCTTCGTCGCCCGCTGCTTCATCGACGACGACATCACCCACGTCGAGGACCGCATCGATCCGGTCAGCGACCTCGAGATCATCGAGACCGAGCTGATGCTGGCCGACCTCGAAAGCCTCGAGCGCCGCGTCACCGGCGTCGAGAAGAAGGCCAAGGGCGGCGACAAGGAGGCCCAGACCACCCTGCGTCTGATCAACCTCGCCCTCACGCCCCTGCGCGCCGGCAAGCCAGCCCGCGTGGTCAAGGTCGACAAGGAGGACGAGAAGGCCTGGCACATGCTGCAGCTGCTGACCTCCCTGCCCGCCCTCTATGTCTCCAACGTCGATGAGGCCTCGGCCGACAAGGGCAATGACCTGTCCGACCTCGTCGCCAAACGCGCGGCCGAGGACAATGCTCAGTCCGTGGTCATCTCGGCCAGGATCAATTCCGAACTGGCCGTCCTCGACGAGGCCGAGCAGAAGGAATTCCTCGAAGGCCTCGGCCTGGCCGAGCCGGGCCTGAACCGCCTGATCCGCGAGGCCTACAGCCTGCTGGGCCTGCAGACCTATTTCACCGTCGGCCCCAAGGAGGCCCGCGCCTGGACCATCCCGGTCGGGGCCACCGCCCCCCAGGCCGCCGGCGTCATTCATACGGATTTCGAAAAGGGCTTCATCCGCGCCGAGACCATCGCCTACGATGACTTCGTCACCCTGAAGGGCGAGGCCGGGGCCCGCGAGGCCGGCAAGCTGCGCGCCGAGGGCAAGACCTATGTGGTCAAGGACGGCGACGTGATGAACTTCCTGTTCAGCGGCTGACGGGCGACGCGACGCAAACGCTCTAGGCAGCGCCCTCCGCCGCCGCCGGAAGATTTCCGGCCCGACGGCGCGCGCGCAGGTAGATGATCGGGGTCGCCAGCGTCCGCAGGGCCGACAGCGCAAATGCCAGCCCGTACAGCCTTATGCCCACGAGAAAGATGTCCCCGTTGATCGTCGCTGACGTCAGCGGCTCGGCGATGATGCCGTCGGTGATGGACCGGAGGGTATCCGGCCCGAGGAAGAACAGGAAATAGCCGATCGAACCCGCGATCCCTTCGCGCAGGAAGGTCTCGATCGCCTCCAGCGGGCCAAAGTCGCCGAACAGCGTCGCCTGCACCGACGCCGGCGCATGGGCGTAGCTCGTGCCGATCAGCGCGAAGATGACCAGGAACATCACCAGCCGCGCCGCATAGACCCCGGACAGCAGCGCCACGGTCTGAACCGGCCGCAGGCGCTGGAGCAGTGAGGCCCGCTTCCGGTCCTCGTCCCCGACGGCGGGAATGAGGTCGGGAAAGGTTGCACTGACGATCGCGATGAATTTCCCGACCAGATCCGCCAGCACGATCGCCAGCACCAGCAGGAACAGGATCGACGGGACGCTTCGCTCGGCCAGCAGCGTATTGATCGTCTCGGACACACCGAGCACCGCCACGACGGCGATGATGACGACGGAAATGACCGAGCCTTCGATCGTGCGTCGGACCAGATTGATGATCCCCAACATCGCGCCCCCCGGTGCGTAACAACACAGGCCGTAATCTGTAGCACAGCGCCGCCCCCTGTCCAACTCAGCGCCACAGGGGTCAGCGACGGCGACGCGTGCCCATCCACGCTGCACCGCACAATGCCGCTTGACGACCGCCGCCTCCGTGGTCCAGCTTGGGCTCACTCATCAAGACCGACCGAGGGATAGGCCCTTTGACGTCGGGGCAACCTGTCAGGATCCACCCGATCCGGACGAAGGTGCCAACTCCTGCGGGGCTTTTCGGAGCCGCGAGAGATGAGTGAAGGTCCCGCCCGCATCAGGGCTGTGTGTCTTCACGGGTCTTCTCAGCCGCTCGGGTCTCGATGAGCGGGACCTTGACGACCATGACCACGACCACCCCTCCCCGTTTTGAAACCCTGGCCCTGCACGCCGGCTATGCCCCCGACCCGACCACCCGGGCGGTCGCCGTGCCCATCTACCAGACCACCAGCTACGCCTTCGACGACACCCAACACGGGGCCGACCTGTTCGACCTGAAGGTGGCGGGCAACATCTACACCCGCATCATGAACCCGACCTCGGACGTACTCGAGCAACGTCTGGCGGCGCTGGAGGGCGGGGTCGCGGCCCTGACCGTGGCCTCGGGCATGGCGGCCATCACCTATGCCATCCTGACCATCGCCGAGGCCGGCGACAACATCATCGCTACCGGGGCCCTGTACGGCGGCACCTACAACCTGTTCGCCCACACCCTGCCCCAGTACGGGATCGAGGTGCGCTTCATCGATGCCGACGATTTCGCGGCGGTGGCGGCCAACACCGACGCCCGCACCAGGGCGGTGTTCTGCGAATCGATCGGCAACCCGCTGGGCAATGTCGTGGACTTCGCCGCCCTGGCCGAGGCCGCCCATGCGCAGGGCCTGCCGCTGATCGTCGACAACACCGTGCCGACCCCCTATCTGACCCGGCCGATCGAACACGGGGCCGACATCGTCGTTCACGCCCTGACCAAATACATCGGCGGCCACGGCACCAGTATCGGCGGGGCCATCGTCGACGGCGGCACCTTCCCCTGGGCCGAGCACAAGGCGCGCTTCCGCCGTCTGAACGAGCCGGAAGTCTCCTATCACGGCGTCGTCTATACCGAGGCCTTCGGCCCCGCCGCCTTCATCGGCCGGGCGCGCACGGTCCTGCTGCGCAACACCGGCGCGGCCATCTCGCCGTTCAACAGCTTCCTGATCCTGCAGGGGCTGGAGACCCTGGCCCTGCGCATGGATCGCCACGTCGAGAACGCCACCGCCGTCGCCCGATGGCTGAAAGCCCACCCCAGGGTCGACTGGGTCAACTATGCGGGACTGCCTGACCACCCGGACCACGCCCTGGTCCGGAAATATTTCGGCGGCAAGGCCTCGGGCCTGCTGACCTTCGGCGTCAGGGGCGGGCGCGATGCGGGCGCGCGCTTCCAGGACGCGGTCAAGGTCTTCGTCCGGCTGGTCAACATCGGCGACGCCAAGTCGCTGGTCTGCCACCCGGCCTCGACCACCCACCGCCAGCTGTCGCCGGACGAGCTGAAAAAGGCCGGCGTGACCGAGGACACGGTGCGCTTGTCGGTCGGCATCGAACACATCGACGACCTGATCGCCGATCTGGATCAGGCGCTGGCGGCGGTCTGAGGCCTCACCCCGGCGCGCCCCCTGCTCATCCCGGGTATGCCCCGGGATGAGCAGGGACGCTCGGCCTACTGCCGCGCCGCGTCGCTCTCGGCGCGAATGGCCCCGAACTCCGACCCGGGCTTCCAGCCGGGCCAGTCGCGGCTGTTCGCGAGGTCCAGACCCAGATGGTACAGCAACGTCAGGTTCTCGACCGCCGAGGTCAGGTCCCAGTCCGCCGACCACTCGTCCGACGGCCTGTGATAGTCAGCCGCGAACTTGGTGCGCCAGGCGGCCTCGCCGGCTTCGCGCCCGCCCTCGACCCAGTCCCAGCCGTGCCACGGCATGATCGCCGGCACGCCCATCCGGGCGAAGGGGAAATGGTCCGACCGGTAATAGAAGCCCTGCTCCGGCATGTTGTCGTCCGAGACATAGCGCCCCTGCGCCGCCGCCAGCACCTGCAGCCGGTCTTCCAGATCGTTCTGCCCCTTGCCGAAGATCGGTACGTCGCGGGTCGATCCGCTGAGCGGCAGCATGTCGATATTGATGTCCGCCACCGTCGTCTCCAGCGGCCAGACCGGGTCGGCGGCATAGCCATAGGCTCCCAGCAACCCCATCTCCTCGGCCGCCATATGGGCGAACACGATCGAGCGCTTCGGCCGCGGCGCGGCGCTCAGCTGACGCGCCATCTCCAGCACGCCGATCGTGCCCGAAGCATTGTCCCATGCCCCGTTCCAGATGTTGTCGCCGGTGACGGTCGGATGTTGTTCGGCCCCGCCGACATGGTCCCAGTGGGCCGAATAGATGATGGTCTGCTCGGGATGCTCGGTCCCGGGAATACGGGCCAGCAGATTGTGGGTCACCAGCGTCTCGATGGTCTCGGCCACATCGACCGACAGGGTCACGCCGCGCACGGGAACCGCCTTGAAGCGCCCGCTGGCGATGGTCGTGATCTGATCGATGTCCAGCCCGGCCGCCGCCGCCCAGACCCCGGCCGTGTCGTGCGGCACCGTGCCAGAGACCTCCAGATCGGCCGCACCCGGCGTCAGCGTGCGGGTCCGTCCGCTGCCGCGGACCACACCGTTCCACATCGGTGACGACGCGGGCTGCAGGAGCAGGGTAATGATCCCGACAGCGCCCCGGCGGAAGGCCTCGTCGGCCTTGTAGGCCCCGGACTCATAGTTGGTCGCATAGGCCCCGTTGAACCGATCACCGTCAGGCTCGCCGCCGACCACGATAACGATCTTGCCGCGCACATCGACATCGCCGTAGTCGTCCCACTGGCGTTCCGGCGCATGGATGCCGTAGCCGACGAACACCAGACCCGCGTCCCGGATCGTGGCCCGGCCGTCATTGCTGACCGCGCGCAGGACGATGTCGGTTCCCGGCGTCAGCACATGGACCTGACCGTCCGGCCCGGTCCAGCTGGCGGTCGCCCCCGTCACCGGCGTGTAGCGCTTCAGTTCGACGGCCTGCAGCCACTGGCCGTCAGGACCGCCCGGCTCCATCCCCATGGCCTCATACTGGGCCTGCAGCCATGACAGCACCATCCGCTCGCCCTCGGTACCGGGATAGCGCCCCTGGTAGGCGTCGGCGCTGATGATCCGGATGCCCTCGCTGAAGAACTCTCCGCCGAGAAGTCCTGGGCCACCGCCGCGCCGGTGGCGAACATCAGGACGGCCGCGGCCACGCCGCCACCGATCATCTTGCGAAACATGCGGAAAACTCCATCCCGGGTACAGATCGTCGAGCACTCTAGGACGGCTCTACGAGATCACCCGTTACGTTTTTGTCATCGCCGGAAGCCCGATTGATCGGGAAAATTTGCTGTTTTTGAATACAGGTTTACGGTTGAATTCTTCGGAACGGCAAGCTGTGCTACGATAGGCTTCGTTTACCGCCCCGGCTTCACTCGGGACCGTTTCCAGGTCCGCCACTGGAGGATTGACGATGAATCAGTCGAATTCGCAGGTCCCGACCGGCTCCGGTCTCTTCGCCACGCCGTCCCAGGTCTGGAACGGCCAGGCCCCGCTGCCCGTGGTCTTCTGGGGCTATGGGGTGTTCGTCAGCATCCTGCTGATCTCGGGCTTCATCGCGGCGCTCTATAACAACAACATCTGGCTCCAGGAGGCCCTGATCATTGTCACCCTGGCCTACACCCTGTGGGTCCTGGTCGGCATCTGGCGCTCCCCGCCCAGCGATACGTCGGTCTGGTGGCTGGTTGCCAGGGCACTGACGGTCGCCTGGGCCGTCAATATCGTCCTCGTCTCGGGCTTTCTTCAGCTGAACCTTCTCGAGACGGCAATGGGTCTATAGGGGCCGGACCGCGCCCCGCCCCTGCTGATGGAGCCGCAGGCTCCGCCAGATCCCGACGACGAGCCCGCCGGCCGTGGCGACCCAGGCCGCCAGCGCGATCCAGACCATCGTCTCGGCGATGACCTTCAGCGCCGGGATTTCCGCCACCAGTGACAGCCGCAGACTGGCCAGCGCATACATGCCCAGCGGGAAGACCAGACTCCACAGCATCGGCGTATACACCAGCGGCGCGCGGCGCACGCCGTGCTTCCACAGGCCGAACAGGATCAGCAGCGGAATCCACCACGTGCCCCAGGCCCACATGATCAGGGTCACGCCGTCGATGAACGGCCGCATGGAATGCAGGAACGGCACGCCGCTGTCCGACATGATCAGGACCGATCCGGCATTGGTGCTGATCGCCGCAGCGCCCATGACCACCCACAGCAGCGGGGTGATGTCCTCGGACTCCACATTGAAGAAGAAGATGCGGTAGGCGAACAGGGTGATGAAGATGCCGTACAGGCCCAGCCCCACCCCCCACAACATGTGCAGCAGAACGAACAGCAGCGGGGCCATGTCTCCCTGGGCCGGGGCCAGAAGCGCGCCCAGGATGACCAGCGATTCCGTGCCCACGATCGCGATCAGCCAGCCGCCGTGGACCACGTTCGCGCCATGCGCCGTGTTCAGAAACGTCAGCACGGCAAAGCTGAAATAACTGAGGCCCAGCCACACGACGAGGGCGAACACCCACATCGCCAGCGCCGCCTGACCGAAGCCACGCAGATTCATGCCGATCCCCAGCACATCGCTGGCGGCGACAATGGTGAAGAACGAGAACACCAGCGCCGGATTGGTCAGGTCGGCCCAGATCGCCTTGCGGAACTGCAGGATGCGCAGCAGCGTCAACAGCACCAGCCAGACATAGGCGAACAGATTGACGACGAACATCGCCTTCGACAGCGCCAGATAGCCTTCGAAATACAGGGTGTTGGAAATGATGCCCGTGGCCATCACCAGGGCGAAATAGCCGGGAAACAGACCATGGACCTGGGATTTCAGCCAGCTCATGCCGCCCTGCGCCATGTGCCCGGGTTCCGGCTCACCCGCCCCGGCCACCGTCACCGCTCAGGTCCTGGAAACGCGGACACCGATGTCGGCGCTGCGCGGCGTCGGGATGCCGCGCGGATAGGGACCTCAACTCGGGGATGACCGACCGCGGCGTTCAGACCGGCTCCACCGATCGAACAGGGCAGTGCTTGCCGCATCGTAAGGCCCTCCACCTGAAGATGACCCACGACCATAACAACGCCCGTGCCCGGGCCGCATGATGATTGTCAATCTGCCTGCGACAGCCGGAGTCGGCCCCGGCGGTGCGCGACCGGAAGGCCCTCCCCGCCGCCCGTGCAGGCGGCGGGGAGAGGCAGACGCTTTAGCGACGCTGGCCGGCCGACGGTGTCCGGGCCGGGCCGAACTCGGACCCCGGCTTCCACGCGGGCCAGTCCCGGCTGTTCGCAAGGGCGCGACCGGCCTGGTACATGACCTCAAGGTCCTCGATCTGGCCGCGCAGGTCCCAGTCCGGCGACCATTCGTCGTCAGCCTGGTGATAGCGACGCGCGCCATATTCATCGCGGGCCGCGATGCGGGCCTCAAACGGCGCATCCCGGAACGCGCCACTGCCGTGCGAATAGGCCATCGGCACGCCACGCTTGGCCAGCGGGAAGTGATCCGACCGGAAATAGGAACCGGCGGCCGGATTGGTGTCCGGGGCGACCGTCCGCCCCTGGGCCATGGCCAGCGCGCCCAGCCGCTCATCCAGATCCGACTGGCCATAGCCGATGATGCCCAGCTCGCTGACGCGGCCATAGACATTCATCGCATCCATGTTGAAGCCGGCCACGGTCGTCGCCAGCGGATAGACCGGATTGGCGGCATAGAATTCCGACCCCAGCAGGCCGCTCTCCTCGGCGGTGAAGCTGATCATCACGATCGAGCGTTCGGGCCGCGGTCCCGCGCCCCACAGCCGCGCCATTTCCAGCAGGCCGGCGGTGCCGGTGGCGTTGTCGACCGCGCCGTTGAAGATGGCGTCGCCGTTGGCGTCGGGCGTGCCGACGCCGATATGGTCCCAGTGGCCGGTATACAGGATGGTCTCGTCCGGATAGGTCGTGCCCGGCAGGCGGGCGATGACGTTCCGGGTGGTGACCCGGCTGGTGGCCACGTCGAAGCTGGCGTTGAACCGGGCACCGGTCAGTTCGACCGGCTGGAAGTCCCGGCGACGCGCCTGGGCCTTCACGGTTTCAAAATCCACACCGGCCCGGCGGAACAGGTCCACCGCCACGTCGCGCTGGATCCAGGCCTCCATCCCCGTGCGCTCGGCGGCCGCATTGGCGCGAACGATGTCGAACTGCGGGCCCGACCAGCTGTTCTGCACCGTGGTCCAGCCATAGGAGGCCGGGGCCGTCTCATGCACGATGATGATGCCGGCGGCCCCCTGGCGGGCGGCCTCCTCGTACTTGTAGGTCCAGCGCCCGTAATAGGTCATGGCCCGGCCATTGAAGGTATTCAGCGCCGGCTCCTCGAAGTCGGCGTCGTTCACAAGGACGACGATGACCTTGCCGCGCACATCCATGCCCTTGAAGTCGTCCCAGTCCCGCTCGGGGGCGGTGATGCCGTAGCCGACGAACACCAGCGGCGCGTCGGTGATGGCGACATGGTCGCCCGGCAACCGGGTCGAGATGGTGATCTGCTCGCCCTGGTTCAGCGCAATGGTCTCGCCGCCGACCTTGATGTCCGCCGCGATGTTCGAGGCGGTGAAACGGTTCAGGGACACGTCCTGGGTCCAGCCCCCGTTCGTTCCGCCCGGCTCGAAGCCCGCCGCCGCATACTGCTCGCTCAGATACGCGACCACCATGGCCTCGGCCGGGGTGGCGATGCCACGCCCCTGGAAGCTGTCGTCGGCCAGGATGCGGACATGCTCCGACAGGCGGGCGGCATCGAAGCTGTCGGGGGCGGAAGCTCCCGGTGCGGCCACGGTAGCGCAGGCGGCCAGCAAGGCCCCCGCGGCGAGAACGGCGACAGACGTAGTCAGGCGCATGAACGGTAATCCTCGACCTTTGAATACAGACCGGGACCCTAGGGCACCCGCCCGGGGCTGTCGATGCGACCCGGCAGCCGGCTCAGTCGCCAGGATCCACCGCGCCGCCCGCCGGCCAGCTGCTGTCACCGATTTGGGTCAGGTTCATCTCGATGACCTGCCGCGGCGGCTGACCCTCGACGATGTAGTGCCCGACCTCGTGCCAGCGCCCGTCCTGGACCACGGCCACATATTCAACCCTGGCATTGGGTCCGGCAGGCAGCTCCCAGCGGAAACCGTCGGGAGTAGATTTCGAACGGATGATCGCCCGACCGGCCGTTGGCCCAGGATCGGAAGGCATAGCGCCCCGTGCTGTCATCCCAGGAGATCACCGCCATGGCGTTGAAGCTGGTGGTGCCATCGGGGTTATAGCCTCGGCCCTCGATGACCTTGATGGATCCGCCGAGCATCGGCCCGACCCTTTCCGTCTGGGTGATCGTTACCGCCCCCGCCGGTCCGGACATTACAGCCTCGCCCCGCCACAGACCGTCCAGCTGATTGAGCGCGGCCATCGCCGCGCGCTGGCTCGGCGTCCCCGCCGCCTGGGGCGGAACCTGCGCCACGGCCGTCAGCGGCACAGCCAGCAGGGCGGCGGCCACGGCAAAACGAACTGGGAAAGACATGATGGATTTCCTCCTGTTTACTCTTTACATTATAAAGCACTTTCTAATGGCTGGCAATCCGGCACGAAAAACCCGCCGGCGCGAACGCCGGCGGGTCAGGTCGTCACGATTGGAGCGGTGGCCCTAGTGGGCCACGCCCTTCCAGATCTTGCGATAGCTGAGATAGGTCAGGCCGGCGAACAGGAACAGGAAGATCATCACGCCGAATCCGGCCTGCTTGCGCTCGGTCGCGCGCGGGTCCGAGGCCCAGGCGATGAACGCACTGACGTCCCGCGCATACTGGTCGACAGTCTCGGGCGAGCCGTCGTCATAGGTCACCTGACCGGCCGCCAGCGGCGGCGGCATGGCGATGAAGCCTCCGGGCGGCGCATGGCCCTCGCCCGTCCAGAACGGGGTCATGTCACCCGCCATATAGGGGTTGTAGTACTGGCCCGGACGGATCTGCAGGCCGGCCGGTGCCGCCCGATAACCCGACAGCAGCGAATACATGTAGTTGGCCCCGTCGTGGCGGGCCTTGGCCATCACCGACAGGTCGGGCGGTGCCGCCCCGCCGTTGCCCGCGGCCGCGGCCGTGGCGTTCGGATAGGCAGACGGGAATTTATCCGCCGGCGTGGCGTCGCGCATGATCGCCTCGCCGGTCTCGGTGTCGATGTCCGGCACCTGGACCTCGGCGGCCAGCGTCTTGACGAAACCGTTTTCAGCCGGGCTTGCGGCGTGCGGATCGTAGAACGGACCGCCCGCCTCACCCAGATTGCGGAAATGCATCAGGTCCATGCTGTGGCAGGCCGCGCAGACCTCGCGATAGACCTTGTAGCCGCGCTGCAGCTGGCCCTGGTCGAAGGTGCCGAACGGCCCCTCGAAGCTGAACCCGGCCGAACGCGGGTGCTGGGCTCCGCCGGCGGCGAGGGCCGGGGCGGCGGCCAGCAGGCCGACAGCGGCGACGAGGGTGACCAGGGTCTTGCGCATGGTGAGGGCGTTCTTCTTGAGGATAATCATCGCGCTCAGCCTTTCTGCCCGGCGCCGGTAACCGGCAGCACCGGCTCCGAGATCGACAGCGGGATCGGCAACGGCGTCTCCTTGCGGCCAACCCAGGGCATGATGATCAGGAAGAAGGCGAAATAGTAGGCGGTGAGCAGGCGGGCCAGCCACAGGAAGCTGTTCAGCTCACCGTCAAACAGGGTGAAGCTGGGCATGCCCGGGATCACCTGGGCGTCCGGCAGCTTGCCACCGCACCAGCCCAGCAGGACCCCGACCACCAGGAAGATCAGGAAGAAGACCTTCATCGTCGGGCGGTAGCGCATCGAGCGCACCCTGGACGTATCCAGCCACGGCAGGACGAACAGCACGCCGATCGCGCCGAACATGGCCACCACGCCGCCGAACTTGTCGGGGATGGCCCGCAGGATCGCGTAGAACGGCAGCATGTACCACTCGGGCACGATGTGGGACGGCGTCTGCAGCGGGTTGGCCGGGATATAGTTGTCGGCGTGGCCCAGGGCGTTCGGCATGTAGAAGACGAACACCGCGAACAGCATCAGGAACAGGATGATGGCGAAGCCGTCCTTGACCGTGAAATACGGGTGGAACGGCAGCGTGTCCTTGGCCTGGCGATCCTTGGGGATCAGGATCCCGACCGGATTGTTCTGACCGGCCGCGTGCAGGGCCCACAGGTGCAGCACAACCACGCCGGCGATCACGAACGGCAGCAGGTAGTGCAGCGAGAAGAAGCGGTTCAGCGTCGCATTGTCGATGGCCGGACCACCACGCAGCCAGATCAGCACCGGCTCACCGATCAGCGGGATGGCCCCGATCAGATTGGTGATGACCTCGGCCCCCCAGAACGACATCTGGCCCCACGGCAGGACATAGCCGAGGAAGGCGGTGGCGATCATCAGGAAGAAGATCACGCAGCCCAGGATCCAGATCATCTCGCGCGGGGCCTTGTACGACCCGTAATAGAGCCCGCGCAGCATGTGCAGATAGACCGCGATGAAGAACATCGAGGCCCCGTTGGCGTGGACGGAGCGAATGAGCCAGCCGCCGTTGACGTCGCGCATGATCCGCTCGACCGAGGCGAAGGCCATGTCGACGTGCGGCACATAGTGCATGGCCAGAACGATGCCGGTGGCGATCTGGATCATCAGGCACAGCGCCAGGATGCCGCCGAAGGTCCACCAGTAGTTCAGGTTCCTCGGGGTCGGCAACGACATGTAGTCGGCACCGAAGCGGACGATCGGCAGACGGGTGTCGAGCCATTTCTCGACGCCGGTCTTGGGGACGTAGGTGGATTCGTGGTCGCTCATCGCTCTCGCCCTCAGCCGATCTTGATGCGGGTGTCGGAGAGGTAGGCATACTCCGGCACGACAAGGTTCGTGGGAGCCGGGCCCTTACGGATCCGGCCGGAGGTGTCATAGCTCGAGCCATGGCACGGGCAGAACCAGCCGCCGTAGTCTCCGGCCCCGAAGGTCGGAATACAGCCCAGGTGCGTGCAGGAACCGATCAGCACCAGATACTGGCTGTGGCCTTCCTTGACGCGCGCGGCATCCGTCTCCGGATCCTTCAGCGCCGACAGGGGCGTGGCGACGGCTTCCTGGATTTCCTTGGGCGTGCGGTAGCGCACGAACACCGGCTTGCCCTGCCATTTGATGACGACCTGCTGGCCCTCCTGGACCTTGGTCATATCAAATTCGATCGACGCCAGGGCCAGGGTGTCGGCAGCCGGGTTCATGGTGTTGATCAGCGGCCAGGCCACCATCACACCTGCACCGACGGCAGCGGCGCCGGCAGCGATATGGATAAAATCGCGACGGGTGGCTTCGCCTTCGCCGTCGGTGGTCACGACCGATTCGGTCACGTCTTACTCCTCGAACGCCACGCCCGTGCCCGATGGGGACGCCGTTGCCGCAGCACGAAAACCTTAGCCCACCCCCTGCAGGACAGTGTGCGACCCGGGTTTGCGGCGCATCGCCGCAAGCTGCTCACGCCTCCTGAGAAACGGTCGCATTTCGAGTCGCGACAAGTCCCGGAGGCGCGCGTATGAGGGCCTTAGAATGCGTCTCGCTCTTTTTCAACCAGCCATTCCTCAGAACGTCGGGGCCTGCATCCGCCTCAGCGCCTGTTTTGGCGTCGATTTGCACGTGATCGAGCCTGTCGGATTCACCTTCGACGACCGGGCGATGAAGCGCGCGGCCCTCGATTACGGCCCGCTCGGACACCTGGTCCGGCATGCCGGCTGGGATCAGTTCCAGACCGACCGGGGTCCGGGGCGGCTGGTTCTGTTCACGACCCGCGGGGCCACACCGCTGAATGATTTCCGTTTCCGGTCCGACGACACCCTGCTGTTCGGCAGCGAGACCGCCGGGGTCCCCGAACCCGTCCACGCGGCCGCCGACGCACGGGTGCTGATCCCGATCCGGCCCGGGGCGCGCTCGCTCAACCTGTCGGTCAGCGCCGGTATCGGCCTGTTCGAGGGCTTGCGACAGACCAGCGCCGCCTGACGTCACCGCAGACGCGCGATCCCGGCGTCAATCTGTTCGGGCGCGATCTCGCCGACATGCGCCCTGGCCAGCCGGCCGTCAGCCCCGAGGAACAGGGTCACCGGCAGCCCCACCGTGCCATAGTGGCCCGGCACCGCCATGGCCCGGTCCAGCAGCACATTGTCCATCTCGAGCCCGGCCTCGGCCAGCCAGCCCGCGACCTCGGCCTGCCCCTCGCCCTGGTTGACGAACAGGAAGCGGACCTCGGGATGGGCGTCCTGGGCCCGGGCCAGCGCCGGCATCTCGCGACGACACGGCGGGCACCAGGTCGCCCACAGGTTTATCACCGTGGGCCGCCCGTCGACGGCGGCCAGGTTCACCGCCCCGCCCTCCAGACGGGTCAGCACCATCGCCGGGGCCGGCGTCGGCTCCGTGCCTGACGTCAGGCGCGCCGTCGCCATCCCCGCGATGACGCAGGCGATCACCGGCACCACCGCCCACAGCATCAGCCGCCGCTCGCGCAACATGAAGACCGCGGCGACCCCCACCGGCACCAGTGCCCAGACCCAGAGAAATCCGCCCTGCCACACCGCCAGCGCCCGCAGCGGGTCGTCGGCGAAATAGGTCCAGTTGGCGACCACATGGGCCAGTCGTGCCCCGGCCAGGCCGGTCAGCACCGCCACCGTGCTCCAGGCGTTGAAACGCGGGCTGACCCGGCTCGCCAGCAGCCCCGCGCCCAGCAGGAAGACGACCACGCCGACGATGATGGCGAATCGCTCGCCGGACAGGACCAGCGGTCCCAGCGCGATCGCGTTCATGCCGCGCCCGGCCCCGGTTTCACCGCCACCAGATCGATCAGGGCGGACAGGCCGACATGGCCGGCCCCCTCGACGATCTCGGCGTCATAACTGGACACCTCGACCCCCTCCATGTCCGCGAAGGCGTCCCGCAGCAGGACCTCGGTGTAGAGGTTTTCCACCTGTCCCGGCCCGCCCGTGCCGTAGCCGAGCTGTTCAGGTCGATAGCCCTCGAGCAGCAACAGACCGCCCGGCTTCAGCGCCTGTTTCATCCGGGCGAACAGACGGTCACGCATATCGGGCGGAGCGAACTGGACGAAAATGCCGACCACCACGTCGAAGGCCGCGACCGGCCAGTCCCACCTATCGAGGTCGGCCACCCGGGCGTCGACCTCCACCCCGTGACGGGCCGCCAGGGCCCGGGCCTTGGCCACCGCCTTCGGGGAGATGTCGGTGCTGGTCACCTTCAGCCCCTGCCGGGCCAGCCAGACGCCGTTGCGCCCCTCGCCGTCGGCGACCGCCAGCACGGTCATGTCCGGCCGCAACCGGTCCGCCTGCCGCTCCAGAAAGGCATTCGGCCGCTCGCCGAACAGATAGGACGCGTCGTCATAGCGGCCGTCCCAGAAGGCGCGGGCCTCATCGGGGGTCATGATCGTCCTTTCCGGGTTCGGAATCGTGCTGGCCGGTTCATCGCACGACCGCCGTCGCCCGGTCGCCGCGACGCAAGGCTGCAGGCCGTCGTTCAGACCGTCGGCGCCGGGCGGGTCCCGGCCCTACTCGGGCGCGCCGTCTGCCGGCAGGGCCGCCAGACTCGGCCGCTCGCCCCGTCTGCCCGCCGCCACCGCCTCGACCGCGCGCATGACCCTGAGGATATTTTCCCCGGCCAGTTTGCGGATATCGGCCTCGGACCAGCCGTTGGCCATCAGGGCCGCGAGGATGCGCGGATAGGCGTCGACCCCGTCGATCCCGTCCGGCAGGGCGCTGACCCCGTCGAAATCGCCACCCAGGCCGACGTGATCGATGCCCGCCACATCGCGGACGTGCTGGATATGGGCCACGACGTCCGCCACCGTCGCCCGCGGCACGGGGTTGGCCGCCATCCAGGCGGTCAGGCCCTCGCTTACCGCCGTCGGCGATCCCGGATACAGCGACTCCAGCCGCGCCGCCTCGGCCGCGCGCGCCGCCCCCCAGCTCCGTACCTGTTCGTTGACGAAGCCCGGCACGAAGGTGACCATCACCACCCCGCCGTCCTCGGGCATCAGCCGCAGCACGCTGTCGGGCACATTGCGGGCATGACCGGTCACCGCCCGCGCCGACGAATGGGAAAAGATCACCGGGGCCTCCGACACCCGCATCGCGTCCAGCATGGTGTCTTCGGACACGTGGCTCAGATCGACCATCATCCCCAGCCGGTTCATCTCGCGCACCACCTCCTCGCCGAACGGATTTAGCCCGCCCCATTTCGGCGCGTCGGTGGCGCTGTCGGCCCAGCTGGTGGTGCGCGAATGGGTCAGGGTGATGTAGCGCGCCCCGGCGTCGTGGAACTCGCGCAGCAGACCCAGCGAATCGTCGATCGAATAGCCGCCCTCCATGCCGATCAGGCTGGCGATCCTGCCGCGCCGCTGGATGCGCTGGATGTCGGCGGCGGTGGTGGCCAGTTCGAACACGTCGGGATGGGCGGCGACGATGCGCTTGACCGTATCGATCTGCTCGAAGGTCGCCACCGCGGCATCGGCCGGGCTCAGCGACGCCGGCACATAGACCGACCAGAACTGGCCGCCCACGCCCCCGGCCCGCAGGCGCGGAATATCGGTGTGCAGGTCGGTCGAGGCCTCGAGATCGGCACCCAGGTCCACCGCATGGGGGTCATTTCCGAACCCCGCCCGCAACGCCCACGGCAGGTCATTGTGCCCGTCGATCACCGGGGTGGTCCGCAGGATCCTCTGCACCCGCGCCTCCCCGGCCGCATCAGCGGACTGGGCCAGCGCCGGGCCGGCCAGGACCGCCAGCGCGGCGGCGGTGATCAGGGTGGTGCGGATCATGGGTCTCTCCGGAAACAACAACGCGCGACGGTGGCACAGGACCGCCCCGCGGCAAAGGGAACGGTGCGCGCCTGCTGTCGTCATCCTCCGGCCAGCCGCGCCTGCGCGGCGCAGACCGGGGGACCCGGCGGCGCGCGGAGCGCGATCTGTTCAGGCACAATCTCAAGCCCCTCTCCCGGGGAGAGGGGTTGGGGAGAGGGCTTACGGTGGCGCCGGGGTCGCACCGTAGCCCCTCACCCTTTCGCCTGACCGGTCGCTACGCTCCCGGAGGCTCAAGCCCTCTCCCGCCGGGGGTAATTATATACATGACAAAGCAGCCTGAACCGCCTACTGATTCCAGCCGACAGGCCGGTGCTGCTGAGATCGAGATTACGGACGCGATGATTGCCGCTGGCGTCGGCGCGCTCGAGTACCTTCAGGATTCCGCGTGGGCTCCCTCGCTGGTTGCTGCGATTTATAAAGCCATGAGGCCGCTAGAACCGCCGCAATCCGATCATCTGTAGCGGGGTAAGCTCCGGTTTCGACACCGATGTGATGCTGAATTTTTCTTAGGTCCGTGATAGCGCCCTCAAGCAGATCGACCTGTACCTCAAACGTCCTTAGTTTCGCCGGGGTGTGCGCTTCGTTGTAGTTGGTCACTGAGAAGCGCCCTTCGCCCGCGTGGTGGCCGCCGTGATGCACTAGGTCGTTTCGGAAGCCGTTTAGCGCGATTAGTTGGTTGAATACGGGCTCCAGGGCGATGGGCTCACCTTTGGATGCGTGAATGCGACGGGCCATTTCCATCGCCCCCTTCACGCGGACAGACCCAGAGAAGACGGCCCGTGCAAGCGGCAACTTCACCCCGGCTAGTTGGGCGACGTAAATTGCCATTAGGAACTCCACGACTGCGAATTCGTGGATCATCTGGCCAAGCGCGCGCCAGTAATCGTGATAAGGTTCGTCTGCCATGACTGATGACCCTAAACCTGAATCGCCAGAAGCGGATGCCGAGTTTGAGCGGGTTCTGCGTAACCTCGTCAACACGCCGCACAAGCCGCATCATCCTGCCGAGCCGAGTCCTGAGCCCGCGCCTCGTGACGATGCTACGGGGTGATTTCGTTGCTCGTCAGAAAGGATCGTAGATCGTCCACGGTCGCGGCATAGCCAATCACCAGCTGCACTTGCTGTCTAAGCTCCTGAAGGACCATCCCAATGAGTTGGCCTTCGGTCCAATCGACCGGATTCCCGGCCGCGTCTTGTCCCGAATACATCATGCCTGAATTTTGATTTTCGAGCGCCTGCAGGATGCTGGATGTCGTCGCGGATATTGCCGCTGGAGTGCAGAAAGCCGGTGCCCTGAGAGCTCGTTTGGGGGCAGATGATCCTCATCACTGCGTTGACAGCTATAGCGCCGCCGCGCCCCGCCGAATTCGAGTCCAGAGGAGCAGCGACCGGGACATGATCAGCCATCTCAAACACCTTTTCGCCCCAAGCCGGACCCGCGTGGCCCCCCTGCTCGTTCCGCAAAGAGCATTGATCTACGAGGGGCCGCAAGGAAAAGACGATATGAGCCTCAGCTCCCGTCACGGGTCGCGCGGCGGATGGCCATCAGGCGACGGGCCTTCTGCTTAAGCGTACGCGACTTCGTCAGTCCGCCGATACATCAGGCGCTTTCCACCGATGCCGCGCAGGGCTTCGTCCGTGCGCATGGTGTCATTGAAGCCGAGCGCAGCGCGGGTGTTGTGGCGGAAGCCGAACTCTGCGAGGTAGCGCTTCAGGTGGGCTTCGGAGACGTGGTGAAACGTCCCGATGATCCCGCGCTTAAGGAGCGAGAAGAAGCCCTCAACGGTGTTGGAATGGGTCGTGGCGTCGCCCATGCGGACGTATTCATTCTTGCCGTGGTTGACCGTGCCGTGCGCGGCAAACTCGGTGCCGACGTTGCGATACTGGCCAGCCTCATCTGTCATCAGGACGCTTTCGCGGCGGACCTGAGTGCGCAGGATCGGGTTCAGGGTTTTGCCGGTGACGTTGGCGACATGGAACGAGCGAGCGCGACCGTTACGCTCAACCAGCGTGAAGACGACCTGCTTGCCGACCGCGCCGATGTTCTTCGGATTGCGCTTGGACAGGCGCTTGTTCTTTTCCTTGCCACCGATGACGGATTTGTCGGCTTCAACGGTCTTGCCTTCGCCACCGAGGGGAGCGTGGTGGGTTTCGGTCATGGCTTCGCGGATGCGGTGGCACATGAACCACGCGGTTTTGTAGGTCACGTCCAGCGAACGCCCGATCTGGTGAGCGCTGATGCCCTTCTTTGACGACGCCATGAGGTAGGTGGCGAGCATCCACTTGTTGAGCGGCACCTTGGAGCGCTCGAACACGGTTCCGACCGTGATGGTGAACTGATCGCGGCAAGCGTTGCACTGGTAGAGCCCGGCGCGAGCGCTGCGGCCCTTGATGGCGGTGGCCTCATTGATCACGCCGCAATGCGGGCAGACCGGGCCGTGCGGCCAGCGGGTTTGCTCCAGATGGGCGCGGGCTTTGTCGGGATCGGTGAAGATAGGATCGGTCAGGTTCATCGTAGGGCTCCAGTGAAGAAACTCTATCAATTCAGCCCTGCTTTGTCACGTATATAATTACCCCCGCCGGGAGAGGGAAACGATGCGAGGTGTTTGCGCAAAACCCCCCTATCATCGCTACCCAAACCCCTTCACCTTCAACCCCTTACCCTTTTTCACCCGCAAACTTCCCGCCCTGGTTCCGGCCCGTGCCAGACTCTCCCCTGTCCCGTCGCCCGGGGGGCTCGCTCGGCCGGCGATCCGCAGCGGCGGCGGGAGCGGATGGGAGCGGGCGCAACCCGAAGCCAGATCCCGTCAGGGGTCGCTTGCCGAGGGGATGCGAGGTCGAGCCGGGTGCAAGGCCGGACGGCCCAGGGGCGGGGGAGGAGTACCCGTACCGGTCCAGGAGATGGTCGCTGCCATCCCTGCCCGCCGCGTGCAGACGGACCGCTCGTTAAGAGCGAGGCTCAAGGTCTCGGCACGTGGAAGCCCGTCCGCGCGGAGCGTCTGACGTTCGCCGAAACATCTACCCCTACGGTCTCCGGGCGAACGCCCGGCGCTCCGCCAACGCCCCTCACCGTCGCCGGATCGGCGCGCGGCGCGGCCGCCTGCCCTGTAGCGGACCGCCCCCTGATATGGTTCAAGCCTGCCCATGAGCGACGCCCATCACACCGCCCCGCTGGACCTGAAGAAGGCCGAGACCCGCGCCTGGTTGAAACACTGCGCGACCGCATCTACAGCGGCCTTCGAAGCCATAGAGGACGACCTGGAAGGCCCCCTTTCCGACCTGTTCCCCGGCCAACCGGGCCGCTTCGTGGGCAAGGACGTGGCTGCGCGATGGCGGCGACGGCGGCGGCGGGCGCATGGGGATGATGGAGCGGCCGCGTGTTCGAGAAGGTCGGGCGTCCACACCTCCACCGTCTACGGCGAGCTTCCCCGCCGGAATATCCGAAGCCAGAGCCCGGGGCGGCCGAAGATCCGCGCTTCTGGGCCTCCGGCATCACCCTGATCGCCCACCCGGTCAACCCCAACATTCCGGCCGTCCACATGAACACCCGCATGTCGTCGCCACCACCCAAAGCTGGTTCGGCGGCGGCGGCGACCTGACGCCGGTGCTCGACGTCGGCCGCCGCGCCGAGCGCCCCCGACACGGTCCAATTCCACAAGGCGATGGAGGCCGCCTGCAACGCCCACGACCCCGACTGGCACGCCAGATTCAAGGCGTGGTGCGACGACTATTTCTGGCTGGCCCACCGCAAGGAGCCGCGCGGCACCGGCGGCATCTTCTACGACGCACCACGACAGCGGCGACTATGCGAAGGACTTCGCCTTCACCCGCGACGTCGGCACCGCCTTCCTCGACGTCTACCCCCGCCTCGTCGCCCGCCGCATGACCGAGGCCTGGACCGACGCGGAGCGCGAGGAGCAGCTGATCCGCCGCGGCCGCTATGTCGAGTTCAACCTGCTCTACGACCGCGGCACCATGTTCGGGCTGAAGACCGGCGGCAATGTCGACTCGATCCTCAGCTCCATGCCGCCCGTGGTGAAATGGCCGTAAACCCTTACAGCGACATCGATCCGGTCATCCGGAGCTGGTGCAGCCGGCACGGGCTTGCGCTGCACAAGGATTTTGCCGGCCTACCACGGCGCTTTGTCTATACCAGCCGGGCGATGGAGTGTTTTCAGATATCCATCGAACCGCCGGAACTATCCGGTGGCGGGCAAACCGTTTGCATCAATCTCTGGTCCATCGAGACTGACGACGACGCCGAAATCCACAAGAGCTGGGAGGTCCCGGCCGGGGACCTGGACTCCGCCCTTGAGGTCACGATTTAGACCGTTGATTTACTCCAGAATTGTCCGTCTGACGGGCGACCGCCCCCCTGATCAGCCGGTAAGAAAGCGCCGGATCCAGCCGCCGACTAGGGGGCCGTCGTTCGGGGCTTTCAGACTGTCCAGCGCCGTCCGCATCAACGCCGGATCGATGCGGTCGGCGCGCCCCCCGGTCAGGGCCGAGGCATAGGCGGCGGTGAACTCCGGGTGCGGCTGCATCGAGATGGCGTCCCCGCCCCAGGCCAGTCCGGCCAGCGGCGTGAAGTCACTGCGCAACCAGACCCGCGCCTCCGCGGGCCGCTCGACCACCTGATCCTGGTGCGAGGCCGGCAGGGCCACCGTCGCCGCCACCGGCACCATCCACGGCTCAGGCGACACGATCTGATAGCGATGCAGGCCGACGCCCCAGCCCCGCTCCGATTTCTCGACCCGCCCGCCCAGGGCCTGGGCCATGGCCTGATGCCCGAAGCAGATCCCGACCAGACGGGTGCGCCCGCGCGCCGACCGGATCCAGTCCAGCAGGCCCCCGATCCAAGCGTCCGCCTCGTACACACCGCTGGCCGAGCCGGTGATGATGACCCCGTCGAACGCGTCCGGGTCGGGCCATTCGCCGGCGACCACATCAAAGGTCCGGGTCTCGAACGCCTCGCCCAGCAAGGCCCGGAACATGGCCGGATAGTCGCCGTGCTCGGCGGCCAGGGCCGGCGGCGGCGCACCGGCTGCGAGGATGGCGATGCGGGTCATTCAGCCTCCGGGTCTTGCCGCGGCACTCCCGGCGGGCAGACGCCGGAGCAAACACGGTCTAGAAGGCGCAACCATGACCGAAGCCGCGCCCGTCGTCCTGATCAATGTCTTCAAATGCGCCCCGGCGCATCAAACAGCCCTGATGGAGCACCTGACCGCCATGGCCCGGATCCAGTCCGGCCTCGACGGCTTCATCTCCCAGACCCTGCATCGCGGCCTGAACGGCAAGGTCGTGGCCAACCACGCGGTCTGGGCCTCGGCCACCGCCTGGAAGGCCATGGCCCGCCACCCCGCCGTCGCCGAGGCGATGGAGCCGATCATGACCATCGCCACCTTCGAGCCCCACCTCTACGAACCCGGCACGATCGTCACTCCGACCTAGAGCGGGACTCGTTCATACGGAACCATATCCAGAGTTGACGAGGTAACTGGCACATTCGTTGGGTGTGAAGAGCTCAAGGAGCTGACCGACCTTTCGCCATGTGGCCTCGACGTCTCGGGGCTGGGCCTTTCGCATCAGGTGTTTGAGCTTGGCGAAGACCTGTTCGATCGGGTTCAGGTCCGGGCTGTAGGGCGGCAGAAAGATCAGATGGGCTCCCCTGGCCCGGACGGCGGCGCGCGCGGCCTTGCCCTTGTGGCTGCCCAGATTGTCGAGCACGACGACGTCGCCGGGCTTCAGGGTTGGGGCCAGAACTTCCTCGACATAGACCCGGAACAGCTCGCCGTTGATCGGCCCGTCGATCACCCAGGGCGCGTCGATGCGGTCGTGACGCAGGGCGGCGATGAAGGTCTGGGTCTTCCAGTGGCCGAAGGGGGCGTGGGCCTTCAGCCGACGACCGCGCGGACCCCATCCTCGGAGTGGGGCCATGTTGGTCTTGACCCAGGTCTCGTCCAGAAACACCAACCGGGACGGGTCGATCCGGCCCTGATACGCCTTCCAGCGCGTGCGTTTACGCGCCACGTCAGGCCGCGTCTGCTCCTCGGGCAGCAGGGTTTTTTTTGAAGCTGAAACCCTCGGCATGCAGGAACACCCACACCGCGCGGGGCTGGGTCTTGATCCCCCGCTCGGCCAACTCGGCCGTCAGCCCCCGCAGCGTGATCGGGCCCGAGGCGATCCGCTCTCGCAGCCACACGGCCACCTCGCCCGAAAGCGTTCGGGGCTTGCAGCCGCCGATCCGGGCCGGTTCCAGAGACCCGGTCTCGCGTTCATGACGCGCCCATTTCGACAGACACGACGGACTGATCCGAAGAGCTGCCGCGATTTCCCGGTGCGTCTCGCCGGCCGCCTTGCGCGCCAAGGCACGCGATCGAAGATCAACCGAATAGGGAGCTGTCATACATGCTGGCCTCCATCCAGCACGAATGATGAATCAGATCGCTACCGATTTGGGAATCCCGATTTCGTCAAAAAAGAGTCATGCTCTAGCCGGTCGTCCAGACCTCGGCCCGCGCCCCCGGCCCCACCCAGCCGATCGGCGACCCAGCCGCACACCTCGGTCGCCGCCGCCTCGGCGCCCGCCGGCGGGTTCAGCACCACCAGGGCGCAGCCGTTCATCTTCATCGGATTGGTCAGCGGCCGCAGCCGCGCCTCGGCCACCAGCGCCCGCCCCGCGCCGCCCTGCGCCAGCCGCCTCAGGAAGCCGTCGAACGTCTCCATGTCCTTCATCGGCGTCCAGATCGCCACCATCGCCGTCGGATCGGCGCGCATGATGGCGGCTGCGGTATCGGCGGCCCGGTGATAATCGTCCGGCTGCTCGAACGGCGGATCGATCAGAACGAAAGTGCCCGGTCCGCGCGCCGCCTCGGCCAGCACCTGGTCATAGCCGTCGCCGCCCCGCGCCTCGGCCCCGACGAACGGGTCCAGCACCTCGCCCAGCAAGGCCAGAACCGGCGGATTTAGCTCAAAGCCGACATAGCGGTCGCCCCGCCGCAACCGCCGCGCCACCAGCAGCGGCGAGCCCGGATAGAACCGCGTCCCGCCGTCCGGATTGGTCTCGCTGACCGCCGCCGCCAGCGCCTCGATCAACGGCGGCCGGTCGTCGCTGGCCATCAGCCGCTCGATCCCGGCCTCGGCCTCGCGCGAGCGCACCGCGTCCCCGGCCAGATCGTACAGCCCGCCCCCGGCATGGGTGTCCAGCACCGTCACCGGCCCGGCCGCCTGCCGCTGCTCCAGCAGCCAGATCAGCAGGGCGCGCTTGACGATGTCGGCGAGGAATTTCCGGCGTGAAAGCTGTGGCGATAGTTCATGCCTGCTCGTCCCCTTCCCGGCGACCGCCGTCAAGGCCAGGCGCTATCGACGCATCAGCTCCGGTCCCAGTCCAGGATCACCTTGCCCGACTGTCCCGACTTCATCGCCGCGAAACCCTCCCGCGATACTGGTCATAGGGCAGGCGATGGGTGATCAGCGGCTGCAGGTCCGCAGACCGGCCTTGAGCAGGCCCAGCATCTTGCGCCAGGTGGTGAACATCTCCCGCCCGTACACGCCCTTGATGGTCAGGGCCTTGAGGATGATCGCGCCCCAGTCTGTCTCCATCGGCCTGGACGGAATACCCAGCATGGCCATGCCGCCGCCCATGATCAGGGTGTCGACGCACTGTTTGAAGGCGACCGGCGATCCGGACATTTCCAGCGCCACATCGAAGCCGACCTTCATGCCCAGCTCATGAATGACGTCATGCAGGTCCTCGCGCGTCGTATTCACCGTGCGCACCCCCGGCGCGACCTTCTGGGCCAGCTCCAGGCGATAGGCGTTGATGTCGGTCATCACCACGTTCCGGGCCCCGACGCATGGCGGGCCACGGCGCCCATGATGCCGATGGGCCCGGCGCCGGTGACCAGCACGTCCTCGCCGACGAGGTCGAAGGGGAGCGCCGTGTGGACGGCATTGCCGAACGGATCGAGGATCGCCGCCATCTCGTCCGGCACGTCGTCGGGCATCGGCATGACGTTGAAGGCCGGGATCATGACGAACTCGGCGAAGGCCCCCGGCCGGTTGACGCCGATGCCCTTGGTGTAGTGGCAGAGGTGGCCGCGCCCGGCGCGGCTGGTGCGGCACTTGCCGCACACGACATGGCCCTCGCCCGAGACGCGCTGGCCGACCTTGAACTTGGTGACGGCGGAGCCGATCGCGGCGATCTCGCCGGCGAACTCGTGGCCGGTGATCATCGGCACCGGGATCGTCTTCGCGGCCCACTCGTCCCAGTTCCAGATGTGGATGTCGGTGCCGCACATCGGCGGTTCTATGCACCTTGATCAGCACCTCCTCTGGACCTGCGATCTCCGGGATCGGAGCGTCCTCGATCCACATCGAGCCCACTTCAGGCTTTGCTTTAACCAGGGCGCGCATCATGTTCGCCATACGCCCCTCCGCCAGGGATTCAGATGATCAACTGACCCAGTTCGCGGCCGGCCGTCGGCGAAGGCCGCCGACGGTCTTGCGATCAATATGGTCGACCTCGTGTGCGCCGCCGACATCTGGGTGCGGATGCGGGCCTGCCCTCGCGGCACGACGGGAAAGGAGAAGCCGATCACATAGACCCCCTTTCCAGCAGGCGCGCCGCCAGGTTCTGGGCCAGCGTGGCCTCGCCCAGCATCACCGGAATGATTGGATGCCCGCCGCCCGCAAGATCAAAGCCCGCCTCCGTCATCGCCGGCGCGAAAGCGGGCGGCATTGGCCGTCAGCCGGGTGCGCAGCGCATTCCCCGCAGTCGCCCCGGGCGAGATGGCCTCAAGCCAGGAGGCCGCAACCGCCGGGGCCAGGGCGTTGGAGAACAGATAGGGCCGCGCTCGCTGGTTCAGCCAGTCGACGACCGCCTTCCGGGCGAGATGAAGCCGCCCATGGCTCCGCCCAGCGCCTTGCCGAGGTGCCCGTGATGAAGTCCACGCGCCTCGACCCCGTGGTGCGCGTAGGAGCCGCGCCCCTGCGGGCCGAGGAAGCCGGTGGCGTGGCAGTCGTCGACCATGACCATGGCGTCATACTTGTCCGCCAGCGCCCGGATGTCCTGCAGCTTCGCGATGATAGCCATCCATCGAGAAGACCCCGTCGGTGGCGATCATGATGTTGCGGCCCGCCCGCCCGGCCTCCTTCAGCCGGCTCTCCAGGCTCGTCCATATCGGAATTGGCGTAGCGATAGCGCTTGGCCTTGCACAGCCGCACGCCGTCGATGATCGAGGCGTGGTTCAGAGCTGTCCGAGAACGATGGCGTCCTCGTCCGAAAGCAGGGTCTCGAAGAGGCCGCCATTGGCATCAAAAGCAGCCGCGAACAGGATCGCGTCCTCAAAGCCCGAGATAGTCGGCGAAATGGCCCTGCTTCCAGCTCTTTGTGCATCTCCAGCGTGCCACAGATGAAACGAACCGAGGCCGTACCGTAGCCCCAGCGGTCTAGCGCCTTGCACCCGCCTGAACCACGCGCCTCGTCGCCGGCCAGGCCGAGATAGTTGTTGGCGCAGAAATTCAGCACCTGCTGGCCGGCGACTTCGATCACCGGCCCCTGCCGCGAGGCAATGACCCGCTCCGGCTTGGTCAGGCCCTGGGCGTCGATGTCGACGAGTTCGGCGGCAACGCGGTCATAGAAGCTGGTGGTCATGGGGCCTCGCTCAGCGGTTCAAGGCGGCGGATTACGCGGTTTTCGCCTGCGCATCCAGCGTTGGGATCAGGACGGGGACGGAACCGGCTCGGCGACCGCCCGGAACGGCGTCACCCGGATCACGCCGCCGCACGGCGTCAGTCTGCGGTCCAGCCACACGGGCGACGTATCTTTCGGGGCGGTCATCCCGATCCGCGCCGCCGCCGGGCAGGCCGTCTCACCCTCGGCCTCGCGCGGCACAACATACCACGCGACATCGAACCAGGCCTGCCCCGGGGCACGAGGGTCACAGAAGACGCGGTCAGGCCGCTGCGAAAATAGGTGCCCGAGCCTGTTTCCGTCCGCACGCGGGTCAAGCGCCTGACTACGATAATCGACCGGAGAGATCGACGGATAGCCCGTCAGGCTGCAGGCCTGCGATCCCATGTTGCGAACGCCCACGATCGCGACGCGATTGCCCACGGCGGCGTCGCCGCCGGCGTCCTCCAGTTGAAGTTGCGGCCCCCTGCAGGGCGGGGCCGAAGACGGCACAACCGCAGCAGGCGCAGCATCGATCGGCATCACCGCCGGCGTCCCGACCGGGCGGGCGCACCGCTCCAGCACGACTGCGGCCGAGGCACCGGCCGGGTCAGTCCGGCTCAATACCGCGGCTTCCCGACCATTCTGGACCGCGCTCGTCCAATCCAGATCGGCACCGGCATAATGCGCACCCGCCCCGGCCGGAACCTGGGCCAGGGTATAGGCCTGCCCGAGATAGCCGACGCGGATCGAGGTACTGTCGGGATAGGACACGGTGACTTCGCGTCCGCTGCTGCAGGCAAAGGTCACGGCCGTCGCCGCATCGGCTACCGCCTCCGGCTGATTCACCTTCCCCGGGTCCGGTACCGATCCGCCGGGACTGCATGCCGCGACGGATACGGACAGTGCGACCAGAACGGTCAAAGTCAGACGGAAACGAAACGAGCGCATGAAGTCGTCCTTGCGAGGCCTCAAAATGGAACGTGTGGCACCAACAATAGCTCCGCTTCCTTCGGGTGCCGCATCGCCGGAATCAAAAAAACCCCACGGCGTGAGCCATGGGGTTCTGGACTTTGGGTGCGGGAGTCAGGATTTGAACCTACGACCTTCAGGTTATGAGCCTGACGAGCTACCGGGCTGCTCCATCCCGCGACAAAGATGGAAAGAGAATGTTGTGAAGGAAGAATGGATTCGAGAAGCTCTTCTTTTGATTTCTGTTGGTAGACCCGGCGGCGACCTACTCTCCCGCGCCTTGAGACGAAGTACCATTGGCTCTGGAGACCTTAACGACCGAGTTCGGAATGGGATCGGGTGGGGAATCTCCGACATAACCACCAGGTCAACCGGAGCATGATAAAGATGAGAGAAGACATTGTCAGTATTCGTAAAATCGAATGAGTTTTGCTGAGAAACGATCAAGCCGATCGAGTTATTAATACCGGTAAGCTTCACACATTACCGCGCTTCCACACCTGGCCTATCAACGTGGTAGTCTTCCACGGCTCTCAGGGAATACTCGTTTTGAGGGAGGCTTCCCGCTTAGATGCTTTCAGCGGTTATCCATTCCGTACTTAGCTACCCTGCAATGCGGACTGGCGCCACAACAGGTCCACCAGAGGTTCGTCCATCCCGGTCCTCTCGTACTAGGGGCAGCTCCTCTCAATATTCCTACACCCACGGCAGATAGGGACCAAACTGTCTCACGACGTTCTGAACCCAGCTCACGTACCACTTTAAATGGCGAACAGCCATACCCTTGGGACCTGCTCCAGCCCCAGGATGTGATGAGCCGACATCGAGGTGCCAAACATTGCCGTCGATATGGACTCTTGGGCAAAATCAGCCTGTTATCCCCAGAGTACCTTTTATCCGTTGAGCGATGGCCCTTCCACGCGGGACCACCGGATCACTATGACCGACTTTCGTCTCTGCTCGACTTGTCAGTCTCGCAGTCAGGCAGGCTTATGCCATTGCACTCGACGACCGATTTCCGACCGGTCTGAGCCTACCATCGCGCGCCTCCGTTACTCTTTAGGAGGCGACCGCCCCAGTCAAACTACCCACCATACCATGTCCCGGGCCCGGTTAACGGCCCCGGTTAGACGTCAACGACAGATAAGGGTGGTATTTCAACGATGGCTCCACCAAAGCTGGCGCCCTGCTTCAAAGCCTCCCACCTATCCTGCACATACGGACACTAAATGCCAACGCAAAGCTATAGTAAAGGTTCATAGGGTCTTTCCGTCTGACCGCGGGAACCCCGCATCTTCACGGGGAATTCAATTTCGCTGAGTCTATGCTGGAGACAGTGGGGAAGTCGTTACGCCATTCGTGCAGGTCGGAACTTACCCGACAAGGAATTTCGCTACCTTAGGACCGTTATAGTTACGGCCGCCGTTTACCGGGGCTTCAGTTCAAGGCTTGCACATCTCCTTTTAACCTTCCGGCACCGGGCAGGCGTCAGACCCTATACGTCGTATTGCAACTTCGCAGAGCCCTGTGTTTTTGATAAACAGTCGCTACCCCCTGGCTTCTGTGCCACCTCATTCTCCGGTTGCCCGGAATACAAGGTCACGCTTATCCCGAAGTTACGCGTGCAATTTGCCGAGTTCCTTCAGCATAGTTCTCTCAAGCGCCTTGGTATACTCTACCTGACCACCTGTGTCGGTTTCGGGTACGGTCATAATTGGTGGAGCTATTTCCAGGAACACGGCTCACCGCCGGCCCCAATCCAATAAGCCCGAGACAACTCATGCGCCATCCGTCACTACCACCTGGCGCACGAATATTAACGTGGTTCCCATCGACTACGCATTTCTGCCTCGCCTTAGGGGCCGACTAACCCTGCGCAGATTAGCTTTGCGCAGGAACCCTTGGACTTTCGGCGAAAGGGTCTCTCACACTTTTTATCGCTACTCATGTCAGCATTCTCACTTCCGATACCTCCAGCCAGGCCTCACAGCTACGACCTTCATCGGCTTACGGAACGCTCCGCTACCGCTTGCACATAAAAGTGCAAACCCATACCTTCGGTGCATAGCTTGAGCCCCGTTACATTTTCCGCGCAGGATCGCTTGACCAGTGAGCTGTTACGCTTTCTTTAAAGGATGGCTGCTTCTAAGCCAACCTCCTGGTTGTCAAAGCAATCCCACATCGCTTTCCCACTTAGCCATGTACTTGGGGGCCTTAGCTGATGGTTAGGGTTGTTTCCCTTTTGACGACGGACCTTAGCACCCACCGTGTGTCTCCCCGATAGTACTCTTGGGTATTCGGAGTTTGGTTAGGTTTGGTAAGTCGGTGAGACCCCCTAGCCACCATCCAGTGCTCTACCCCCCAAGGTATTCGTCCGAGGCTATACCTAAATATATTTCGCGGAGAACCAGCTATGTCCAGGTTTGATTGGCCTTTCACCCCTATCCACAAGTCATCCCAGAATTTTTCAACATTCACGGGTTCGGACCTCCAGTAAGTGTTACCTTACCTTCATCCTGCTCATGGATAGATCACCTAGTTTCGGGTCGTAATACGTCGAACTTAACGCCCTATTCAGACTCGCTTTCGCTGCGCCTACACCTAACGGCTTAAGCTTGCTCGACACATGAAGTCGCTGACCCATTATACAAAAGGT
>JAUCCG010000021.1:0-22500 GCA_034676465.1 Brevundimonas sp. | reverse complement strand
CTATACCACAGCGCGGCCGCAGACAGGATCACGCGCGACACGAACGGCAACCGTCTGATCGTCGATGGCCTGATCCAGAACGGCGCGAGTGCCTATTCCAGCGCCACTGGCGGGGTTTCCTCAAGCTACAGCGGCGCGGGCGGCGCGGGCGGACTGAATGCCATCGGCGGAGCCTCGGCTATCGGCAACAGCCTGAACGTCGTGGTCCAGGGCAACCACAACACCGTCATCGTCAACTCCACCCAGACCAACAACGGCGCAATCACCGCCGGCACGGCCCGAACGGCACCCTGAGGTTTCCATGAGCATTCGCCAGCGCCGATTGAAGACGGCAGGCGCGGTCTGCGTCGCGGCGGCCCTGCTGACCGGCTGCATCTCGGCGACTGCCAATCCTGCCGGCCTCTACGCCACGCCGATCGGCAATGCGCCGGTGACAGCGAACCCGACCCCCTACTCCACCGCCCTCTTCTGCATGGCGGACTATGCCCGTCGCTACAATCTGCCCTCGCCACGCATGGCGGTCGGCCGGATCAGCGACCACACCGGCACCGTCTCGGCCGACGGCGGCCGTCAGGTCACCGGCGGGGCCTCACTGATGGCCGTCTCGGCCCTGGCCAAGTCCGGAGCCCGGATCGTCGAACGCGATGACACCTCCGTGTCGGAACTGGAGCTGCGCTACGCCAACAATCGCCTGATCGGCGATGACGGCCCGGGCGGAACCGACGACCAGCAGTATCGTCGCATTCTGGCGGGGCAGGTGCCCGGCTCGGACTTCTACCTGGTCGGCGGCATTACCGAGGTGAACTACAATATCCGGTCGGGCGGCTTCGACGCAGCGGCCGGCCAGGCCTCGTCCAACACGCCGCTGTCGGTGGCCTTCACCGGCAAGGCCTTCGTCATGAATATCGCCATCGACCTGCGGCTGGTCCAGACCACGACACTGGAAGTGGTCGATGTCGTCTCCTACCAGAAGCAGATCATCGGCCGGGAGATCTCGGCCGGCGTGTTCGACTTCCTGAACGGCAATGTCTTCGACATCTCCGCCGGCGAAGGCGGTTTCGAACCCGTACAGCTGGCGGTCCGCGCCCTGATCGAACGGGCCACGGTCGAATTATGGCCAATCTGTACGGAGCACCCGGCCCCGAGATCTGCCTCAATGCGTCGAACGACCCGCTCGGCGGCACCACCGGTCTCACCGGCGGCTACTATCCCGCCTATCCCAACACGGACACGAACAATGGCCAGACCCGCTCGGATCCGTCTCGCTGGCACGATCGGCGCGACGCTGCTGTGCGCCGCAGCCGCTACTGAGGCCATGGCGCAGGACGGCACGATCGTCCTGAACAACCAGATCCAGATGGGCGATGTCGTCGCCGGTCAGACCCTGACTGTACGTCGATACCGACGAGCAGGTCACCGTCTCGACCTCCGCCCGGGGCAACAGCTTCTCGGGCGCTGTCGAGAACGGGACAATCACCGTCGATTTCGACCCAGGAGATGCACGGCGACGCGCTGGCGACCACGACCATGACCCTGGGCGGCGATACCGCCGGCCGGGTCACAGCCACGACCCAGGCGGGGGGCAACTATCTGGCCGCCAGTGCCTATGGGGCTAACCTGGAGGTGGACGCCAGCCAGCGGGTCACCGATGGGGAGATCGTCGCCTATTCGACCGTCACGGACAATTCGGCCCGTCTGCTGGCGGGCGCGACGGTCGATGCATCAGCGATCGCCAACACGGCCGCCCTGGGCGGTGACGGTGCCACGGTTGCCGGCACCATAGCCCAGGAGTCATCGGCGACGATTCGTGCCGGAAATCTGGCCAGCACCCAGTATATCCCGGCCCAGGCCGCCTTCAGCAGCCAGGCCATGGCCAACGCCGTGGCGGTCAACAGCGATGCCGCGTCGAATCAGAACCTGTATGTCCGCCAGCGTTCGACCGGCGATCTGATCGAGATCCGACGCCAGCGCCAATGCCGGCAACGCCGGGACCTGGCGGGGCGGGCCCGGGCCAGCGCCAACCAGGGAGTGTTCCAGAATGAGGGCGGCGCGCAGATCGTCGAAACAGACCAGGCCAACGCGGCCGGGGTCCGCGCCGCAGCCATTACCACGGCCTACGACGACGGAGCCGCCGAAGCCGACGCCCGGGGCGGCGGGTAACGACGTGTCGGTCGGAAACAACGACGTCTATGTCGAGATCGACAATACCCAGTTCAACTCGGGCGGGGTCGACTTCAACCGCCACCTTCTCCGGCACCAACGGCTATGATGTCTATGTCGGAGCCGACGCCGTGGGCAATTCGGTCACCGGCTATGCCTGCTCGGAGTGTGCCGGCTATCTGACGGCCACCAACGTCCAGACCAACAGCGGTTCCGTCACCGCCACCGCCAATACGACCGTCGCCGGTTCGGCCCGGGCCGTAATCACCGGCACCAATGCCGTGGGCAATGCCGCGACCTTCTACGTTTCAACGCCCGGCCCCTGATCGCACGGAAAATCGGGATCGTCCGCGTTATACGGGTGACGGTGGAAAACTGACACGCTAGGGTTCCGGCCACCGTCCCTGTTCTGCGCCGACGTCCGCTGGAGAATGGCGGGACGCCGGTTATCCGGAGTGTCCCGAATGCGATCTGCCCGCCTGTTGCTGCTCGCTGCATCCAGCAGCCTCGTTCTCTCCCTGGCCGCCCTGCCCGCCGTCGCCGTTAGCCAGGCGCAGCCTGTCGCGGTCACGCAGGCCACTGCGCAGCCATCGGATCCGTGGGCCCAGGCCGCCAGTGACATCCCCGCTGACGCCAACGTCCGCTTCGGTGTCCTGCCCAACGGGATGCAGTATGCGATTCTGCATAACGCGACGCCGGCAGGGCAGGCCTCGTTCCGCCTGCGCATCGATGCAGGCTCGCTGATGGAGAATGAGAACCAGTTGGGGCTAGCTCACTTCATGGAGCATATGGCCTTCAACGGGACGACCAACATTCCCGAAAATGAGCTGTTGCGCATCCTTGAACGCCTCGGCCTGGCCTTTGGTGCCGACACCAACGCCTTCACCAGCTTCGACCAGACGGCCTATATGCTGGAGCTGCCGCGCACCAATGACGAGACCGTGGACACTGCGCTGCGGATCATGCGCGAACAGGTGTCAGAGGCCCTGATGGCTCCCGACGCGGTCGATGCCGAACGCGGCGTGATCGAGGGCGAGGAGCGGATGCGCAATACACCGCAAATGCGTGTCATCAAGACCCAGCTTGGCCTTCTTGCGTCGGGCCAGCGTCTGGCGAACCGCCTCCCCATCGGCGACCTCAACATCATCCGCACTGCGCCTCGAGACCGCTTCGTGGAGTTCTACAACGCCTATTATCGGCCCAACCGCGCCACCTTTGTCGCCGTCGGCGATTTCGATGTAGAGGCGATGGAGGGCAAGGTTCGCGCTGCATTCGAAAGCTGGACACCCAACGCCGCGGATGGTCCCGATCCCGATCTTGGACAGGTCGCTGCACGTGGTCCTGAAACCCGTATCCTGGTCGAGCCCGGCATCCAGTCCTCTGTCGAAATAAACTGGATCCGCCCACCTGATCTCGATCCGGACACCGTCGCCGAACGCCGCGAAAACATGGTCCGCTATCTCGGATTGGCGGTGCTAACCCGCCGGCTCGGAGAACTGGCGCGCGCCGATGATCCCCCGTTCGTAAGTGCAAACGCTGCGAACGCCACTGTATTCGACAGTCTGTCGGCCGGCTCGGTCAAGGCGAGTTTCAACCCCGGCGGCCTGACCCGGGCGCTGGCGACGATCGAGCAGGAACAGCGACGGCTGGTCCAGTTCGGCATTACGGAAGCTGAACTGCAGCGGGAGATCACCGACAACCGCACGCGGATGCAGGACGCGGTCACAGCTGCCGCAACGCGGTCAACACCCGCACTGGCTAACGGACTGCTCGGAGCAGCCAATGACGGGAACGTCTTCGCGTCGCCGGCGACCAGCCTTGACCTCTTCAACGCCACGGTCGAAGGGCTGACACCCGATCAGGTCACCGCTGCCGTCCGCCCGGTCTTCGAAGGTCAGGGACCGCTCGTCATGGTCACCTCCCCGGTCGCGATTGAAGGCGGTGAGACCACTGTCACTGCGGCGCTGGAAGCGTCTCGCCAGGTCGTTGTCACAGCCCGTGCTGATGAGGCCGCGCTGGATTGGCCCTACACAAACTTTGGAACGCCCACCCAGCCGAACGCGCGTACCGAGATCGCTGACCTTGGGGTTACGCGCGTGGACTTCCCCAACGGCGTCCGGCTGTTCGTCAAGCCGACCGACTTCCGCGATAACCAGATCCTCGTCAACGTCCGCACCGGTATCGGCGAACTGGCGCTGCCCACCGACCGCGTCACAGCCATGAGCTTAGCCAATTCGGTGATGGGACCCGGCGGCACCTCGAAGCTGACCGTGGATCAACTGACCCGTGTTCTCAGTGGCAAGACCTACAGCGTCAACGCCAGCCTTTTGACCGACGCCTACAGTCTTAATGGGGCGACGCGGCCGGAAGATCTGCAGCTCGAGATGCAGGTGTTGACGGCCTACATGGTGGACCCGGGCCTTCGCGCCGCGCCGTTTGAGCGAGCCCGCAGCCAGTTTCCTGCGCAACTGGCCCAGCTCCGTGCCACGCCGGGCGGCGTACTGGGTCGCGACCTGGCGAACTCATCAGTTCGGGAGACCAGCGCGACGCCACCCCGACGGAGGAGCAGATCGCGGCCATGTCGATTGAGGAGATTCGCGCAGGCGTAACCGAGGGCCGCGCCCACGGGCCAATCGACATTGTCATGGTCGGCGACATCACCGTGGACGACGCCATCGCCTCAGTGGCGAACACCTTCGGTGCCCTGCCGGATCGTGGGGCGCCGTCTAACCATTGCCGGGCTCGGACGTCCGCCATTTCCCGGCACCCTCTCGACCGAACCAGTTCAACTGAAGCATGAAGGCCCAGGTGAGCAAGCGATCGGCTTGATCGGTTGGGCCACCACCGATGCCATCGACGACAAGCTGGAGTCGCGGCAACTAACCATACTCAACGCCGTCATTCAGCTTCGACTGAACGAGGAGGTCCGTGAAAAGCTGGGCATCTCCTATGGGCCAGGGTCGGCGGCCACATCGTCGTCAGTCTTCCCCGATTATGGCTTTCAGCTCATGCTGGCCGAGACCCGCCCCGAAAACCTGCCGGTGCTGTTCACCGCCTTTGACTCGATCGCCGCGAGCTTGAGAGAGGTGCCGATCAGCGAGGACGAGCTGCTCCGGGCCCGCGCACCCCTGGTCGAAATCCCTGCGGCGCAGTCAGGCGGACAATGGCTACTGGGTGAGCCAGCTCGTCGCGGCGGGCCGCAAGCCCGGAACCTTTGACGAAATCCGCTCCAACGTCTCGGATCTTGAATCGACGACGTCGGCCGACATCCAGCGGCTGGCGCGCCAGTACCTGACGGCGGCCAGGGCGTGGCGACTGACCATCACATCGGACAACCCGGCGGCACCCGCAGCGGCGGCGGCACCGGCCCAATAGCGAAAAACGGCCCCGGTCCTTGCGGATCGGGGCCAGTTGCATTCTCAGCGTCGTCGATGGAGGTCGACGGTCAGACTGTACGGAGTCGCGGATGACCCCGGGCTGAACAGCGGCTTCAGAATACCCGGCCGCCGACGCCACCGTCCAGGGTGATGCTGGCGCCGGACACCGCGATGCCGGAGGTCTGCACGACCTCCTCGCGGTACTCGGTATAGGTTTCCTCGCGCATCATCGTCAGGATCTTGACCCCGGCACCGTAGCGGCGCAGCAGCGAGCGTTCGTTGCAGTCACGCTCGGGCTTTTCGGGACGGCATTCGACGGTGCCGCCGCGGCCGTGCCACAGGGCCTCGCGCTTGCGGCAGCTCATGGTTTCACCGTGGTCGAAGCGGACTTCGCCGAGATATTCGGCGATGGTGACCTGCAGCCAGGTGCCCGCCAGGCAGCGATAGAGTTCACCCTCATAGTCACCGCGCACGTCACGATCGGGGCGGACCTGCGAGGCGGGATGCGGCACATTACGGTCATCGATGCAGACGGCCTGGATGACCACGCGCTTTTCGAAGCGGCGGCGCGATTCGAACGGCACGCGGATGACCTGCGAAACCGCCGCGCCTTCGACCATCAGGCCGTTGATGGTGGTGGGATAGGGCTGGTCCACGGTGACATAGGCGCTGCCGCCACCCTGGACGAAGACGCTGGAGCCGGCCCGGGCATTGATTCCGGCGCGGGCGGCGGCGCTGGAATTGGCGTTGGCGTTGGCGTTCACATTGACGTTGACGTTGACGTTGACGTTACCGCCACCGCAGCAGGGCGGCGGGGGCGGCTGCTGGCAGCACGGCGTCGGGGGGGGCGGCGGCGGCGGCGGCGGGGGGGGCGGCTCGCAGCAGGGCGGCGGTGGCGGGGCGCAACACTGGGCCGCCGCACTGCCGGCGAAGGCCGTCAGGGCGATAGAGCCCGCCAGGGCTGGTAGCCAGGTCTTGATCCGCACCCGCATGGGCTGGACTCCCGATCGTCAAAGATTACGCCGGCCAAGCAAGAGTTCAGGCCGGTCCAGCCTGCATCAAAGCGGAAAAGCCTTTCGTTTCCGTTGCCATCCCGGCGGAGCGGACGCGGCCCCATCCTTGCGGGACCGGGGGTGGAGGCCGGAGCCATGTTCCATTCTGACACCCAGACCCTGATCGACACCTGGACCGCCCTGGGCGAGGCGGCGGTGATTCCCGATCGCGCCGCCTTTGATCCGACGCGTCTGGGCCTGTTGCTGCCACGCGCCTTCATGGCCGTGCGGCGCGGCGACGGGGCCGAGTTCCGTCTCGCCGGCAGCTGGATCGAGACCTTCCACGGCGACCGTCTGGCCGGGACGGCCTGGCTGCCGTGGTGGAGTGAGACCAACCAGCCTCTGGTCATCGACGCCATCACCCGCACCTTCCGCGAGGCCCGCCCCGTGGTCATCGTGGCCGGCGCCGGCGATGATGAGGCGGCGCTGGAGATCACCCTGACGCCGCTACGCGGTTCCGACGGGGCGGCGGACCGGATTCTGGGTCTGTACGCCCCGGCCACGGCCGCAAGCCGCGACCTGGTCGACGTCAATTCGCTGACGGCGCGGGTCTCGGTCGGGGTCGGCGATGTCCGGCGCGCACCGCTGAGTCTGGCCACGATCGACGGCCGCCAGATCGCCTAAACGGCTTTCAGGTCAGCGGCATAGCGCCGCCAGTTCTGCACATAGTGGGCGGCCGAGGCCTTGAGCGCCTCGACCTGGCCGGGCTCGAGCTGGCGAACGACCTTGCCGGGCTGCCCCATCACCAGCGAACTGTCGGGAATCACCTTGCCCTCGGTGATCAAGGTATTGGCCCCGATCAGGCAGTTGTTGCCGATCCTGGCCCGGCCAAGAATCACCGACCCGATACCGATCAGGCAGTTGTCGCCGATCTCGCAGCTGTGCAGCATCACCATGTGACCGACGGTGACGCCGGCACCGATGGTCAGCGGTTCGCCCGGATCGGAATGCAGCACGCTGCCGTCCTGGATATTGGTGTCGCGGCCGATGGTGATCGGGTCATTGTCGCCGCGGACCACAGCGCCGAACCAGACACTGGCTCCCGGATGCAGGGTCACGTCCCCGATCACGGTGGCATTCGGTGCGATCCAGTATTCGCCGACCGCCGGTCGCTGCGGTTTCTTGTCGGCCAACGCATAGACGGTCATGTAAGCATAGCCTTATCTGAAGCGAATGAGGGCTTTAAGCCTTCGTAAACCACGTTAGCATCATCGTGTTGATGCGATTCGAGGTCGCCATTTCGGCCCCGGATCGGAAGCCGGATCAAGCCCGGTCCGGTCAGGCCCCGAGGAGGACGCGCGTGACGCGTTCCGGTCGACGGCGGGTATGCCCGCTGGAAGTTCACCCTTCCCTCGACCCGGGCGGTTGCACGGCCTTCGTTGTTTCACATTCCCCTACCCTCGTACGAGGCGATGCTTTTCCGGCATCGCCTTTTTTCATGCCCTGGAGGCGCCCGTGACCAAACGTGCCGCTATGAGACGCCAGTCGAACCGTGAAGGCGTTCTTGATTCCCGCCAGTTCAGTGACGAGTCCCGCGCCCGACGCGGGGCGTCCCAGGGTGACTGGTCGCCGATGCCCTCCAATGACGACCGTGACCAGGCCTATCTGAAGACGCTCAAACCCCGGTCCGACGGCCAGGCCGAAATGATGACGGCGATCGACGAGCATAATCTGGTGCTGTCGCTGGGCCCGGCGGGGACCGGCAAGACCTATCTGGCGGTGGCCAAGGCGGTCGAGGCGCTGGAGGCCGGCACCATCGGGCGCATCGTGCTGTCGCGACCGGCGATCGAGGCCGGCGAATCGATCGGCTTCCTGCCCGGCGACATGGAGGACAAGCTGGCCCCCTATCTGCGGCCCCTCTACGACGCCCTGTCCGACCGGCTGAGCATGAAGCGGGTCAAGCAACTGATGACCGAGGGCCTGATCGAGATCGCCCCGATCGGCTTCATGCGCGGCCGCACCCTGAACAACGCCTTCATCGTCGTCGATGAAGCCCAGAACTGCACCTATATGCAGCTGAAGATGCTGCTGACCCGGCTGGGCTGGCATTCGACCATGGTGGTGACCGGCGACCCGCAGCAGTCCGACCTGCTGCCCGGGATCTCGGGCCTGGTCGAGATCGCCGAACGTCTGACCCCCCTGCCCGATGTCGCCGTCATCCGGCTGGCCGAACGCGACATCGTCCGCCACCCGCTGGTCGCCAGCATGATCGGGGTGCTGTAGCCCGCGCACGATCCGTCCCTTCTCCCGTCGGTGGCGGGAGAAGGGCCCCGCGCCCGAATCGGACAGCCGTCATTGGCCGCGCGCCGATCCGGCGGCGGTGAGGGGCGTTGGCGGAGCGCCGGGCGTTCGCCCGGAGACCGTAGGGGTAGATGTTTCGGCGAACGTCAGACGCTCCGCGCGGACGGGCTTCCACGTGCCGAGACCTTGAGCCTCGCTCTTAACGAGCGGTCCGTCTGCACGCGGCGGGCAGGGATGGCAGCGACCATCTCCTGGACCGGTACGGGTACTCCTCCCCGCCCCTGGGCCGTCCGGCCTTGCACCCGGCTCGACCTCGCATCCCCTCGGCAAGCGACCCCTGCAGGATCTGGCTCCGGGTTGCGCCCGCTCCATCCGCTCCCGCCGCCGCTACGGATCGCCGGCCGAGCGAGCCCCCCGGGCGACGGGACAGGGGGATTGTGGCACGGGCCGGAGGTGGGGCGGGTTTTTTGCGGGTGGAATTGGATAGAGGGTTGATCGGGTTGGGGTTTGGGTAGCGCCGATAGGGGGGTTTTTGGCAAACATCTCGCATTGTTTCCCTCTCCCGGCGGGAGAGGGCTTGAGCCTCCGGGAGCGTAGCGAGCGGTCAGGCGAAAGGGTGAGGGGCTACGGTGCGATTATGGTGACACCGTAAGCCCTCTCCCCAACCCCTCTCCCGCCGGGAGAGGGGCTTAAATCCGTGCCTGAACAGATCGCGCTCCGCGCGCCGCTGGGTCCCCCGGTCTGCGCCGCGCAGGCGCGGCTTGCCGGAGGATGACGACAGCAGGACGGAAAGTGCCGGTGCGACGTCGGCGTGGGGCTACGGTGCGACGCGGGTGGCACCGTAAGCCCTCTCCCCAACCCCTCTCCCGCCGGGAGAGGGGCTTGAAACCGTGCCTGAACAGATCGCGCTCCGCGCGCCGCCGGGTCCCCCGGTCTGCGCCGCGAAGACGCGGCTTGCCGGAGGATGACGACAGCGGGGAGGAAGGGCCGGTGTGACGCGGGTGAGGGGCTTGTTTTGCTGCTGTGTCCGTCCCTAGTTTTGCGGGGCGGCGGCTTCGGCGGCGTCGGCTTTTTCCTGGCAGCGGCGGCCGGCGTAGAGGCCGTTGAGGTAGTACCAGCGGTGCTGGATCGCCCGGGCCTCGGCTTCGCGACGGTCGCGTTCGGGTTGGGTCAGGGCGTCGGCCCCGGCCATGACCAGGCCGGCCCCGGGAATCAGCAGCGCTGCGCCGGACCGGGCGACACCGCCGAGGGTACCGAACAGGCCCCCGTCAGGCTCACCGCCCATGGCCTGGCTCAGTTGCGCAGCCTCTTCGGACATCTGGACACAGGTGAGGGTCGAATCCGTGGCCCGGATGATGGGCGCGGGACTCTCGGTGGGCGCGTCCTGGGCCAGGGCGGCTCCGGCCAGGGTGAGGCTCAGTCCGGCAACGCCGGCGATAAGTTGCAGCTTCATCACGTTCTCCACTCCACCCTGTCGGGCTACAACGGGGTGGCGGGTGAACGGGTTGCCTCCGGGCCTGAAATCAGGCCCGGACGGCCCCGCGCGCGGCGTCGATGCCGAGCGTGGCCAGGGCGGTGGCGGCAATCTGCGGCGCGTTGAGACCGGCGGTCGCATACATGGCGGCCGGGCTGTCCTGGTCCTGGAACACGTCGGGCAGGTGCAGGGTGCGGATCTTCAGGCCCGCGTCGAGCGCGCCCTTTTCGGCCAGCAGCTGCAGCACGAAGGCCCCGAAGCCGCCCATGGCCCCCTCCTCCACCGTGATCAGGGCCTCGTGCTCGCGGGCCAGACGCAGGATCATGTCGGCGTCCAGCGGCTTGGCGAACCGGGCGTCGGCCACGGTGGCGGAGACGCCGCGCGCGGCCAGCAGGTCGGCGGCCTTCAGCAACTCCTCGAGCCGGGTGCCCAGCGACAGGATGGCCACGGCCGTGCCTTCGCGGACGATGCGGCCCTTGCCGATCTCGAGCGGAGCCGACAGTTCGGGGATCTCGACCCCGACACCCTCGCCGCGCGGATAGCGGAAGGCCGAGGGGCAATCGTCGATTTCGAGGCTGGTGGCGATCATGGCGGCCAGATCGGCCTCGTCCGCGGCGGCCATCAGCACCATGCCCGGCAGCGCGCCCATATAGCCGATGTCGAACGAGCCCGCGTGGGTGGCTCCGTCGGCCCCGACCAGACCGGCGCGGTCCATGGCGAAACGCACCGGCAGCTTCTGGATGGCGACGTCGTGGACGACCTGGTCGTAACCGCGCTGCAGGAAGGTCGAATAGATGGCGCAGACCGGCTTCATGCCGTCGGCGGCCAGGCCGGCGGCGAAGGTCACGGCGTGCTGTTCGGCGATGCCGACGTCATAGGTGCGATCGGGGAAGGCCTGCCCGAACAGGTCCAGACCGGTGCCCGAGGGCATGGCGGCGGTGATGGCCACGATCGAGGGGTCGAGATGGGCCCGCTTGATCAATTCGGTGCCGAACACCTTGGTATAGCTGGGGGCGTTGGACACGGCCTTGGACTGTTTGCCCGAGACGACGTCGAATTTGGCCACCGCATGCAGCTTGTCGGCGCTGGACTCGGCCGGAGCATAGCCCTTGCCCTTTTGCGTCACGACATGGACCAGGACCGGCCGGTCATCGATGGCGGCGGCGTTCCTGAGGATCGGCACCAGGTTGTCGAGGTCGTGACCGTCGATCGGGCCGATGTAGTAGAAGCCCAGCTCCTCGAAGAAGGTGCCGCCGACGATCATGCCGCGGGCATATTCCTCGGCCTTGCGGGCCGCATTGCGGAACGGACGCGGCAGATGATCGGCCACCGACTTCCCGAAGCGGCGGAAATTCTGGTAGGCGCCGCCCGAAACCTGTTTGGCCAGATAGGCGCTCATGCCGCCGACCGGCGGGGCGATCGACATGTCGTTGTCGTTGAGGATGACGACCAGCTGTTTGGTGGTCTCGGCGGCGTTGTTCATCGCCTCATAGGCCATGCCGGCCGACATCGAGCCGTCGCCGATCACGGCCACGACCTTGTTGGACTCGCCCTTCTGGTCGCGGGCGGCGCAGAAGCCGAGGGCGGCGCTGATCGAAGTCGAGGCATGGGCCGCGCCGAACGGATCGTAGTCGCTCTCGCTGCGCTTGGTGAAGCCGGACAGGCCCCCGGGCTGGCGCAGGGTGCGGATGCGGTCGCGCCGGCCGGTCAGGATCTTGTGCGGATAGCACTGGTGGCCGACGTCCCAGATCAGGATGTCCCTGGGCGTTTCGAACACATGGTGCAGGGCGACGGTCAGTTCGACCACGCCAAGGCCGGCCCCGAGATGGCCGCCGGTAACCGAGACGGCGTCGATGGTCTCGGCGCGCAGCTCGTCAGCCAGCTGGCGCAGCCGTGGCGCATCGAAGGCGCGCATGTCGGCGGGAATCCGGACGGTATCGAGCAGAGGCGTATCGGGCATTCGCGGACCTTGGACCCAGGAAAGACTATCTACCAACCCGCCTTAGACCATTTTGCTGCAGGTCGGGTCGACTCCTGTCGAAAAATCCGGTCGGACCGGTGCGTCCAGCGCGCCCAACCCCGACCGGCGAGGGGCCAGGATGTCGCTGCGCGGCGCGATCGAGGGGCACCGTCAGCCAGCCGGCGCGGGCGTCAGGACTGGCGTTTCAGCACGAAGTCGACGCTGGCCTTGAGGATTTCAGCGTCGTGGCCGAACACATCCAGATGGGCGCGGGCCTGGTCGGCCAGATGGGCGACCCGGTGGCGGGCGGCCTCGACGCCCAGCAGGGTGACGAAATTGGTCTTGCCGCGCGCCGCGTCCTTGCCGCCGGCGGCCTTGCCCAGCAGGTCCTCGTCGCCCTCGACGTCGAGCAGGTCATCGACGATCTGGTAGGCGAGGCCGATATCGTGGGCGAAGCTGGTCAGGGCCTGACGGTGGTGGTCGCGGGCCCGGGCGATGATCAGCGGAATCTCGAAGGCATAGGCGAACAGGGCCCCGGTCTTGAGCCGCTGCATCCGGGCCACGCCGCCGAGGTCGTCACGCACGCCCAGCAGGTCGATCATCTGGCCGCCCGCCATGCCGCGCGCGCCGGAGGCCAGCGACAGCCGGGCCGCCAGTTCGCAGCGGATGGCCGGGTCCTCGTGGGTGTCCGGATGCAGGACGATGTCGAAGGCCGCGGTCTGCAGGGCGTCGCCGGCGAGCACGGCGGTGGCCTCGTCATAGGCCTTGTGCAGGGTGGGCCGGCCACGGCGGATATCGTCGTCGTCCATACAGGGCAGGTCGTCATGGACCAGGCTGTAGGCGTGGACGCATTCCAGGGCGCAGGCGGCGCGCAGCACCGGCCGTTCCTCGATATCGAACAGATTGGCGGCTTCCAGCGCGAAGAAGGGGCGCAGCCGCTTGCCGGGGCCGAGGGCCGCATAGCGCATGGCCTCGGTCAGCCGGACCTCGGGCCCGTCGGCGCGGGGCAGCAGTTCGTCGAGGGCGACGGTGACCAGATCGGCGACCTCGGCGACGCGGTCGATGACCGTCTGCTCGGACGAATTGGCGGCACAGGGAATGACCGGCGGCAGCGTCAGAACAGCCTCCCGCCGACAGGGACTTCGCGGTCGACCCCGAGCAGCACCACCTCGCCGGCGGCGTCGGGGAAGCCCAGGGTCAGGACCTCGGACATGAAGGGGCCGATCTGGCGCGGCGCGAAATTGACCACGGCGGCGACCTTGCGCCCGACCAGTTGCGCCGGGGTGTAGTGGACGGTGATCTGGGCCGAGGACTTTTTCACCCCGATGTCGGGGCCGAAATCGATGGTCAGTTTGAACGCGGGCTTGCGCGCCTCGGGGAAGGGGTCGGCGGCGATCACCTGGCCGACGCGGATGTCGACCTTGAGGAAGTCATCAAAGGCGATGCGGTCGGCGACCGGGTCAGGGGTCATCAGCCGAACTCGGCCGGTTCGGCACCCCTGGCCTGGCCGTCGGGGCCGACGACGATCTTCTCGACGCGCAGCTGGGCGGCCTTGAGCCGGGCCTCGCAGTGCGCCTTCAGGCGCGCGCCCTCTTCATAGAGGGTGATCAATTCCTCGAGCGGGGCCTGGCCGAACTCGAGGCGGGAGACGATCGACTCCAGCCGGGCGAGGGCGTCCTCGAAGCTGAGATCGGCGGGGATGGCGGCTGTGTCGGTCATGGCTTCGTTCTACAGGACGTGGCGGGCGCGCCAAGCCTCGGATCGGCCTCAGGCCTTCTCGTAACGCCGTTGGGACCAGTATTTGAAGCCCTGGTTCTGGACCAGACGCCAGCCGGCGACCTTCAGGCGCTTGCCGACCATATGGTTGAAATAGCCGTGGGCGAAGACCAGCACGTCCTGACCGGTCGCGGCCCGGTCGATCAGCGCCTGGGCGGCCTGTCTGGCGCGGGCCTCGGCCTGGAGGCGGGTTTCCTGACCGTCGTGGTGGTTGAAGACATGCCACCAAAAGCGGGCCACCACGCCCCAGTATTTGGGCGGCAGACGGAACCAGTCCGGGAAGTCCGGCGGCGGCAGGGGGGCTTCGATGAACAGGGCGTCGACCATCACCTCGCGACCATCGGCCACAGCGGCGGCGGTTTCCTGGGCGCGCAGCCGGGTCGAGGCATAGATGGCCCCGGCCCCCTGGGCGGCGGCGATCAGGGCCGGTGGCGGGGTCTGGCCGGCCAGCAGGCCGCCGTCCTCATAGCGGGCCCACCAGTCCCGGTACTGGGTCGCCGTGATCATGCATTTGCGCGACAGGGCCGGCTCACCGTGACGAGCCAGGATGATGGCTCCCGGGCGAGCCGGGCTCAGGGCCGCGACCGGCGGCGGGGCCGGTTCAGACCGTGGGGGCGCGGTGCCGATGTCGGGAAGGGAGGCGGTCATGGCTGCGGGGGGCGGGCGGTGTGGTCGATACGCCGTATGCGGTCCCTAATTCTCCCCCAGTGCCTGAACATGGGCGACCGCCGAACGGCCCAGCCCTTCGAGGTCGTAACCGCCCTCGAGCGAGGACACAACCTTGCCGCCACACGTCTGGCGAGCGACCTCGAGCACGGCGCGGGTCGCCCAGGCGAAGTCGTCCGCCTCCAGGGACTGGTGGGCCAGAGGATCGCGGCGGTGGGCGTCGAATCCGGCCGAGACCAGGACCAGGTCCGGGGCGAATGATTCGAGCGCCGGCATCAGGATGTCGGCAAAGGCGGCGCGCCATGATTCGCGGGCGACGTGGGGGGCGACCGGCGCATTGACGATATTGCCGACCCCGGTCTCGGACGCCGCGCCGGTGCCGGGATAGAGGGGCGACTGGTGGATCGAGGCCAGGAACAGGCTGGCATCCCCCTCGAAGGCGGCCTGGGTGCCGTTGCCGTGGTGGACGTCGAAATCGACCACGGCGACGCGGGCGAAACCCTCGGCCTGGGCCACGCGGGCAGCGACGGCGACGTTGGAGAACAGGCAGAAGCCCATCGGCGTGTCCGGCTCGGCATGGTGACCGGGCGGGCGCACGGCGGCGAAGGCGCGGGCGGTGTCGCCGCGGGCCACGGCGCGCACGGCGTCGATCACCGCCCCCGCGGCCAGACGGCCGGCACGGACGCTGCCGGGCGACAGCAGGGTGTCGGCATCCAGCGCGGCCAGCCCCTCGGCCGGGCCGGCAGACAGGATGCGGGCGACATGGGCGGCGGGGTGCAGCCGCTCAAGATCGGCGACGGCGGCCTCGGTCGCGGCATGACGGTCGCGCGACAGGCCGGCGGCGTCGAGCGCATCCAGCACCGCCTGCAGCCGCTCGGGCCGTTCGGGATGACCGACCCCCGGCCGGTGGTCGATCATGTCGGGGTGGGTAAACAGGGCGACGCTCATCGCCGCACGATAGAGCGGTCCGGCACGAACCCCAACAACCGCCGGACAATGCGAACAGGGGTTGAGTCGCGGCCACCGGCGGGTGCAAACCGGGCCATGACCACGCCCCTGATCCGCCCGGCCCGCCCCGGGGACGCCCTTGCCCTGTCGACCCTGGGGCGCGTCACCTTCGTCGAGACCTTCGTCGAGGGCTTCGGCATCCCCTACCCGCCCGCCGATCTGGTGCCGTTCCTCGACGCGGCGTTCGGGGAGGAGACCACGACGGCCAGCCTGGCCGACCCGGCCGGGGCCTGGTGGGTGGCCGAGGTGGACGGCACCGTCGCGGCCTTTGCCACCACCGGCCCCAACACCCTGCCCCATCCGGACGCGCGTCCGACCCATGCCGAACTGAAGCGGCTGTATGTCGCCAAGGCGGCGCAGGGGCTGGGCCTGGGCACCAAGCTGCTGGCCGTGGCGCTGGACTGGATGGATCACAACGGCGACGGAGCCCAGTGGATCGGGGTGTGGAGCGGTAATCTTAAGGCCCAGAAGCTGTATCAGGCCTACGGCTTCGAAAAGGCCGGGGAATATGAATATCCGGTCGGCACCTGGCGCGACCACGAGTTCATCCTGCGGCGCGGATAGTCTATACTGTGGCCATGACCCGCGACGAACTGCTGATCAAGCTGCGCGACCTGAAGCCCTGGCTGGCAGAGCAGGGCATCGTCAATGTGCGCCTGTTCGGCAGCTATGCCCGCGACGAGGCGGGGCCGGACAGCGACGTGGACCTGCTGGTGGACCTCTCCAAGCCGATCGGTTGGGAATTCTACAGCCTCAAGGAGGAGATCGCCGCTCGATTGGGGCAGAATGTCGACATGTGCCCGGACGACGGCCTGAACAATCCATACATCCGGCGCTCGGCGATGCGAGACGCCATTGTCGTCTGATCGTCCGGATACTGTGCTGATCGCGGAAATTCGCGAGTCCGTCTCGCTGATCGAAGGCTATACGGCCGGGCAGACCGCCGATTCTTTTTCGATCAAACATGATGATGCGGGATGCAGTCTGTATGCGCCTGATTGTCATCGGAGAGGCGGCCAACCGGCTGACGGGAGAAACCATGGCCCGCATCCCGGATTTGAACTGGCGGGGGATGGCCGGTCTGCGCCACCTGCTCGCCCACGACTACGGCTCCGCCAGCCCGTCGTTACTCTGGAGCATCGTGAGCGGCAGTTTGCCGGGACTTGCCGATGCCCTGACAAGGTTCGGTGAAGACTGATGCTGCTGCCCTTCTTCACCGCCCTGAGAGACGCGCGTGTGCCCGTGTCGCTGAAGGAATGGCTCCACCTGATGGAGGCCATGGACAAGGACGTGGCCGGGCGGAAGGTCGACGAATTCTACCATCTGTCGCGGGCGGTGCTGGTCAAGGACGAGAAACACTACGACCGGTTCGATCAGGTGTTCGGCAAGGTGTTCGCCGGGGTCGAAACCGTCGGCGCGGGCGAGGACCTGACCACCGACATTCCCGACGACTGGCTGAAGCTGCTGACCGAGAAATACCTGAGTGATGAGGACAAGGCCGCGATCGAGGCCATGGGCGGGTTCGACAAGCTGATGGAGACGCTGAAACAGCGTCTGGAGGAACAGAAGGGCCGGCACGAGGGCGGCAATCGCTGGATCGGGACCGGCGGCACCAGTCCGTTCGGCCACGGCGGCTACAATCCCGAGGGCGTGCGCATCGGCGGGCCGGGCAAGCACGGCCGGGCGGTCAAGGTCTGGGAGAAGCGCGAATACCGCAATCTGGACGACACGGTCGAACTGGGCACGCGCAACATCAAGGTGGCCCTGCGCCGGTTGCGCCGTTTCGCCCGCGAGGGGGCGGCCGAAGAGCTGGACATGGACGCCACCATCGACGGTACGGCCAGGCAGGGCTGGCTGGACATCCATATGCGGGCCGAACGGCGTAACACGATCAAGGTGCTGCTGTTCCTCGACATCGGCGGCTCGATGGATAGCCATGTGAAGCTGTGCGAGGAGCTGTTCTCGGCCGCGAAGACCGAGTTCAGGAACATGGAGTTCTTCGAACTTCCACAACTGCCTCTACGAGGGGGTCTGGAAGGACAACCGGCGGCGTCACGGCGAAGAGATCGCGACCTGGGACCTGCTGAACAAATACCCCGGCGACTGGCGCGCCATCTTCGTCGGCGACGCCACCATGAGCCCCTATGAGGTGACCATGCCGGGTGGCTCGGTCGAACACTGGAACGAGGAGGCCGGGGCCGTGGCTGACGCGGGCGCGTCAGCAGTGGGAGAAATGCGTCTGGCTGAACCCGGTGCCCGAACGCTACTGGAGCTATTCGGCCTCGGTCGGGATGGTGCGCGAACTGATGGACGAACGCATGTTCCCGCTGACCATCGACGGCCTGGACAAGGCCATGAGGGCGCTCACGCGATAGATGGCCGCCCGCTGCGGCCGGCCGGGAGCTGCGGACCGCAGCGGTTGATCCGTGGTCAGTGCCCGTGCTGTCGCGCACGGCGTCCTTGGCTCCGCCGAAAGCGTTCTGAACCTTGCCCTCGACCTGGTCGGCGCGGCCCTCGGCCTTGAGCTTTTCGTCGCCGGTCACCTTGCCGGCGGCTTCCTTGGCCTTGCCACCCAGATTCCGGGCGGCACCTTCGACGCGATCATGATCGGGCATTGACAAGTTCCGTCAGGGGTCGCCCCAGCGGCGACCGGACCAAGACAGCGGCCGGATCGCGCCGACGTTCCGAAAGGCTCCGCTTGAATCCGCGGAGGGCGGTCGCGTCAGGCCATGACGAGAGCCTGGACACATGGGTGATCGTCACCGTGCGGCCCGGTCCGGTATGGACCGTCTGTTGTGAATTCAGTTGCCGGACCAGGGCCTCGACGATGGCGGTGCCGAGGCCGCCTCCGCCGGATGTGCTGAACACCGGTGTCGAGGGTGCCGACGCCATTGTCGGCGACGGTCAGGGTCCAGTCACTACCCTCGCTGGCGTAGCAGACCGTCACCGGGTGTCGGTACGGTCGTGCGGAAAGGCGTATTTGATGGTATTTATCACCAGTTCGGTGACGATCAGCCCGAGACTGACCGCCTTGTCGAAGCCGATCAGGCCGTCATCGGCCTCGACGATGGCGATCGGCCGACCCTCTCCTGCTTATTATCGAGGAGGACAGGCTGCCGCACAGCTTGGTCAGAGGGCCGACGGCGATCTGGTCTGACACCTCCGGTGGCGTGCAGGTGGGCCTGGACCTTCGGCCCCACAACACCCGCCGGCGAGCGTCGCGCAGATGGCCGCGACTCCTCGGAGGTCACCTTGCGCGCCTTCAACATCAGGATGCTGGCGATGATCTGCAGGCTGTTGACGACACGGTGCTGCATCTCCTGCAACAGGGTCCGCTGCTGCTGCAGCAGATCTTCCGTCCGCTCGAGCAGCCGTTCCTTCTCCCGCTCGATCACCCGCCGGGCGGTGATGTCGGTGAAAGCCAGCAGGATCGTGGAATTCGGACTGGTTTCGTAGATCACCTTGCGCGCGTTGAGCAGCATGGTGCGGCGGCCGACGCCGGGGAAGTCATGATCGACCTCGAAACCGTCCATCGCTACCCGGGTCGGGATGATGGTTTCCAGCAGTTCGCGCAGGGCCGGGATGTTCCACTGGCCGTCACCCAGATCATAGAGCCGGCAGCCCATCGTATGTTCGGAATCAACTTTGAAGATCTCGTAGAAGGCGCGACTGGCGGCCAGACGCAGGCCGGCGTCGAGCACCAGCAAGGGTTCATGGATGGTATCCACGATCGCCTCGGCCAGGGTTGGCGCTTCCAGTCCCCGGCATCGTCGGCAATCACTGATAAGTCGGACGCGGTATGCCCGGATCGCAGCCAGCCGGCTAGCTGTACACGCTGCCGGGTCGGATACCAGACACCATACGTTATGCGCGCGTCGCTCGGGTCGACTGGCGTAGCCAGGACGTCACGGCCCAGGCATGGGCCTCATGGCGCAGGCGGGACAGGGCCGTGACCGGATCCAGCCAGACCAGCTCATGGTCCGCCTTCTACCCGGGCCGCAGGGTCGAAGGCGATCTGTTCGGCGATCCAGATGCCACCCCGGTTGTTGAGCGGCGTGCCGTCGGTCCTGCGGAAATACTCGGCGTCTCACCAGTCGCGACACCGGTCGCACGGTCAGGCCGGTTTCCTCGATGAATTCACGAGGGCCTGGGCCTCGGTCTCATCGCCGTCCACGGCCCCGCCGGGCAGGTCGAGCTGCCCGCGCCGCGTTCGACGCGGACACAGGCCAGCCGCCCTTCGTCAACCAGCAGACCGAAGGCCGTGGGCCGATCCCGATAGACGAGGCCGCTCTCGGCAGTCACCGAATTGCAGCATGGGCTATCCCTGACGAACCGGATCGGACGGTGACGGTCCCGCCGGGGCGTAACCGGGTGTCAGCATGGACAGGGGCCGGACAGGGACACCGGACTTCAGGGCAATGGTCTCACTCATCCAGGGGACCTTTAGCCGCGAGGCAGGCCGAGTCCAGTCGCGCGAGGGGTGAAACTGTCGTCAGATTGGGTAATCGCAGTTAATACTGTCAGGGTTCGAGGGTTGGAGGAGACGATATGATCTGGTGGTGGTGGATTATTCCGGCGGTGGTCGGGGCGCTCGGCCTGCTTCTGTTGCTGTCCAGCCTGGGTCAGCTGTTTCGCGGCAAGGTCGCCAGCGGCGGTCTGGGCACGATCGGTGGCGGCGGTCTGATGGCGGCGGCGGCAATCGCCGCCCTGCTGGGGATGATGTCGACGGGGATGCCCGGATGACCTATGAACGCCCGGTCGCGACCCTGCAGCTGAAACAGCTGGGGCCCGCAGTATTTCGAGGCCACGGTGACCCAGCCCGCCCGGGTCGAGGCGGCGCCTGACCCGCAGATCTGAACTCTATCTGCTGAACGGCGACGACTGGCGGATCGAGGCCCAGGTGCTGAAATGGAAGCCGTGGGCCAATGTGATGGGCCTGGACAGCCAGTACCGGCTGGACCGGTTGTCCGGCCGCTATCAGGACATCGAGCAGGAACTGCACAGTACCCGCAGCGTCCATGCCCTGTCCGGCGGCGACAGCGCCACCGTCCTGCCCGGCAATATCACCGTGCCGTGGAAACTGAGCGTCTGGGACATGGCGCGGCGCTATCGCCGCCATATCGACGCGGTCGACACCCTGTACGGTGGCGCGACCTATATGCCGATGGCGGACGGGGCGAAATACGAGGTCTGGATCACCCAGTCCGGTCTGGTCGCCCGCCCGGTCAATGTGGTGGCCCGGCAAAAATGCGCCTCGGCCGGGGGCTGGAGCCGAGGTCAACTAGATCAGACCGTGCCGAGGGTACGCAGGCGGGCGCGGGGGTGGACCTCGTTCTGGCTCATCACCACGGTCTGGCCGCGGAAGCGTTCGATGATCGAGCGCACATAGGGACGGACCTGGGTCCGGTCAGCAGCACAGCGCTCTCGCCGGCCATGGCGGTGCGTTCGAAGGTCGCGGACGGCGCGGATGAAGTCCTGCAGGCGCGACGGGGCCATGGCCAGCTGCTTGTCCTCGCCCTGACCGACCAGGGCCTCAGCGAAGGCCTGTTCCCATTCGGGTGACAGGGTGACGATGGGCAGGGCCCCGTCCTCGCCCTTGTGCTGCCAGCACAGCTGGCGGGCCAGTCGGGTGCGGACGTGTTCGACCAGGGTGGTGACCGAACTGGTATGGGGCGCGGCCTCGGCCAGGCCTTCGAGGATGGCCCCGAGGTCGCGGATCGAGACCTTCTCGCGCAGCAGGGTCTGCAGCACCCGCTGCAGGGTGGTGACGGTCACGACCGAGGGGATGAGCCCCTCGACCAGCTTCTGCTCCTCGGTGCCCAGCTCCTTCAGCAGCTTCTGCACCTCGCCGTAGGACAGCAGCTCGGCCATGTTCTCCTTGAGGATCTCGGTCAGGTGGGTGGTCAGCACCGTCGACGGGTCGACGATGGTGTAGCCGCGGTAGGTTGCCTCCTCTGCGCAGGCTCTCGTCGATCCAGGTGGCGGGCAGGCCGAAGGCGGGTTCCTTGGTGTGTTCGCCCGGCAGTTCGACCTGGCGACCGTTGGGATCCATGGCCATCAGACAGCCCAGGCGCACCTCGCCCTGCCCGGCCTCCATCTCCTTGATGCGGATGGCATAGCCCTGGGTGCCGAGGCGCATGTCGTCGAGGATGCGCACCGACGGCATGACGAAGCCGTACTCCTGGGCCAGGGGGAGCGGCGCAGGGCGCGGACCTGATCGGTCAGGCGGCGACCCTCGAGGTCGTTGATCAGTGACAACAGGGAATAGCCCAGCTCGATCTTGACCTCGTCGATGGTCAGGGCGGTGCCGATCGGCTCCTCGACCTCCTCCCTGGGACCGGCTGCGGCAGCGGCCATCTGGGCCTCGGACGGCTTGGGTCGCAGGCGGTCACGGCCATGACGCCAGGCCATGAAGCCGGTGCCGATGGACAGGGCCGCGAACGGGACGCTGGCACGCCCGGGATTAGGCCGATCAGGGCGGACGCGGCCGAGACCACGCCGAGGCTGACCGGGTTGGTGGCCAGCTGGGCCACGAAGGCCTTGTCGGCCGTGCCCTCGACCCCGGCCTTGGACACCAGGAAGCCGGCGGCGATGGAGATGATGATGGCCGGGACCGGACTCGACTCAGACCGTCGCCGATGGTCAGCTGGATATAGGCGTTGGCGGCCTCGCCGGCGGGCATGCTGTGCTGCAGCACCCCGATCAACATGCCGCCGAGGGCGTTGATGAAGGTGATGATCAACCCCGCCACGGCGTCGCCGCGCACGAATTTCGAGGCCCCGTCCA
>JAUCCG010000020.1:0-50640 GCA_034676465.1 Brevundimonas sp. | reverse complement strand
GTGAGCGTGCCGGATATGTCACAGGCTGCACGCTCTCGCTGAACGGCGGTCAATACCTGGTCGGTTGACCCCCGGCTGCCTGAAATCCGCCGAGGTGAGGCGTCACCCTCCGCCGCATGATACTCTCGGTCCGGGTCAGAACGGCGACAACGCCGATCGCGACCACGCTGGCGCTTGCCATCGTGGCCGTCGGCTTGACAACGGCCACGACCGCCCGGGCCCAGATCCGGGGCAATGCCCAGGCCGAGCAGCAAAGTCAGGCCCTGCGCAATCAGGATCGATCCGACAGCCTGCCGGTTGCCGGGCGCTATGTCGCCGACAGCGGCGAGGCCTTCGTCCTGGGCGGATCGGGTCGACAGGCCCTGCTGCGGTTCAAGCGCCGCGACGAAACCTGGGTGCTGCGCCCGACCCCGGCACCGCGCGGCGACATCATCTACCGCAATGACGCGGGCGAGCAGGTCCTGCGGGTAACCCCCAACGGCGGCATGACCGTCTTCACTCCGGTCGCACGCGGCGGGTCGCCAGTCTCGTTCGCCGGACCCGCGCCGGCCCTGTCGCCGCCGTCGCTGGGGCCGTCCGAGCTGTTCAACCTGATGGCGCGTCGCAGCGGCATGATCACCCAGGCGCTGGGGCGTCTGGTCGAAATCAATCTGGACACCGGCGAGGAGTCCTAATATCCCTGGCCGTCGACGCGTTGATCATCTCGACCGATGCCGTGATGCGGATCGCCCGGTCGCCGTCGGCGCGGCCCAGTCTCGGCCGTCTGCGGCGCATCACCATCATCGAGGGGGATCGCGCGGCGGTCACCTATCTGGGCAGTGAACTGCGGATCGTCGTGGCTCCCGGCCAGGGCGTGGCCGGCCGACCCTCGTCGGCCCGGGTCATTCGCCCCTTCCTGCCGCAGGACTAGGGTCCTAGCCGCAAAATTCATCCTTGGCGGCCCGGCGTATGGCAAGGTCGGCGGCGTCCACCGCCCGCAGGAACGGGTTGAAATCCCTTTCGGCGCCGATGGTTGTCGGCACCGTGGCCTCACCGCGCGCCCGGGCGGCAAAGACGGCGTCGGCATGGGCGCGCATCTCCGGACGGTCATCCAGAGACAGGGCGAACCGGGCGTTGGCGGCGGTGTATTCGTGGGCGCACCAGACGCGCGTTTCCGGCGGCCAGGCGGCCAGCGTCTGCAGGCTGTCCCACATCTGCTGCGGCGTCCCCTCGAACAGGCGACCGCAGCCCAGGGCGAACAAAGTATCACCGACAAAGGCTTCGCCGTCGGCAACTGAACGATAGACCACATGGCCCAGGGTATGGCCCGGTGTGGCCGTGACCCGCAGCGGAGTATCGCCCAGGTTGACGACGGCACCGCCCCCCACCATCCGATCCAGGGGGGCGACGCGGCCCACCTCCTCCGGACCGACGATCTGGCAGCCGTAACGGGACTTGAGGGCCGCGTTTCCGCCGGTGTGGTCCGCGTGCCAATGGGTGTTGAGGATCAGGTCGAGAGCCCCCACCCCAGACGATCCAGCTCGGACTGGATGGCGTCGGCGTCCGGGGTGTCGATCGTCGCCACCTGTCCGGTCGCCTCATCCCGCACCAGCAGGCCATAGTTGTCGTTGAGGCAGGCAAACAGGGGGGTGAACGCTGACGGTCATGACCCCATTCTAGCAGCGACGGCTGGCCCAAGCCACACAGGCGCTATGTTCGCCCGATGCGACACAGCATCGAAGAGCTACGCGGCCTTCTACGGTGAACCCTCCGGGGCCCTGGTGCGACGGCTGCTGGCGCGGCGGCTCGACGATGCCTGGGGCGAGGCCACCGATTGCGATGTTCTGGGCCTCGGCTACGCCACGCCCTGGCTGGATGCCTTCGTCGGCGCGCGCCGGGTCATCGCCGCCATGCCCGGCGGTCAGGGGGTCGAACACTGGCCCGCCGTGGGCCGCAACCGCTCGCTGCTGGTCGATGATCGCCGCCTGCCGTTCATGGCGGGCGCCTTCGATCGCGTTCTCCTGGTTCACGCCCTGGAAGAGGCTGACGACGCCCGCCGCCCTGTCTGGCCGAAGCCGTTCGGGCCATGGCACCGGCCGGCCGGATCATCCTGACGGCGGCGGCGCGGGGCGGGCTGTGGGCCCGTGCCGAATCGACCCCGTTTGGCCATGGTCGCCCCTTCACCCGCGGTCAGCTGGAACGGCTGGTGCGCGAAGCCGGGCTGGAGCCGACCGCCTGGTCCAGGGCTCTGTACATGCCGCCGTGGACCCCCCTGCTGCCGCTCGCCGACGGGTTCGAACAGATCGGACGCCATGTGTTCCCGGGTGCCGCAGGTGTGATCATGCTGGAGGCGACGCCGCAGGGCCTATGCCCGCATAAGACCCGGTGGCGCGGCGCGCCCGACCGCCCTGCGGCATCGAGCGCCTGGTCTGTTCCTCGGCCCAGCCGGCCGACCAATTGCCGGGTCCCCGAACGGCCCGATCTCGCCCCCGATGGATCGACCAAACGATCCTAAAGGGCGCTGATGCACCGACTGATCCTGATGCGCCACGCCAGCGCCGAACGCGAACCCGCGCCCGGGCGCGACCGCGACCGGCCCCTTTCAGCTGCGGGGCGTCTCGACGCCGCGCGCATGGGCCGGGTCCTGGCGAACCGGGGGCTGAGACCCGATCTGCGCCCTGGTCTCTTCGGCCACGCGCACAAAGGAGACCTGGAGCCTCCTGCATGACGCGCTCGGCGATGTGGAGGTCCGCACCGAGGCCGCGCTGTATAACGCTGAGGCTGACGTCCTGCGACGGTTCGGATCGAAGCCTCGGAGGACGAGGTCGGCTGCCTGATGGTGGTGGCCCACAATCCGGGCATTCATCTGCTGGCGGTCGAATACCTGATCGAGAGCGCCGCCTCACCGTCGACGCTTCTTGACCGGATGAGCGGCGGGTTGAAGCCGGCCACAGTGGCTATTTTCAACGTGGATCCGGCCGGACGTTGCACCTGGGAGGGCCTGCTGGAACCCGGAACCGCCGGAGATCCCGGATGACCGCGCTCACGGCGTTCAAGCTGATCGATTCCGGCGAATGGGCTGCGGCCCTTAAGTCGGGTTCATATAACGGATCGGCCGTCGACCGGGCAGACGGCTATATCCACATGTCGACCGCGACCCAGCTGGCCGAGACCGCGCGCCGCCACTATGCGGGCCGCAGCGGATTGATGCTGCTGGCGGTACAGACTGACGCCCTCGGCGAGGGTCTGGTGTGGGAGCCGTCGCGGGGCGGCGATCTGTTTCCGCATCTGTATGGGCCCTTGCCGGTTACAGCCGTCGGTGCCGTCCGTGCCCTGGTGGTGACGGACGAGGGTCAGATGCGCTTTGACGACGGCGGCAACGCCCCGTGAGCGGCCTCGACCCCGGCACATGGCTGCTGCGCCGGATGGACCCGGAGATCGCCCACGGACTGGCGCTCCGCGCCCTGGCCTGGGTACCCCTGCCCGCCCCCCGGCGGATGACCCCAATTCTTGGCGACCACGGTCGCCGGGTTGACGCTGGGCAATCCGGTCGGCCTCGCCGCCGGCCTCGACAAGAACGGCGAGGTCCTGCGCGGGTTGTCGCGACTGGGGTTCGGCTTCATCGAATGCGGTTCGGTGACGCCGCGGCCACAGGACGGCAATCCGAAGCCCCGCCTGTTCCGCCTGACCGAGGACCGGGCCGTGATCAACCGGATGGGCTTCAACAATGCCGGACTGGACGCCTTCGCGGACCGTCTGGCGCATCGACCACCGCAAGCGGTGGTCGGTGCCAATCTGGGAGCCAACAAGGACACGGAAGACAAGGCCGCCGACTATGTCACCGGTCTGCGCCGTCTGGCCGGACGGGCTGACTATTTCACCATCAATATCTCGTCGCCGAACACGCCCGGCCTGCGTGCCCTGCAGGGACGAGCCGCGCTGGACGACCTGCTGGGCCGGATCGCGGAAGCCCGGTCACCGGGCGGGGGTCCGGTCTTCCTGAAGATCGCCCCTGACCTGAGCGTCGCCGAGATCGGTATGATCGTCGAGGCGACCCTGGCCCACGGCATCGACGGCCTGATCGTGTCGAACACCACGCTCGACCGGCCGGACAGCCTGCGATCCTCCCGGAAGGACGAGGCCGGAGGCCTGTCCGGGGCCCCACTGAAAGCTCGCGCCAAACTCGCCCTCATGGCCGCGGCCGAAGCCGGGGCCGGGCGTCTGCCGTTGATCGCGGTCGGCGGCATCGATTCCGGGGCCGAAGCCTATGCCCGCATCCGGGCGGGAGCAGCGGCGATCCAGCTCTATTCCGCGCTGATCTATGAGGGGCCCGGACTGGTGGCCCGGATCAAGCGGGATCTTGCCGCACGGCTTCGTGCCGACGGGTTTTCCACAGTCCACGAGGCGATTCAGGCGGGACCGTTGACGGAGCGTTAGGGCAACCCGGGCATGGTGGTTTTTCGGGCAACTGCGCCCGGCTCGGGGAGCCGCATGTCAAAGGTCTACGCCGACACATCGTCTGACTGGACCGAAGCCGTCCGCCAGCGCCGCAAGGCTCTGCTTCAGCGGGTCGGCCTGGGCGCGGCGTCTGCCCTCATTTTCAGCCCCCTGATCGGCTGGAGTTTCAGCCTGATGTGGGCGCTCGGCTATTTCGTCATCCAGCTCCTGGATATCTGGGTCTTCAAACCGCTCAACAGCGGCAAGACCAGCCAGCTTCACGGCCCGCGTCTGTTCGCCGGTGGCCTGCTGCTTTTCGCCAACGCCCTGTATTTCGGCAGCCTGTCGATCCCGCTGTGGCTGGTCGGCGGCACGATGGGTGGCATCTGCGCGACGATCCTGCTGTCGGCCGGCATGATCTACAGTGTCGTCAACGCCCCCCGCTCGAAGGTCGTGCTCGCCCTGACCGCGGTGCCGCACATGGTCTATCTGGCGGCGACGCCGTTCTTCATGTCCGTGCTGGGGGCGTCGACGGCCTTCACGACCGCTACGGCGATCGCCGTGACCGTCTACGTCACCTATTGCATGTCGACCTGGGCGCGCCTGAACGCGGCACGCACGGCCGAAGCCCAGGCGCGCGTCGAGGCCGACCTGAAGCGAGTTGAAGCCGAGCGCATCATGGAAAGCCGCAGCGCCTTTCTGGCCGCCGTCGGCCACGACCTGCGCACGCCGATCAGCGCCATCCTGACCGGTGCCGCGGAATTGGAGCGGGGTGCCGCAAACCACAACAGCCGGGCCCAGGCCCAGCTGATCACGGACGCGGGCGTGATGATGAAGGCCCTGCTGGACGACCTCCTCGATCACGCCAAGCTCGAAGCCGGACACATGACGGTCGAGGCCAGCGATTTTGATCTGAGGGCCCTGCTCTCTCAAGCCGTGCGCCTGTGGCGTGGACCCGCCCAGGCCAAGGGACTCAAGCTCCGGGTTGAGGGAGCCGCCTCGATCCCGACGATGGTGCGCGGAGACCCGATGCGTCTGCGCCAGGTGCTGAACAACCTGTTGTCCAATGCCCTGAAATTCACCGAAACCGGCTCCGTAACCCTGAAGCTTCAGGCGTGGAACGATGAGCTGACCCGTCATGCGGTGCTGATAGAGGTCAAGGATACCGGCCCCGGCATGACGCCGGCCCAGGTCAACCGCCTGTTTACACCGTTCGATCAGACCGCCGACGGCATCGGCAGCCGCTACGGCGGGACCGGCCTCGGACTGGCGATCAGTCGCCAGTTGGTGGAGTTGATGGGTGGGCGGTTGACCGCCCGCAGCCTTGAGGGCGCGGGGTCCAGCTTCACCCTGGCGCTGAATCGCGCAGAAGTCGGACCGCCGCGGCCCCGCCGCAGGCGCTCGATCCGGACAGTCGCGACGTCGTGGCCCAGGCGCTGGGCCAGCGCACCGTCAAACCCGCCGCGCCACCGGCACCGCCGATGGTCGAAGAGAGCCCGGTCGAGGACAGCGACGAGGACGGTCGTCCCCTTCGGGTCCTGGTCGTCGACGATCACGATATCAACCGGCGCGCCATCCAGCTGATCCTGCAGCCGCTGGGCTGCGACATCGCCACCGCCGCCGACGGGCTCGCCGCCCTGAAGATCTGCGAAAACGCCAGCTTCGACCTGATCTTCATGGACGTGCGAATGCCCGAGCTGGACGGGCGCGAGACCACGCGCCGGCTGCGGGCCGGTAACAGCCTCAATGTCGAGACCCCGGTCATCGCCGTCACGGCGGACACCTCGGCGGACGACATCGCCGCCTGCATGGCCGCCGGCATGACCTATTTCGTGCCGAAACCGATCACGCCGGCGCTGCTGCTGGGGGCCGTTTCACACACCCTGTCGGAAGCCGGGGCGTCCGGCGACGATATCTCCGCCGCCGTCGCCTGAGCTATGGCCCCCGCCTAAAGCTGGGCCAGCAGGTGTTCGGCCGACGAGAACTTGAATTCGCCGCCCTGTTCGATGTTCAACTGGTCAACCACGCCGTCCTTGACCAGCATCGAATAGCGCTGCGAACGCTCGCCCATGCCGAAGCCCTTGGCATCGAGCGCCAGACCGACCTTGCGGGTAAAGTCGCCGTTGCCGTCAGCCAGCATGACGATGTCGTCAGAACCGACGCCCTGGCTGTCGGCCCAGGCCCCCATGACGAAGGCATCATTGACCGAGAGGCAGGCGACGGTGTCGACGCCCTTTTCGGCCAGGGTCTGGCGGTTGTCCTTGAAGCCCGGAAGGTGCTGCGCCGAACAGGTCGGGGTGAACGCCCCGGGCACGGCGAACAGGGCAACGGTCTTGCCCTTGAACAACTCGTCCGTGGTCACCGGACGGGGACCGTCGGGGGTCATGGTGTTCAGGGTCGTCGAGGGAATACGGTCGCCGATCTGGATGGTCATCGCAGGTCTCCGGTGTTCGGGAAGGGGTGGGTGCCCCCGTCAGATAGAGACCCGCCCGCCCTTCTCCAAGGGGCAGCGCTCCCGGATCGTGGCCTCCGCAATTCCACGCGTCCCGACTTGCGCAGCGGCACGGCGCTGCCGATGATGGCCGGATGACCGATTTCCCCTCCCTCGTCGGACGACTGCTGGTGGCCATGCCGGGCATCGGCGACCCGCGGTTCGAACATGCGGTGATCCTGATCTGCGTTCACGAGCCGGACCATGCGATGGGCCTGCGCCTCGACCGGCCGGCCCCTGGCGTCGACCTCAAGGCGGTTCTGGCCCGTCTCGAGACGCCGATCCCGGCGGGCTCCGCCGAACAGGCGGTGCTGATCGGTGGGCCGGTCGAACGCGAACGCGGCTTTGTCCTGCATACCGACGACTGGATGGTGGAGGACGCCAGCCATGCCTTCGGCCACGGCCTGGCCCTGACCGGCACCCGGGAGGCACTGGTGGCCATGACCGACCCGGTGGCCGGCCCTCGACGCTCGACCCTGCTTCTCGGCTATGCCGGCTGGGGTGAAGGTCAGCTGGAAGACGAGATCAGCGAGAATGTCTGGCTCACCGCTGATGGCGATGCCGACCTGATTTTCGACGACAGCCATGACACCAAATGGAGTCGGGCCGTCGCCGGGCTGGGCGTGGATCCGGGTCAGTTGTCGGGTCAGTCCGGCCGGGCCTGAGGCCCCGACCGGCCGGGTTCAGGCCGAGCGGGTCTTGAGCGGGGCCGTGCCGTCGGCCAGCGACTCGTTCAGATAGACCTCGGCCTCCTGGGCCGGCAGGGCCTGGGCATAGCCGAAGCCCTGACCGTAGTGGCACTGGGCCTGCAACAGCAGCCGCGCCAGATCCGCATTCTCAACGCCTTCGGCGACGACTTCCAGCGACAGGTCGCGGCCCAGATTGACCACGGATTTGACGATCTTGGCCGAGCCCTCGTCCTTGTCCATCGTCAGAACGAAATAGCGGTCGATCTTCAGCGTATCGAACGGCAGCTTGGCCAGCCAGGCCAGCGACGAGAAGCCCGTGCCGAAATCGTCCAGCGCCAGGGAGGCCCCGGCGGCCTTGAGCCGGGTCAGCACCTCGGCCGCCTGGGCGGTGTCGCGCATGATGTCACCCTCGGTGACCTCGAGCTTCAGGGCACCGCGCGGCAGTCCGGTTTCCTCGATGATGCGGGCGACGTCCTCGACCAGATTGGCGCGTTCGATTTCGCCGACCGAGAGGTTGACGCTGCAGAACAATTTACCGGCCGCGGGATGGCGCTTCAGCCACTCCGCCAGCTGCCGGGCCGACCGGGTCATCATCAGCAGACCCAGTTCGTTCATCAGACCCATTTCCTCGGTCAGACCCAGGAATTCATCCGGCGGAACCAGACCGCGCGTCGGATGACGCCAGCGGGCCAGGGCCTCGAAGCCGGCGACGGCCCCGGTGTTCAGATTGACGATGGGCTGGAAGTAGGGCTCGATCTCGCCGCGCAGGAAGGCATTGCGCAGGTCGGCCTCGAGGCCGAGACGCGACAGGCTGTCGCTTTCCAGCGCCCGGCCATAGGCGGCTGCGCCACCGCGTCCGGCGGTCTTGGCCTGTTCGACCGCCAGTTCTGCCCGACGCAGCAGCTCAGCGACGTCCGACGCGTCCGGTCCGCCCTCGGTCGAGACGGCCCCGATGGCTACGGTCGGATAGATGTCGAAACCGGCGATCCGCAGCGGCTGTTCGACTGCCACACGCAGACGTTCGGACGGATTGCCCGCCCCGCGGGGGATCAGCACGGCGAATTCGTCCTCACCCACGCGGGCTGACAGGACGTCCAGCGAAAAGGCCGCCGACAGGCGCGACCCGAGCGCCGCCAACACCATGTCGGCGCGCTCGTGACCAAGGGCCTCATTGAGTTGACGCAGTCGATCGACATCGGCGACGATCAGATCGTACTCCCCCGGCTGGGTCAGCATTTCGGCCGCCCGGTTCAGGAAGGTCCGGCGATCCAGCAGGCCGGTCAGGCCGTCCAGGTTCCCGCCGGCGAATTTGGTTTCCAGCGCCACCACGCCGGCGGCCCTGAGCCCGTCCTCGAGCCAAACTCCCCGCCACAGGCAGGTCTCGGCATCGCGCATGCGCAGACGGATGGCGATTTCCGATCCTTCAGCCTGGGGCTTGAGAATGCGTTCGGCCAGGGCCCGGTCCTGCGGGATGGCCACGGCCGTGAAGGCGGCCCCCGAACATTCGGGTGCCAGCGGGCCCAGCCCCAGAGACCGGGTCGCCCCGGTAAAGCGCATCTGGTCCTCGGACGGCGTCCATATCCACAGCGCCGTATCAGCCGCGGCCAGGGCCTCGATGGCGGTCGTCGCGTCCCATGCCAGAGATCTGGGCCGAGTATTCAAAACGCTTGTCCGAACCCTGTCATGACGGCGTTTGACCGTCCCTGTCTTTCGCTGTGTCATTCACACAGCCGAACAGCAGATGATCTGCCCATTCCCCGTTAATTTTGAGATAAGCCCGGGCCAATCCCTCGTGGACGAATACCTGCCTTTTCCAGCACCCGTCGCGAGGCGAGGTTGTCGGGAACACAGGCGGCCTCGATCCGGTGCAGGTTCAGCGGCCCGAACGCAAAGGCCAGCAGGGCCTGCACCGCGGCCGTGGCATGGCCATGCCCGGCGAACGGCTCGCCGACCCAATAGCCGATCGTGCCGGTATCCGCGACGCCGCGACGGACGTTGGACAGGGTGACCGCCCCGACCAGATCCCCGGTGCCCGCCGCGAAGATGAAGAACGGCCAGGCGTTCCCCAATTCGACCTCGCGGGCATAGATGATCATACGACGACGGTAGGCGGGCCGGCTCAGATCGTCCTGTGGCCAGAGCGGTTCCCACCGCTGGAGATAGTCACGCGACCGCGCGCGCAGGCCCGACCAGGCCGCATAGTCGCCGGGCCGGGGCGCGCGCAGGACCACGCCGTCCCCTTCCAGCACCGTCCCGAGCGGCTCGGGCATCCAGTCGAACAACGCCATACCCCCAGACTAGCCCCCGACGGCTCAGCCGAACAGGGCGTCGCGGAAGACCGCGCCCGCGCGCGCCGCAGCACGGGGGCCCAGGACAGCACTGGCCACGCGGCCCGGCGCCAGCAGGTCCCGGGCCGCCGCCCGAACGTCATCGACCGTCCGGGCCAGAACCCGGTCGGCCATGATCTGGGAGGCGATCGGGGCCCCGAAGATCAGGGTCTGGGCCGCGTGGCGTCCGGCCCGACCCGAAGGGACTCTCGTCGGACATCCACAGCCCGGCGTTGAGCACGGCCTTGGCCCGGGACAGCTCGGCCGGGGTCGGGCCGTGGTCGGCCAGGGCGCGAATCTCGGCGGCACAGACCTGGGCTAGTTCCTCTGCCCGATCAGCGGCGGCCCCGGCGTAGATGCCCAGCACCCCCTCGGTATCGTAAGGCTCGTGATAGGCGTCGATGGCGTAGGCCAGACCCCGTTCTTCCCGCGCACTCTGGAACAGCCGCGACGCCATCCCGCCGCCGAGGATTTCGGCCATCAGCCGCACAGCGGAATAGGCCGGATCCCGGACACCGGGAGCCGGGAGCTGGAACACCAGATTGGCCTGCTCGATGCGGCGGGACGAATTCGGCCTCGCCCCCCGTGAAGCGCGCGGGCGCGGGGGCCTCGGCGGGAGACGCCACGGCCGCGCCGAAGGTGCGCTCGGCCAGGGCCAGGAACTCAGCCTCGTTCACCGCACCGGACACGGCGATGACCATCCGGTCCGGGGAATAGAGCCGGGTGCGCCAGGCCCCGATACGGTCGCGGGTCACCGGGGCCAGGCTGGCCACCGAACCCAGGATGGGCCGTCCCAGGGACTGACCGCTGAAGGCCCGGGTCTGGACCATCTCGAATACATGGTCGTCGGGGGTGTCGAAGGCCTCGGCGATCTCCTGGGCGACGACGTCTTTCTCGCGCTCGATCTCGGCCGGGTCCAGCGTCGGACGGAACACCAGGTCAGCGACGACCTGCATGGCCAGCGGCAGGGAGCCGTCCAGGGCCCGAACCTCGAAACTGGTGCGCTCATAGCCGGTCGCGGCATTGATCGAGCCCCCCTCGGCCTCGATCCGTTCGACGATCTCGCGCGCCGCCATGTCACCGGCCCCCTTGAACACCAGGTGTTCAAGCAGGTGGGACCAGCCCGACTCGGCCTCGGTCTCCCATCGCGCCCCGCCCCGCACTGCCACCGTCAGGGCCAGGGTCCGCAGTCCCGGCATCGGGTCACAGACCAGCCGGATACCGTTGGACAGGGTGTGCAGCGTTGCGGTCAGGACTTCAGCTTTCGACGGACCAGGGCGATGTAGAACCCGGTCAGGACCAGCGCCAGACCGAACCAGGTCAGGGCATAGCCGAGGTGATTGTTGGAAAAGGCCACCGGCGGTACCGACGGGCGCAGGGCGGGCCAGTCCGGATTGGTCGAGGTGACCGCATACAGGGTTTCAGGCCCGACCAGGCTGGTCACGCCCAGCACCCGGGCCATGGCGGCGTTGTCCCGGGCATAGAAGTGACGGCCTTCGGGCGGCAACGCCATCAGGCCCGGGGTCGAGGCGGTCCGGATCACGGCAACGAGCCGAACCGGTGCCCCGTCGCGCGTCACCGGCGGCCGGGCCGATACGGTTTCGGCGACAAAGCCGCGGTCGACCAGCAACACCCCGGTCTCGGCCCGCCCCGGCGCGGCGGGCTCCGGACAGGCCGAGATCAGTCGCACCCCGGCCTCGCTGTCCAGGATCGACTGGAGTTCGACAAACGGGGCCGTGGCCAGTCCCGGGCAGTCGAGGATGACCTGACGAAACTCCCGGTCGGGACCGGGTGGCAGGCTGGCCATCGGAACCGGAGCCATGGCGGCGGCGGCATCGGCCTGGTCCATAAGACCGAGTTTCCATTGCAGGCGTTGCACCTGCCACAGCCCGAGGCCGATCAGCAGCGCCAGTACGAGGGCCGACGCGACGGTCAGACCCCAGGGAAACCGCGCCCGGCGGGAGGACTAGAATTCGTCATTGTGGACCTGCGCGGCCTTGTTGCGCATCTGCAGGGCGACCATCACCCCCTTGGCCGGGCGCATCAGCCCCAGCGACAGGCCCGCGACCAGCGGCAGGGCCACCATCAGCATGGCCCAGACTGGCGGATCGTAGGCGACCTGCACGAACAGGGCCCCGAACACCACGATACCGCCGGCGATCTGCATGACGAAGATCGCCGCCCCGTCGCCGGTGTTCAGCGTGGTGAAGTCATAGTCGCAGGCCGGGCAGTGGTCAGTCACCGTCAAAAACCCCTTGAACAGCCTGCCCTGGCCACAGTCGGGGCAGCGGCAAAGCAAACCGGCGCGGACCGGGAAGGTCCGCGCCGGTGCGCGAGGCTTGCAAGGCGGGCCTTCCGTCACCCGAAGGTGACGTAGACGAAGACAAACAGGAACAGCCACACGACATCGACGAAATGCCAGTACCAGGCGGCCGCCTCGAAGCCGAAATGCTTCTCGGGGCTCATCTGGCCCGCGAGCAGGCGCAGCAGGCAGACCAGCAGGAAGATGGTGCCGACCAGCACGTGGAAGCCGTGGAAGCCCGTGGTCAGGAAGAAGATCGAGCCGTAGAGGCCGGCGTTCGCGGCTTCATCGTTGAAGAACAGGTTCTCATGGAGAATGTGCTGGTACTCATAGACCTGCACCCCGGTGAACAGCACACCCAGGACCACGGTGATCAGCAGGCCCAGCTTGGCGGCGCTGCGGTCACCGACCTGAAGCGCGTGGTGGGCCCAGGTCACCGTCGTGCCGCTGAGCAGAAGGATCACGGTGTTCAGCAGCGGCAATTGCCAGGCGTCCAGCGTCTCGACGCCCTTGGGCGGCCACGCCGACCAGGCCGCGGCGGTATCGGTCCAGCCGGCGATTTCCGGAATCACGGTCCGCGCTTCATGGAAGAGGGCCATGTCGAAGAACATCCAGAAGAAGCCGGCGAAGAACATCACCTCGGAGGCAATGAACAGCATCATGCCGTAGCGCAGGCCGATCGAGACAACCGGCGTATGGTCGCCGGCCCGGCTTTCCTTCACGACATCCGCCCACCAGCCGAACATCGCCAGCAGGACGCCGGCGAGGCCGGCGAAGAAAAGGGCGGCCTTGCCGGGGCCGAACAGGGCGGCCGTTACTGCGTCTGATTCGGCGGGCGCGAGCCCCTTCATCCAGACCACGGCACCGACCATCATGGTCGTGACCGCAATGGCGGACACCAGCGGCCAGGGGCTGGGGTTGACCAGATGGTAGTCGTGCTGGGGAGCTGCGTGGGCGTCGGCCATCAGTGGGTCTCTTGAATCGTCGATAGTCGTTATGTGGGCTATAGCGTCCGCTACCCGGTAGCGCCAGTGGCAGAAGCCAGCGAGGCCGTCTGCTCACCCTTGGTCGGGAAGAAGGTGTAGCTGAGCGTGATTTCGCGCACACCCCGGCTCTCACGATCGGTCGCGATCTCGGGGGCTACGAAATACTGGACCGCGAACTTCTGTGTCTCGCCGGGCGCAATCGTCTGACTGTCGAAACAGAAACACTGCAGCTTCTGGAAATAGGGGCCGGCGCGCAGGGGCACGACATTATAGGCGGCGGTGGCGTGGATCGGCTGATCCGAGGTGTTCGTCACGTCGAAAAAGGCCATGCCGGTGTCGCCGATCCGGACCCTCTGGGCGACCTGTTCGGCGCGGAACCGCATCGGCAGGTCGCGGACATTGGTGTCGAAGCGAATCAGAACGGTCTCGTCCAGAACCGTGGTCGGGGCCAGTTCAGCCTGGCTGACGGTGCCGTTGAAGCCGGTGACCTGGCAGAAGATCCGGTACAGGGGCACCGCCGCGAAAGCCGCGCCCACCATCAGCACCACCGTCGCCGCACAGGCGAGCGCCACTGCATTGGTCCGGTTCACGGTGTCGCCACCACTTCCGCCGAGTTCAATGCGGCGCGCGCCTCGACGTTGCGCTTCAGGTTCAGCACGGTAACCGTGAAGATCAGGATGATGAAGGCCACCAGCGCGCCGGCGATGGCGACATTGCGCTTCTTGCGGGCCGCTAGTTGCTCAGGGCTCAGACGCATAATTCAAATTCCCAGACCGGACAGCTTCTCGACCAATAGCGCTGCGAACAGCGCCATCAGATACAGGATCGAGAATGCGAACAGATTACGTGCCGGTTTGGCCTCGGCGCGCACATCATACAATGCGGCCTCTCGCCCCACCGCCTCGGCCTTGTCCGGCTGATCGCCGGCACGCGAGCGCCACAGGCGGACCGCCAGGCCCAGGAAGCCGAGCCCGCCGATACCGGACACCACCAGATACAGGGTACCACCCAGGCCCAGCAGCCCGGGGGCGATAGCCACAGGCACAAACACCAGACTGTAGATCAGGATCTGCAGACGGGTTGACCGGGCACCGCGCGCCACCGGCATCATCGGAATGCCGGCCTTGGCATAGTCACCGGCCGAATACAGGGCCAGGGCCCAGCTGTGCGGCGGGGTCCACAGGAAGATGATCAGGAACAGCAACCAGGCCTGCCACGGGGCCTGACCGGTGGCCGCGGCCCAGCCGATCACCGGCGGAAACGCCCCCGCAGCTCCCCCGATAACGATATTCTGGGGCGTCCGGCGTTTCAGCAGCAGGGTGTAGAAGCCCGCGTAATAGACAATGGTCAGCAGCAGCAGCCCGCCGGCCAGCCAGTTCGTCGTCATGCCCAGCAGCATGACCGAGAAGATCGACAGGATGACGCCGAAGGTCAGGGCGTCGCTGCGGTTGACCCGTCCGGCGGCGACCGGCCGTCCGCGCGTGCGGCGCATCAGGGCATCGGTTTCGCCTTCCAGCGCCATGTTCAGCGCTCCGGCCGCGCCGGCACCGACGGCGATGCACAGGACGGCGATGACCGCCAGGATCGGATCGAGCTGGCCACCGGCCGCGACCAGTCCGGTCACCGCCGTAAACACCACCAGAGACATGACGCGCGGTTTCAGCAGCTGGAAGAAATCCTCCGGCTGGGCGGTCGAGACGACAGGGCTGGCGCTGCGGCTGGTCATAATCAAGTCTTCAAAAGGCAAGGGCCGCTCTTCCGGTATCGAAAGAGCGGCCCCTGGGTCTGGCATCCGGTCGGGATCAGTGCTCGTCCGACTTCACCACCGGCAGTTCATTGAACTGGTGATACGGCGGCGGCGAGGACAGGGTCCACTCCAGGGTGGTGGCCCCTTCTCCCCACGGATTGGCAACGCCCGGACGACGACGGATCGCCGCCTCGATCAGCATGATCAGGAACACGCCGACGCCGGCGATGGTGATCAGATAGCCGACCGACGACACGTGGTTCCACAGGGTGAACGCCTCCGGATAGTCGATGTAGCGCCGCGGCATGCCCTGCAGGCCGAGGAAATGCTGCGGGAAGAACACGATGTTCACCCCGATGAACATGATCCAGAAATGCAGGCAGCCGAGGAACTCGTTGTACTTCACGCCGAACATTTTCTCGAACCAGTAATAGAAGGCGGCGAAGATCGAGAAGACGGCGCCCAGCGACAGCACATAGTGGAAGTGGGCGACCACATAATAGGTGTCGTGCAGGGTGTAATCGATGCCGGCATTGGCCAGAACCACACCGGTCACGCCGCCGATGGTGAACAGGAAGATGAAGCCGATCGCCCACAGCATGGGTGTCTTGAAGCTGATGGAACCGCCCCACATGGTGGCGATCCAACTGAATATCTTCACCCCTGTCGGCACCGCGATAATCATGGTCGCGGCGATGAAATAGGCGCGCAGTTCGACGCTCATGCCGACCGTGAACATGTGGTGGGCCCACACGATAAAGCCGACGAAGCCGATGGCGACCATGGCGTAGGCCATGGCGAGATAACCGAAGATCGGCTTCTTCGAGAAGGTCGAGACGATGTGGCTGATCATGCCGAAGCCCGGAACGATCATGATGTAGACCTCGGGGTGACCGAAGAACCAGAACAGGTGCTGGTACATCACCGGATCGCCGCCCCCGGCGGGGTCAAAGAAGCTGGTGCCGAAGTTGCGGTCGGCCAGCAGCATGGTGATGGCCCCGGCCAGGACCGGCAGGGAGATCAGCAGCATGAAGGCGGTGACCAGCATGGCCCAGGCGAACAGCGGCATGCGGTGCAGGGTCATGCCCGGCGCACGCATGTTGAAGATGGTCGTGATGAAGTTGATCGCGCCCAGGATCGAACTGGCCCCGGCGACGTGGATCGAGAAGATCGCCAGGTCCACGGCCGGCCCGGTGTGGCCCGTGCTGGACAGCGGCGGATAGAGCGTCCAGCCCCCGCCGACCCCCAGTCCCGGTCCTCCGTCCACGACCATCGACAGCAGCATCAGGATAAAGGCCGCGACCAGCAGCCAGAACGACACGTTGTTCAGGCGCGGGAAGGCCATGTCCGGCGCACCGATCATGATCGGCACGAACCAGTTGCCGAAGCCGCCGATCATCGCCGGCATGACCACGAAGAAAATCATGATCAGCGCGTGCGCCGTGACCGTGGCGTTGTAGCCGTGCTTGGACGCCTCGATAAAGCCCAGGCCGTCGATCAGCCCGCCTGCGCGGAACAGCTGGATGCCGGGCTCGGCCAGCTCCCAGCGGATCAGGCCGGAGAGGGCACCCCCCAGAAGGCCCGCCATGATGGCGAACACCAGGTACAGGGTGCCGATGTCCTTGTGGTTGGTCGACAGGAACCAGCGGGTGAAGAAGCCCGGCTTGTGATCATGGTCATCGTGACCGTGAGCGTCCGGAGTGAGAGTTGCGGTGGCCATGGTCTTTGGGGCTCTCGCGTAGCGTTACTGGGCAGCCGGCGCGGCGGTGGCCGGCTCGGCAGCGGAAGGAGTCGCCGAAGCGGCGACCGGGGCGGGGGTCTCGGTCGGGGCGGCGGCGGCGGGCGGCGTCATCGAGCCTCCCTTGCCGGCGACCCAGGCCGCGAACTCGGCCTCGGTGACGACGTTGATCTGGATCGGCATGAAGGCGTGATCGACGCCGCACAGTTCCGAACACTGACCGTAGAAATTGCCGGTGCGCTCGGCCCGGAACCAGGTCTCGTTGACCCGGCCCGGGACCGCGTCGGTCTTCAGGCCAAAGGCCGGCAATGCAAAGGAGTGAATCACGTCGGAGGCGGTCACCAGAACCCGGACCGTCTTGCCGACCGGCACGACCATCGGCTCATTGGCGGCCAGCAGATACAGCTGCGGCGGCGCGTCTTCCTCGGACATCATGGTCGAGATGAATTCGGCCACGCCCTGATCGGGATACTCATAGCCCCAGTTCCACTGGTTCGCGGTAACCTTCACCGTCAGGTCCGGATCCGGCATGTCCTCATAGGAAAACAGCAGGCGGAACGAGAACAGCGAGATCACCACCAGGATGAGCACCGGCAGGACGGTCCAGATGACCTCGATCGCCGTGTTGTGGCTCCAGCGCGCGGGCACCGGGTTGGTCTTCTTGTTGTAGCGGACGACGATCCAGATGATCAGGCCCAGCACCAGAAGGCTGATGAAAGCGATCGCCGGCATCAGGACCACATTGTGGAACCAGATCGCTTCATGCTTCAGCGGCGACGCGGCCGGCTGCAGATCGATGCCGCCCGGCGTGGGCTGACCCATGCGATCCTGCGCCCAGGCCGGCGACGCGGCGAATACGGCCAGGGTCATGGAGGCGAATGCGCCTCCGACCAGAGTCATCAACGACCCTCTGGCGCGTGTGCCCTTCCCCATTCGAGACTTCCTCATCAATTCGCTCTGCAGCAAACTCCTGCGAGTCAATCGCAGGTGAAGGTCCGGGCGGATCGTCCGCGACCGTTTCAAGGTCGGTCCATATCGGCTCACCTGCGACTTGCCAAGCGATTGACGCACTCATGACGCCGGACCGCCCCATTGATTGATCGATTAATTCGCTGTCATGTTTGGACAGCTACCTTGTGACACACGATACCTTGCGATAGACAAAGAGCATCGCAGGAGACACCGATGTGACTGAAACCATCGAGATACAGCTTAAAAAGGGAGTGCTCAGCCTGTGCGTGCTGGCCCTCCTCGCCCGGGCGGACAGCTACGCCTATGAAATCGCCAGCCGGCTCGCCGACGCCATCGATATGGGGGAAGGCACCATCTATCCGCTGATGCGTCGCATGCAGTCCGATGGCCTCGTCGAGACCTATCTGGTCGAATCATCGAGTGGTCCGTCGCGGAAATACTATCGAACTCACCGCCACCGGCACCGACGCCCTGGCGACCCAGAGCGACGAATGGCGCGCCTTTGTCCGGGCCGTGGACGGCGTCCTTGCCGATTCGCCTGTCACCAAGACCGCCCCCACCCCTTCAGAGACCGGAGACGTCCAATGACCCGCGCCGATTTCATGGCCCGGCTGAAGAGCGGGCTGGTTGGCCTGCCGACTTCCACCGCCGCCGAGATCCTCAGCGACTATGACACCCATTTCGACGACGGCGCGGCCGACGGACGGAGCGAGGCCGAGGTCGCCGCCGCCCTTGGCCATCCCGAGCGACTGGCCCGGGAACTGAAGGCCGAAGCCGGCATCCAGCGCTGGCAGCAGGAGAAGAACCCTTCGGCCGCGGCCGGAGCCGTGTTCGCCGTGCTCGGCCTCGGCGCGCTCGACATCATCTTTCTGTTGCCGTTGCTGATGGGCGTGATCGGCACGCTGATCGGCTTCTTCATCGCCGTCATCGCCCTGTTTTTCGCCGGCGGGGTGATGATCGTCGCCGGTCCGTTCGCCGGCCTGCCCGGCGGCGGCCTGGCCGCCCTGCTGGCCGAACTCGGGACGATGGCCGGGGCCACGGCGGCCGGGGCCATCCTGATGATCCTGACCGTGCTGCTGGTCAATGCGCTCGTCTGGTTCGCCCGCCTGCACTACCGGCTGCTGAAGCCGGCGCTTGAGTCCAACACAGCCCAGAACCCGGGAGAACCGGCATGATCCGCACCCTTCTCATCATCTCGGGGGCCGCACTGGTCCTCGCCATCGCCAGCCTGTCCGGGGCCGCCGGTCTTGTGGCCCGCGACCTCGACCGCAACGGCGGCAGCTGGGTCTTCCAGGACGGCGACGACCTGATCCGTATCGAGAGCGTCACCGGCGAACGTAGTCCGGCCGTCACCCGCACCCTGGCCTGGACCGGCGGCGACCGACTGTCGGTCAACCTTCCCGCCGACGTCACCTACGTCCAGGGCCCCGAGGCCGGGGTCGTCATCACCGGCTCCCAGACCATCGTCGACCGGGTCCAGATCAAGGACGGGCGACTCACCGCTGACGGCCCCGACGAGATCACCGTTCGCTGGCGGGCCGGTGGCTTCTCGGCCTGGAATGATCGCGACAATCTGAAGATCGTCGTCACCGCCCCGGCCGTGACCCGGTTCAGTCTGGCCGGCTCCCAGTCCCTGACCATCCGGGACTATGACCAGCCGACCCTGTCGATCGACATCTCCGGCAGCGGCGACGTCACCGCCACCGGCAGGACCACGACCCTGGACCTCGACATCGCCGGCTCCGGCGAGGCCGATCTCGCGGATCTGGCCACCACCGACGCCACCGTCGGCATCTCAGGCTCCGGCGAGGCCCGCGTCGCCCCCACGGGCACGGCACGGCTGTCCATCGCGGGATCAGGCGACATCACCCTGACCACCCGGCCGGCCAAGCTGGAAAGCAACGTGTCGGGCTCGGGCGACATCCACCAGCGCTGACGCCGACCCGCCCCTCGCGGACCGGTATGGAGAGGCGGCGACCCATGCCCGGGTCGTCGCCTTTTTCGTGTTATCGGCCCGGCGATTAGACGAGGGCGACCTCAGTCCCTACTTAGGGCCCATGACCGCATCCGTTTCCCCGACCCCCATCCTCCAGGCCGCCGGCGTCGATGCCGACGAGGCCCTGTCCATCCTGCAGGGAGCCCTGCACGGGGCCGATGACGGCGAACTGTTCCTCGAACGCTCCGAAAGCGAATCGCTGGTGTTCGACGACGGCCAACTCAAGGCGGCCGCCTATGACGCCACCGAGGGCTTCGGCCTGCGCGTCGTGGCCGGCGAGACGGCGGGCTATGCCCACGCCAACGAAATCAGCGCCGCCGCCCTGCGCCGGGCCGCCGACAGCGCCGCCCTGGCCAAACAGGGCCATGCCGCCGTCGTGGCCGAAGGACCGCGCGCCACCAACCAGCAACTCTATGACGCGATCGACCCGCTCGCGGCCCCGGCCTTCTCCGACAAGATCGCCTTGCTCAGCGAGATCGACGCCTGGGCCCGCGCCCGCGACCCGCGGGTGGTTCAGGTCTCGGCCTCGATCGTCGGCGAGCGACGCACCATCGAGATCCTGCGCGCCGACGCCCTGACCGTGCGCGACATCCGTCCGCTGGTCCGGCTCAATGTCTCGATCACGGTCGAGATGGACGGTCGCCGCGAGAGCGCCTCGTCCGGTGCCGGCGGCCGCGCCGGATTCGAGGAATGGATCGCACCCGCCCGCTGGCAGGGCCAGGTCGACGAAGCCCTGCGTCAGGCGCTGGTCAACCTTGAGGCTGTCGACTGCCCCGCCGGTGAGATGGATGTGGTGCTGGGGGCCGGCTGGCCCGGCGTCCTGCTGCACGAGGCCGTCGGCCACGGCTTCGAGGGCGACTTCCACCGCAAGGGCTCGTCGGTGTTCAGCGGCAAGATGGGCCGGCGCGTCGCCGCCCCGGGCGTCACCGTGGTCGACGACGGCTCGATCGCCGGTCGTCGCGGCTCGCTGTCGGTCGATGACGAAGGCACCCCGACCTCGCGCACGGTGCTGATCGAGGACGGCATAATGGTCGGGCTGATGAACGACCGGCTCAGCGCCCGTCAGCTGGGTCAGCGCGCCACCGGCAACGGCCGCCGCCAGTCGTTCGCCCACATGCCGATGCCGCGCATGACCAACACCTTCATGGAAGGGGGCACCGCCGCGCAGGCCGACATGATCGCGTCGACCAAGCGCGGCCTCTATGCCGCCAATTTCGGCGGCGGCCAGGTCGACATCACCAACGGCAAATTCGTGTTCCAGTGCACCGAGGCCTATCTGATCGAGAACGGGAAGATCACCGCCCCGGTGCGCGGCGCGACCCTGATCGGCGACGGGGCCACGGCCCTGACCAACATCACCATGATCGGCGACGACTTCGCCTTCGACCCCGGCGTCGGCGTCTGCGGCAAGGGCGGCCAGGGCGTGCCCGTCGGCATCGGCCAGCCCAGCCTCAAGATCGGCGGCCTGACCGTCGGCGGCACGGCGGTCTGAGAGCCTCGACGATCGGACCAATGACCGTCGGTTAGAACAACGCCGCTCCACGACTTAATATTGCGGGCGTCAGTTTCATATTGTGGCAGAATATTGTTCGGATTTACTGACCGGAAACATGACCGCCCTGTAATCATGTCGTCGATTTAATCCACCTTTCCGCCTTGTAACTGGAAACCCCTGCGACGTGGCGTCACACCAGCCCTTGTTCGATGAGGGGAATTCCACGATGTCCAAATCCTTGCTGCTGGCAACCACGGCAATCCTGTTCAGTGGAGGCGCGGCCCTGGCCCAGGCTCCGGCCGATGCGCCCGCTCCGGCCCAGACAGGCGTCGCAGCGACGGACAACTCCGGCACAGGGGTTCTGGTCTTTGCGCCTGCCTTCTTCGCCGAGCAGCAACCCAACACCGCCCTGGACATGGTCAATCGGGTTCCCGGCTTCTCGGTCGATGACGGCTCGGGCAGCCGCGGCTTCGAGGGCGCGGTCGGCAATGTGCTGATCAACGGCGCGCGCCCGGCCTCCAAGAACGATACCGGCTCCAACGTCCTGTCGCGGACCACCGCCGACCAGGTCGAACGCATCGAGCTGATTCGCGGCGGCGCGCCCGGCATCGACATGCAGGGCTATTCGGTCGTCGCCAATGTGATCCTCAAGTCCGAAAGCTCGCGGCAACATATCCTGACGGCCTATGCCAGCCTGTACGACGGCGGCCAGGACCTGTTCGGGGCCAACTATCAGTTCACCGCCCGCGAGGGTGAGCACAGCTGGGGCATAACCCTGAGCGACGGCATTTCCTCCAGCGACTCGAACGGCGTGGGTCGGGTGGTGCGGACCGACGGGAACGGCGTGGTGATCCGCGACGAGAGCCATTTCAATGACGGCTACGGCGGCGGTAATTCGATCCGCGGCAACTATTCGGGCCCGCTGGTCGGGGGCAAGGTCGACCTGACCGCGCGCTATGGCATCAATGACTGGCACAGCCAGCAGCTGCAGACCTCGAGCCTGGTCCGCCGCGAAAGCGCCAACGACAATGATGGCGACAGTGGTGAATTCGGGGCCGTCTATACCCGCCCGATCAGCGATCGCTGGAAGATCGAGACCCGCTTCATCCACCAGTTCGAGAATTTCAGCGGCACCTCGACCTATCGTCAGAGGCTGAATGGCGTCGACAGTCCGGAACAGGTGTTCGGCTATGACGGCACCTCATCGGAAACGATCCTGCGCGGCCTGCTCCGGTTCGAACGCTCGCCCCGACTGACCTTCGAAACAGGCGGGGAGCTGGCGTATAATATGCGCGAGACCGATCAGGCCTTCACCGTCGGCGGGGTGGACGTTCCGCTGCCTTCAGCCTCGGTCACCGTCGAGGAAACGCGCGGCGAGGCCTTCGGCAAGGCGACCTTTCGGTACGACCCCACCCTGACGCTTGAGGGCGGTCTGCGCCTTGAGGGCTCGACCATCAGCCAGTCCGGCGACGCCAATCAGGAGAAGAGCTTCTTCTTCGCCAAGCCGCGCCTCCTCGCGACCTGGACGCCGATGGAGAACAACCAGGTCCGGTTCCGCTTCGAGCGCGAACTCGGACAGCTCGACTTCAGCGACTTCGCCGCCTCGGCCGACCTGAGTGATGGCAATGTGTTCGGCGGCAATGTCGATCTCGAGCCCGAGCAACGCTGGATCAGCGAACTGACCTGGGAGCGGCGTTTCTGGGGCGAGGGCATCGTCAGCCTTGGCCTCAGACACGATGAGATCATCGACGTGCTTGACGTCATTCCCCTGCCGGGCGGCCTGTCGGCCACGGGCAACATCGGCGATGGAACCCTGGATCAACTGTCGATCTCGGCCACGATCCCGACCACCAGATTCGGCCTGACCGGGGGTCTGGTCACCGTTTCAAACGCCTGGAACCACACCGAGGTGACCGACCCGACCACCGGTCGGACCCGGCCGATTTCCAGGGTGCGACCCAATCAGGTCGTGATCGAGTTCCGTCAGGACATCACCAGCCTGAAGGCGCAGTGGGGCTTCAACTTCCTGCCGGCATTCGACAACATCACCTACGATCCGGACCAGCAGCGCAGCTTCGAGCTGCGCGATTATTTCGAGGCCTGGGCCGAGTACAAGCCGACGGCCGACCTGTCGATCCGGGCCCAGGTCAACATCTGGAACGATGCGACGTTCGAGCAAATCGCCTACGCCGATCGCACCACCCGCGCCATCGCCTATGTCGAGCGCCGCCAGGTCGACCCGCGGACCTTCGTCCAGATCCGGGTCCGCAAGACCTTCTAGAGCGTCTTTGTTTTAGTTAGACGCATAGCCGCTGTTGATAAAGTAGTTGGCGCACTCTGTCGGGCTGAAGCGGTCGAGAAGGCTGCCGATGCGTCGCCATGTGGCCTCGACGGTGCGCTCGTCGGCCTTGCGCAACAGGGTCTTCAGCTTGGAGAAGACCTGTTCGATCGGATTGAGGTCCGGGCTGTAGGGCGGCAGGAACAACAGGTGGGCCCCGGCCCTGCGGATGGCCTGCCGGACCGCCTTGCCCTTGTGGCTGCCGAGGTTGTCGAGCACGACCACGTCGCCGGGATTGAGGGTCGGGATCAAGGCCTGCTCGACCCAGGCCCGGAACCAGTCGCCATTGATTGGCCCGTCGAGCACCATCGGCGCGTCGATCCGGTCGTGGCGCAGGGCGGCGATGAAGGTCATCGTCGTCCAGTGGCCGTGAGGAACCCTGGCTACGAGCCGCTCACCCCGACGTGACCGGCCGTGGGTGCGGGTCATGTTGGTCTTGGCCCAGGTCTCGTCGATGAAGACCAGCCGGCGCGGATCAATCCGGTGCTGGTGTCGCTTCCACCGCGTCCGTTTTCTGGCCACGTCCGGCCGGTCCTGCTCGGCCGCGTGCAGGCTTTTTTTTTGAAGGTGACGCCCTCGCGCCGGAGGAAGTTCCACACGGCATAGTCGCTGATCTTCACGCCCTGATCCGCCAGTTCCAGCACCAGAGCCCTCAGCGTCAGATCCGGCTTTTCGGCCAGCCGCGAGAGCACCCAGACCCGGTGGGGAGCCAGGGCGAAGGGACGGCGTCCACCCATCGGCCTGGGCTCGACACTGCCCGTCAGTCGCGCCCGCTGCGCCCATTTGACCGCAGCCGAAGGGCTGACGCCGAACCGCGCCGCCGCCGCCCGACGCGTCTCGCCGGCCTCAACAGCGGCGATCACACGTCCGCGAAGATCGGTGGAATAGGGCTTGGGCATGCAAGCTGGCCTCCCATCCAGCCCCCATGTTGAATCACAATCCGAGTACCTTGGGAATCCTCCGCGATTCCAACTCTGGCGAAGACGCTCTAGAGCCGTCTGTTTCAGGTCGAACCGGCCTGACGCCAGAGAACACTCCCGTTGCAAACGGGAACGAAATCCGAGCCGGAAAAAGGGCGGCCTCCCGATCGGGAGGCCGCCCCTGTCTTGTCCGGTGGTCGCCGCCCCTTATGGGTTGGTGACGCTACGGTCTTCCTGACCACGATCGGTCAGACTCGGTCCGGGATGGTTGTCACCACCCGACGCGTGGGCCCAGCCCTTGATCAGGAAGCTGATCAGGATGAAGCCGATACCGATACCGACGCCCCATTGACCCAGGGTGTTGAAGCCCCCCAGCGAGGTGGCCAGCGCCCCCTCGGGATCGAGAACCTGACCCCCGACGGTCTCCGTGCCCATCAGGCCGGCGATCTTGCCGCCGACGAACTGGGCGATGGAGCTGGCCAGGAACCAGACGGCCATCATGAAGCTGACGACCGACGGCATCGACAGTTTGGTGATCTCCGACAGGCCCACAGGCGACAGGAACAGCTCACCCGTCGTGTGCAGCATGTAGAGCAGCGCCAGGATCATCAGCGGCATCTGGAAGGTCGGACTGACCATGCCGGAGCCGGCGGCCCAGACCACGACCAGGAAGCCGAGGCCGACCTGCACCAGACCCAGACCGAACTTCATGGTCGGGTTCGGATCCATCTTCCTGCTGGCCAGCCAGGCCCACATTGCCGCGAAGATCGGGGCAAAGATCAGGATGAAGCCGGCGTTGAACGACTGGACCTGGGCCGCCGTGATGGTGGCGTCGATCCAGAAGCCCGTCGGGGTGATACCCGCGGCGGCGATCTGGGCCGGCGTTCCGACGGTGATGCCGAGGAACTGCATGGCCACCGGGCTGATGGTCAGGTCGACGTTCCGGTCGGCGAACAGGTTCAGCGAGGTGCCGGCCTGTTCGAACAGGGTGAAGAAGACCACCGCGCCGAAGATCAGCACAAGGGCCAGCATCATGCGCTGACGCTGGACCCAGGTCTTGCAGACTCCGATGATGATCCAGATGATCGCGGCCAGCGACAGCACGGTCGACGCCAGCAGCACATTGCCGACCAGGACGTTGCGCTGAACCATGAACCAGACCACGCCGACGCCGAGAACGGCGAGGATGTAGATCAGCCACTCGCGGTTGATCGGGCCGATCAGCGGCCGCTTCAGCATTTCCGGGTTCGGCGGTTCGCCATGGCCCCGCAGCAGCGGCTTGCCGAGCACGAACACGATCCAGCCCAGGGCCATACCGATACCGGCCAGGCCGAAGCCGGCCCACCAGCCGACCGTCTGTCCCAGATAGCCGCACAGAACCGCAGCCCAGAAGGCCCCGAGGTTGATGCCGTAATAGTAGAGGGTGAAGCCCGAGTTGCGACGCGGGTCGCCTTCGGGATAGAGCTGGCCGACGATGCTGGAGATGTTCGGCTTCAGGAAACCGACCCCCATGATGATCAGCGACAGCGCCAGATAGAAGATGTTGATGTCGTTCGTATTCCGCGTCTGCGTCATCTGGTAGGAGCCTTCCGCCAACGTGGCCGGCAGGCTGGCTCCGGCCGGCATGTCGGCGATGGCGATGCCGCCGCCCTCCGCTGCGCCGAAGCTGTATTTCTCACCGTCGACCACGATGGCGACGTCACGCGTCGCGCCACGGCCTTCGGCCGCGACCTCATAGGCGGTGCCGCCGTAGGTCAGGGTCTCGGTCGCGGGACTGCCCTCGAGGGCCATCATGCCGTGACCGGCGACCAGCAGCAGGGCCCCGAAGGCGATGGCCTTGCGGGTGCCGATATAGCGGTCGGCCAGGATGCCGCCGACCAGCGGCAGCAGATAGACCAGCGAGGTGTAGGACCCGTAGGTCGACCCCGCCATCGCATCATCGAACAGGAAATGCTGGGTCAGGAAGAAGATCAGGATGCCGCGCATCCCGTAGTAGGAGAACCGCTCCCACATCTCGGCGAAGAACAGGATGATGAGGCCACGCGGATGGTGCTTCAGCATCTGCAGAAGCACCGGCACGCCGGTGACAAGGGTTATGAGTATACCCAGAATGATGACGATATTCATGCGGACCCTTTAGGATGGCGGACCCCCGGGGATCCGTATGTCTTTCGGAATGAGCCTGCGATCCCCTCGCGACCCGCCTCCCGGACGAAGCGGGGATAGGACCATCAGGATCGACGTTTTACAAGTCGTAACCTGTCGTGAGGCGACGCGTCGGGTTCGGCCTCCTGGCGACACCCGGACAGGCAGTGTCCATCCGGTCGTGAATGTGTCGGAAATTGCCCGCCATGTCTCCGGACAGATGTCCGCCTTGTAGCGCTTGTCTGCGGCTGTCGGCGGAGCGTTCACGCCGCCTCAGTGGAAGTCGCGCGAGCCCGGCAACACCCGTACATCGCGGGGGTGCTGCCCCCGCCCCGGCGCGACCGGACCCGACGGTCCGTCGCCGGTCAGATGGCCCAGCATCGGGGTCCAGTCCTCCAGATCCTCGACCACCAGATGGGTCACGCCGTCGGCCTGCTGCACCCGCCCGCGGGCCAGCACCATGCGCGCGCCCATGGCCACGGGTCGCAACCGCTCGAACACATCGGCCCACAGCACCAGATTGGCCCCGCCGGTCTCGTCTTCCAGCGTCAGGAACACCACCCCCTTGGCCGTGCCGGGGCGCTGGCGCACCAGCACCACCCCGGCGACGCTGACCCGGTGACGGTCCGGCGCTCCGGCCATCGCCGCCGCCGTCATCGCCCCCGCCGCCGTCAGTCGCTCGCGCAGGAAGACGACCGGATGCCCTTTCAACGACAGACGCAGGGTCTGGTAGTCGCCGACCACCTCTTCCGACGGGCTGAGCCGGGGCAGGGCCGCGGGCGGAGCCCCGTCGCTTTCGGTCAGGCCCATGGCCTCGAACAGCGGTGCGGTGGATGTCGGCGGCGCGCCCCGGGCCGCCCACAGACCCTGACGGCGCGACAGGTCCAGCGTGCCATAGGCATCGGCTTCGGCCAGCCGGTCCAGCGCCGGCGGCGGCAGTCGGGCCCGGCGGCGCAGGTCTTCCAGATCGGTGAAGGGTCCGTTCTGTCGGGCCACGACCAGGCTCCGGGCCCAGTCCTGACGAAAGCCGCTGATGGTGCGCAGGCCCAGACGCACCGCCTGGTGACACCGGTCGGGAATGGGTTCGAGACTTCGAGTCCCAGCCGCTGGCGTTCACATCCGGATGCCGCACCTCGACGCCGTGCTCACGGGCGTCGCGCACGATCTGGGCCGGGGCGTAAAACCCCATGGGCTGGGAGTTCAGCAGCGCGGCGGCGAAGACATCGGGGTAATGGCATTTCAGCCAGGACGAGACATAGACCAGGTGGGCGAAGGAGGCGGCGTGGCTCTCGGGAAAGCCATACTCGCCGAAGCCCTTGATCTGGTCGAAGCAGTGCTGGGCGAACTCCGGCTCATAGCCGCGCCGACCATGCCCTGCGACGAAAGTCGGCCTCATATTGGCGGGCGATGGTGCCGAGATGGCGGAAGGTGGCCATGGCGCGGCGCAGGCCGTTGGCCTCGGCCCCGGTGAAGGCGGCGCCGACAATGGCAATGCTGCATCGCCTGTTCCTGGAACAGGGGCACGCCCAGGGTGCGGTTCAGCACCTGTTCCAGTTCGTCGGGGCGCCCTGCCCGGGAGCCGGTTGTGGGAAATCGACCCGGAAGGCCGCCCCCTTTCTCGCTGCTCGGCTCGCCGCTTCAGATAGGGATGGACCATCCTGCCCTGGATCGGGCCCGGCCGGACGATGGCCACCTGGATGACCAGGTCATAGAAGGTCTCGGGCTTCAGCCGCGGCAGCATGGTCATCTGCGCCCGGCTCTCGACCTGGAAGACGCCGACCGAGTCGGCCCGCTGCAGCATGGCATAGACCGCCGGACATTCGTTCGGCACCGTGTGCAGGTCCAGGTCCCGGCCATGCCTGTCGGCGATCATGCCGAACGCCCGCTTCAGCGCCGTCAGCATGCCCAGCGCCAGCACATCGACCTTCATCAGGCCCAGCGCGTCGATATCGTCCTTGTCCCATTCGATGAAGGTGCGCCGCTCCATCGCCGCCTTGCCGATCGGCACCGGTCTCGGTCAGCGGGCCGCGGGTCAGGACGAAGCCGCCGACATGCTGGCAGAGATGGCGCGGGAAAGCCGATCAGCACGGCGGTCAGGTCCAGCGCCAGTTTCAGCCGCGGGTCGTCGGGATCGAGCCCGGCCCGGTCGACGTGTTCGTCCCTGACCTCGCTGCCGTGGGAGCCCCAGACCGTGTCGGGCCAGCCGGGCGGTGACGTCCTCGGAAGCCCCAGCGCCTTGCCCGCCTCGCGGATGGCGCTACGCGCGGGCGATAGTGGATGACCGTGGCGACGATGCCGGCGCGCTCGCGGCCATAGCGATCCGTAGATGTACTGGATCACCTCCTCGCGCCGCTCATGCTCGAAATCGACGTCGATATCGGGCGGCTCGCGGCGCTCGGCCGAGATGAAGCGCCCGAAGACCAGGTTGCCCTGCCGGGCCGGATCGACATCGGTGATGCCGAGGCAGTAGCAGACCGCCGAATTGGCCGCCGAGCCCCGCCCCTGGCACAGGATCCGGCGCGGTTCGGCCCGGGCCCAGCGGACGATGTCGTGTACGGTGAGGAAATAGGGCGCGTAACCCAGCATCCGCACCAGCCTCAGTTCCTTGACGATGGTGGTGACCACATCGGCCGGCACCCCCTGGGGCCAGCGTTCGCGCGCCCCCCGGAAGGTCAGCTGGGTCAGATAGCGCTGCGGGGAATAGCCGGCGGCCACGGGTTCGTCGGGATATTCATAGCGCAACTCACGCAGGGAAAAGCTGCAGGCCCGGACCACATCCAGCGTGCGCTCCAGCGCCGCCTCATGACCCCGGAACAGGCGCGCCATTCCGGCCGGTGACTTCAGATGACGCTCGGCGCTGGCCTGCAGGCGTCGTCCGGCCCGGTCGATGGTCGTGCCCTCGCGGATACAGGTCAGGACGTCCTGCAGCGGGCGGCGGTCGGGATGGTGATAGAGGACGGCATTGGTGGCGATCAGCGGCGCACCGGTCCGCTGCGCCATGGCCGCCAGACGGTTCAGCCGCGCCCGGTCGCGACCGTCCCACAGGGGTTGAGCCGCCAGATAGAGGGTGTCGGGCCAGCTCCGCCGCCACGCCGCCAGTCGGGCCTCGAACGCCGTATCGGGCCGGTCCGGAGCCACGGCGAGGGCGATCATCCCGTCGCCCAGATCACAGGCCTGATCGAAGGTCAGTCGCGTCTCACCCTTGGTGATCCGCGCGTCATCGTCATCGGGCGATGCCGGGGACACGATCTCGCTCTTGCCGAGGGACAGCAAACGACACAGCCGTCCATAGGCGGCCCGGTCGCGCGGAAACACGATCAATTCGGTACCGTCGGTGAAGACCAGACGGCAGCCGACCACCAGACGCAGGTCATGCGTCTCGGCCGCCATCAGCGCCCGCACCACCCCGGCCAGGGTGTTGACGTCGGCGACACCGATCCCGGCCAGGCCGAGCGCCCTGGCCTGTTCGACCAGTTCGGCCGGATGCGAGGCCCCCTCCAGAAAGCTGAAATTGGTCCGGACCCCGAGCTCGGCATAGGTGCCGCTCCAGTCCGTCGCCCGGGCGCTCATGCGAACATCCCGTGCATCCACCACGACGGCGCGCGCTCATCGTCATGACCGGCGTACTCGCGGCCATACAGGCCTTCGCGGAACAGCCAGTAACGGCGACCCCCGTCGTCCTCGACGCAATAATAGTCGCGGGTGCGGACCTGACGGCCGTCCGGACGCGGTCGCCACCATTCGGGCGACAGCCGCTCGGGTCCGTCGGACCGTTTCACCCGCCGTGACACCCGCCGCCAGGTGAAGCGGGCCGGTGCCCCGTCCGGCAGTTCCGCCAGGGCTTCAATCGGTTCCGACGGGTCGAGCAGCAGGATCGGACGCCGACGCCCGTCACCCGGGTCGGTCACAGACGGAACATGGCCCAACGCCGGACGTAGCCGCTCGGCCCGCTCCGGAATCCAGCTGTCGACCGGTTCGGGCCTGAGCACCCGCCCCTCGCCCAACCGGGCCGACAGCCGGTCGATCAGCGGGGCCAGGGCGGCGGCACGATCCTCGACGGCCTGGCCCGTCATCTCCGTCTGCCGGGCCGTGACCGGCTCGGTCAGATCGGCGCTCAGCATCAGGGCGTCGATGCCGAAACCCGGATCGATCCGCTCCAGTCCCCGTTCCCGGAACAGCCGCAGCCAGACGCCCGGGTCGCGATCGGGACGGCTCATCCGCACCGACAGTCCGCTGACCGTGCCGTCCGTGCGAAAACCGCTCAGGGTCAGGGCCCGCGCGCCCTGACCGTCCCGGTCCAGCGCCGCAGCCAGATCGGTCGCCAGACCGGGCAACCGCGCGACGATCCCGTCCATGTCGGTCAGTGGCTCGGCATGGGCTTCCCAGACCCGGTAGCGCGGCGCGGCGCGGACCGGCACCAGGGCCTCGGCCGCGAAGCCCAGGGCCTGATCCAGCCGCCGCACCAGATCGATCCCGTCGCCCTCGCGAAACCGCCGCGCCAGCCCCGCCCGCGGTATCGGATACAGGTCACCGATCCGTTTCAGCCCGAACCGGCGCGCCTCGGCCACGATGTTCGCGCCGACCCGCAACGCCTCGACCGGCAGGCCGGCGAGACTGCCCCTCAGGCTGTCGTCATCCACCGACAGGGTCCGGCGCTCGGGATCGCCATGGCGGGCCAGGGCCCAGGCCGCCCCGATCGTCGGGGCCACGGCGACCCGCGCGCCAATCCCGGCCTCGGCCAGTCGCGTCCCGATCCGGTCCGGCAGGGCCGCCTCTCCGCCGAACAGATGCGCGGCCCCGGTCATGTCGAAACAGATCCCGTCCAGTCCGTCACCCGAGGCCGACAGACTGACCGCCGGAGACCAGCGCTCGGCCCAGACGGCCAGCCCCTCCAGGGCGCTGCGGTCGGCCTCAGGGTCGGCCGGACGACAGGCCAGGGCCGGGATCATGGCCAGGGCGTCGGCCTGGGTCTGGCCGCGACGCAGGCCCGCAGCGCGGGCAGCCGGATTCAGGGCGTGGATCACCGCGCCCCGCGCCGTCCTGCGGATCAGGGCCAGGGGCACGGCCGGGGCCAGGGCCGGATCAGGCGGCGAGGTTCGTCCGGCCGATCGTGCCCGGACCGTCACCGGCCAGTCGATCAGCCAGACGGAGACGATGCGTCTCATCAGCCTGCTCCAGCATCCACACACCCGGCCGCTCGCTGCGGCTGCGCACCAGTTCGGCCCACAATCGTCCGGCCCCCGGGGCCCGGACGTCGGCGGGTTCGGCCGCACTGGCCGCGGGCGCGATGCGCCAGCGCCGTCGGGCCGCGCTCAGTTCCGCCGCCACGCAACCGCAACATCACCCCGACCGATCCGCCCTCGTGCGCGGCGAAGCCCAGCCTGCGGGTCTGGGCCAGGCTGGCCTCCTCGATCCCGCCCAGGGCCATCGTCACCGCCCCGGATCGCAGCGCCTGTTCCATCGCCCACAGCCCCTCGACCCCGGTCGAGGTCGCCGCCAGGATCAGTTCGACCCCCGGCAGGCCGCGCCCATAGGGTCGGCCATGCTCCGCCAGCCAGGCCCGGGGGGCGGCGAGAAACACCACGGGACGCCCTGCCTCCGGCGCGCGCGACAGGGCGAAGGCGAAGGCCGATGCCAGATCCCCGGGCCCGGCCGCGCACACTTCTTCCAGCACCGCCGGATCAGCGGGATAGGGCGCGTTCGAAAGACGGGGTGACGGGTCCATGAGCATCCAGAAACTGAATGTTCACTTTTTGTTCCGATCCTGCCCGGAGTCAAATGCGAAGTGGGATTCCGCATCCAGACCTCTGGATGAAAGGAGAACCGGGGCTCAGCCCCCGAGGCGCGTCTTCAGCGCATCGCGAATTTCGGTCAGCAGAGCCTCGGTCGGGGTCGGGACTGCCGGAGCCGCCTCGGGCTCGGCCGCCTGTTTGCGACGCAGGCTGTTGATGCCCTTGACCATCAGGAAGATGACGAAGGCCACGATCACGAACTGGACCAGGGTATTGATGAAGGCCCCGTACCGGATGGCGACCTCCTCGACCGCTTCCGTCGCCGGGTTTTCCGGTGCCAGCACCCATTTCAGTCTGGAAAAGTCGACCCCGCCCAGCAGCAGGCCGATCGGCGGCATGATCACCTGCTCGACCAGGCTGGTGACGATCTTGCCGAACGCGGCCCCGATGATGACCCCCACGGCCAGATCGATGACACTGCCCCTGACGGCGAATTCCTTGAACTCTTTCAGCATACCCAAGCGGATCGATCCCTGTATCAGGCGTCGCCCGTGGCGTTCAGCCGCTCACGCAGCTCCTTGCCGCTCTTGAAGAAGGGCACGGCCTTGGCCGGAACGTCGACGGCCTCGCCGGTGCGGGGATTGCGACCGGCCCGCGCCGGCCGGCTGCGAACCGAAAAGGCCCCGAAGCCCCGGATCTCGACCCGTCCGCCGTCCCCCAGGGAATCAATCATCCGCCCCAGAATAATGTTCACAACGCGCTCAACCTCGGCGTGGGTCAGGTGGACATTCTCCACCGCAAGCTTCTCGATCAGCTCGGATTTGATCATCATCACCCCCTGCCCAGTTCCACCGTTCCGGAGTTGCGTCGGGCGCAAACTCGACCTTACGGCCCCCCACCCTAGCCTTCGCCCGTCGGGGGGGAAAAAAGGGTTTCTGCGCGTTTTGGCCGCAAATAGGTAGTTAACCGCCGGCAACCGTACACAAAACGTCGCTCCACACCATATGCCCGCGGTCTCCGCCCATGAAAAAGGCGGCCGGATCGCTCCGGCCGCCTCGTTTCATCTGCCGGGTGGGAAGGCCTATTCCTTCAAATCCTTCGAACCGGCCTTTTCGCGCAGGGCGGCACCGAGGATATCGCCCAGCGACGCGCCGGAATCCGACGAACCGAACTGTTCGATGGCCGAGGCCTCGTCCTTCATTTCCAGCGCCTTGATCGACACCGAGACGCGGCGCGTGGCCTTGTCGATGCCGGTGATCATGGCGTCGACGCGGTCACCCACGGCGTAACGCTCGGGGCGCTGTTCGGCCCGGTCGCGCGACAGGTCGGACTTGCGAACAAAGGCCGTGACCGGCGCATCGTCTTCACCGAATTTGACTTCGATGCCGCCGGTCTCGATCGAGGTGACGGTGACGGTGACCTGCTGGTTCTTCTTGTAGGGGTCACCTTCCATCGGATCGCCGCCGAGCTGCTTGATGCCCAGCGAGACGCGTTCCTTCTCGACGTCGACGTCCAGAACCTTGGCCTTTACGGTTTCACCCTTGCGATAGCGCTGGATGGCTTCCTCGCCCGAGACGTTCCAGTCGAGGTCCGACAGGTGGACCATGCCGTCGATGTCGTTGTCGAGGCCGATGAACAGACCGAATTCGGTGGCGTTCTTGACCTCGCCCTCGACGGTCGAGCCGATCGGGTTGGCGGCGACGAAGGCATCCCACGGATTGTCCTGGGCCTGCTTCAGGCCCAGCGAGATACGACGCTTGGAGGCGTCGACATCCAGAACCACGACGTCGACTTCCTGGGAGGTCGAGACGATCTTGCCGGGGTGGACGTTCTTCTTGGTCCACGACATTTCCGAGACGTGCACCAGGCCTTCAACGCCGGCTTCCAGCTCAACGAACGCGCCGTAGTCGGTGATGTTGGTGATGCGGCCGGTATATTTGGCACCGACCGGGTATTTGGCTTCAACACCATCCCACGGATCGGACTGCAGCTGCTTCATGCCGAGGCTGATGCGCTGGGTGTCCGGGTTGATCTTGACGATCTGGACCTTGACGGTGTCGCCCACGGCCAGGACCTGGCTCGGGTGCGAGACACGCTTCCACGACATGTCGGTGACGTGCAGCAGGCCGTCGATACCGCCCAGGTCCACGAACGCGCCGTAGTCGGTGATGTTCTTGACCACGCCTTCGCGGACTTCACCCTCTTGCAGCTGGCCAACCAGCTCGGTGCGCTGTTCGGCGCGGGCTTCTTCCAGGATGGCGCGACGCGAGACGACGATGTTGCCGCGCGGACGGTCCATTTTCAGGATCGCGAAAGGCTGTTCCTTGCCCATCAGCGGGGCGACGTCGCGCACGGGGCGGATGTCGACCTGCGAACCCGGCAGGAAGGCGGACGCGCCGCCGAGGTCGACGGTGAAGCCGCCCTTCACGCGGCCGACGATGGCACCCATGACCGGCTGGCCTTCGGCGAACACCAGTTCCAGACGGGTCCAGGCTTCCTCGCGGCGCGCCTTGTCACGGCTGATGACAGCTTCACCGAGGGCGTTCTCGACGCGCTCCAGATAGACCTCGACGTTGTCGCCGACCTTGGGCAGGGCCGTGCCGTCGCCGTTGCCGAATTCGCGCATCGCGATGCGGCCTTCGGTCTTGAGGCCGACGTCGATGATGACGACGTCTTTTTCGATGCCGACGACGAGACCGTGGATGACCTGGCCTTCGCCAAGGTCACGGCCCTGCAGTTGTTCGTCGAGCAGCGCGGCGAAGTCGTCACGCGAGGGGGTGAAGGATTGTGTGTCTGTCATGAAGGTCTGGGGTTTCTGAATGGGTTATGGCGCGTGACCGGTCGGCCCCGCGCGAGGTGAAGAAAAATGGGAAGCAAGTCATAACGACGCGAGGCAGTTGAAAACCAGAACGCCCGCGGAAGCCGAGATTGACGCGTTGGATTTGTCCGCAGCCCTTACAGGCCGTGTCGGACGCGCGCCGCCTCGACGATACGGCGGGCCGCATCGAAGGCCGTCTCTATATCCATATCGGTCGTATCCAGCAAGACGGCGTCGTCAGCCTGGACCATCGGGGCCGCACCACGCCCGGCATCACGTTCATCGCGACGGATGATGTCGGCGAGCATGTCCTCATAGGCGATGACTTCCCCCCGCACCGGTCAACTGCAGCCAACGCCGCCGCGCCCGCACCTCGGGCGTGGCCGTGACGAACAGCTTGGCGGTCGCTTGCGGGGCGATGACGGTGCCGATATCCCCCGCCCGTCCAGCACCGCCCCGCCGGCCTGACCAGCAAAGGTGCGCTGAAATTCGAGCAGGGCCGCGCGCACGCCGGGATAGCCGGCGACGCGACTGGCCGCCTCGCCGGCGCCACGACTGGTCAGCCGTTCGGTATCGCTGAGATCAGCGAGATCCAGCGCGCCGGCCACGGTCCCGGCCAGGGCCGCGTCCTCCAGCGCGCCGTCACGGTCCAGCAGACCCATGCCGACCGCACGATACAGCAGGCCGGTATCAAGATGCGGCAGACCGTAGGTCTTCGCCAACCGGGCGGCAATCGTGCCCTTGCCCGAAGCGGCGGGGCCGTCGACGGCGATGATCAGGGGGGGAGCGCCGTTTTCATTCAGACGCCGCGATATCCGCCCCGAGGCCGCGCATCAACGCCTCGAAACCTGGAAAGCTGGTGGCGATCATGCCAGGTTCGTCGACGGTGACCGCTTCGGTCGCAGCAAGGCCGAGCACCAGATGGCTCATGGCGATGCGATGATCGCCGTGGGTGGTGACGGTGGCCCCGCCCCGGACCGGGCCGCCGGTGACGGTAAATCCTTCCGGCTCATCCTCAACCGTGACGCCACAGCCGGTCAGGCCGGCGGCCATCAGGGCGATGCGGTCACTCTCCTTGACCCGCATCTCGCCGATGCCGCGCATGACGGTACGCCCCCGGGCAAAGGCGGCGGTGGCGGCCAGGACCGGATATTCGTCGATCATCGAGGCGGCCCGTTCCGGCGGCACGACCACGCCCGTCAGCGTCGAATGCCGCGCGGTGATGTCGCCGACCTCCTCGCCGCCCGCCATGCGGCGGTTCGAGATCGTCAGATCTGCGCCCATCTCGCGCCAGGTGTCGAACAGGCCGGTACGCAGCGGGTTCAGCATCACACCTTCGACGGTGACCGCGGATCCCGGCACGACCAGGCCGGCGGCCAGCGGGAAGGCGGCGGACGACGGGTCACCGGGCACGGCAACGGCGGTGCCACTCAACGCCTGACCGCCCTGCAGCCGGACGCGCCAGCCGGACCCGGCTTCCTCGACCGCCACCTCTGCACCGAAGGCACGCAGCATCCGTTCGGTGTGGTCGCGGCTCTTCACCGGCTCGGCCACCGTCGTAACGCCATCAGCGTTGACGCCGGCCAGCAGGATCGCCGACTTCACCTGGGCCGAGGCGACCGTCTGGACATGCTCGAGGGCCGACAGGGGGCCGCCCGTCTGGCCGATGGGCAGAAGATCAGCGTCAAAGCGCGCACCCATGTCCCTGAGCGGACCCATGACGCGTCCCATCGGCCGTTTTCGCAGCGACGCATCCCCGTCAAAGGTCACGCGGATCGGATAGCCCGCCGCCGCCCCCATCAGCAGCCGCACCCCCGTCCCGGCATTGCCGCAGTCGATCACCCCGGCCGGCTGTTTGAACCCGCCCTGCCCCGTGACGCGCCAATGGCCGTCGCCGCGACGCTCGACGGTCGCACCGAAAGCCTCGACCGCCCGCGCGGTCGCCAGAATGTCATCGCTTTCCAGCAGGCCGTGGATTTCGGTCACGCCGGTGGCCATCGCCCCCAGGATCAGCGCCCGGTGCGAAATCGATTTATCACCCGGCGCACGGACGGTGCCGGCCAGTGGCGGGCTCGATCGGGCGGTCAATTTCAAGGGCGTGGACACCCGCAGCGCTCCCTGATGATGGACCGGCGACCATGGCCAAAGAGGCGGCGGCGCGAAGATGGCTTTTGACAGCGGGGCTGCGGAGTGGCAAGGGACGCGCCCGAATTCCAACCCCCTGCCAAAGGTATCATCCGTGGCCAATCCCGAACTGGGTGCCAAGCAGGTCTGCCCGAACTGCCAGGCCAAATTCTACGATCTCGGTCGTCGTCCGGCGCACTGCCCGAAATGCGACCACGAGTTCGACCCCGAGGAGGCGCTGAAGCTGCGCAGCCGTCGCGGTCGTCCGGGCGGCTATCCGGCCGACGACGCCGAGACTGAAGAGGTCGTCGTCAAGAAGCCCGAGACCGACGATGATGACGAGGACGATACGGTCGCAACGCCGGAAATCGACCAGGAAGGCCACGAGCCGATCGTGACCCCGGACGACGACGACGACGATACGGCGGCCGACGCCTCGGAAGAGGCCGGAATGAATACGACCGACGGCGACGACGACGTGCTCGATGACGACGATGACGAGGACAATTCCGTGCCCTTCATCGAGGACGAGGACGACGACGCCTTCGAGGGCGCGGTCAAAAAACCGGTCAAGGACGAGGACTGATCCAGGTCCCGTTCACCCCGTGCGACAAGGGTTTGAACGGGGATGAAAATAAATGGCGGAACCGGGCTTGATCCCTGAAAGGCCCTGACATAGGTTCCGCCGCCTCGCCGCACCCCAACCCTTCGGGATGCGGCGTACCGACCGAAAGGTTCGGGGCTTTAGCTCAGCTGGTAGAGCGCTTGCATGGCATGCAAGAGGTCAGCGGTTCAACTCCGCTAAGCTCCACCATCGAAGGCCCCGCGGGACACCGCGGGGCCTTCGTCCTTTCCGGCACCGGTTGACCTGATCCACCCCGCTCACCATCTAGGATTTTCAGCCTGTGCCTCGCCGATTTCCGGGGGGCGCAACGGCTGGGGTCGCTTCTGCGAGGGCCGTGATATGACGACACGCACCATCCTGTTCGACAGCCCGTTCCTGCTGGGCTTCGATCATACCCGGGCCCTGATCGACCGGGCCGCCCGGGCTGCGGCGGAAAGCTATCCGCCGTACAATGTCGAACAGCGGGACGAGGACTCGGTCCGGATCAGCCTGGCCGTCGCCGGCTTTGCGCCTGACGACCTGAGCATCACGCTCGAGGGCCGGCAGTTGACCATCACCGGCAAGCGCGAGGATCCGGGCAAGGCCGAACCGGCCTTTCTGCACCGGGGCATCGCCGGCCGCGGCTTTGTTCGCAGTTTCGTGCTGGCGGACGGCCTGGAGGTCGAGGAAGCCCGACTGGAACACGGCCTGTTGCACGTCGACCTGCGTCGCCCCGATGACGCCGTCGTCGTGCAGCGTATTCCGATCGTGGCGGGCTGACCCCCACCGGATTTCGACTACGACGGCCCGGCCGTCGAACCGCCCGCGTTCGCGGGCGTTCAATCTATCGTAAGGAGGCGCACGGATGACGCCGATACTGATGACCAAGGAAGACTTTGCCGGACTGGGCGCGCCCGATCTCGTCTATGTGCGCGAGATCAAGGCTGCCGACGTTCTGGCCAACACCCCAATCACCGAGATCAAGGGTCTCGATATTCAGCCCGACCAAATTCTGTTCGCGGTTCACGGCGCTGACGGCGAGCGTCTGGCCGTGATGATGGACCGCGAGACGGCCTTTGCTGCGGCGGTCGCCCATGAGCTGGAGCCGGTCTCGGTCCACTGACCCGGATCGACCCCGCACACCCCCGCAAACAGGCCTGAAGCCGCCCCGGATCGTGAGAACCGCTCCGGTGGGCCCTGCCCCCTGCCGGGACCCGGGATCGCGTCAGGCCGCCGTTGCCGGCGCGTCGCGAACGAACAGGGCGTGGATGGCATCCGGCGTCCGGGCCTTGCGCAGGTGCTCGCGCAGTTCCGCAGATCGCAGGGCCCGCGAAACAGCCGCCAGGGCCCGCAGATGCTCGGCCCCGTCACGGGGTGGGGCGAACAGGGCAAACAGAAGGTCGACCGGGCGATCATCCACCGCGCCGAAGGCGACCGGCGTATCGAGGCGGACAAAGACCGCCAGCACACGATCCAGCCCCTCGATCCGGGCATGCGGCACCGCCACACCCGATCCCAGACCCGTCGATCCGAGCGCCTCGCGCTCAAGCAGGGCTTCCATGACCCGCGCCTCGGGCAGGCCCAGCGCTGCCGCAGCCGCCTCGGCCACTACGTGCAATGCCTGTCGCTTCGACGACGCTCCGCTGCGCAAGACAACACCGTCCTGGGCAAGCAACTCACCGATATCCATCGAAACCCCAACTCTTACGCAATCAATTCCCAAAGGGGCGGGCGCCGTTTAGACGCTCTGCCCCCCAAGGGAAAGCACTATGATCCAGAACCACTTACAGAACGGTGTCCATTGACGGCCCGCGTCCGCTCCGGATCAATCCAGCCGACATTGCCGTCCGGGCGACGGTATACCACAGACAGGCCGCCGTGGGCGGCATTGCGGAACAGCACGACCGGATAACCGGTCATGTCCAGCTCCAGCACGGCCCTGCCGACCGTCAGCGTGCGGATCTCGGCCTCGGTTTCGGCGATGACCATGCCGACCGGCGGCGGCTCGTCAGCCTGGCTCGAAATCGCCGAACTCCTCGTCCTCGACCAAGTCCGGGTCCCTGAACACCGTCATCGACGCTACTTCGCGGGCGGCGTTTTCGGACTTCTCGGGCGACAGCCCCCGGGGGACCGGCGTGGTGGTTCTTCAGGCGGCGCTTGTATCGCCGGACCCGCTTTTCAAGCTTCTCGAGACTGTCGGTGAAGGCCATCTGGGCATCGCCGCCCTGGCCCGAGGTGACGATGACCTCGCCCGACGCCAGGCGAACCCAGCAATCGACCTTGAAGCCGAAGCCGTCCTTGGACACCACGACCTCGGCCTTGGAGCCGCCACGTTCAAAATATTTGCCAACTCCATCCTGAAGTTCGAGGGTGATGCGCGAGCCTAACGCTTCGCCGACATCCACTTGTTTGCCGCTAACCTGTACCTGCATGTGCCTACAACGCGGCGGTCCGCGATAGGTGTCAACGGCGATCACAGTTTTGTGGTGAGCGAGGAAATTCGCCGGAAGAATCCAACAGCGGAAATTGAAGTCCGGACGGGAAATTCGACAAGCCTCCGGGGCGTCCCGAGCGACATCAACGCCGGCAATGTCAGCCGGCCCGGAGCATCCGCTTGCGTTCGACCGACGACGGAATCCGCAGGGCCTCCCGGTATTTGGCGACGGTGCGCCGGGCAATGTCAATTCCGGCCTCGCTGAAATCTCGACGATGCGGTCGTCGGACAGGATGTCGCCGTCGCGGTTTTCAGCGTCGATCATCGCCTTGATGCGGTGGCGCACGGCCTCGGCAGAATGCAGGGCCCCGCCGTCCGACGACTGGATGGCGGCGGTGAAGAAGAAATTTCAGCTCGAACACACCGCGCGGGGTCGAGACATATTTGTTCGAGGTGACCCGGCTGACCGTCAATTCATGCATGCCGATCGCCTCGGCCACGGTCTTCAGGTTCAACGGACGCAGAAACTCGACGCCGAAGGCCAGGAAGGCGTCCTGCTGCCGAACGATCTCGGACGAGACCTTGAGGATGGTCCGGGCCCGCTGGTCCAGCGACTTGACCAGCCAGCTGGCCTGGGCGGCGCAGTCGGCGACAAAGGCCTTTTCCGTTTCCGAGCGGGCACCGGCGGCGACCACGCCATGATAGCGCTTGTCCATCAGCAGGCGCGGCAGGCTGTCGGCATTGAGCTCGACCCGCCAGCCGCCCGGCCGGATCGGGCCGGACGTGGACATCAGGGATCACCGTCTGGGCCGGATCACCGCCGAAGCCGGCCCCCGGCCGCGGGGTCAGGGCCTTCAGCTCCGCGATCATCTGGGCCATGTCCTCGGCGTCGACGCCGCACGCCTTGCGCAGGGCCGACAGATCGTGGCGGGCCAGCAGCTGGAGGTTGTCGAGCAGGGCCGCCATGGCCGGATCGAAGCGGTTGCGCTCGACCAGCTCAGCTTCAGGCACTCGGGAACCGAACACGCCATCACCCCGGTCGGCTCAAACCCCTGGCACAGGACCAGCACCGCCTCGATACGCTCGGCACCACAGCCCAGTCGTTCGGCGATTTCTTCCAGGTCGGCGCGCAGATAACCGCCTTCATCGACCCCGTCGATCAGGGCGAGGGCGATGGCGTGGTCGGTGGTGTCGAACCCGGCCGACGAGGCCTGGGCCTGCAAATGCTCCCACAGGGTCATTTCGCGACGTTCCGGACGTTCCCCGCCCTCGCCGTCGGCGATGGAGCCGCCCTTGCCGGCCCGGGACCAGTCGGACAGGCCCGGCTGGGCGTCGTCGGCCATGCGGTCGGTGGCGCGCTCGCCCTGGGTGGCGTCGCCATAGACGTCGTCCTCGCGGGCATCCAGCGTGCGCTCGCCGTCCTGGGCCCGGCCGTCTTCAAAACTCAGTTCCGCCCCGTCCGGGGTCACGGTCTCGGCCGGAGCGTCGGTCGCATCAGCCTCGACTTCCTCGCGCTGCAGCAGGGGATTACGCTCGATCTCGGCCTCGACGAAGGCGTCCAGTTCCTGGTTCAACAACTGCAGCAGCTTGATCGCCTGCTGCAGCTGCGGCGTGATGACCAGGCCCTGGCCCTGCCGTATCTCAAGCCTCTGACCGATCACTTCGGATAGCCCCCAACAGCCTCGTCCCCGGGCGTGGCCCGAAACTTGCTGAGGGCAGAATGCCGGGAAGCGGTTAACGAGGGGCGAACGCGCGATCGCTCAGCCGTACATGTCACCCAGATAGACCCGGCGAACTTCGGGATCGCGGATGATGTCCTGGGCCGCGCCCTTGAACAGGACCGCCCCGCCCGAGATGATCGTGGCGTGGTCGATGATCTCCAGCGTCTCGCGAACATTGTGATCGGTGATCAGCACGCCGATACCCTGACCGGACAGATAGCGGATCACCTGACGGATGTCGGCGATGGCCAGCGGGTCGATACCGGCGAAGGGCTCGTCCAGCAGCATGAAGGACGGCCGTCCGGCCAGCGCCCTGGCGATCTCGACCCGCCGGCGCTCACCGCCCGAGAGGCCCCGCAGCCGGGGCATGGCGCAGGTGATCGATGCGCAACTCCTCCAGCAGACGCGAGGTTTCGTCGGCGACGGCCGTGGCTCCCGACTGGTGCAGTTCGGCGACCGCGCGAATGTTCTGCTCGACGGTCATGCCCCGGAAGATCGACGGCTCCTGGGCCAGATAGCCCAGTCCCATACGGGCGCGCTGATACATCGGTCGGGCCGTTATATCCTCGCCGTCCAGCCAGATGGTGCCCGAGTCCGGCGGGATCAGGCCGGTGATCATGTAGAAGCAGGTGGTCTTGCCCGCCCCGTTCGGCCCCAGCAGGCCTGCGACCTCGCCGCGCTGCAGGGTCAGGGAGACGTCGCGCACGACCTGACGCGCGCCAAACGAGCGGGCGATATGCTCGACGCGAAGTCCGGTCGCGCGCGCCGGCTCAACCACGGTCCCGGCGTCCGGGGCCTCGTCAAGATTTAGGGGCAGAGAGTTCCTTGCGCGCCACGGGTTCAGGTCCGGCCGGCCCGGGGGCTCAGTTCCGGGTTCCTTGCGGGTAGAAAACGCCCTGGATGCGGCTGCCTGCACCGCCGGACGCGCTGTCCATGCGGGCGGCTCCCGTGTCGACGTTGTAGACCAGCCGTCCGCCGGTCAGCACATTGCGACCCTGGGTCAGGATCACGTCGCCGGTGACCACGATGGTGGTGTCGGACACGGTGTAGACGGCGCGATCGCCGCGGATCGTCTCGGTCGGGGTGACGTAATAGACGTTGCCCGAGGCGGTGACCTGGCTGATGGCCCCGCCGGTACTGACGCCCTGGATCGCGTCGGCACGCAGCCGGTTGTCGCCTTGCAGCACCTCGGCCCGGCCGCGCAGGGCAAAGCCGGACGGGGTCTGTTCGGCGCTGTCAGCCCCGACCATGATCGGCTGTTGACTGGGCGTCGCCCGGGCCTGGGCCGTCGCGGTACCCGTGGGGGCCGCCAGAACGATGCCGAGCGCCGCTGCGCCCGCGAGGATTGATCTGATCATGGTCTTCTCATCCACCCGACCGGGTGGTGTTGAAAACCCCCCGGATCTTGTTGTCGCCAGAGCCTTGAAACACGACCCGCTCGCCCTGGTCATAGATCGCATAGGACGAAGCCGAGATGGTTCCAAGAGGGCCGACCCCCTCAACACCCTTCGAACCGGTCACGATGCCGGTCGCCGTATCGACGACGGCCTCCGGCGTGGTCAGGGTAAATCCCGAGCCGCCGTCGGTGATCCGGACGTTCGGACCGATGGTCACGGTCCGGGCCACTTCATTGTAGACGCCGGCGTCCGCGGTCATCTCGGTGATCTTGCGCCCGCCCAGATTCAACCGCATCACCGGACCGATCAGGCGAAAATATCCGGTCTGCGGGTCGCGGATCGCCCCTTCGGCCCCGATCGCGAAGGATCGGCCCTGGGCGTCCTGACCCCGGAACATCGGATTGTCGAGCCGCACCTCCTGGGTCTGGCTGGCCTTGCGTTCGACGCCGGACATCACACTGCGGAACACCGTCCAGGTCACGGCCCCCCCGGCCAGCACCAGGATCACGACCGGCAGAACGCGCCGCAGCAGGCGCACCCGCTTCGATCGCGCACGCCAGTGCGCGCTCTCGGCGGCAACCCGGGCCTCGTCGGCGCGGATCCTTGATTCTGACGGGTCAGGCGGGGTCATCCGGGGTCAGGCATGGGCGAAGATGTCGACCTCGTCCCAGCCGGCGAGGTCGAGGCGGGCCCGAACGGGCAGGAAGTCAAAACAGGCGCGGGCCAGTTCGGTCCGCCCCTCGCGCTCCAGCATCATGTCCAGCTTCGCCTTGATGGCGTGGAGGTACAGCACGTCGGAGGCGGCGTATTCCAGTTGAGCCGGGCTGAGCTCGGCCGCGCCCCAGTCCGAGCTCTGCTGGGCCTTGGACAGGTCGATTCCGGCCAGTTCGCGCGCGACGTCCTTGAGGCCGTGACGGTCGGTATAGGTGCGCGCCAGCTTGGACGCGATCTTGGTGCAATAGACCGGCCGGGTCTCGACCCCGAGGTGCAACTGCACCATCGCGATGTCGAACCGCCCGAAATGGAAGATCTTCAGCACGGCCGGGTCGGCCATCAGCCGTTTCAGGTTCGGGCAGTCGTAGGCCGGCCGGTTCAGACGCACGACATGGGCGTCGCCGTCACCGGACGACAACTGGACCACACACAGGGGGTCACGCCGCAGGCGCAGGCCCATGGTCTCGGAATCGATCGCGACCTCGTGTCCCAGGTCGACGGAATCGGGCAGATCGCCCTCGTGCAGGTAGACGGTCATGAGGTCTGGGCTTTCATCACAACGATACTAGAGCATTTTCGGACGGAAATGCGCCAGTGCGCCCGCGACGCGATCTGCGAGCAAAATCCGGCCGGCAGGGGCCGGAGGGCAGATAAACGAACGGCGCCGCATCACAGGGATGCAGCGCCGCCGAAAATATGGTGCCCAGGAGAGGACTCGAACCTCCACGACATTTCTATCACTGGCACCTGAAGCCAGCGCGTCTACCAATTCCGCCACCTGGGCCCAGACGTATCTGTCTGGAAGGCGCGGACCCTTAAGGCAGCCTATCGGACGGGTCAACAACCCTTTTCCCGTCTTTGCGTTGCCGGGGACAAAAGCATCGTCTATCCCGCGCGGGTCAGCCCGTGTTCCGGGCGGCGCAGACTTTCTTCTGGAGCACGTCATGAGTGAGTTCAGCCCGGGCCTGGTCACAGTTTTCGGCGGCTCCGGTTTCGTCGGAGCCCAGGTGGTTCGCGCCCTGGCCAAACGGGGCTGGCGCGTGCGGGTCGCGGTCCGTCATCCCGGCCAGGCCTATGACCTCAAGCCGCTGGGCGACGTGGGACAGATCCAGCCGGTCCGTTGCGACATCACCCGCAAGGATGACGTGACCGACGCCCTGCGCGGCGCGACGGCGGCCATAAATCTGGTCGGCATCCTGTACGAGACCCCATCACGCAAATTTCAGGCCCTGCATGTCGACGGGTCGCGCCAGATTGCCGAGGCCTGTGCGGCCGCCGGCATCGACCGTCTGGTCCAGGTGTCGGCCATCGGCGCCAATCCGGAGAGCAACGCCGCCTACGCCCGGACCAAGGCCGAGGCCGAGCTCGCCGTTCGCAACGTCAAGCCCGACGCCGTCGTGGTTCGCCCGTCGATCGTGTTCGGTGCCGGAGACGACTTTCTGAACCGGTTCGCGGCCATGGCGACTGTCGCCCCGGCCCTGCCGCTGATCGGCGGTGGCCAGACGCGGTTCCAGCCCGTCTATGTCGGCGACGTGGCCGAGGCCATCGCCCGGGCCGTGGTCCGTATCGACGCCGCCGGGCGCACCTTTGAGCTTGGTGGACCGTCCGTCATGACCTTCGAGGCTGTGCTGAAGCTGGTTCTGCACGAAACGAATCGCAGTCGCCCGCTGATTCCCCTGCCCTTCCCCGTCGCCCGGATCATCGGCAAGCTGGCCCAGCTGACCGCCCTCGTCGGCATCGCGCCCGCCCTGACCGCCGACCAGGTGGAAATGCTGAAGGTCGACACGGTCGTCAGTCCGGACGCCGAAGGCCTGGAGGCGCTCGATATCCAGCCGACCGGTGTCGAGGCCATCGCTCCCGCCTATCTGTGGCGCTATCGCCGCGGCGGGCAGTTCGCTGAAAACCCGACGATGCCGGCAGCCGTCGCGACGACCTAGCGACCGGGGGCAGCCTTAAACCAGCCCGCCCCAGACCAGTCCCAGACCGATCACCCCGACGACGATCCGCCACCAGGCGAAGGGCGTAAAGCCGTGCCGGGCGACGAAATCGACCATCGCCTTGACCACGATCCAGCCACTGACAAAGGACACGACGAAGCCGATGGCAATGATCCCGCCGAAGCTCCAGTCAATCGCCGCGCCACTCTGAACGATGTCCCAGGTCGAGGCCGCGACCATGGTCGGAATGGCCAGAAAGAACGAAAATTCCGCGGCGGCGCGCTTGTCGAGACCCAGGGTCAGACCGCCGGCAATGGTGGCGCCCGAGCGCGACACGCCCGGAACAACCGACAGGCACTGGAACAGGCCGACTCCCAGCGAGCGCTTCCAGGACAGGCTCATGGCGTCGTCCGCGCTCGGTACCGGGGCGAACCGTTCGAGAAGGATCAGTCCGAACCCGCCGACGATCAGGGACACACAGATCACGGTCACGCTGTCGAACAACACCAGCTTGATGAAATCGTACAAAAGCAGGCCGACCAGCACCGACGGCAGAAAGGCGATCAGCACACTGATGGCGAAATGGCGGGCTTTCGGATCGGTCGGCAGCCCGATCAGCACCTTCCACAGTCGGGCAAAATACAGGGCCACGACCGCCAGAATGGCCCCCATCTGGATCAGCACGATGAACGAGGTCCAGCGCGGATCCGTCAGGCCGAGCAGCTTCTGGGTCAGCAACAGGTGGCCCGTTGAGGACACCGGGATGAATTCGGTCAGCCCCTCCACGAGGCCGAGAATGATCGCCGCCAGCCAGTCCGCCATGAACGCTCCGATAGGGTCTGGCGGAATCAATTCGCGCCGGGTTCGGGTCCCACATAGCGCAGCCGTGCCCGGATAGGCGAGCCGTTCGTCGCCTGATCGAGGGCGTGGCCCAGCAGGCCGGTCAGACGACCGAGCATAAACAGGTCCGCCGCGCCCTGGCGCGGCAGCTCCAGCCGTCGGGCAATAAGGGCCAGCGCCATGGCGAAGGTCGCCTGGCCCGCACCACTGTCCTCGCCGGCCCGTTGCACGGCCACAAGGTCGGCCGGCAGGTCCGCGGCTGTCAGCAGCGCGGTCGCCCGCGCCGCGTCGGGGGTTCCGGTTGCGGCCGTGAAGCCCGGCAGGCTGCCGGCTTCCTGCAGACGGCGGCGACTGGCCTCAACCGGGCCTCGCCGGGCCTCGACGACCCAGGCGGAAGCGTCGGTCAGATCCCGCAGGACGGTCGAACCGACCAGGGTCGTGATCCCGGCCAGGGCGGCACCGGCCAGCGGCGCGCCGCCTCCGACGGCGGCCCGGACCGCCAGGATTGCCGGGTCCAGTTCATCGTCGGCGGCCAGAACCAGGGCCCGCCGGATCATGTGGGAATCGCGATCGATCGTCTTCCACCCCCGCGCCAGCCGTTGGTGAAAATGCAGCCGGGGGCCCGGCCCCGAGGCAGCGTCGATGGTTTCGTTGAGAATACAGGCCGCCTGATTCCTCAGCGTTTCCGCGTCGCAGGCCCGCGAGGTCACGTCTTCCTCGGCCCGGCGGGACAGGATGGCGAAGGTCCGGGCCCGGATCGACACACCGATGACGCCGTCCAGCCGCGGCTTGATGCCGGTGAACAGATGGGCGTCGCGCAGCCCCCACAGCCGGCAGGCGATCTCTTCCAGCGTGGCCTGCTGCGACAGCTGGACCGCATCGAGGCCGCGATAGAACAGCCGCCCGTCGGCCACGACGCTGAGCGAGGAGACAATGTCCGCCTCGCCCCGAACCCCGCTCCGGTCCGGCGCAGCGACCGGACGCAGCGCAGGGCCTTCACCGCGGCTCAGACGGTCGATGTCCTCGGCGTCATAGAGGCTGCGCCGTGAATCGAGGGGATCGGGGCGGGCGACGATCCGCCCGCGGCTGACATAGGCATAGAGGGTCTGGGTCTTGATCCCGAGGCGGTCCAGCGCCTCGTTGCGCCCGATCCAGCGTCGCGTGACGTCTTCAACTGTCTGCAAGCCGCCCTCCACGTCCGGGTCCGATCCCAGTACCCGCCCATGATGCGGCCGTTTGGTGACGGTAAGCCTAACGGATCGATAAAAGTCACCGGTCTGTCGCCGGTCCGGCCATTGGCAAGGCGGCGGCTATCGGCGACAAGGCGTCAATGACCTCTCCTGCCCCCTCGTCGACCCCGGTGCGCACGGACGCTGAAACCGCCGCGCGCAACGTCACCCGCCTGTCGGTCGGGGTGGCGGCTGTTCTGATCGTCCTCAAGGCCTTTGCCCTGGGCGCGTCCGGCTCGGTGTCGATCCTGGCCTCGCTGGCCGATTCAGCCCTCGACCTGGTGGCCTCTCTGGTCACCTTCGTCGCGGTGCGCTGGGCCGCGGCACCGGGCGGCGAGCAACACCGCTTCGGGCGCGGCAAGGGCGAGGCCCTGGCCGCGCTGGTCCAGGCCGGACTGGTGTTCGCCTCGGCCACCTTCATCGGCTGGGAGGCGATCCAGCGGATCTTTGACCCGCGCCCCGTCACCGCCGGCGGCTGGGGCGTAAGCGTCATCCTGATCTCGACCGTCCTGACCCTGGGGCTGGTGTGGATGCAGTCGAGGGCCATGCGCCAAACCCGGTCGATGGCCATCGCCGCCGACCGCGCCCACTACGCCGCCGACCTGGCCGCCAATGCGGTGGTTCTGATCGGGGTGATCTCGGGCGCGTTCCTGGCCGCGCCCGGCCTCGACGCGGCGGCCGGCCTGGTGGTCTCGGTCTGGCTGTTCTGGGGGGCGCTGGGCCTTCTCAGGGGCGCGGCCGACCACCTGCTGGACCGGGCCGTGCCCGACAGCGACCGGATCGCCGTGACCACGGCCGTGCTGTCCGACCCGCGGATTTACGGCGTCCATCAGTTGCGGACCCGGATGGCGGGCCCGGTGATGATGATCCAGATGCACGTCGACATGAACCCGGCCCTGACGCTCGAGGCGGCCCATGCGATCATCGTCGAGGCCGAAAACCGGCTGCTGGCGGCCTTTCCCATGGCGGATATCCTGATCCACCCGGACCCCCATGGTCGCGCCGAACCCGAAGATGTTCCCACCGGCGGCCCCGCCGCCGGGGAAGCCGATGCGGACTCCGCCCCGGAGATTGATCCGGGCCCCCGCGGTCCGTGGTCCTGACGGTCACATTGGCGTTGTCACTAACGAGCGATTAACGCCCACTGGCGCATGGATGTGGCATGTCGGCCTGCGTCCTGTTTCATTTTCCCTTCGATCCCGGCTCGCGCACGGCGCGCCTTGCGCTGGGCGAGGCCCGGGCGGAGTGGACGGAAGTCCTGGTCCGTCCGTGGGAGCCGGACTGCCCGCTGGGCGAACTCAACCCGTCAGGGATGCCGCCGGTGGTGCAGACCACCGAGATGGGCAAGGCGCTAACGCTGTGCGAGCCGGCCGCTGTGCTCGGTTGGCTGGAGGATCGCTCAAAGACCCCCTTCCTGCTGCCGGCTGATCCGGCTGAACGGGCAGAGGCCCGCCGGCTGGTGACCTGGTTCGACCGCCGCTTCACCGATGAGGTCGACGCCGTCCTGCTGCATGAGCGGATGGAAAAGCCGCTGCTGCGACTGGGGCCACCTGAAGCCCGGGCCCTGCGCGAGGGGCGCGAGGCGTTGCGCGCCCACCTGACGATGTTCGAGGATCTGGCGGCGCAGCGCGACTGGCTGGCCGGGCGTCGGCTCAGCCAGGCCGACATCGTCGCCGCCGCCCATCTGTCGGTGCTCGACTATTTCGGCGAGATGGCCTGGAAGACCCATCCGGCGCTGAAGACCTGGTACATGAAGCTGAAGTCGCGCCCCTGTTTCCGCCCCCTGCTGTCGGACCGGTTTCAGGGTCTGCAGCCCGCGCCCCACTATACCGACCTCGACTTCTAGGGCGCGGCGCGTCAAACGACGCCCATGGCGACCGATCTCCGTCAATCCATCCGCGACAGCGCCGCCGCCCTGGGCTTCGACGCCTGCCGGTTCGCCTCGGCGGCCGAGCCGTGGAGCGCGGGTGAGCGGCTGGCGCATTTCGTCGACGCCGGGCGGCACGGCGAGATGGGCTGGATGGAGACGACGCTGGAGCGCCGCGCCCATCCGACCGCGATGTGGAGCGAGGCCCGCACCGCCATTGTGCTGGGCCTCAACTACGGACCGGAGCATGACCCCCTGCCCGAACTGGCCGACCGCTCGGCCGGCTATGTCTCGGTCTATGCCCGGGGCGACGACTATCACGAGCTGATCAAGGGCCGGCTGAAGACCCTGGCCGGCCAGATCGCGGCCCGGACGGGCGAGGACGTCAAGGTGTTCGTCGACACGGCCCCGCTGATGGAAAAGCCACTGGCCCAGCGCGCCGGGCTGGGCTGGCAGGGCAAACACACCAACCTGCTGTCGCGCGAGCACGGCAACTGGCTGTTCCTCGGCGTCATCCTCAGCGCCGCCGACCTCCCGGTCGATGCGCCCGAGACCGAGCATTGCGGCAGTTGCACCGCCTGTCTGGATATCTGTCCGACCCGGGCCTTCCCGGCCCCGTTCCAGCTGGATGCCCGCCGCTGCCTGTCCTATCTGACGATCG
>JAUCCG010000019.1:0-35156 GCA_034676465.1 Brevundimonas sp. | reverse complement strand
GCTGGCGTTGATGACCTTCCACAACAAGCCGGTGTGGAAGGACGCGGCGCACGCCGGTCACGGTCATGACGATCATGCGTCCCACGCCCAGCTGGAAACCCATTCCGAGCCGCTGGACGACGACGCCCACGCCCATGACGATCATGGCCACCACGGACCGCTGCAGCCGCACGAGAGTCCGTGGGTCATGCTGGTGCCGCTGCTGCTGCTGGCGGTCGGGGCGGTCGCCGCGGGCTTTGTGTTCGCCCCCTATTTCATCGGCGATCACGCGGCCACGTTCTGGAACGGTGCGGTGTTCACCAGCCCGGCCAACCATGTGCTGCACGACAGCCATGGCGTCCCGACCTGGGTGAAATGGTCACCGCTGGTGCTGACGCTGATCGGGACCTTCGCCGCCTGGTGGATCTATGTGGTCAACGAAGGCATGGCCCGACGCATGGCCGATCGGGGCGGGGTGGTTCACGCCTTCCTCTACAACAAATGGTATTTCGACGAGCTGTATGACTTCGTCTTCGTCAAGGGCGCGCGCGCCCTGGGCGACCTGTTCTGGAAGGTCGGCGACGTGAAGATCATCGACGGCGGCGGACCGAACGGGATGGCCTGGCTGTCCAGCAAATTCGCCGGCGGCCTGTCGCGGTTCCAGAGCGGCTACGTCTATTTCTATGCGTTCGTGATGCTGCTCGGCCTCGCCGGCTTCCTCGCCTTCGCCATCTATAACGTGGGGAGCCTGAGCCCAAGTGCCCGCTGAAATTCCTCACATCCTGAGCCTCGTCACCTTCCTGCCCCTGGTCGGGGCGGGACTGATCCTGCTGGCCCGTGTCGCCATGAAGGGCGGCGCGGACCCGGCCGCGCGCTGGATCGCCCTCGGCACGACCCTGGCCACCCTGGCCGTGGCGGTCGTGCTGGTGCTGGTCTTCGATCCGGCCAATGCCGGCTACCAGTTCATCGAACGCTATGTCTGGTTCGCCGGTGCCGAATACCATCTGGGCGTCGACGGTATCTCGATCCTGTTCGTGCTGCTGACGGCCTTGTTGATGCCGCTGTGCATTTTGGCCAGCTGGAAGACCATAAAGGACCGGGTGGTCGACTATATGGTCGCCTTCCTGGTGCTGCAGACCCTGGTCACCGGTGTCTTCACGGCGCTGGACCTGTTCCTGTTCTACATCTTCTTCGAAGGCACCCTGGTGCCGATGTTCATCATCATCGGGGTGTGGGGCGGCGCCAACCGCATCTATGCGGCCTACAAATTTCTTCCTTTACACCCTGCTGGGATCCGTCCTGATGCTGCTGGCCATGCTGTGGATGGCATACACGACCGGCACCACCAGCATTCCCGAGCTCAAGACGTTCGCCTTCAGCCCCACGGTCCAGCCGATATTGTGGCTGGCCTTCTTCGCCAGCTTCGCGGTCAAGATGCCGATGTGGCCGGTCCACACCTGGTTGCCGGACGCCCACGTGCAGGCCCCGACGGCCGGCTCGGTCATCCTGGCGGGCATTCTGCTGAAGCTGGGCGGATACGGCTTTATCCTGTTCAACGTGCCGATGTTCCCGCTGGCGTCGCAGATGTTCGCGCCGCTGGTGTTCGTCCTGTCGGCCATCGCCATCGTCTACACCTCGCTGGTGGCCTTCCGGCAAACCGACATGAAGAAGCTGATCGCCTATTCGTCGGTGGCCCACATGGGTTTCGTCACCATGGGCATCTTCGCCGGCAACGAAATCGGCATGCAGGGCGCGGTGTTCCAGATGCTGAGCCACGGCCTGATCTCGGGCGCGCTGTTCCTGTGCGTCGGCGTCATCTATGACCGGATGCACACCCGCGAGATCGCCTTCTACGGCGGCCTGACCAGCAAGATGCCGTGGTTCGCCGCCATCTTCCTGATGTTCACCATGGCCAATGTCGGCCTGCCGGGCACCTCGGGTTTCATCGGCGAGATCCTGACCCTGACCGGGGTCTACCAGGCCTCGACCTGGACCGCCTTCATCGCCGCCTCGGGCGTGATCCTGTCGGCAGTCTATGCCCTGACCCTGTACCGCAACGTCATGTTCGGCGAGATCACCAACCCGGCGCTCAAGGCGATCACCGACATCGATCGGCGCGAGCTGCTGATCTTCGTGCCGCTGATCGTCGGCACGATCTGGCTGGGCGTCCACCCCGGCATCGTGCTCGACTACACCGCCGCCTCGGTCGAGGCCCTGACGACCACCTATCACGCCGCGATCGGCGGGTGAGACCCTGATGCCTGATCTGATCCCTGCACTTCATCTGTCCGCTCCGGAGCTGACGCTCGCCCTCGGCGGCCTCGTGCTGCTGATGCTGGGGGCCTTCGCCGGCGAGAAATCGACCCGGCTGGTCTCCATGCTGGCCGTGGCCCTGCTGGTGGCCGCCTCGGCCGTGGCCGCGACGGGCCCGCTGGGCTCCGCCTTTAACGGGGCCTATGTCGCCGATCCGCTGGCGGTCTACGGCAAGATCGTCATCTATCTGTCCAGCGCCGTGGCCATCGTCCTCGGCACCGGCTGGATGGAGCGGACGCGGATCACCCGCTTCGAATATCCGGTCCTGATCGTGCTGGCCGCGGTCGGCATGAGCATGATGGCGTCCTCGGGCGACCTGATCTCCCTGTACGTCGGGGTCGAGCTGCACTCCCTGGCCCTCTATGTGCTGGCCGCCTTCCACCGCGACGACCTGAAGGCGTCCGAGGCGGGCCTGAAATATTTCGTCCTGGGGGCCCTGTCCTCGGGCCTGCTGCTGTACGGGGCCAGCCTGATCTACGGCTTCACCGGCTCGATGCGGTTCGAGGACATCGCCGTGGTCGCCGCCTCGGGCGACGCCGGCACCGGCCTGATCTTCGGTCTCGTTTTCCTGATCTGCGGTCTGGCCTTCAAGGTCTCGGCCGCGCCGTTCCACATGTGGACGCCGGATGTCTATGAGGGCGCGCCGACGCCGGTCGTGGCCCTGTTCGCCACCGCGCCCAAGATGGCGGCCATGGTGCTGATCGCCCGGGCCCTGTCGGAAGGCTTCGGCGGCGCTCACGACCAGTGGGCCCAGGTCATCATCCTGATCTCGCTGATCAGCTTTGCGGTCGGCGCCTTCGGCGGCCTGGCGCAGAGGGATTTCCAGCGCCTGCTGGCCTATTCCTCGATCGCCAACATCGGCTACGCCCTGCTGGCCATCGCCGCCGGCACCCAGGCCGGGTTGCAGGCGTTGCTGATGTTCATGACGCTTTATGTGATCGACCAGATGGGCTTCTTTGCCCTGCTGATGAGCCTGTCGCGGGGCGGCAAGCCGATCCGGCGCATCGCCGACCTGGCCGGACTGAAGCGTGACCGGCCGGTGACGGCCGTCGCCATGACCGTGCTGTGCCTGTCGGTGCTGGGCATGCCGCCGTTCTCGGGCTTCTGGGCCAAATACTATGTGTTCGGGGCCGCCGCCGGGGCCGGCTACTGGATCGTCGCCGCCGTCGGCCTGGTCGCCTCGGTCGTGGCCGCCTTCTACTATCTGCGCATCATCAAGCTGATGTGGTTCGATCCCCCGCTGGACGAGACCCCGGTCGACAAGGCCCCGCGCGGAGCCCAATGGATCGGCTGGGCCTGCGCGGCCTTCTCCTTCCCGCTGGTGATCGTCGGCCTGATCTGGCTGGAGCCGCTGACCCGCGCCGCCGCCTCGGGCTTCGGAGCCGGGTAGGGCGGTGACGCCCGCGCCCGTCCGGCTGCTCGAGGAAACCGACTCCACCAATGCGGAAGCCCGTCGTCTGGCCGAGGCCGGCGAGAGCGGGCCCCTGTGGATCGTGGCCCGCCGCCAGACCGCCGGTCGTGGCCGTCGCGGCCGGGAGTGGATCGACCGGACGGGCAATCTGTCGGCCACCCTGCTGACCACGATGCGTCGACCACCGGCCGAGGCGGCGCAGCTGACCTTTGTCGCGGCCCTGGCCGCGGCCGAGCTGGTCGATGCCTTCGTGCCGCCGTCGCTGGTCACCATCAAATGGCCCAATGACATCCTGCTGGCCGGAGACAAGGTCGCGGGAATCCTGATCGAGTCCGGGGCCCATGCCAACGGCAGCCTGTGGCTGGCCGTGGGCATCGGCGTCAACCTGGCCCGGGCCCCGTCCGGCACCGACCGCCCGGCGACCGCCCTGGCGGACCATCTGCGCGGCGACGTTACGGCGGTTCCGACCCTCGAAATCGCCACGGCGATTCTGGCCCGGACCTTTGCGGTCTGGATGGAGCGGTGGGAGAACCTGGGCTTCCAGCCCGTTCTGGACGCCTGGGCCGCCCGCGCCCCCGGTCTGGACGGTCCCGCCGTCGCCCGGCTGGGTCATGAGACCGTCAGCGGCCGCGCCGAAGGGGTCGACCCCGACGGGGCCTTGCGTCTGCGTTTGACAGATGGGGCCTTGCGTCTGATCTCGGCCGGCGATGTGTTCTTCGGAGAGACGGTCTGATGCTGCTGGCGATCGAACAGGGCAATACCAACACATTGTTTGCCGTGCATGACGGCAGCGAATGGATCGCCCAGTGGCGCACCGCGACCGAGGCCAGCCGCACGGCGGACGAATACGCGGTCTGGCTGACCCAGTTGCTGAACATGCGCGGCCTGACGCTGTCGGTTCTGGACGGCTGCATCATCTCCAGCGTCGTGCCCCAGTCGATCTTCAACCTGCGCAACCTGGCGCGCCGCTATCTGTCGGTCGAGCCGCTGGTGATCGGCGAGAATGTCGAGCCGGGCATTCCGGTGCGGATCACCAAGCCCAGCGAGGCCGGCTCCGACCGGCTGGTCAATGCCCTGGGTGCGCATCTGGCCTATCCGGGCGACCTGATCGTCATCGACAGCGGCACCGCGACGACCTTCGACGTGGTCGCCGCCGACGGCGCCTTCGAAGGGGGGCTGATCGCCCCCGGAATCAATCTGTCGCTGCAGGCGTTGCACGAGGCGGCGGCCATGTTGCCACGGATCGCCATCCAGCGGCCGGAACGTGTTATCGGCAAGGATACGGTCTCCAACATGCAGTCCGGTGTCTTCTGGGGCTACGTCGCCCTGATCGAAGGCCTGGTCACGCGCATCAAGGCGGAGTGGGGGAAACCCATGACCGTCGTCGGCACCGGCGGCGTCGCCTCGCTGTTCGAGGGGGCCACAGACAGCATCGACCGGTTCGATCAGGACCTCACAATACGCGGCCTACTCGAAATCTGGCGCCGCAATACCCATTTGACGGACACATGAAAAAACAAACCAACGACGAACTCGTTTTCCTGCCGCTCGGCGGCTCGAACGAGATCGGTATGAATCTCAATCTTTACGGCTACGGCCCTGAATCCGATCGCCAGTGGATGGTGGTCGATGTGGGCGTGACCTTCGGCGACCTGTCGACGCCCGGCGTCGACGTGATCGTGCCGGATCCCGCCTTCCTCGAGGGCGAGAAGATCCTCGGCATCGTGCTGACCCATGCCCACGAGGACCATATCGGGGCCCTGGGCTGGCTCTGGGCCCGGATGAAGGCCCCGCTGTATGCGACGCCGTTCACCGCCTATCTGATCCGCGACAAGCTGCGCGAGGCGGGCATTCTGGATCAGGTCAAGCTGATCGAGGTGCCGCTGGGCGGCACCGTCGACCTGGGTCCGTTCCAGGTGACCATGGTCACCATGACCCATTCGATCGCCGAGCCGAACGGCCTGGCCATCAAGACCCCCCTGGGCACGGTGTTCCACACCGGTGACTGGAAGATCGACGACGAACCGGTCATCGGCGAGCTCACCGACGGCGGGGCCATCTCGGCGCTCGGCGACGAGGGTGTGCTGGCCATGGTCTGTGACTCGACCAATGTGTTCGTCGACGGCGTGGCCGGGTCCGAGGGCGGTGTCGCCCGGGCCATGACCAAGCTGATCAGCGGCCTCAAGGGCCGGATTGCCGTCGGCTGCTTCGCCTCGAACGTCGCCCGTATGGACAGTGTCATCCGCGCCGCCGAGGCCAATGGCCGGCGGGTGTCGCTGGCCGGCCGGTCGATGCACCGGATCACCGCCGCCGCCAAACACGTCGGCATGCTGAGCGACATCAAGCCGTTCCTGACCGACGAGGAAGCCCGCGTCTGGCCCGAGGACGAGATCCTGTATCTGTGTACCGGCAGCCAGGGCGAGAGCCGCGCGGCCCTGTCGCGCGTGGCCGAGGGCACCCATCCGGTGATCCGGCTGGGCCGTGGTGATCACTGCATCTTCTCGTCGCGGGTGATCCCGGGCAATGAGCTGTCGATCGGTCGCCTGCAGGACAAGCTCGCCGACAAGGGCGTGCGCCTCTACACCGAGAAGGACCATCCCGGCATCCACGTCTCGGGTCATCCGTGCCGCGATGAGCTGAAGCAGATGTACGCCTGGGCCCGGCCGCAGATTTCGGTGCCGACCCACGGCATGCGTCGCCACCTGATGGAGCACGCCAACCTGGCCCGCGATCTGGGCATCAAGGAGCAGGTGACGCCGCGCAACGGCGACATGGTGCGTCTGGCCCCCGGGCCCGCGTCAATCATTGACGAAGTGCCGTCCGGCCGCCTGTACGTCGACGGCGGCATGCTGGTGACCGAACAGGGCGAAGCCCTGCGCGAGCGCCGCCACGCCTCGACCAACGGCATTCTGGTCGTGTCCTTCGCGCTCGATTCCCGCGGCAAGATCGTCAGCGACATCGACATGCGGGCCATCGGTCTGCCCAGCGGCGACGAACGTCCGCTGGGCGACGCTCTCGACGGCCTGGCCGAACGGGTCGAACAGGTGGTCAACGGTCTCAAGCCGCAGGCGCGTGACGATGACGACGCTGTCGAACACGCCGTGGCCCGCGTACTGAAGAAGGCCAGCCAGCAGATCTGGGATCGTCGACCGATCGTCGAGACCATCGTGCTGCGCCTGTAGGGGACGTCAGGGTGAGCGAACTGCAGAGTGCTCTGAATGCTCCCCTATTCATCTACTTCCAGGGCACGTTCAATCCTTGGATCAGCGGTGCTGTCGCTCTGGGAGTGGTGGCGATTGTTACCTGGATTGTTCGGCGTGGTCCGTCGCGGCAGGCTTTGGTCTGGATAGCGGCCATGCCGTTGCCCTGGCTGATGCTTGGCGTTTGGGCGGGTTGGCATTGGGTAGATCCGGGTGCTTCCTACGGCCACAGTATGGATGGTCTTGGCTTTCTGACGGGATTAGTCCTCGGCCAGCTCATCGCTACCCTGTTGCTGAGTTCCGTCGCGATCGTAAAAGCAGCGCCCGCGAGGCTGGCAACAGCCATACTGGCTCTCATCAACGGATGGTTCGCCCTTCTGGCGGCCCTTCTCTCGGGTATGATGGTAACCGGTGCTTGGCTATGAGAATGGACTTGGAATCTGCATGACCGACCGGCTGTTCCTGATCAATCCGGGCTGGCACGATGCGCAGGGCGGGCCGTGGTTCTGTCCGGCCGGCTCGGTCGTCGAGGGCGTGCTGGGCTTCTATCCGGCCCTGCGTGAGCAACTCGACATCCGGTATCTGGATCATCCGCGTCCGCGGCCGCCGGTCATCGACCTGGTCGGCGAGGCGCACCAGAGCTGCCCGCTGCTGGTTCTGGATGGCGCTTTTGACTGGCCGGACGCCGAAACCAGCGCGGCGACCGGACAGCGTTTTCTGCAGGACGAGGCCATCCTGCCCTATCTGGCGGCCCGCTACGGCGTGGGCCTGCCGCATCCCTGAGGACCGGTCATGATCGGCAAGCTGAATCACGTCGGGGTCGCGACCCCGTCCATTCCCGACAGTATCGCCCTGTATCGTGACATGCTGGGTGTGACGGCGATCGGCACGCCGTTCGACCTGCCGTCACAGGGTGTGAGGGTCTGTTTCGTCGACCTGCCCAACGCCCAGATCGAATTGATCGAACCGCTGGGCGATGACTTGCCGATCCACGGCTTCCTTGCCAAAAACCCGCGCGGGGGCCAGCATCATGTCTGCTTCGAGGTCGAGGACATCCTGGCCGCCCGAGACGCCCTGCGCGCCAGGGGGGCGACCATCCTCGGTACCGGCGAGCCGCGCATCGGCGCGCACGGCACGCCCATCATCTTCGTTCACCCGCGTGACATGGGTGGTATGCTGGTGGAACTGATGGAAACGCCGAAGGAGGCGCACTGATCATGCCGATTGGTCCGATGACAATGCTGGCCATCTTCGTGGTGGTCTGGTGGGTGGTGTTGTTCGCCGTCCTGCCGCTGGGGACCTCCAGGGAGATCCATGCGCCGCCGACCGACGGGGCCCAGTGGGGCGCGCCCGACAATCCGAATCTGAAGCGTAAATTCCTGACCACGACGTGGGTTTCGGTGATCGTCTGGGCCGTCATCATCGGGCTGGTCTGGATCGGCTGGATGCCGCTGCCGCCCCTGCCGCCGCCGTGAGTTTGAGGCACGCCTAGCTTTTGCCCCGCTGACCCGGCTAAAGCACAGGTCAACTGACCCATAGCCGGATATTTGCCCATGCGCCTTTCGCGCTATTTCCTGCCCACGCTGAAAGACACGCCGTCCGAGGCGCAGATCATTTCGCACCAGCTGATGCTGCGGGCGGGCCTGGTGCGGCAGGAGGCGGCCGGCATTTACGCCTGGCTGCCGCTGGGGCTGCGGGTGCTGAAGAAGATCGAGCAGATCGTGCGCGAGGAACAGGAGCGGGCCGGGGCGGTCGAGCTGCTGATGCCGACGCTGCAACTGGCCGACCTGTGGCGGGAGTCGGGGCGGTATGACGCCTATGGTCCGGAGATGCTGCGCATCACCGACCGCCATGAGCGCGAACTGCTGTACGGCCCGACCAATGAGGAGATGGTCACCGACATCTTCCGGGCCTACGTCAAATCCTACAAGACGCTGCCGCTGAACCTGTTTCATATCCAGTGGAAATTCCGCGACGAGCGCCGGCCCCGGTTCGGGGTTATGCGCGGGCGCGAATTCCTGATGAAGGATGCCTATTCCTTCGACATCGACGAGGCGTCGTCGCGCAAGGCCTACAACCGCATGTTCGTGGCCTATCTGAATACCTTCGCCCGCATGGGCCTGAAGGCCGTGCCGATGCGGGCCGATACCGGGCCGATCGGCGGCGATCTGAGCCATGAGTTCATCGTGCTGGCCGAGACCGGCGAAAGCCAGGTGTTCTGCGACCGCAAACTGGTCGAAATGCCGGTGCCCGGGCCTGATGTCGACTGGAACGACCTGCAGGCCACCGTCGACCAGCGTACGGCCCTGTATGCCGCGACCGAGGAAATGCACGACGCGGCCCGGTTCGAGAGCGAGACGCCCGAGGCGGACCGTCTGACCGCGCGCGGCATCGAGGTCGGCCATATCTTCTATTTCGGCACCAAATATTCCGCCCCGATGAAGGCCTCGGTCCAGGGGCCGGACGGCGTCGATCGGCCGGTCCACATGGGCAGCTACGGCGTCGGCGTGTCGCGGCTGATGGGAGCCATCATCGAGGCCAGCCACGACGCCGCGGGTATTATCTGGCCCGACGCCGTGGCCCCGTTCGACGTGGTGGTGATCAATCTGCGCGCCAGTGACGCGGCGGTGTCGGCCGCCTGCGAGGAAGCGGTGGCCCAGCTGGAGGCCTTCGGCAAGGACGTGCTGTATGACGACACCGACGAACGTCCGGGCGGCAAATTCGCCACCGCCGACCTGATCGGTATTCCGTGGCAGCTGACCATCGGGCCCAAGGGTGTCGCCGAGGGCGTGGTCGAGCTGAAGCGCCGCGCCACCGGCGAGAAACAGTCCCTGCCGCTGGCCGATGCGATGGAGCTGATCGCCCGATGACGGACACGATCCCGGCGGCGAAGTCGCCCAGGCCCGCCGGGCCGTTCTCCTCGTGGGAGATCGGTCTGGCGCTTCGCTATCTGCGGGCCCGGCGCAAGGACGGCGGCATCGCCCTGATCGCCATCATCAGCTACGTCGCCATCACCCTGGCGGTGCTGGCCCTGATCACGGTGATGAGCATCATGGCCGGGTTCCGCAGCGAGTTGCTGAGCCGGATGCTGTCGTTCAACGGCCATATGTATGTCCAGGGGCAGGTGCTGGTGTCGCCCGAGCGCGACGCGGCCGTGGCCCGGCTGAAGGATCTGCCGGGCGTGGGCAGCGTGACCCCCCTGACCGAGTCCCAGAGCCTGCTGCGCGCGGCGGGCCAGACCACCGGGGCCATGGTGCGGGGCGTGCGGGCCGAAGATCTGGATTCGATGTCCTATGTGTTCCAGAGCCTGACACCCGAGGCGCGGGCCGGTTTCGGCCAGGGCGAGTGGGGCGGCGACCGGGTGCTGATCGGCAAGGCGCTGGCCGACTCGCTCGGCATCCGCGTCGGCGATCCGGTCACCCTGTATTCGCCGGACGGGGCCAGCTCGGCCTTCGGCAATCTGGGCGGGCTGGAGAAGACCTATACCGTCGGCGGGGTATTCAGTTCGGGCACCGCCGACTTCGACCGGCTGTTCGTGTTCATGCCGCTGGAACAGGCCCAGCTGTTCTTCGGCAAGGAGGGCCTCTGGGACGTGATCGAGATGAAGGTCGCCGATCCCGACAATGTCGCCAACTATCTGGAGCCGGTGCGGCAGGCCGCGGGGCCGGGGTCGATCGTCAGCGACTGGCGTGACCGTCTGGCCGCCTTCTGGGGCGCGCTGAAGGTCGAGCGGGTGGCCATGAGCATCATCCTGGGTCTGGTCGTCGCCATCGCCGCCCTGAACATCATTTCCGGCATCGTCATGCTGGTGAAGAACAAGACGCGCGACATCGCCATCCTGCGCACCGTCGGGGCCAGCCAGGCCTCGATGATGCGGGTCTTCTTCCTGGCCGGAGCCGCGATCGGCGTGGCCGGCACCGCCAGCGGTCTGGTGCTGGGTCTGCTGTTCTGTCTGAATATCGGCTCGATCCAGCATTTCCTCGAGGGTTTGCTGGGCGTGTCCCTGTTCAACCAGGAGGTCTATATGCTGGACGCCATCCCGGCCCTGGTCGATCCGGTCGACGTGTTCTGGGTCGCGATCTGGTCGCTGTTCATGTCGTGTGTCGCCTCGCTGCTGCCGTCGTGGCAGGCGGCCAAGCTGGATCCGGTGGAGGCCCTGCGCTTTGAATAGCCCCCAGATCGCTCCACAGATCCATCCACAGGCAGACGCCACACCCGTGCTGTCGATCCGCGACATGACCCGCACCTATGACACCGCCGGTGGCGGGCTGACGGTGCTGAAGGGGGTCAATCTGGATGTGATGCCCGGCGAGATCGTCGGCCTGATCGGGCCGTCGGGGTCGGGCAAGTCGTCGCTGCTGCACGCCGCCGGTCTGCTGGAGCGGCCGACGGGCGGCCATATCCTGATCGACGGCGAGGACGTCGGCGATCTGGCCGAGGGGGCCCGCACCCGGTTGCGCCTGTCGCGCATAGGCTTCGTCTATCAATTTCACCATCTGCTGGCCGAGTTCGACGCCCGCGACAACGTCGCCCTGCCGATGCGCATCGCCGGCTATTCAAGGACCGACGCCCGCAACCGGGCCGAAGTGGCGCTGACGGCGCTGGGGCTGGCCGAGCGGATCACCCATCAGCCGGGTCAGCTGTCCGGCGGCGAGCGTCAGCGCGTGGCCTTGGCCCGGGCCCTGGCCAACCGGCCGCGGCTGCTGCTGGCCGACGAGCCGACCGGCAACCTGGACCCGGCCACCAGCCAGGCGGTGTTCGAAGCGCTGCGGGTGATGGTGCGCGAGACCGGGGTCGCGGCCCTGATCGCCACCCACAACATGGAGCTGGCCGGTCATATGGACCGGGTGTTCGCCCTGAAGGACGGCCATCTGGAAGAGCGCCCGGCCGAGAGCCAGGCATATTGAACCGTCACGGGCCGGAGCATCCCGGCAGCAGGACCTGACATGACCGAGGCGATCCAGAGCCAGTTGGCGGCGGGGCGACAGGCCCGGGCCGACGGCCGGATGATGGACGCCCGCAACGGCTTTGCCCGGGCCACGGCCCTCAGCCGCGAGGCGAGGGAACATGGGCTGCAGGCGCTGGGCCTGCGCCATCTGGCCGAGATCGATCTGGGCGCGCGCCGGCCCGAGGCCGCGCTGGCCCATGCCGACCAGGCCGCCGCCCTGCACCGGGCCCATGGCGACAGCGACCCGCTGGATCTGGCCGTGGTGCTGAAACTGGCGGCGCTGGCGCTGGACGCATTACGCCGCAGTCCCGAGGCCGCCGACCGCTGGAACGCGGCGCGCGACCTGTATCAGGCAGCCGGGGATGCCGAAGCCGCGGCCGCCTGCGAGGGGCGGATCGCGGGGTAACCGCAGCAGGCAGTATCCTATTTCTTGCCGGGCGGAGTGGTGAAGGGCGAGGCCCCGGCGGCAACCGCCGGCCTGGGCTTCTCGGCCTTGGGTTTGCGGACTTCCTTGTTGCTGCGCACTTGACCCTTGGCCATGACCGCTCTCCGGACGCCGCCCGCCGGAAGGGCGGGGAGGGACGTCAGCCGTCAGGATACAGCAATCGCGAGACCGGGCGCGCAGATTCCGCAGGCCTTGACGAGAACAAACCGGCAACCTAGAACATACAGGGAACACACCAGATGAGGGGATAAGGCCATGGCGCGTTGGGTTCGGGATATGCTGTCGCTTGCATCATGCGGCGGGTTTGTCTGGATGGTCTGGCACGCGGCCCTGCTGGTCGCCTGAGCCCCCGATGGCCGGATTTGCACAGGCAGACGCTGAAAATCGCCAGACGGGCGCGGGCGATCGCCAGAATCCCTGCATAGTCGCGACGGTCGCATCGGCGACCACGGCATGGTGTCTCCGTCGTCGCGGGGATGAGCGGAGTGAGATTTGGCCGACCCTGACGTCCCTCTGAGCACCGACGGCTTTGTCCATCTGCGCGTGCGGTCGGCCTATTCGCTGCTGGAAGGCGCGATCAAGGCCAACAAGGTCGGGCCGATGGCCGCCGATCACGGCATGCCGGCGGTGGCCGTGGCCGACCGGGCCAATCTGTTCGGGGCGCTGGAATTCAGTCAGGCGGCGCGCGACGCCGGGGTGCAGCCGCTGATCGCCTGCGCCCTGCCGGTGCTGGGCATCGGCGGCAAGATCAGCGACCGCTGGGCCAAGACCCCGACCGTGGTGCTGATCTGCCAGAATGAACAGGGCTGGCTGAACCTGTGCGCCCTGTCGTCGGCGGCCTTCCTCGAGTCGGCCGACCTGCCCGAGCCGGGCGTGTCCTGGGCGATGGTGGCCGACAGGGCCGAGGGGCTGATCCTGCTGTCGGGTGGACCGGACGGTCCGGTTGATCCGCTGTTCGTGCAGGGCAAGGCAAGCGAGGCCGAGGCGGCCCTGGCCGAGATGCAGGCGGCGTTCGGCGACCGCTTCTATGTGGAGCTGCAACGCCACGGCCTGCCCAGCGAGGGCGCGGCGGAGCGCGGTCTGGTCGACTGGGCCTACAGGGCCGAGGTGCCGCTGGTCGCCACCAATGACGTTCATTACGCCAGGGCCGAGCAGGCCAAGTCGCACGACGCCCTGATGTGTATCGCCGACGGGGCCTTCACCGGTCAGGAGGACCGGCGGCGGGTCACCGGCCAGCACTGGTTCAAGGGCGCGGCGGACATGCGCACCCTGTTCGCCGACCTGCCCGAGGCCAGCGACAACACCATCGACATCGCCCGCCGCTGTGCCTTCATGGTGCAGACCCGGCCCCCGATCCTGCCCAGTTTCGACACCGGCGACGGCCGCACCGAGGCCGACGAACTGGCCTATCAGGCGCGCGAGGGGCTGAAGGCGCGGCTCAAGACCGTGACCCCGGCCTTTCCGGAAGAGGACTACTGGACCCGGCTGGAGTCGGGAGGTGTCCATCATCCAGCAGATGGGTTTCCCCGGCTATTTCCTGATCGTGGCGGACTTCATCAAATGGGCCAAGGCGCACGACATCCCGGTCGGGCCGGGGCGGGGCTCCGGGCCGGGTCGCTGGTCGCCTAGGCGCTGACCATCACCGATGTGGATCCGCTGCGCTTCGGGCTGCTGTTCGAGCGGTTCCTGAACCCCGAGCGGGTGTCGATGCCCGACTTCGACATCGACTTCTGCCAGGACCGGCGGGAGGAGGCGATCGACTACGTGCAGGAGCAAGCTACGGCCGCGACCAGGTGGCCCAGATCATCACCTTCGGAACGCTGCAGGCGCGGGCGGTGCTGCGGGACGTGGGCCGAGTGCCACAGTATGCCGTAGGGCGCAGGTCGACCGCCTGGGCAAAATGATGCCGGCCAACCCGGCCAACCCGGTGAAGCCCTGGCCCAAGGACGCCATCGAGGCTGGAGCCGTCGCCTGCGCCGAGGACGCGCGACGAGATCAAGGAGCCGGTGGTCCACGAACCTGCTGGACACGGCGATGAAGCTCGAGGGCCTGTACCGCAACGCCTCGGACCCACGCCGCCGGTATCGTCTATCGGCGACCGGCCGCTGGTCCGAGCTGACGCCAATGTACCAGCGACCCGCGCTCGGACATGCCTGGTCACCCAGTTCAACATGAAATGGGTCGAGCAGGCCGGGCTGGTGAAGTTCGACTTCCTCGGCCTGCAAGACGCTGACGGTGCTGTCGACACCGCCGTCGAAGCCGATCCGCAAGCGGCGCGGGGTCGACATCGCGACTCTCAACCTGCGCATCCCGCTGGACGACGCGCGCACCTACGAGCATGATGGCCGCGCGGCGAGATGGTCGGCGGTGTTCCAGGTGGAATCGGAGGGCATGCGCAAGCGCTGCGGAAGTACACGATGCGCGAGCGCATCGAGGACATCACCGCCCTGATCGCGCTCTACCGCCCCGGGCCGATGGAGTAACATCGACACCTACAACGACCGCAAGTTCGGGCGAGGAGGAGATCGATCACCCTCCACCCGAAGCATCGACGGCATCCTGAAGGAGACCTAAGGCGTCATCATCTACCAGGAACAGGTGATGCAGATCGCCCAGATCGCTGGCCGGCTACAGCCTCGGCGAGTGCCGACCTCCTGCGCCGTGCCATGGGCAAGAAAAACAAGGAGGAGATGGACACAGAAGCGCGAACGCTTCCGTCAACGGCGCGGCCGAGAAGGATGGCCTCGAGGCCCCAAGGCCGACTTCATCTTCGACCTTGTGGCCAAATTCGCCGACTACGGCTTCAACAAGTCCCACGCCGCCGCCTACGCGCATGATCACGCTACCAAACCGCGCTAGCTGAAGGCGAACCACCCGGTCGAGTTCCTCGCCGCCTCGATGACCTCGGACCTGGGCAACACCGACAAGCTGGCGGTCTTCTATCAGGAGCGCGTGCAAATTTGAGGTGCCGGTGCTGGCCCCCGATGTGAACCGGTCCTCGGCCGATTTCGACGTGGCCTATGAGGAGGAGACCGGGGGCGGTCCTCATGCGCTGGGCGCGATCCGCAACGTCGGCCTGGAGGCCATGAAGCATGTAGTCGAGGTGCGCGAGACCGGGGGTCCGTTCGACCGACATATTCGACTTTCTGGAGCGGGTCGATCCGCGCGCCGTCAACAAGCGGGCGCTGGAGGGACTGGCCAAGGCCGGGGCGTTCGACAGCATCCACCCCAACCGCGGCCAGCTGTACGACCAGGCGGATGTGTTGATGGCCTATTGCCAGAGCGTGGCGGCCGAGCGGGCCTCGGCCCAGGTCAATCTGTTCGGCGGCGATCAGGTCGGGGCCGGGTCGGCCACGGTTGAAGTTCGCGTGAGCCGTGGGTTGGACCCGAGAAGCTGGACCATGAACTGGCGGCCGTCGGCTTCTATCTGTCCGGCCACCCGCTGGAGGACATGACCCCGGCGCTGAAGCGCAAGCGGGTGACCTTCGTGGCCGAGGCGGCGCAACTGGCCGAGAGCGGCCATGAGGCCTTCATGATGGCCGGGGTGGTGCGCCGCCGTCAGGAACGGGCCAGCCAGCGATCGGGCGAAGAAATTCGCCTTCGTCACCTTCTCCGATCCGACCCGCGAGTTCGAATGTCTGTTCCCGCCCGAACAGCTGCGCAAATGCCGTGAGGTGCTGGAGGTCGGAGCCTCGGTGCTGGTGCGGGTGCGGGCCAAATGCGCCGACGGCGAGGTGCGGTATTTCGGTGATGACGCCTCGCGGCTCGACACCCTGCTGGACGACACCAGCATCGGCCTGCGCATCCACGTCTCGTCGCGCGGCACCGACCCGGCGGCGTTGAAGGCAAGGCTGGACCGGGCCAGCTCCCCGGGGCAAGGGGGGCGAGATCTCACTGATCGCCTCGCTGGACGGCCGACGCGAGGTCGAGGGTCAAGCTGCCCGGCCGCTATCGCCTCGACGGGGCCCTGCGCGGGGCGCCGAAGACCGCGCCGGGCGTGCTGATGCTTGAAGATGCCTGACGCAACCGTCAGGCAGTGTCGTTGAGCAGGCGACCGTAGCTGTCGACCAGGCTGGAATAGGTCGGGACGATTGTCACTGTCGCCGGCCCGCCTTCGGTGACCGGGGCCTTGATCTCGAAATGCATATGGATGGTCGTGGCCGAGCCGCCGAAATCGTTCGAGACCTCCGGCCCAGATGCTGGCCGCGCGTGACCGTGCGTGAGGCGAGGGTGGGGGAACAGGGCGTGGACCCCCGGCATGTCCATGTGCAGGTAGCGGTAGATGCGGCCGGACTCGCCCAGCACCGTCACCGTATAGCTGCCGATCGAGGTGATCTGGCCGGCCTCGGCGGCGACGACCCAGTGAACCTTCTTTTCGCAGGTCGCCGGGCGGATGTCCTGACCCTGATGGCCCTTGCCGGTGGGGCAGAAGCCGTTGGTCCATGAGCGGGTCTCGCAGAAATTGTCGCGCCAGGGATAGCTGTAGTTGCGGGGGTCGCACTGGCCGCCGGGGCCGGGCGCAGCGAAGCCGCCGTAGCCATAGACCTGGGAGTTGGCATAAGCCGGAGCTGCCTCGAGCGGAAAGCGGATACCCGGAGCCCACAGGGTCGGATCGGTGGCCCCGATCCCGATCCCGGGACGAGACCACCGCCCGGCTCATGCGGCCAGCTGACCGGTTCGGGCGCGGGCGGTTCGGGGGTCGGGCACCGGCGGGGCTTCGGGGTCCGGGGCGACCGTGTCGCCGACGGCGGTGCCGCCAGTCTGGGGCGTGGTGTCGGTACCGCTCAGCCCGCCGGCGAGCAGGCGGTCAGGAGCAGCAGCAGCCCCATCGGAATAATCCGCTCATTGCGGACCTCCGCCGATCAGGCGCAGGTCGGCGGCAAAGGCGATGGCCTCGGCCTCGGCGCATCCCGTTGCGCCCTGGTTTTCACAGATGAAGCTGACGTTGTAGGCGGCACCGAAGCGGTTGAAGGTGACGTCAATGCCATATTCGGTTCGCTCGGTGCGGACGTTGGTCAGACCCTGGGCGCCGGCCCGGGCCATGGCCCCCGCGCCGGGCACAACGCGGGCGGCGGTGAGGTTGGGCGCGGGGACCGGACGCCGGGGCCGGGCGACGGGTGACTGGAACGCCTTGGTCGTCCCGTAGATCTCGATGATCTGAGCCTCACGCAGGACCACCATCATATAGTGGCGATCGCCGGTGAAGAGGCGGGCGGTCTGCAGCAGGGCCGGGTCGGCGGGAGCCAGCACCGGCACCGGCGAGGCTGCGACGCGGGCCATCAGGGTGCGGGTCGCGGGATCCTTGCCCAGGCCGTCGCGCAGCCGGGCGGCGAGGGGGTCCTGTCGCGCCACGGCCAGGGCCGCGGCATCGGTCCGTGACGGGGTTATGGTGACCTCGGACGGGATCGGGGCCGGATCCGGCCGGATCTGGGTCCAGGCCACGGCCCCAAGCACCACAGCCAGGCCTGCGCCCGCGCCGATGGCCGCCAGTCTGCGTCGGTTCATGTCGCCCTCCGTTCAGGGACTGCCAATATACCGTCGATATGTCAGTTCCGCTACCGTCCCCGCGCAAGTGTGCCGTGCCGGGTCCTTGCGTTTGCGGCCGTATGCGCCTAGAAGCCGCGGCATTTCTCACGCAGGCGTGGTGAGGGTCGGGGAGACATCCCGGTCCGTGCCGTTCCGAGGAGCCTCCTAAATTCCGGGCGGCTCTTTCACCGCCTGCGCAAGGTTGATCGGAAAAAGGACTTACCAGATCATGGCTCTGCCTGAAATTCTCTATGCGTACCCTGCTCGAAGCCGGCGCGCACTTCGGCCACCAGACGCACCGGTGGAACCCGAAGATGGAGCGCTACATCTTCGGATCGCGCTCGAACATCCACATCATCGATCTGTCGCAGTCGATGCCGCTGATGCACCAGGCGCTGGTCGCCGTGCGTGAAGTCGCGGCCAAGGGCGGTCGCGTCCTGTTCGTCGGCACCAAGCGCCAGGCCGCCGGCCCGGTCGCCGAAGCCGCGACCCGCTGCGCCCAGTACTACATGAACAACCGCTGGCTCGGCGGCACGCTGACCAACTGGCGCACCGTGTCGGGCTCGATCGCCCGCCTGCGCGAGTTGGACAGCCTGCTGAAGTCTGGGCGGCGAGGGCCGCGTCAAGAAGGAACTGCTGAACCTCGAGCGCGAGCGCGACAAGCTCGAGCTGTCGCTGGGCGGCATCAAGGACATGGGCTCCGTGCCGGACATCATGTTCGTGATCGACACCAACAAGGAGGCCATCGCCATCCTTGAGGCCCGCAAGCTGAACATTCCGATCATCGCCATCCTCGACACCAACTCCGATCCGGACGGCATCACCTATCCGATCCCGGGCAACGACGACGCCGCCCGCGCCATCCAGACCTATTGCGACCTGATCGCCGACGCCGTCCTCGACGGCCTGGCCGCCGGTGCCTCGCAGGCCGGGGTGGATCTGGGCGCGTCGGAAGCGCCGGTCGAGCCGATGCTGGCCGAGGCTGCCGCCCCGGTGGCCGCTGACAAGGCACCGGCCGGTACCGAGGCCGTGGCCGAGGAAATGATCGCCGCCGCGGAAGCCCCGGCTGCCGCTGAAGCCAAGGCTGCCACGGAAGCCCCGGCTGCTGCCGAGACGACTGAAGAGCCTGCCAAGGCCGAGGACGCAACGGCCTAAACAGCCCTGCGTTCTACTGCCGGCACCAGACCATACGGCCGGACCTGAACGGGTCCGGCCGTTCCCGCATACAAATACTCAGGAGCCCACAATGGCCGAGATCACCGCCGCCCTCGTCATGGAACCTCGCGCCAAGTCCGGCGTCGGCATGATGGATTGCAAGAAAGCCCTGATCGAGAACGACGGCGACATCGCCGCCTCGATCGACTGGCTGCGCGCCAAGGGTCTGTCCAAGGCCGCCAAGAAGGCCGACCGCGTCGCCGCCGAAGGTCTGGTCGCCGTCACCTCGAAGGAAGTCGGAGCCGGTGAAGTCGGTGCCGCCATCGAGTTCAACTCGGAAACCGATTTCGTCGCCCGCAACGAGCTGTTCCAGAACGCCGCCAAGCGCTTCGCCGAGCTGGGCCTGGAGCACGCCTCGGTCGAGGGCCTGCACGGTGCCGAACTGGAAGCCGGCAAGACGGTCCAGGACGAGGTCACCAGCCTGATCGCCACCGTCGGCGAGAACATGCAGCTGCGCCGCGCCGCCCGCCTGTCGGTCGACGAGGGCGTCGTCGCCTCCTACGTCCACAACGCCGTGGCACCGGGCCTGGGCCGTATCGGCGTGCTGGTCGCCCTGCACGGCGGCGGCGACAAGGACAAGCTGCGTGACCTGGGTCGCAAGATCGCCATGCACGTCGCCGCCACCGCGCCGCTGTCGTTGAACACCGACGACCTCGACCCGGCCGCCATCGCCAAGGAACGCGCTGTCCTGACCGAAAAGGCCAAGGAAGAGGGCAAGCCGGAGGCCATGATCGACAAGATCGTCGAGGGTCAGATCAACAAGTTCCAGAAGGACGTGGTGCTGTCCAAGCAGCCGTTCGTGATGAACCCGGACGTGACCATCGAGCAGCTGGTCGCCGACGCCGGCAAGGAACTGGGTGCGCCCGGCCTGCACCTGGCCGGATTCGTCCGTCTGGCGCTGGGTGAAGGCGTCGAGAAGGTCGAAGGCCCGGACTTCGCGTCCGAAGTCGCCTCGATGACCGGCGGTCAGTAAACCGACAGTCCGAACTACCAGAACGAGGGGCCGGCGAGCGATCGCCGGCCCCTTTGTCGTTTCGCTTGGCCCGGGCGAGAGTCTCGGGTCAAATGCCCGGGTGATTCAAAGAGGTCTGTCCATGAAGCGTCTGCTCGTCGCCGTTTCCGCCATCGCCATCCTCACGGCCGGTCCGGTGTTCGCCCAGGAGGTGGATCGGCTGGCGATCAACAGCATCATCGACCAGGGGCTGAACCACAGCGAGGTCATGCAGACGGCCGCTCATCTGACCGACCGGATCGGCGGCCGGATGACCAACTCGCCGCAGATGCGCGAGGCCGAGGCCTGGACCCAGCAACAGTTCCGCGACTGGGGCCTGTCCAACGTCCGCGCCGAGGGCTTCGAGTTCGGTCGCGGCTGGTCGATCGTGCGCTCCAGCGCGCGGATGGTCGAGCCGCGCGCGCTGGAGCTTCGGGCCATTCCGATCGCCTGGACGCCCTCGACCAATGGCGTGATCAGCGGCGGCGTGGTGGTCGCGCCGATCACCAGCGCCGGTCAGTTCGACCAGTGGCGCGGCAGGCTGCGTGGCAAGATCGTCATGATCACCCGGCCGGATACCGCGTCCGAGCCGACGGAGCCGGCGTTCCGTCGCTGGACCGACGAGGAACTGCAGGACCGGGCCGGCTATGCACTGCCCCGTCATGACCCCGCGGCCATCGAGCGGGGGCTGCAGTCTGGCCGTGCGGATTTCGCCCTGCGGCTCGATGCCTTCCTGGCGGAGGAGGGGGCGCTGGCCTGGGTCAGGATGTCGGCCCGCGACGGTGGCCTGCTGCACGGCACCGGCTATACCTATCAGGTCGGGGCCACCCCGAGCGTTCCGGGCATGGAACTGGCGGCCGAGGACTATCGCCGCCTTGCCCGTCTGGCCCTGACCGACGCGCCGCCGACCCTCGAGCTGATGAGCGAGGTCCGGTTCCACGACGACGACGTCAATGCCTACAACATCCTGGCGGATATTCCCGGGACCAGCCGGTCCGGCGAATATGTCATGGCCGGCGCGCACCTCGACAGCTGGGTGGCGTCGGACGGGGCCGTGGACAATGCCGCCGGCAGCGCCGTGATCATGGAGGCGGCGCGCATCCTCAAGGCGCTGGGGGTCCGGCCCAAGCGCACCATCCGCTTTGCCCTGTGGAGCGGGGAAGAGCAGGGCATCCTCGGCTCGCTGGCCTATGTCGACCGCCATCTGGCGACGCGCGCGGCGCTGGACGATCCGGCCCTCGCCGCCCTGCCGAACAATCGCACCTGGCGCGCCCGCTGGCCGGTCGAGCCGCGGCCCGGCTATCGCGATCTGGTGGCCTATTTCAACCTCGACAACGGCTCGGGCAAGATTCGCGGCATTAACGCCGAGGGCAATGTCGCCGCCGTGCCGGTGTTCGAGCAGTGGCTGGAGCCCTTTGCCAGCATGGGAGCCTCGACCGTGTCGCTGCGCCCCTCGGGCGGCACCGACCACGTCTATATGCAGACCGTGGGCGTGCCCGGCTATCAGTTCATCCAGGACCCGCTCGACTATGGCAGCCGTCTGCACCACACCTCGATCGACAGCTATGACCACCTGCGCCCCGACGACCTGCGACAGGCGGCGGTGATCCTGGCCAGCTTCCTGCTGAATGCCGCCAACGCCGACGAGCCCCTGCCGCGCATGCCGCTGCCGACCCGCCCGACGGCGAGTGACCCGTTCGCCTATCCGGGCGGCGATTGACCCAGGGAGGTGTGGGCCCGGTCTGGTCATCCGGGTCGCCCTGCCGGTAGCCGTGGAACCGAAGCCGGCGGTCGATCCTGCCTGACCGCCGTTCGCTATCGAACGGTAGCGGTTGCCTATCGGCGCGCGTTGGGCTTTGAAGCCCGGCGCGCCCTTCGTCTATGATGCCCTGCCCAATTCCCGCCTGCACACGGATACTTCCCATGCCCGACGTCCCGTCCGAGTTTCGCTACAAGCGCGTGCTGGTGAAGGTATCGGGCGAGGTGCTGATGGGCGATCAGGCCTATGGCATCGATATGAAGACCGTCGACCGGGTGGCCCAGGCGGTCGCCCAGGTCGCGCGTGAGGGTGTCGAGATCTGTCTGGTCATCGGTGGCGGCAACATCTTCCGCGGCCTGTCCAAGGCCGCCGGGGACATGGAACGGGCCACCGCCGACTATATGGGCATGCTGGCGACGGTGATGAACGCCCTGGCCATGCAGGCCGCGCTCGAGAAGATCGGCGTGCAGACCCGGGTGCAGAGCGCCCTGACCATGAATGCCGTGGCCGAGCCCTATGTGCGGCGCCGGGCCCTGCGCCATCTGGAAAAGGGCAGGGTGGTGATCTTTGCCGCCGGGGTCGGCGCACCTTTCTTCACCACGGATTCGGGCGCGGCCCTGCGTGCGGCGGAAATGGGCTGCGACGCCCTGTTGAAGGGCACCAGCGTCGACGGCGTCTACACCGCTGACCCCAAGAAGGATCCGACGGCGACCCGTTACGATACCCTGACCTACCATGACGTGCTGTCGCGGGACCTGAAGGTGATGGACGCCTCGGCGATCGCCTTGATGCGGGACTCGGGCATTCCAATCGTGGTCTTCTCGATCCGCGAGCCCGGCTCGCTGCGCAAGACCCTGACCGGTCAGGGCACGTTCACTGTTATCACGTCAGGCGAAAAGGCCGCCTGACATCTGTTTGACCTCCTAGGGAAACTCCGATGGCCCAACCCGATCTCAAGACCTACCGCGACCGCATGGACAAGGCTGTCGTGGCCCTGAAGGAAGAGTTTGCCGGCCTGCGCACCGGTCGGGCCAACGTCGGCCTGCTGGATCCGGTCCAGGTCCAGGCCTATGGCTCGAGCTCGCCGCTGAATTCGGTTGCCGCCATCAGCGTGCCCGAGCCGCGGATGATTTCGGTCAACGTCTGGGACAAGTCCATGGTCTCGGCCGTCGAGAAGGCCATCCGCGCCGCCGGTCTGGGACTGAATCCGATCGTCGACGGTCAGACGCTGCGCATTCCCGTGCCGCCGCTGACCGAGGAACGCCGCAAGGAACTGGCCAAGCTGGCCGGCAAATATGCCGAGCAGCAGAAGATCGCGGTCCGCAACATTCGCCGCGACGCCAATGACGATCTGAAGAAGGCCGAGAAGGCCAGCGAGATCAGCCAGGACGACCAGAAGCGGATGGAGACCGAGGTCCAGAAGGACACCGATGCCGTCATCAAGCGCATCGATGAGGCCTTGAAGGCCAAGGAAGTTGAGATCATGCAGGTCTGACGGCACACATCAGCTTGGAACATTCATCCGCCATGACGGTCGAAGCGACGACCATGCCGCGTGCAGCCGACGGGTCGATCCCGGGCGGGCCGAAGCATGTCGCCCTGATCATGGACGGCAACGGTCGCTGGGCCCAGGCGCGTGGCCTGCCGCGGACCATGGGTCATCGCGAAGGGGTCAAGGCCCTGAAGCAGACCATCGAGGCGGCCCCGGACTTCGGCATTGAATGTCTGACGGTATTCGGCTTCTCGACCGAGAACTGGAACCGCCCCGCTGATGAAGTCTGGGACCTGATGGGTCTGGTCCGGACCTATGTGAGCAGCGACCTGAAGCGACTGGCCAAGGCCGGGGTCCGGCTACCAAACCTGGCCGACGCACGGGCCTGCCGGCTGACATCGCCGAGATCGTGGACCGGGCCGAGCGGACCACGGCGCACAACAGTCGTTTTCTGTTGCAGGTGGCCTTCAACTACGGCGGTCGGGCCGATGTGGTCGCCGCCGCTCAGCGACATCTGGATCGTGTTCTGGCCGGTGAGGCCACCGGACCGCTGACCGAGGAGATTCTGGGGGCCGGGTTGTCAACCGCGGGGGCACCTTCGCCGGTCGATGTCATCGTCCGCACCTCGGGTGAGCGGCGGCTGTCGAACTTCCTGCTGTGGGAAGCCGCCTATGCCGAGCTGGTCTATCAGCAGGTGCTGTGGCCGGATTACGGGCCCGAAGCCCTGGCCGACGTGGTGGAACAGTATCGTCATCGGGACCGGCGCTTCGGCGGGATCGAGGGCGTCGCGGCTCTCGCGGCCGGCTGATGGCGGTCAAGGTTGGCGATATCGGCGTGCGCGCCGCCTCGGCCTTCGTGCTGGGCCCGGCCGCCGTGCTGGCCACTTGGGCCGGCGGGATCTGGTTTCTGGGCCTGATGCTGCTGGCGTCCGGACTGCTGGCCGTCGAATGGGCAGCGATGAGTGCGGCCCGCACCTGGCGGGTCATGGCCGGGGCCGTGGCCTTCGGCCTGGTGGCGGCCGCCGTGACCGCCCATGCCGGACAGCTTTCGCTGGCCCTGATCATGCTGGTGTTCGGCTCGTTCGCGGCCGCCATGTTTGCGCGCAGCCGCGGCGAGGAGGCACTGGATGCCGCCTATGGCGTCCTCTACCTCGGCTGGCCGATCGTTCTGCTGATCTGGCTGCGCGATCTGGATTCGACCGTGGGCCTGCACTGGACCGTGCTGGTGTTCGCCGTGGCCTGGTCGTCCGACATCATGGCCTATTTCGTCGGCAGCACGGTCGGCGGCCCCAAGCTGTGGCCGCGGTTTTCGCCGAACAAGACCTGGTCGGGCTTCGCCGGTGGCCTGGTTGCCGGCGCGACGGCCGGACTGATCATGACCGCCTGGCTGGACATGGGGGCGCTGACGCCGCTGTGGGGCGGGGTGCTGGGCCTGGCGGCGGCGCTGGCCACCATGGCCGGGGACCTGTGGGAATCGGCATTGAAGCGGCGCTTCGGGGTCAAGGACGCCGGAACGCTGATCCCCGGTCATGGGGGTCTGCTGGACCGGGTCGACGGCCTGATGTTCGCCGTGGTGGTGGTGGCGTGCGGGCGGCTGATCGTCATCCTGCTGGAGCGGGGCGCATGATCCGCCGGCGTGTCAGCATCCTCGGTTCGACGGGGTCGGTCGGGTGCTCGACGCTGGACCTGATGGATGTCGCCGAGACGGCCGGGACCGGAGCCTTTGAGGTCGAGGTCCTGACCGGCGGGGCCAATATCGCGCGTCTGGCCGAGCAGGCGCGTCGCTGGCGACCGGCGTTGGTGGTCACCGCCTGGCCGGACCAGCTGGAGGCCCTGACCGCCGCCCTGGCCGGAACGGAAATCGCCACTGCGGCAGGAGAATCTTGCCATCGTTGAGGCCGCGACCCGGCCGGTCGACTGGGTCATGGCCGCCATCGTCGGTGCCGCCGGCCTGCGCTCGGCCTGGGCCGCCGCGGGCACGGGCGCGACCCTGGCCCTGGCCAACAAGGAAAGTCTGGTCTGCTGCGGAACGGCCCTGATCGAGCGGGTCCGGCGCTCGGGTGGGCATCTGATTCCCGTGGATTCCGAGCATTCGGCCATCTTCCAGGTGTTTCCGGCCGAGGCCCCCGAGCGGGTCGCCCGACTGGTGCTGACAGCGTCGGGTGGGCCGTTCCGGACCCTGTCCCGGGCCGATATGGCCGGTATCACGCCCGAGCGGGCCGTAGCCCATCCCAACTGGAGCATGGGGGCCAAAATTTCGGTCGACAGCGCCACCATGGCCAACAAGGGGCTGGAAACCATTGAGGCGGCCTATCTGTTCGACATGCCGGCCGAGCGGATCGACGTCGTGGTCCATCCGGAGTCGATTATTCATAGTCTGGTCGGAATTCATCGACGGCTCGACCCTGGCCCAGATGGGGCCACCCGAGATGAAGACCCCGATCGCCTGTGCGCTGGCCTGGCCGGACCGGCTGGCCTGGCCGGCACCGCGTCTGGACCTGCCGGCGCTCGGTCGTCTGACGTTCGAAGCGCCCGACGAGATCCGTTTTCCGGCGCTGGCTCTGGCGCGGCAGGCGCTGCAGGCGGGCGGCGGGGCCCCGACGATTTTCAACGCGGCCAATGAGGTCGCCGCCATGGCTTTCCTTGACCGCCGACTGGCCTTTCTCAATATTGCCGCAGTCATCGCCGACACCTTGGGGCGCGTGACGAACTCGGGGGTGAGTTCCGGTTCCGACGACGCCTGCGACGCGGCCCTGTCCGTGGATGCGGAGGCGCGACGGGTGGCGGAGTCCATCATCGGCAGACTCGCCAGGGCGGCCTGACCCTCAGGTCGCCACGTCGGCAACGGGAGAGACGATCGTAATGCTGAACCTGCTCGGACAGGTGTTCGTCTATGTGGTCCCGTTTCTGCTGGTGTTGACGGTTGTCGTCACCATTCATGAACTGGGCCATTTCCTGGTTGCGCGGGCCTTCAAGGTGAAGGTCGACCGCTTCTCGATCGGCTTTGGCCGGACCCTGTTCAGCCGCACCGACCGGCACGGGATCGAGTGGCGGCTGGCCCTGCTGCCCCTGGGTGGCTATGTGAAATTCTCCGGCGATCTGGACAGCTCTTCCGTGCCTGACCAGGCCGGGATCGAAGCGTTACGCCAGGAGATCGTCGCCGAGCACGGGCCCGGGGCCGAACGCGACTATTTCTATTTCAAGCCGATCTGGCAGCGGGCGCTGATCGTCGTGGCCGGGCCGGTGGCGAATTTCGTGCTGGCCATCACCATCTTCACCCTGCTGTTCGCCGGGCTGGGCGTCAGCGTCGTGCCGGCCCGGATTGCCGAGGTTCAGCCGGGCACCGCCGCCGCAGCGGCCGGGTTCCAGGTCCAGGACCGGGTGATCGAGGTCAATGGACGGGCCATCGCCGACTATCGCGACGTCGGCCAGGTGGTGGCCCTCAGGGCCGGTACACCCGTCGATTTCGTCGTGCTGCGCGATGGCCAGCGGGTCAAACTGACGGCGACGCCGGTGCGGCAGCTGCGCGAGGACCCCATTTCAGGTCCGGTTCGGGTGGGATTCCTGGGCGTCGGCTGGGATCCGCGGCCCGGTGAGGTCACCTATATCCGCTATCCTCCGCACGAGGCCCTGGGCCAGGCGGTCAAGCAGACCGGCGACATTCTGGGCACGACCATGGTCTATCTGGGACGTATCGCCACCGGCAAGGAGTTCCGGGGATCTGCTGAGTGGCCCTCTCGGTATTGCCAAGGCGGCCAGCGGCGTGACTAAACAGGCGGCGGCCGCGACCACGGACGTCGGATTGCAGGCCGCCAACGTCTCGCTGATGCTGGTTCAGTTCGCCGCCATAGTTTCGATCGGAATTGGCTTTCTAAATCTCTTGCCAATTTCCGTTCTCGACGGCGGTCACCTGCTGTTTTACGGTTATGAAGCTGTTGCCCGCAGGCCAGTCCCGGCCAAGGTTCAGGAGGTCGGCTATCGCGTCGGCCTTGCTTTGCTTGTAGGTTTGATGTTGTTCGCGACGTGGAACGACCTGCAAAAGCTGAGCCTGTTCAAATTCCTCGGCGGGCTCGCCTCATGAGCCGACGCCAGCCCCCGATGGTTTCCCGTATGATCCAAAATGATGCGTCCGCTGCTCTCCGTCCCGGTATCCGTGCCCTGAGGCAGGTGTCACTGGTTCCCAGCCTGCTGGCCCTGGCGGTCGCGGCCGGTCTGGGTGCGCCCGCAATAGCCCAGACGGCCCCGGCCGAGGCCGAGGTGTCCCGAGGCTCCGCGTCAGGAAGAGGCTGCCGTCGTCAACCGCATCGTGGTGCGCGGCAACCAGCGGATCGATCAGACCACGATCCTGTCCTATCTGCCGATCCAGCCGGGCGACACGGTCAATCCGGTCGTGCTCGACGTCGCTGTGCGTACGCTGAACCGCACAGGCCTGTTCGCCGACGTTCAACTGGGCGTGGCCCAGAACGGCGACCTGATCGTCGATATCGTCGAAAACCCGATCATCAACCAGGTGGTGTTCGAGGGGAACAGCGCGATCACCGAGACCAAGCTGCGCGAGGAGGTCACGATCCGTCCGCGCGGCATCTATACCCGCGCCCGTATCCAGGAAGATGTCGGCAAGCTGGTTGAGCTGTACCGGCTGTCGGGCCGGATTTCGGCGACGGTCACGCCGAAGCTGGTTCAGCTGGAGCAGAACCGCGTCGACGTCGTGTTCGAGATCGATGAAGGCCCGCAGACGGGCATCCGAGCCATCACCTTCCTGGGCAATACCGCCTTCAAGGATGACGATCTGCGCGAGGTCATGGTGACCAAGCAGTCGGTCTGGTGGAATTTCTTCACGTCCAACGACAACTACGACCCCAACCGGCTGGATTATGACCGCGAGCAGCTGCGGAAATTCTATACCAACCGCGGCTATTATGATTTCCGCGTCGTGTCCTCGGTCGCCGAGCTGGCCCCGGACGACAGCGCATTTGGCGTGACCATCACCGTCGATGAAGGTCGCAAAGACAATTTCGGCGAGATCAGGGTCGTTACGGAAAGCGACCGGCTGAACGGTGATTTCCTCAAGCAGTTGCTGCCGATCAACTCCGGCGACCTGTACGAGAGCGACAAGATCGAGCGGGCCGTCGACGCCCTGACCTTCGCCGCCGGCTCGGCCGGCTATGCCTTCGTCGAGATCAACCCGACCTATACCGCCAACCCGGAGACCGGGCTGGTGGATGTGACCTTCAATGTCACCGAAGGACAGCGGGTCTATGTCGAGCGGATCAATATCGTCGGCAACACCCGCACCATCGACCCGGTCATCCGTCGTGAGATCGCGTTGACCGAAGGGGATGCCTTCAACCGCACCCTGCTGGAGCGGTCGCGCAACAATCTGCGCGCCCTTGGTTTCTTCAAGGACGTCACCGTCGAGGAAGTGCGCGGGGCCGCCGCCGACCGGTCCGTTGTCAACGTCACCGTCGAGGAACAGCCGACCGGCGAACTTTCGGTCGGCGCCGGCTTCAGTTCGGTCGAACTTGTTCGTCGTCAATCTGGGCATCACCGAGCGGAATTTCCGTGGTCGCGGCCAGAATGTCGTGGCCCGGGTCGAATGGGGCTCGCTGCGTCAGCAGGTCGATTTCCGCTTTACCGAGCCGCGCTTCCTGGGTCGGGATCTGCGGGCCGGCTTCGACGCCTTCCACTCGCGCTACGACCTCAGCAAATATTCGTCGTACGATTATCGTTCGACCGGGGCGGGTCTGCGCCTGTCCTATCCGCTGAACGCCTTCACCCTGTTCAGCGCCCGCTACTTCATCAAGGCCGACGAGATCATCGTGCCGACCGGCTTCTGCAACGGCACGGGGTCCTCGGCGCTGTGCGACCAGGTCGGGTCCTTCATCAACTCCTCGGCCGGCTACACCCTGCAGGTCAACCGGACCAATGATCCGGTCCGTCCGACGCGTGGCTGGGCCGGTTCGCTGCGGCAGGACTTCGCCGGCATCGGCGGCGACGTGAACTATGTGAAGACCGAGGCGGATGTCTCAGCCTATTACGGCATCGCGCCGGAGTGGGTGGTCTCGACCCAGGCTTCAGCCGGCTATGTGGCGGGCTGGGCCGGTGATGCGATCCGCATCAATGACCGCTTCTTCAAGGGCGGCAACAGCTTCCGCGGCTTCGAGACCGCCGGCATGGGGCCGCGTGACCTGAATACGCGCGACGCCCTGGGCGGTAATTTCTACCTGATCGGCACCATTGAGCTGACGGTTCCGAACTATCTGCCCGAGCAGTACGGGATCAAGACGTCCGTGTTCGCCGATGTCGGTACCCTGGGCATGCTGGACGATCGCTATACGACCGACGCGCTCGGCAATCCGTCGACGCGTATCGTGGACGACCTGCAATTCCGCGCTTCGGCCGGCCTCAGCGTCCATTGGAAGTCACCGATGGGACCGATCCGTTTCGACCTTAGCCATATTCTGAGCAAGGAAGACTACGACAAGACAGAGACCTTCCGCTTCTCGACTTCCACCCAGTTCTAACCGCGGCACCGTCCGTTCGTTCTAAAGGCCAAAGATGAAACTGTTCGCTATCGGCGCTTTTGCGCTCGCTTCGCTCGTCGCTTCCACCGCAGTGGCCCAGACCGCCGGTCCGGCCAATCCGGGCCCGGTCATTCCCGGGGTTTGCGTCTATTTCAACCAGCGTCTGCTGGCCCAGTCGACCGCCGGTCAGGCCGTTCAGGCCCGGATGGAGCAGCTCTCGCAGGAAGTGCAGGGTGAACTGACCCCCTACGCCACCTCGATTCAGTCCGAGATCCAGACCCTGCAGACCAGCGGTGCCAGCCTGTCGGAAGCCGAGCGCAACTCGCGTAGCCAGGCCCTGCAGCAGCGTATCCAGGAAGCCCAGCAGCTGGAGCAGACCCGCGAAAACGAGCTGCGCTATACGCTTAACGAGCAGCGTCGTCTGATTTCGGTCGCCGTCGAGCCTATCCTGGTCGCCATCTATCAGGAGCGTGGTTGTGGTATCCTGCTGAGCCGCGAAAGCGTGTTCATGATGAACCCGGCCATGGACGTTACCGACCTGGCCATCCAGCGCCTGAACACGGCCCTGCCGACGCTGAGCTTCAACCGCATGCCGGTACCGGTCCAGCAACCGGGCCAATAGGTCCGGGATCGGGCGGCAGATGATGCCCGACCCGCGCTTTTTTGACAGCCTGTCCGCCGTGACGGTCGCCCAGCTGGGCGACCGGATCGGCGGCAAGGTCGTGCGGGGCGGTGAGCGGACGATTGTCGCCGTTGCTCCGCTGGCCGTGGCCGACGCCAGCGCTGTCGCCTTTCTGGCCGACCGCAAATTCACCGAGGCCCTGAAGAGCACCGCGGCCGGCTGCGTGATCGTATCGGCAGCTGCGGTGGAGCATGTTCCGGCGGACACCGCCGTGATCGTCTCGCCAGAGCCGCAGGCGGCCTGGGCGCGCGCCTCCCTGCTTCTGCACCGGCCGATCGGTATCGGTGCCGGTCCCCGCGCCCTGCTGGAAGATGACGACGTTATCATCGAGCCCGGTGTGGTTCTGGGCCAGGGTGTCAGCATCGGCCGTGGCACCCGGATCGGGGCCAATACGGTCATTGGTCCGGGCGTCCAGATCGGCCGTGACTGCCATATCGGCTCCAACGCCTCGATCGGTTTCGCCCTGGTTGGTGATCGGGTCAGAATCCTGTCCGGTGCCCGCATCGGCGAGCCGGGATTCGGGGCGGCCGGGTCCAGCGTCGGCCCGGTCGACGTGCCTCAGCTGGGGCGGGTCATCCTGCAAGACGGCGTCAGCGTCGGTGCCAACAGCTGTATCGACCGCGGGGCCTATGACGACACGGTCATCGGCGAGAATACCAAGATCGATAACCTGGTGATGATCGGCCACAATTGCGTGATCGGCCGTAACTGTCTGATGGCGGCTCACACCGGTATTTCCGGCTCGGTCATCGTCGGCGACAATGTCATGTTCGGCGGACAGGCGGGGATCGGCGACCATATCCGCATCGGTGACGGCGCGCGCGTTGCGGGGGGGGCGGGCGTTCTGGCCGACATTCCGGCGGGCGAGACCTGGTCCGGTTATCCCGCCAAACCGATCCGCCAGTCCTTGCGCGAGGCGGTCTGGCTCGCCAGACAGGTGTCGCGGAAGGCGAGTCCCGCGACAAAGGACAAGGCGGAATGACCGAAGAAGCCAGTGTTTTGATTGATTATGCCGAAGTCATGCGGCGTCTGCCGCATCGTTATCCCTTTCTGCTGATCGACAAGGCCGAGGATTTCGTCGCCAATACCTCGATCACGGGCATCAAGAACGTCACCCATAATGAGCCCTTCTTTCCGGGCCATTTCCCGATCGATCCGGTCATGCCCGGGGTGATGATCATTAAATCCATGGCCCAGACCGGGGCCTTGCTGATGTCCAAGACACTGGATGTGGCGGTCGAGGGCAAGGTCATCATGTTCATGTCCATTGACGGCGTGCGCTTTCGCAAGCCGGTCCGGCCGGGCGACCAGATGCGGATGAAGGTCGTGGTGACCCGCCAGCGCGGCGACATCTTCAAATTTCGCGGTGAGACCTTCGTCGACGGCAAGCTGACCGCCGAGGCCGATTTCGCCGCCATGGTCGTCACCGTGGCGCAGCCGTGACCATCCATCCGACGGCGCTGGTCCACCCGTCCGCGGTCCTGGCCGATGGCGTCAGCATCGGGCCCTGGTGCCAGGTCGGCCCCGGCGTGACCCTGGCTGAGGACGTGCATCTGGCCAGCCATGTCGTGATCCAGCAGGACACGGCGGTGGGTGCGCGTGGCGTCATCCATCCCTTCTCTGTGATCGGCGGCGATCCGCAGCACGGCGGCTACAAGGGCGAGCCCGTGCGGCTGGAGATCGGGGCCGATGCCGTGATCCGCGAACATTGCAGCTTCAATCGTGGCACGCCCCAGGGCGGCAGTCTGACCCGGATCGGGTCGAACGGCCTGTTCATGACCGGGGCCCATGTCGGTCATGACGCCGTCGTCGGCGACCATGTGACCATGGCCAACAACGCCACCCTGGGCGGTCATACGACGATCGGCGACAAGGTCTTTCTGGGCGGCCTGTGCGCCATCCACCAGTTCGGCCGGGTCGGGCAGGGGGCGATCATCGGCGGTCTGGCCGCCGTGACCCGCGACGTCATCCCCTATGGCTCGGCCTGGGGCAATCACGCGCGGCTGCATGGGCTCAACCTCGTCGGGCTTAAGCGCAAGGGTTATGGCAAGGACCAGATCCGCCGCCTGCTGGCCGCCTTCCGCGAGCTGTTCGAGGCGGACGGTGTATTCGCCGAGCGACTGGATCGGGTAGCGACGACCTATGCCGACCTGCCCGAAATCATGGAGATCGTCGCCTTCATCCGTGCGGATGCGCGGCGTCCGCTGTGCCTGCCGGGCGAATGAGCGTCGATCGCCCGACGGGCGCGCGCCTCGGCCTGATTGCCGGGGGCGGGGCCCTGCCGCAGGCGATCGCGGCCCGGTGCGAGGCCGAGGGGCGTCCGCTGTTCGTGATCAGGCTGAACGGTTTCGCCGATCCGCATCTGGCCCGCTATCCCGGGATCGCCGCGGGCCTGGCCGAGTTCGGTCGTATTCTGTCGGCGCTGAAGGCCGCCGAGTGCAGGTCCGTCTGTTTCGCCGGGATCGTCAATCGACCTGATTTCAAGACGCTGAAGCCGGACCTCAAGGGTGCGACGCTGCTGCCCGGCATCATCGCCGCCGCCACGCGGGGCGACGACGCCCTGTTGCGCAAGATCCTGTCCGTGTTCGAGGCCGAAGGTTATGCGATCGAGGGGGCCGACGACATCCTCGGTGGCGAGACCCTTCCGGCGGGGGCGTTGGGCTCGGTGACCCCGACTGCCGATCAGATTGTGGATCTCAAAAAAGCACTCCATGTCGCGGAAAAGGCCGGGGAACTGGATATCGGTCAGGGAGCGGTCGTCTGCGACGGTCTGGTGCTGGCGGTTGAGGCCCAGGAAGGCACGGACGCGATGCTGATGCGTGTCGCCGGCCTGCCCGCAGACCTGCGCGGACGCCCCGGTGCGCCACGCGGGGCTCTGGGCAAGGCCCCCAAGCCGATCCAGGACCTGCGCGTTGACATGCCGGTCATCGGGACACGGACGCTGGAGCTGGCGGCGCTGGCCGGGTTGGCCGGAGTCGGCGGTCAGGCAGGACGCCTGATGCTGATCAACCGTCCCGCCCTGATCGAGGCGGCCGACCGGCTGGGCCTGTTCATCTGGGGCGAGGATGGGGAGTGACCCGGCCGCTGAAGATCATGTCGGCTGCGGCCGAGGCCTCGGGCGATGCCCTCGGGGCCGGTCTGGCCTCGGCGCTGAAGGCGCAGGCCGATGGCCCGATCACATTTGTCGGGGTCGGTGGGCCCCGGATGGCGGCCCTGGGCATCGACAGCCCGTTCAATATCGCCGAGCTGTCGATCATGGGCTGGCTGGAGGGCCTGAAGGCCTATGGACTGGTCAGGCGCCGGGTCACGGACACCGTGGCCCTGGCGGTGGCTGAAAAGCCCGACGCCGTGGTGCTGATCGACAGTTGGGGCTTCACCATCCGCGTGGCCAAGGCGCTGAAAGCCGTGCTGCCGGGTGTGCCCCTGATCAAATATGTCGGCCCGCAGGTCTGGGCCTCGCGGCCGGGCCGGGCGAAGACCCTGGCGGCGACCGTTGATCATCTGCTGGCCCTGTACAGTTTCGACGCGCCCTGGTTCGAGCGCGAGGGCCTGCCGACCACCGTCGTCGGCTCGCAGGCGGTGCATGTTGATATGGACGCGGCCGACGGCGCGCGCGCTTCCGGGCCGGCCGGCGTATCGCGGAAGACGCGCCCCTGCTGCTGGTCCTGCCGGGCAGTCGGCCCGGCGAGATCAGCCGTATGTCTCCCGTATTCGAGCAGGCCGTGGCCCGGCTGAAGGCCGACCGGGCCGATCTGCAGGTCGCCGTGGTCGCGGCCGGGACGGTGGCCACCGAGGTCGCCGCCCGTATCGCCGCCTGGCCGTTCCGGGTCCAACTGGTGCAGGAGGCCGAGAAATACGACGCCATGCGCGCCTGTGACGTGGCCCTGGCGACCAGTGGCACGGTCTCGACGGAACTGGCCCTGGCCGGGGCCCCGATGGTCATCGCCTATCGCTTCGACGGTCTGAGCTATGCGATCATGCGGCCGTTCTTCACCGGCAAATACGCGACCCTGTTCAACATCGCCGCCGATGAGGAAATCGCGCCCGAGCTGATCCAGAATGACGCCACACCTGAACGGATGGCAGCCGAGGTCGGAGCGGCTGCTGGACGATCCCGCCGCCCGGGCGGACCAGGCGGCGCGGCAGACGGCGGCCCTGGATCTGATGGGCAGGCGCGCGCCCGGACCCGTCGGAGCTGGCGGCCGGGGCGGTACTGAAGGTGATCGCGAGCAGGGCCGGCCATTGACGTGTCTAGAGCATGACCTCTTTTGACGGGAATCGGGATTCCCAAATCGGTAGCGATCTGATTCATCATTCGTGCTGGATGGAGGCCAGCATGTATGACAGCTCCCTATTCGGTTGATCTTCGATCGCGTGCCTTGGCGCGCAAGGCGGCCGGCGAGACGCACCGGGAAATCGCGGCAGCTCTTCGGATCAGTCCGTCGTGTCTGTCGAAATGGGCGCGTCATGAACGCGAGACCGGGTCTCTGGAACCGGCCCGGATCGGCGGCTGCAAGCCCCGAACGCTTTCGGGCGAGGTGGCCGCGTGGCTGCGAGAGCGGATCGCCTCGGGCCCGATCACGCTGCGGTGAGCGGCCAGGTTGGCCGAGCGGGGGATCAAGACCCAGCCCCGCGCGGTGTGGGTGTTCCTGCATGCCGAGGGTTTGGCTTG
>JAUCCG010000018.1:0-19378 GCA_034676465.1 Brevundimonas sp. | reverse complement strand
GTTTCGGTATCGGTCAAATCAAGCCTTCACGTTTCAAAAGGGCCGTTGCGGCCGCCTTTTCCGCCTCCTGACGTGATCGTCCGGTCGCGGTCAAGGCTTCGAGGCCTTCTACCACGGCTTCGACCGTAAAAGTCGGGGCATGATCGGAGCCGCTGCGGTCCACCACGCGATAGGTCGGCAGGGCGCGACCCAGCTTCAGCGCCCATTCCTGCAGCGTCGACTTGGGATTGCTCACGGCCCGGGTCGGCCTGGCCTGGAACTCCGCCGCCCAGCTGGCCTCGAACACTCGGCGGGCCGCATCCAGCCCGCCATCAAAATAGACGGCGGCCAGGATGGCCTCCATCGCATCGCCCAGGACGCTCTCGCGGCGACGCCCGCCCTGCCGGGATTCCCCGGCCGACAGACGCATGGCCGGACCGACACCCAGGCGCTCGGCCACGCGGGCGCAGGCGACCTTGTCGACCAGGCTGTGCAGGCGCGCCGACATGTCGCCCTCATCAGCCTCGGGGTAATCGCGCATCAGCTTTTCAGCCACCAGCAGGCCCAGAACCCGGTCGCCCAGGAAATCGAAACGCTGATTGTCGTGGATCGGGCGGCCGGCGGCGTCGCGCACGGCCCCCTCCCCGACACTGGCATGGGTCAGGGCCCGCTCCAGCAGGGCCGGGTCGCGGAAGTCGTGGCCGAGACGGCGCGTAAGTTCAGCGACCGCCTCGGCCCGCAGATTGGCCATCACTCCAGAACGGTGAAGAACCGGCTCGGACGCAGCTTGGTAAACCAGCTGACCGGATCCCACAGCGAGGCGCCCGGTGACCAGGAGAACAGGATGATCTGGGCCTTGCCGATCAGGTTCTCGGCCGGCACCAGGCCGACACCGCCCCGCTCGGGGTGCTCACGACTGTCGACCGAGTTGTCGCGATTGTCGCCCATCATGAAATAGTAGCCGTTCGGCACGGTGAAGACCTCGGTATTGTCCAGCGGGAAGCCGGGGCCGAAATCATTGATGGTGAACGACCGGCCGCCCGGGCAGGGTTTCAACCAGACGCGTCACCGGACGCGGGCCGTAGGCGTCGGCCTCTTCGGTCTGGCCCAGCACCACGTCGGGTACGATCGTGCCGTTCAGGTACAGCCGGTTGTTGATCATCTGAAATCCGGTCGCCCGGCAGGCCGATGACCCGCTTGATGTAGTCGGTCCGGTTGTCGGTCGGCAGCTTGAACACGGCGATGTCGCCACGCTGCGGCCCCCGCTCCAGGATCCGGCCATTGAACAGGCCCGGGCTGCCCGGAATGGAGTGTTTGGAATAGCCGTAGCTCCATTTGGTCACGACGATGTAGTCGCCCTCATTGAGGTTGGGCTCCATCGAGGCCGACGGAATGGTGAAGGGCTGGAACAGGAACACCCGCAGCACCAGGGCGATCAGCAGGGCAAAGACAACTGTCTTCACGATCTCGAGGAACTCATTGCCGCCGTCGGAGGACTTCTTGGCCTTCTTGCGCTTTTTCGAGGTGGTCGGGGGCACGGGCTCGGACTCCTCGAACGGCGCGTCGCCGTGGTCGCTCCAGACGGGCGGTTTGGCGGTCGCGGCAGTCGCGGCCACGGCCGCAGCGGTCAGGGGGGCGGTGTCGCTCACGCCGTGGTCCGACGGCTCGTCGTGATGGGGGGCGGAATCATGATGGGCAGGCTCTTGCTGGACTGGTTCGGCCGGACCCTCGTGGTCGGAATCGGCCGGATGCTCTTCCTGAACGGCGTGCGTGTCATGATCATGGTCATGGTGCGTCGCTTCCGCCGGGGCGTTCCCGGTATGGGCCACCTGGTCGTCGGACCCGTGGTCGACGGCTTCGACCGGCGCATCACCGTGATCGTCCGCTACGGGTGCGGCTGGATGCACGTCCTCGGTGGCGGCAGGGGTCGCGTCCTGATGATCGGAGCCCTGCTCATCGGCTGCGTGATGCGCTTCATGCGGCTCGTGGCCATCGTCGGTCTTGTGTTCGTCGCTCATGTGACCCCTGTCCCCCAGCCGTTGTGCACGGTCTTTGACCGCGGAACGGGTATAACGTGATTACGCCAGCGGCAAGGCTTCGATCACCACGAAGGCGAGTGCGTACGGGTGCTCGTCGCTCAGCGTCAGATGAATTCGGGCTTCATGCCCCGCCGGTGTCAGCTGTTCCAGATGCCGTGCGGCGTTACCGGTCAGAGCCATGGTCGGCTGGCCGGTGGGGCGGTTCGCCACACCCATGTCGCGCCAGTAGACATCCGAGCGCATGCCGGTGCCCAGGGCCTTGGCGCAGGCTTCCTTGGCCGCGAAACGCTTGGCATAGCTCCAGGCCGGGTCGGGCTTGCGATCCGAGCGCGTGCGCTCCAGTTCGGTGAAGCAGCGCTGTTTGAACCGGTCGCCGAACCGGTCCAGCGAGCTCTGGATGCGGCGGATGTCGCACAGGTCCGTGCCGATGCCGATGATCACGCCGTGACCCCGTCCATCACGGCCCGCATCCGCCCGACGGCAGCGTCGAGACCGATAAAAACAGCCTCACCGATCAGGAAATGGCCGATGTTGAGTTCGCGAATCTCGGGGATGGCCAGCACTTCGGCTGCCGTCGCGTAGTCCAGGCCGTGCCCGGCATGCACCTCCAGCCCAAGGCCTTGCCCCAGCCGCGCCGCCTCGGCCAGACGCCGCAGTTCGTCCGCATGGGCCTCGCCCACGGCGTGGCAGAACCGGCCGGTATGCAGTTCGATCACCTGGGCCCCGACCGCGGCCGAGGCCTCGACCTGTTCCATGACCGGATCGATGAACAGCGACACCCGGATCCCCGCCGCCGATAGCGTACGGGCGGCCCGGGCCATATCATCGTACTGGGCGGCGACATTCAGGCCGCCTTCGGTCGTCACCTCCTCGCGTCGCTCGGGCACCAGACAGGCGGCGTGGGGCCGATGCCGCAGGGCGATGGCCAGCATCTCCTCCGTCAGGGCCATTTCGAAATTGAGTGGCCGACCGGCCTCGGCGCACAGTGCGCTCAGAGCCTCGATGTCGCGGTCGGTGATATGGCGGCGATCCTCGCGCAGGTGGGCGGTGATGCCGTCGCCCCCCGGCCGCCAGCGCCACGCGCGCCGCCCGCACCGGATCCGGGTGACTGCCGCCGCGGGCGTTCCGCACCGTGGCCACATGATCGATATTGACGCCGAGGCGGACCCGTTCGCGCATCGTCTCAGCCCTGTTTGGCCAGCCGACGACTGCCGGGATCCTCGACCGGCAGGGCCGCCAGTCCAGGCGGCAGGGCATCCGCAGGCCAGGCCGGCACGTCCAGCGTCGCCAGCGCGATCAGCGGCACCCCGACATCGGCCCGCCCGCCCGAACGATCGACGATGCAGGCCGCGGCCACCACGTCGCCGCCGGCCGCCTTGATCGCCGAGATACATTCGCGCGAGCTCAGCCCGGTGGTGACGATGTCCTCGACCATCACCACCTTCTGGCCTGGCTCGACCTGGAACCCGCGACGCAGTTTGAAGGTCCCGCCCTCGCGCTCGACGTACATCGAGGGCACGCCCAGATGCCGGGCCGTCTCATAGCCGGGAATGATACCGCCCACGGCCGGTGAGATGGCCACGTCGACCGGTCCGACGGTGGCAATGATCTTCTGCGCCAGTGCCTTGCACAGCCGCTCACAGCGTGCGGTGTCCATGAACACGAGGTTCTTCTGCAGGAAGACCGGGCTGTGCAGGCCGGATGACAGCACGAAATGACCCTCACGCAGGGCCCCCACGGCGCGGAACTCGTTCAATACGTCTTCAGAGGTCATGGCAGCCGTCATAGCGGGACTGGTCCCCGCCGCAAGGCCTATCCCCGCGCCCGTTCGACGGTGTCGACCGAGGGATTGGCTCTCAGGGCGGCCATCAGGGTGGTCGCGTGCTTGGCGTCCTCGACCTCGACATCAATGATGACGTCGAAAAAATCCTGCTGCCGGTGGCTCATCACCAGATTGAGGATGTTGCCGCCCGCCTCGCCGATCAGCGTCGCAACCTCGCCCAGAACCCCCGGGGGCGTTCTTCATCGTGGCGTGCAGCCGGGCCGCGGCCACTGCCCCCTGCTCCGCATGCGCCGTCCATTGCAGATCCTGCCACACGGAATCATCATCGGCGAAATCGGCCAGCCTCTGGCAGTCGATGGTATGGACCGTCAGGCCGACGTCCTCTCCCAGGATTCCGACGATCCGGTCGCCCGGTACCGGGGAGCAGCACTGGCCGAAATGGATACTGATGCCCGGCGTCAGGCCGCCGCCCCGCACGAACAGGCGCGCCTGCTCATCATCGATCCGCCGCCGGCCGGGTCCGGCCTTCATCCGGCCTGTCAGCGCCGGGAACAGGGTCTCGGCCACCTTGCCGGCGGACAGCTGGCCCCGCCCGATGGCCTCGAACAGGTCATCGTCATTGGCGATGGCCATGGTTTCCAGCACCGGTGTCAGCGTCACCTCGGCCAGCAGTTTCTCGCCCCGCGCCAGGGTCTGTTCCAGCGTCGCCTTGCCCAGCTTCTGGAACTCTTCGCGTTCGCTGGTGCGAATGTGGCGACGGATGGCCGAGCGGGCACGGCCGGTAACGGTCAGCGAGCGCCAGTCGGCCGGGATCTCGCGCTTGGTTCCGCGGATGATCTCGACCACATCGCCGTTCTGTAATTGGGTCCGCATCGGCTTCAGCTCGCCGTTGACCTTGACCCCGACGGCCGTGTCACCGACCTCGGTGTGAACCGCATAGGCGAAGTCCAGCGCCATGCCGCCGCGCGGCAGGGTGATCAGCGCCCCCTTGGGCGTGAACACGAACACCTGGTCCAGATACATTTCCAGCTTGGCGTGCTCGACCCAGTCCTCGCCGCCCTCGCCGTGCTCGATGACCTGGACCAGATGGCGCAGGTTCTGCAGCGGGTCGCGGCCGCCGTCGCGCTCCATCGCCTCCTGGTCGAAGCCATAGCTCTTGTTCTTGTAGGCCCAGTGCGCGGCCACCCCGTCCTCGGCGACCCTGTCCATCGCCTCGGTGCGGATCTGCATCTCGATGCGCAGACCGGACGGGCCCACGACCGTGGTGTGCAGCGACCGGTAGTTGTTCGACTTCGGCGTCGAGATGAAGTCCTTGAACCGCTCCGGCACCACGGGCCAGGCCCGGTGGATGACCCCCAGCGCCCGGTAGCAGTCGTCCTCGCTCATCACGACGACCCTGAAGCCGTAGATGTCGGACAGGGACGAGAAGCCAACCGACTTGCGCTGCAATTTGCGCCAGATCGAATAGGGCGTCTTCTGGCGACCGAAGACGTGCGCCTTGACCCCGGCCTCGGCCAGGACCTTTTCCACCTCGCGTGAGACTCCGTCGATCGCCTGGCCGTGCTCCAGCTTCAGGGCTTCCAGTCGGCGCTCGATCGCGGTGCGGGCGGTCGGGTTGAGATGTTCGAACGCCAGTTCTTCCAGTTCCGACGCGATCGAGTGGATACCGATCGACCGGCCCAGCGGCGCATAGACTTCCAGGGTTTCGCGGCTGATGCGCTCGCGCTTCTCCGGCTTGACGTATTTGAGCGTCCGCATGTTGTGCAGGCGGTCGGCCAATTTCACCAGCAGGACGCGGACATCCCTGGAAATGGCGAGGATGAATTTGCGCAGGTTTTCGGCCTGGCGGGTGTGCTCGGCCTGAAGCTCCAGCCGGCTCAGCTTGGTCACCCCCTCGACCAGCGACGCGACCTCCTCACCGAACATGGCGGCGATGTCGTCGCGGGTCGCCGAGGTGTCCTCGACCACGTCATGCAGCAGGGCCGTGACGATACTGGCCGTATCCAGCTTGTAGTCGGTCAGGATGCCGGCGACCTGGATGGGATGGGCGAAATAGGGATCCCCGAGGCTCGCAACTGCGAACCATGCATCTTCATCGCATAGACATAGGCGCGATTCAGCAGCGCCTCATCCGCGGTCGGGTCATAGGCCTTTACGGCCTCGATCAGTTCGAATTGGCGCAGAATCGGGATGCGCCGCGGCGCGGCGTCATCGCCCGCGGGCGCAGGATCGTTTCGATTGGCAGTTTCGAGGGACGTCGCGGCCGTTGACGACCGCGCCGGCAGGATAGTGATACCGTTGGCAGGCTCAGCCGTCAGTATCGCTCCTCCTGCCCGCCGTCACGGTCGCTCTGCAGCGCGCAAATCAGCTCAGCCTCGGCCATGTTCATATGCTGCGGTTCAGCCAGCAGGGCCACAACCTCGGCTTCATCCTCGGCTTCGGTGCGCTCGTCGACGCGCTGCAGGCTGACGATGATCGTTTCGCGCAGTTCATCCGGCTTGACCGTGTCGTCGGCCAGTTCGCGCAGGGCCACGACCGGGTTCTTGTCATTGTCCCGATCGAGGGTCAGGGGCGCGCCATTGGCGATCGCGCGAGCGCGATTACCGGCCAGCAGAACCAGTCCGAAACGGTTCGGTACCTTCTCGATGCAGTCTTCGACAGTTACGCGGGCCATGAAAATCCTCTGGCGACGGGGAGAACCGAACAAAATAGAGCGTTACGCGCGATTGTGCAACGCCGCATGGGCGGGAATGAGGCATTGTTTCCGCGCGCGGCCCCTAGCCTTGCGGTGCCGTGTCATCCGGAATCGACCGGGCGTCCCGACCGACCGGTGCCGTCGTGGCCAGATCGGCGGCGCGCCCTGCGCTGCCCGGATGATGCCAGTCGGGAGCGATTTCGGCCAGCGGCCCCATGACGAACAGCCGTTCGGCCGCGCGGGGGTGTGGCAGGATCAGTCCGTCCAGGTCACCGTGAACGCGACCGTAGGCGATCAGATCCAGGTCCAGGGTGCGCGGGCCGTTGCGCGGTCCCCGCTGCCGGCCGAAGGCCTCCTCGATCCGACCGAGCGTACTCATCACGGCATGCGGGTCCAGGGCAGTGCGAACAATCACCACGCCGTTGAGGAAGGGCGGATCCGTCGGGTCCGGCCAGGCCCGGGAATGCCACCAGGACGACCGGGCCACGATATCCAGGCCTTCGGCACGGAATCGGGCCAGCGCCGCCTGCAGTCCGTCCCGACAGCTCGGCCAGACCCCCTTGTCATTACTGCCCAGCGCAACGATGACTGCAGCATCCAGATCCAGCCCGCCGTCGATTTTGACGGACACCGGGTCATTCGCTTTCGGGACGTCCGTGTTCATGACCCTGTATCCGACCGATCGCGTCGCCCTCTTTATCGACGGGGCCAACCTCTATTCGACGGTCCGCGCCCTGAATGCCGATCTCGACTTCAAGCGGATGGTCAAGTCGTTCCGCGACCGGGCCGTGCTGACGAGAGCCTATTATTACACGGCCGTGGTGGAGGGCGAAGAGTTCTCGCCGATCCGGCCGCTGATCGACTTCCTCGACTACAACGGCTTTCGCGTGGTGACCAAGCCGGTCAAGCGCTTCACCGACGCTCAGGGCCAGACCCGGACCAAAGGGAATATGGACATCGAGATCGCGGTCGACATGCTGGAACTGGCCCCGCACATCGATCATGCGATCCTGTTCTCCGGCGACGGAGACTTTCGTCGGCTCGTCGAGGCGGTCCAGGCCCGCGGGGTTCGTGTCACCGTTGTCTCGACCCTGAAGGTCCAGCCGCCCCACATCGCCGACGAGCTGCGCCGCCAGGCCGATGATTTCATCGAGTTGGCCGAGCTGGTGGCCGAGTTCGGACGGCCGCGCAGCCCGGCCACGCCGCCTTCGGTGCGGACCTTCCCGCCGGAGCCCGAGACATGAAATCCGCCGTTCCGCCCGATCCGCCACGCAACTGTCTGCTCTGCCCCCGCCTCGTCGCCTATCGCGGCGTCAACGCGCGGGAGAATCCGGACTGGTTCAACGGGGCGGCCCCCTCGTTCGGGGATCCGCAGGCGCGCCTGCTGATCGTCGGTCTCGCGCCCGGCCGCACCGGGGCCAACCGCACCGGCCGGCCGTTCACTGGCGATCACGCCGGCTGGCTGCTCTATGAGACGTTGCAGAAGACAGGGTTTGCCTCCGGCGCGTTCGAGGCCCGGTCCGATGACAACCTGCAGCTCGACGACTGCATGGTCACCAATGCCGTGCGCTGCGCGCCCCCTGGCAACAAGCCGCTTCCGGTCGAGGAGGCGACCTGTCGTCCCTTCCTCGTGTCACGTCTGATTGCCCTGCCCCGCCTCAGGGTTATCGTGACCCTCGGCGACGTGTCGCGGCGCAATGTGCTCAAGGCGCTCGACCTGCCGGCCTCGGCCGTCGCTGCGGGCCATGGCGTCGAGGCCCCGGTTCGCGACTATATCCTGCTCAACAGCTACCACTGCTCCCGGCTCAACACGAACACCGGGCGGTTGACCCCCGAAATGTTCGAGGCTGTGTTCCGTCGTGCCCGGGTCCTGATTGAGGACTGAGCAGACGGGTGTGCCTGTGTCTCCGGCACCACGCCGGGCGGCTTCTCGCCGATGCCGACGAAATCTCTCGGAACAGGTCTGCCGCCATCACGTTCTCTGATCGGGTGAGGAACCGGGAGGACAGGATGCGCAGATCGGATCGAGTGTTTTCAGCGACGGAACGGCGCGTGGCCGTTATCGCTCTGATCGTGACGGTCCTGGTGGCCGTTCTCGGCCTGACCGTCGGTCAGAGCTTGAGCCCGCCGTCGCTCGGACCTTACGGAACGGATGCCTTTGCCGTCGCCGCCAGCCCGGGCATTCTCGATGCCCGTCCGATCATGAGCACGCCGACGGCCTGATCAGCCCCTGATCAACCCTTGTCCCGCATCAACCGGGCCTTGTCGCGCTGCCAGTCCCGCGCCGCCTCGGTCTCGCGCTTGTCGTGAACCTTCTTGCCCTTGGCCAGGGCGATTTCCAGCTTGGCCTTGCCGGACTCGTTCAGATACAATTTCACCGGAATGATCGTTCGGCCTTCGCGCTGGACGGCTCCGATCAATTTGTCGATCTGCTTGCGGTGCAGCAGCAGCTTCCGTGGCCGCCGAGGCTCGTGGTTGAAGCGATAGGCCTGCTGGTAAGGCGGAATATCGGCATTGATGAGCACGATCTCCCGCCCTTCCACCGCCGCATAGCTCTCGGCGATATTGGCCCGGCCCGCGCGCAGGGACTTGATTTCGGTGCCCAGCAGCTGGATCCCGGCCTCGATGAAATCCTCGAGGAAATAGTCGTACCGCGCCCGCCGGTTCTCGGCGATCAACTTGGTCCTGGGCTGTTCTGACGCCATCAGATCACCCCTGCAGCCGCCAGGGCCCGGTCGATCGCCGGCTTCACCGCGTCGGCGGTCGGGGACAGCGGCAGGCGCACGGACTCGTCGCACAGACCCAGACGGGCCAGGGCGTATTTCGCCGGGGCGGGTGAGTTATCGAGGAACAGCGCCCGGTGCAGACCGATCAGCCGGTCCTGCCACGAGCGGGCCGTCGCCAGGTCTCCGGCGGCGAAGGCCTCATACAGGGCCACCATGGCTTCCGGCGCGACGTTGGAGGTAACCGAGATCACGCCCGTCCCGCCCAGCGCCATCAGGCCGAGGCAACTGCAATCATCGCCCGAGATCAGATCGAAAGGTGCCTCGATATTGGCGCGCATCCAGCTGGGCCGCGCCATATCGCCGGTCGCGTCCTTGATGCCGACGATATTGGGATGGACGGCCAGTCGGGCCACGGTCTCGTTGGCCAGGTCGACGCCCGTCCTCGACGGCACATTGTACAGCAGCACCGGCAACTGCACCGCTTCGGCGATCGCCTCATAGTGCAGGGCCAGGCCGGTCTGTGACGGCCGGTTGTAATAGGGGGTGACCACCAGCGCGCCGTCGGCGCCGACGGTCTTGGCGTGGCGCACCAGCTCGATCGCCTTGTCGGTGGCGGTGGCACCCGCTCCGGCGATGATCCGGACCCGGCCGGCGGCGATCTTCACGCACAACTCAACGACGCGCATGTGCTCGTCCGGATGCAGGGTCGCGCTCTCGCCCGTGGTCCCCATCGGTACCAGTCCGTGAACCCCCGCGGCGATCTGGCGTTCAACCAGACGCTCGAACGCACCCTCGTCCACGTTTCCGTCACGAAGTGGTGTGATCAGGGCGGTGATCACACCCTTGAACAAAGGGACGGTCATTGAAACGATGGTCCTGCGTGGAAGTCGGGCGATGGTCGCCAGATAAGAAGCGCCGGAGGGTAGGTTGCCCGCTGGTCTGCTGCAACCGGGATGAATGGGGATCGAAAAGATCATGTACGCGACGACCTTGGCCGCCGCCCTGGCGATTCTCGCCCCCGATCCTGCCGTTCTGATCAGTAGCCAGGCGACCCCCTATGTCGCCACGTCGGCCTATCAGGGCCGATTGCTGACCGAATCGGACGCAGCGCTTTTCCGTCAGGGCCTTGCGGCAGCGCGAGCCCGCGACGTCATCGCCACCCAGACTGTGATGGCCAGCATCAGCGACCCGACCGCCCGCAAGCTGGTCGAATGGGCCCTGATCGACACCTCGGCCGAACAGCTGTCGTTCAGCGAACTGGCTTCGGCCCAGTCCCGCTTCGCCGCCTGGCCCCGCGCCAAATCACGGGAGGCCGCGGGCGAACGGGCGCTGGATCTGGCCAATGCCGGACCCGACACCGTTCTGGCCTTCTTCGACGGTCAGGCACCGACCACCATCGAGGGCGTGATCGCCTTCGCCGGAGCTCTGGAACAGAAAATCGCGGCGATGAGGCCCGCCCGCTGATTCGCGACTGGTGGCGGACCCAGTCGTTTGACGCCGCGCCCCAGCCCGAATTCTCGCGCGCTGGAGCCGCTGGCTGACCCAGGCGGATCATGAGGCCCGGCTCGACATGCTGCTGCTGGGCCCGCACGGCCCGGCGACGCGCGAGATGATTACCCTGGTTTCCCCCGAGCGGCGCACCGTGGCCGAGGCGGTTCTGGCCCTGCGGACCGCCTACAACGGGGATTTCATCGTCGCCGGCCTGACGCCCGCCCAGGCCCGCGATCCCGCCGTCGTGCTGGAACGGGTCCGCCTGCTGCGGGCGGCCGGGCGTCAGTCGGAGGGCTTCGCCCTGCTGTCCGCCCTGCCCCGCGCCCCCAATCACAGTGACGGCCAGAACACCTTGTGGAGCGAGCGCCGCAACTATTTCCTCGATGCGCTCGAGCGCCGGGAATGGCGCGCGGCCTATGACGCGATGGCCAATCACGGCTTTCCGTCCGGCGAACGGATGGTCGATGCGGAATTCTTTCGCCGGCTGGATCGCCCTGGTCCGGCTCAACGATCCCGCCCGTGCGGCCAGCCATTTCGAGGCCCTGCGCGCGATGTCCTCGACCCCGATCACCCAGGGGCGCGCGCTCTACTGGCTGGGACGGGCCGCCGAGGCCGCCGGTGACACTGCCACGGCCCACCAGCGCTACCTTGAGGGCTCGGCGCATATCCAGACCTTCTACGGCCAGCTCGCGGCGGAAAAGGCCGGCATCACCACCCTGACCCTGCCCGCCGAAATCGTTCCGACCCAGGCGGACATCACCCGCTTCGAGGCTGACGAGGTCGTGCGCGCCACCCGTATCCTTGGCGAGACCGGGGAGGCGTCGCTGTTCCGCGTGTTCACCTATCACCTCGACGATACCCTGCCGGGTGCCGCCGATCTGGCGCTGCTGATGGACATGTCGCGGGGCTATGGCGAGGACTTTGCCGCCATGATGGTTGGTCGCGCCGCCAGTCAGCGCGGCTATCTGATGCCACAGCGCCAGTACCCGATCCCTGCATCCCCCCGATCGTCGCCGGGGCCGCGCCGCTGGAGTTCACCCTGGCCATCACCCCGTCAGGAATCCAGCTTCGACCCGCGCGCCCGTTCGGGGGCCGATGCCCGTGGCATGATGCAGTCCCTGCTGTCGACCGGTGCCGCGGGCTGGCCCGCCAGCTCAATATGCCGTTCTCGGCCGAGCGGCTGTGGGACGGCGACTACAACATGACCCTGGGCAGCTATCACCTGGGCGATCTGACCAACCGGTTCGGCGGGTCGATGCTGCTGGCTACGGTGGGCTACAACGCCGGCCCGGCCCGGCCGCCGCAATGGATCGCCCGTTGCGGCGATCCGCGTGACGGGTCCATCGATCCGGTCGATTTCATTGAATGTGCGCCCTTCACAGAGACGCGTAACTATATGATGCGGGTGATGGAAAACATGGCCATCTACAAGGCGCGTCTGAACGGTGGGGCGGCGCCGCTGACCACCTCGACCGATATCGCGCGTGGGGTTTCGGCCGGTCCGCGGCCCTATCGTCCCTGAGTTCAGACCAGGCCGGTCACAGCGCGACTGGCCGCCAGCAGCGGTCCATCCGGGCCGTTGATCCAGACGGCCGACAGGCCGAACACCGGACGCAGGACCTCGGGACGCAGCGCCTCCAGCGGCGGCCCGTCAGCGACGACGCGCCCCTGGTCCAGGACAACAACCCGGTCGGCAAACCGCGCTGCCAGCGTCAGATCGTGCAGGCTGACCAGCACGGCCTGACCGGCCCGCGCCCGCGTTGTCAGCCGTTCCAGCACCATCAGCTGGGCGTCCGGATCCAGACCGGCGACCGGCTCGTCCGCCAGCAGGGCCCGCGCCCTGGTCGTCAGCAACCGCGCCAGCAGCACCCGGGCCCGCTCACCGCCCGACATCTCCGACACGCCCCGATCCGCCAGATGCCCGATATCGACCTCGACCAGGGCGGCCCGGGCCCGGTCCAGCGCCGCCTCGCCCGCCAGCCAGGGTGCACCGAGGGCCGCGACCTCGACCGCCGGCAGGTTCCAGGCGATCCGCCGTTCCGCGGCACATAGGCCGCGCACTCGGCCCTTTGGCCCGGCGAGAGGTCCGGCAACGCCTGCCCGTCCAGCAGGGCCCGGCCGCCGCTCAGCGACAACAGGCCCAGGGCGGCGCGGATCGCGCTCGACTTGCCCGCGCCATTCGGCCCGCACAGCGCGACCAATTCGCCGGAACCGATGCTCAGATCGACCGCATCCAGCACCGTCCGTCGACCGATTGCGGCTGTCGCCCGCTCCAGCGCCACGACACTCACAGCCGCCATTCCCGCGCCGCCCGCCAGGCGATCAGGGCAAACAATGGCGCGCCGACCAGGGCGGTGAACACTCCCAGCTTCAGTTCCTGATCGGTCGGTGTCATCCGCGCCGCCAGATCGGCGAGCACCAGCATCAATCCGCCGCCCAGGGCCGAGGGCAGCAGCAACCGGCCCGGATCCCCGCGCATCGCCGTGCGCACCAGATGCGGCGCCGCTAGACCGACGAAGCCGATCACCCCGGCCACCGCCACCGCCGCCCCGGCCGCGAGTGCCGCCGCGATCAGCGCCAGCAGCCGCATCCGCGCCATCCGCAAGCCCGAGGTCGCCGCCGTCTCCTCGCCCAGCGACAACATCCTCAATCCCGGTGCGGCCAGGGCGGCGAACAGGGCCGAGACGATCACCGCGGGCAAGATCCAGGCGACGTCTATCCAGCTGCGGTTCTGCACCGAGCCCAGCAGCCAGCTCATCACCTCGGCCGTGGCGATCGGTGACGGGGACAGGTTGAAGATCAGGGCCGTCGCCGCGCCCGCGAAACCGGACAGGGCCACCCCGAACAGGATCAGCGCCTCGGGTGCCCGCACCCGACTGGCGAACAGGATCAGGGCCAGTCCGGCCGAGACCGGCCCCGGCCAGGGCCGCTATCTCGACCGCGCCGGGCACGGCGGCCGCGCCCAGCACGATCGCCGAGGCTGCGCCAAGGGCTGCGGTGGCCGACACGCCCAGCACCCCGGGGTCGGCCAGCGGATTGCGCAGCAGCCCCTGCATCACCGCGCCCGACAGGCCGAGCGCCGCGCCGACGGCCAGGGCGCAGACGGCGCGCGGGGCCCGCACCTGCCACAATACCTCGGCCGGACCCGAACCCGGTTGCGTCATGGCGGCGAGGTACTGGTCCAGACCGAACAGGCTTTCGCCGAAGGTGATGGCCAGGAAGAGCCCCAGCAAGATCAGCCCGGCCAGCAGCAGATTCAGCCGCGCGGCGGTCCCGGCGGCGCTCATTGCGGGTGGGCCAGCATCGCCGCGGCGTCGGCGGCAAACCAGGCTGGACACGACAGCACCGTGGCCGGCAGGCGCGCCGCGACCCGTCCGGCGGCGGCGCGACGCACCACAGGATGGCGTCCGGGCCCGCGCCAGTCGGCCCGGATCTGGTCAAAAAAGCCCAGCACGAAGCGGGTCGGCGGGTTCAGGGCGATCCGCTCGACGCTGACCGGCGCGAAACCGGGGGACCCGGCCAGATTGGCGAAACCCGCCGCCCTGAAAATCGCGCCCACCAGGGTGTCACGACCGGCGGTGAAGCCCCCGGCCGTCAGATACAGGGCCCCGGGCAGGGGCTCCGTCGGCGGCGCGATCGTCGCCAGTCGGGCGTCCATGTGCCGGATCAGGGCCTCGCCCCGCCCGGCCCGGCCCAGACCGGCCGAAACCTGGCGGAGGGTCGCCTGCACCCCGGCCATGTCTGTCGCGTCGTCGATCAGCAGCACCCGCACGCCGCGCCGCTCCAGTGCCGCCAGCAGTCGGGGCTCGCCGCCCCAGTAGCGCACCACGATATCGGGCTGAAAGGCGATGGCGGCCTCAAGCGTCGGTCGGACCTGCCGCCGTCCCTGTGCCGCCTCACGCAGCCGGGAGTTCGGGATCGTCCGCCCGCGGCGACAGGGCCAGTTCAGCCTCGGGGGCCAGGGCCAGCACATACTGATCCGCACACTGGTCCAGCGACAGGACCCGCAACGGGGCTGCCGCCGTCGGTCCCGCGGCCAGCCAGGCCAGCGCCGCCATCATCGCCAGGACCCGCGGTCTCACGGCTTGAGCAACCCCATGAACAGGGCGTCCATCATCGTGTTCACCAGGGTCTGGCGATCGACCCAGTCGAAATGTGGTTTGGTGATCATCAGGGAAACGACTCCATGCCCGCCGGCCCACAGGGCCTGGGTCGTCGCGCGCGCGCCGCCGCGCAGCCGCCCGGCCTGCTCGGCGTCCTCAACGACGGCCTCGAAGGACCGGGACAATTCGGCGCCCAGTTGCTGGGCGACGGTCTCTCCGCCGTCGGGAGCCTGAAGGGGCCGGGTCAGATAGACCAGTCGATAGGCATTGGGATTGGCGAAGCCGAAGGCGACATAGGCCTCCATCATCCGCCGCATCCGGGCCTCGGGTTCGCCGGACTCGGCGAGAACCGCCTGGTTCAGGGTGATCAGGGCCTCGAACGACTCCCGGCAGATCTCGTGCAGGATCTCCTGCTTGTCGGAGAAATGCATATAGAGGGCGGTCGAGGACAGGCCGACCTGATCGGCGATCTTGCGGATCGTCGCCCCTTCATAGCCGTGCTCGACGAAGATCTGTTCGGCTGCGGTCAGAATTTCGGCGCGCCGGGAATGACCCTCGCCCTTGGGCTTGCGTGTGGATCGGCGATTGAGACGGGTGACGCCGGACAAACCTGCACTCCAATGGACCAGGTTGATGAATAGCGGCATTCGCTCCGCACCGCCAACACCACACGCTGTGCGGATGATTAACCATATTTCGCGTATTACGGGTATGCGATGGTGGCGGTCAGCGGTCCGGACAGGGGATGGCTCGGCGTCCGGCCTGCGCGGCCGGCCGTCCCGGATGGTGCCGCGCGCACGGGAGCGACCCCGATCCAGATCACCGTCGTCGGCCTCGTCATGGCCGGGACGACCACCGCTCTGGTCGTCTGGCCGGATGGGACGATCCGGGCCGCTGTTGTCGGCATCGGAGTTGGGTTTCTGGTCTGTGCGGTGTGGCGACTTCTGCTGGTTCTGTGCAGTGGCCGGAAGCCGCCGCGCGTAGAGCCGCCCGCCCGCTGGCTATTCGATCCTGGCGGCCCTGCACGACGAGGCCGAGATCGTACCGCAACTGATCCGTCGTCTGTCGGCACTGGACTATCCCCGAAACCGGCTGGACGGCTGGCTGGTGCTGGAAGCTGACGATCATCCGACAATCCAGGCGGTCATCGCCGCATGCCCGCCGTCCTGGTTGAAGCTGCTGCTGGTGCCGCCCGGTGTGCCCCGGACCAAGCCCCGGGCGCTCAACCACGCCTTGCGCCGGGCCACCGGCGAGCTGCTGACCGTCTATGACGCCGAGGACGCGCCGGATCCGGGGCAGCTGCGCGAGGCCGCGGCCCGCTTTGCCGCCGACGACACCGGCCGTCTGGCCTGTTTGCAGGCCCCGCTGCGCATCCGCACCGGTGACGGGCGGACGGGGGTTTCTGAGGGTCAGTTCGCCGCCGAATACGCCGCCCTGTTTGAGGTCACCCTGCCCGGTCTGGTGCGCATGGGCCTGCCCTTCCCCCTGGGCGGAACCAGCAACCATTTCCGGATCGATGTGCTGCGCGCCGTCGGCGGATGGGACGCCTGGAACGTGACCGAGGACGCCGATCTCGGCTTTCGCCTGTGGCGACACGGCTGGCGACAGGGACTGATCACCAGCCCGACACGGGAGACCCCGCCCGGCCCGCTGGAACACTGGTTGCCGCAGCGAACGCGCTGGCTGAAGGGCTATATGCAGACCTGGGGGGTGCACAATCGCGACCCGTTCGGCCTGGGGCTGCGCGGTCTGGTCTCGCTGGTCATGACCCTGGGGGTGGCCCTGGTGTCGGCGGCCCTGCATGCGGATCCTTGGCCTGGGTCGGGTCCGCGGTTCTCGTCGCCGGGTTCGCGGGCCTGTCACCGGCCACACCGTTACTGGCCCTGGCCGTACTGGCGCTGGGCGTCGCAGCCGCGTGGCTGACCTGCGCCGTCGGGGCGAAGCGGGCGGGTCTGCCCTATCATCTGGGCGACATGGTCACCGCCCCCGCCTACTGGTCCCTGCTCAGCCTCGCCTTCGTCCACGCCGTCTGGCGGCTGATCCGCGAACCCTTTGCCTGGGACAAGACCCGGCACAGGGCCGATCCCGTGGAGGCCGTCGACACCGACGCTGCCAGCGACTCTGGACGACAGGCTGCCTGAGCGCCTATCAGCGCGGATGCCTCCGGTTCTTTCTCCCACGCCCGAAACCCTCGTCACGCGGGGCTGGCCCGACTACGCCCTGCTGGACAGCGGCGACGGTCGCAAGCTGGAGCGCTACGGTCGCTTCACCGTGGTCCGGCCAGAACCGCAGTGTTTCTGGTCGCCGCGCGACCCCGAGGCCTTCACCCGCGCCGATGCCGTATTCGATCCGCAGGACGAGGATGATGACGGCCGCTGGCGCTTCGCCGGCGGCCCGATCGAAGAATTTTCCCCTCGCCTGGCGTGACGTCCGCTTCACCAGCCGCTTCACCCCCTTCCGCCACCTGGCCTTCTTCCCCGAGCAGGCCGCCAACTGGGACTGGCTGGACGGTCGCATCCGCGCCCTGGTCCGCGAACGCAAGGACGGGCCGCGCCCGAAGATCCTCAACCTGTTCGGCTACACCGGCGTCGCCAGCCTGGCCTGCGCCGCCGCCGGGGCCGAGGTCACCCATGTCGACGCCTCCAAGAAGTCGGTCGCCTGGGCGCGCGAGAACGCCGAACTGTCCGGCATGGCCGACCGCCCATCCGCTGGATCGTCGAGGACGCCCGCAAAGATGTGGCGCGCGAGGTCCGGCGCGGTTCGAAATACGACGGCATCATCCTCGACCCGCCCAATACAGGGCGGGGTCCGACCGGCGAGGTCTCGGCGGCTGTTCGAGGACCTGCCCGGTCTGGTCACCGACTGCGCCGCCCTGCTGTCGGACGACGCCTCCTTCCTGCTGCTGAACGCCTATGCCGCCCGCATTTCGGGCCTGTCGCTGGCGCATGTGATGGCCGAGGCCACCGCCACCCGGGGCGGTCGGATCGACTGGGGCGAACTGGCCCTGGCCGAGGACGGCAGGGACGGCCGCGCCATCGGCCTCAGCTTCTTCTCGCGCTGGAGCGACCGGTGAGCGACGACCGTCTGATCACCTCCCTGACCAATGACACGGTCAAGGCCGTGCGCGCCCTGCACATGCGCAAGGAACGCGAGGCCACCGGCCGCTTCCTGGCCGAGGGTCTGAAATTCATCGGCGAGGCCCTGGACCAGGGCCGGACCCCGACCCTGCTGATGGTCGGGATGGAGGCGCGCCCGCATCCGCTGCTGGACCGGGCCATGGCCGAGACCCGCGCCGCCGGCGGCGAGGTCGTCACCGTCACCCATCCGATCCTCGAAAAGATCAGCCGTCGCGATAATCCGCAGACGGTGCTGGGTGTGTTCGACCAGACCTTCGTCAAACTGGCCGACATCGACCCGGCCTCGGCCCCCTGCTGGGTGGCGCTGGAACAGGTCCGCACCCGGGCAATCTGGGCACCATCATCCGCACCGCCCGACTCCGCCGGCTGCGGCGGGGTGATCCTATCGGTGACTGCGTCGATCCCTATTCGGTCGAGGCGGTGCGCGCGACCATGGGCTCGGTCTTCGCCGTCTCCATCGCCCGCTGCACCGCCGAGGCCTTCCTGAACGGCGCGCCAGCTGGCCGGGCAGCGTGATCGGCACGCGGCTGGATGCCATTCACGGCTATCGCGACGCCCCTGGTCCGGGCCCCGGCCCTGATCCTGATGGGCAATGAACAGGCCGGCCTGACCGACGCTCTCGCCGCCGCCTGCGACGTCAACGTCAAGATCCCGATGCGCGGCCGCGCCGACAGCCTCAACCTGGCCGTGGCCACCGGGGTCATGGTCTATGCGGTGACGGACGGAATCGCCGCAGAGGCCTAAACCGCTATCCGGCGGCCGACCATTGCCGAACGGCGAGCAGCAACAGCCCCAGCAGGATGATGGGGCCGAAGATGCGAAAGGTATGACGGGTGGATCCGTTCAGGCAGGAAGGTATCGAACAGCCCGTCCTGACCGGCCCCGTACTTCACCGCCACCGCAGTCAGCGGACATTTCAGACCACCGGCGGCAAAAACCAGCGTCTCGATCACCACCAGGGCCACAGCTACCGTCAGCCAGGTACCGGCCGCTCCGCTGATCCCGCCGTACAGCACCAGCAACGATGCTGTGGCCATCACGACATAGATGACCGTGTGCAGCAGTCTCACACCGAACAGGCGCTGGGCATCGGTCATCGGCCGTCGGGCTCCGGCAAATCGTCAGGGCGTGTGGGGTGTCAGACGGTCATATTCAAAGCTGAAACCGTCACCGACCTGGTCCAGCGGCAACGGCTTCACGGTCGTCCGGGACGCCACGGTCGTCTCCATCGCGGAGTCGATGCGCCCGGTCGTGTCGGTGCGCCGTCCGGTCAGGAAATTACACTGACCGCCGTCGTCGCCCCGCTCATCCGCTCGACGTTGGTGTGGTCGTAACCGATGAGCTTCACCGCCCCGTCCTGCTGGCGGAAATGGAATTGATAGGGGCCGGTGCTGCCGCCGCCCATCGACATGAACAGGTTCAGTT